>NZ_OZ246980.1:0-600000 GCF_965232525.1 Bauldia sp. | reverse complement strand
GCTTGTCTGGACCCTTCCTACGCGATCCACGCGAATGATTAAAGACTGAACTGTTCCCCGAGGTAAAGTCGTCGCACTTCCGGGCTTTGGACGATTTCCTCCGGCCGCCCCTCGAACAGCACTTCGCCCGAATGGATGATGTAGGCGCGGTCGATGAGCCCGAGCGTCTCCCGGACATTGTGATCGGTGATCAGGACGCCGATCCCGAGGCTCGTGAGATGGCGCACCAGTGCCTGGATATCGCCGACGGCGATCGGGTCGACGCCGGTGAACGGCTCGTCAAGCAGCATGAAGGCGGGGCGGCTCGCGAGCGCCCGGGCGATTTCGCATCGACGTCGTTCGCCGCCGGAGAGCGACATGGCTTGGCTGTTGCGCAGGTGGGAAATGTGAAACTCTTCAAGCAAGGCGTCGAGTTGGTCCTCCCGCTGCGCCTTGTCCGGTTCCACCACTTCGAGCACCGAGCGAATGTTGGCCTCGACCGTCATCCCGCGGAAAATCGAAGCTTCCTGAGGGAGATAGCCGATGCCGAGACGCGCTCGACGGTACATCGGCATGCCGGTGACATCGTGGCCATCGAGTTCGATCGTGCCGTAGTCGGCCTTCACCAGGCCGGTGATCATGTAAAAAATCGTTGTCTTGCCGGCGCCGTTCGAACCCAGCAATCCAACCGATTCTCCCCGCGCGACGGCAAGACTAGCCGCATGCACAACCTGGCGGCCTCGGTAGGACTTGCCAAGGCCGTGCGCGACCAGCCAGCCGCGCCCGCCCGCCTCGGGGACGAGCCGCGACGGTGCGATGTCGTCGTAACCGTAGGGCTGGGCGCCGTTGGTCGAACGGCGTCGCGTTTTGCGTCCGAATGGTATGAAGCGACTCAACGCCCGGAGCTTCCTTTTGCCGCTCACCGGACATAAGCCGTCCGGGAACGACTGTCGAGGCTACTGTGTCGGCGTGTCCGCCGGTTTGTCGGGTTTGGCAACGTTAGGGTTGAAGACGCCCTGGATGCGTTTCCCGGGCGTCTGTTCGACCCGCGCCCGCCCGGTCGCCATGTCGATCACCAGCCGCTCGCCGACAATGACGTTTTTGCCCTGGCTGAGGACGACATTGCCAGCGAGTGTGATCGTCTGCGCGTCGTTGTCGACAACCGCGCTGCCACCGGTCACGGTCTGGTTGCCGGAGTTAACATAGACCGTGCCGGTCGCCTCCATGCGCGTGAACGCGTTGCTGTCCTCGCTGTCCTTGTCGGTGTAGAGCTTGATCGTTGCCGCCTTCATCGTCGTATTGCCCCGGCGGACGGTAACACCGCCGGCGAATATCGATACCCGCTGGGTCTCTTCGTCGAAGATCTCCAGAGTCTCGGCGTCGACCTCGATCGCCGCCTTCGATTTGGCCGAGAAACCCTTGAAGATGTCGGTCGACTGGGCAGCCGCTTGGAACGACCCCAGGCACGTTACCAGCACCACCGCAAACGGCAGGAGGCCTCCGCGCCAGATTGTCATGTCGCCGACTCCGTGACCGCCGCCGTGGTGTCAGGCTCCGCCGGCGCAACGACCGGTTCGTCCGGATCCTCCGGCGGCGTGTAGACGACGTTGACGCCGTCCTTGAAGATGACGTGCTTGCCGTCATCACGGACCACCATCGCGTTGGCGCGGACGGTTCCATGATCGGTAACGATTTCCAGAGGTTTGTTGGACGTCATCCGGCCGCTGTCGACATTGACCTGCGCGCTTTCGAAGGTCGCTTCGTACCCGTTGGTCGTATTCAACGTGATGCCATCCTTAAGCGTCAGTTTCTTGGTGTCGCCGTCGTAAATGCCTCTGGCGGCGCGGATGTTCGCCGTCTCGCCGTCCCCAAGCCCCAGCCGAGCCTTGATTGCGTGCAGGGTCACGATGTTTGGGTTGTTCAAGTCCTGAATCGCTTCAGTGGCGCGGACCTCGTAGGCGCGCTTGGTTCCCTCAAATCCCGAGATGTGCGGCCGCTCCATGGTCACGCTTTCGTCTTCGACGTTGACGCCGCTGAGGGTGATCACGACATCGCCGGGCGTTGGCGCGAATTGGACGAATGCGACGAAGCCGAGCACGCCAATCGCCGCGAGCGTCGGAAGCAACACCTTCAGCAACCGGACCCGCCGGCTATGCCGGTGGGCCTGCCGATAGTGCTGGGTGCCGCGCTCCTGGGTCGGGTCGAAGCGGATGTTCCGTTCGGACATCACGCCGGTGGCGGCGACGGTCATCGGTTCGGATGCCTCGGCGCGCCGGTGAGAGACATTGATCTCCTGTGGCTCATGGGTTGCGCTTCCGCCGATGGGGGCGCTGTAGTGGTAGCCTTGGTCGATCGCGGCTTCGTCGGTGGTCAGATCAACAAAATCGGCATCGATGACATCGACATTGTCGAAAGGCGCCGTGCCGACGTCCGTCGGCGCGAAGGCCGGGTCGTCCCAATCGCCGGCTTGGCCCTTGCCAAAGACATCCGGATCGTCCGCGTCAAGATCGACCGGTTCTTGCCGCGCGCGTTCGGCGATATCGTCTTCGTCTTGCGGGTCGGGATAGTGGCTCATCATGTTCGCCCAGGCGCGGCGAAGTTTTCGAACCTTATTGTGGACTTAACGTGACCGACCGGCAATGGCGCCGGTAACTCTAGCTTAATGGGCAAAGATGTCCTCGTCGGGCCAGCCGGCCAGGTCAAGTAGCGCGCGCGCGGGCAGGAACATGAAGCAGGCGGCGGCCAGTTCGGTGCGGCGCTCGCGGGCGAGGCGCTGGTCGAGGGCCGCCTTCAGTGCGTGAAGATAGAGCACGTCGGAAGCGGCGTAGGCGATTTGCGCGTCGCTGAGCCGCTCGGCGGCCCAGTCCGAGCTTTGCGCCTGCTTTGAGATGTCGACGTCGAGCAACTCCTTGACCAGGTCCTTGAGGCCATGCCGATCCGTATATGTCCGGGTCAGCTTCGAGGCGATTTTGGTGCAGTAGAGCGGCCCGGCCATGACCCCGAATGCCTTGAACAGAACGGCGATGTCGAACCGGGCGTAGTGGAAGATCTTGAGCTTGGCGTCGTCGGCGATCAGTGTGGCCAGGTTCGGAGCCTCCGTCTGTCCGGCGGCGATCTGGACGATGTCGGCGCTCCCGTCGCCCGGCGACAGCTGAACCAGGCAGAGCCGATCTCGGTGCGGGTTGAGGCCAAGCGTCTCGGTGTCGATGGCGACGCTGTCACCGGCATAGGCGGACAGGTCGGGGAGATCGCCTTTGTGGAAACGGATCGTCATGCCGTGGGAGCCTCCAAGTTCAGTCACCGCTTAGCGGAAGGACGCTGTTTCGGCAATCGCTGGCCCGGTCCCGACATGGCTTCGCTCTCGCCGGCGAACGGCGCGCCTAGATTGACAAGAAACCGCGCGATGCCTACAGAAACGCGGCCCATGCCCAGGTGGCGGAATTGGTAGACGCGCACGGTTCAGGTCCGTGTGCCGCAAGGCGTGGAGGTTCGAGTCCTCTCCTGGGCACCAAGCATTTTCAGGATTTAGTCCAGCAGTGGCATCGCACGAGTCGGTGACCGTAGTGTAGAACACTGGCCAAGCGCGACAGATCAATCGACTTGGCACCAGGGGACTGCGGCAAACGATGACCACCGAGCGCCCCGACTCCGATCATTGGGAGAAGTTCGCGGCCGAGTGGATCGCTTGGGCGCGAACGCCGGGCCACGATGCCTTCTGGTCTTTTCGCGAGGCTTTTTCGTCCTTTGTCGGTCAAGGCGAGGGGCGCGCCCTCGATGTCGGCTGCGGCGAGGGACGCATATCGCGCCTACTGTCGGAACGCGGCTACCAGGTGACGGCCACCGACCCGGTCCCGGCGTTTGTGGAAGCGGCCCGGGAGGCCGGTTCGGCCGAGAACTATCGGGTCGCGCCCGCGGCAGCCCTGCCGTTCAGCGACGCGGCCTTCGATCTGGTCGTCGCCTACAACGTTCTCATGGACGTCGTCGACGTTCCAGCTGCGGTGTGCGAGATGCGGCGCGTTCTGCGTTCTTCGGGCACGCTCATTGTGTCGATCGTCCATCCGTTCATCGATCGTGGGCGTTTCGAAGGTGCGGAACCGGATGCACGGTTTGTTGTGGAGGGCTCCTATTTCGGTCGATGCCGGTTCGAAGCGCTCGAAGAACGGGACGGGCTTGCCATGCATTTCGCCGGATGGTCGCAACCGCTCCAAAACTACATGGCCGCGCTCGAGACTGCGGGTCTTGCGATCACGGCGCTCCACGAACCGGTTCCGGACGAGGGGGCGAGCCAGCCACGGTTTGCACGGTGGCGCCGCTTTCCCATGTTTCTATGGGTGAAGGCACGACCGATCGCCTAGAACTCGGGCCAACTCTCGGTCTTGCTTCGAGCGCGTAATCCCCTCGACGCAGAACCTCCGGCAGTCAGTCCGCCGCAAGTTCCTCGGCGAGTCGCCGCTGCGAACCTCCTGGCGGGACGCCAATCGGAGCGAGGATGCGATAGACCGCTGGCGTCAGAAACAACGTGAAAATCGTCGCGAGCCCGAGGCCACCGACCACCACCCAGCCGACCGCGATCCGCGCCTCGGCTCCAGCACCGCTCGCCACCACCAAGGGGATGCTGCCGGCCACCGTGGAAGCCATCGTCATCAAGACCGGCCGCAGGCGGATACGCACGGCCTCACGGATCGCCTGATCGACGTCGCGCCCCCGCTGTCGCAATTGGTTGGCGAACTCGACGATCAGGATGCCGTTCTTGGCCATGATACCGACGAGGAGGAGCAGGCCGATCTGGCTGTAGTAGTTGAGGCTGCCGCCGGTGAGAAAGATGGCGAGCAGCGCCGTCCCAAGTCCGGCCGGCACGGTGATCAGGATGATCAGTGCGCTGGTCAGGCTTTCGAACTGAGCGGCAAGAACCAGAAGAACGATCAGGATCGCCACACCAAAGACGATCAGCGTCCCGGCGTAGTCCGATTCCAGGCTCTCGGCCTCACCCAGAAAGATGAGACGTCCACCGTCACCGAGAATGGCCGGCGCGATCTCAGCCAGTCTGGCGGCAGCGGTACTGAGTTCGACATCCATGCCGAGACTTGCTCGGCCTGTGACCGCAGGCTGCCGTTCCTCGCGCGTTAGCGTTGACGCCGAGACCACCTGAGAGAGCTCCGCCACTGCGGACAATGGCACGAATTGGCCGGATGACGACTTGATGAAGACGTTCTCCAGTTCGCCCTGGTCATTGACCGGCCGCCCGCCTGGCACCAGTTCGATATCAAGTGCCTCGTTGTCGACAAAAACGTCCGCCGCCGTATCGCCTTCGATCATGGTGCTCAGGGTGGTGATGACGTCGCGGGGTTCGATCCCGAGATTGGCTGCCTCTTCTCGATCGATGTCGAGTTGCAACTGCGGCTGGTTGATTTCGTTATCGAGCTGTGGGTTGGCGAACGTCGGATCCGCCGCCATTGCTTCAACCAGTGCGGTCGCCAGATCACCAATCCGATCAAAATCGTTGCCGACGACCGCGAACTGCAGGCCTTGCCCCGCGCCGCGAATGCCGAGGCTATTGGACGAACGCACCGACGCCAATGCGCCCGGGATCTGACTGAGCGGCTCTTGGATCTCGGCGACAATGTCCTGCTGGCTTCGGTCGCGATCCTCCCACAGCGCCAGTCGAACGATGACGAAGGCCGAGTTCGTGCCGCGGACGAGAGCCTGGACCGACAGGGCTTCGCCGGAGGCGATCAGCGGGGCGATGATCGCTTCCACCTGTTCGACCTGTTGGTTGGTGTAGTCGAGGCTGGCGGTCACCGGCGTGCGCAGCGAGATCAGAATCGATCCACGGTCTTCGTCGGGCGTGATCTCCTGCGGCAGCGTCGTGTAAAGCACCATCGCCGCAGCCGCGAATGCGAGCGCGACAATGACGACCGGAAACCGCCAGCGAATGATGACGTCGATCACCGAACCGAACAGCGCTGCCGCCGGCGATTGGCCGGGTTCGCCGTGGCTCGCCAGGCGTCCGCGGCCGCCCGGGTCGAAGAGCGCGCAGACGACCGGACACAAGGTCAGCGCGACGAACGACGATAAGGCGACCGCGAAGGCGAGGACGAAACCGAACTCGGCGAAGACGCCGCCGGCCTGTCCGGGCAGGAACGAGATCGGAATGAACACCGCCGCCAGCACCGCGGTCGTCGAAATCACCGCGAAGAAAACCTGGCGGGTGCCAACCGCGGCGGCGGCATAGGCGCCAAGCCCGTCCCGTCGCCGGCGCACGATGTTTTCGAGGACGACGATGGCATCGTCGACCACCATGCCAGTTGCCAGCACCAGCGCGAGCAGCGTGATGGTATTGACCGAGAAACCGCTGCCCCAGATCGCGGCGAGCGTGCCGATCAGAGCGATCGGCACGGCGGTGGCCGGCACGACCACGGCGCGAAGCGAGCGAAGGAAGAGGAAGATCACGACGACGACGATGATGATGGCGAGGCCGATGCTGATGACCACGCCACTGAGCGATCGTTCGACAAACACGCCATCGTCGGAGACGATGATCAGTTCGGTGCCGGTGGGCAACGCTTCCTGCAAATCCTCTACCGCCTCGCGAGTCGCGACCGAGATCGTCAGCGTGTTGGCGAGCGACTGCCGAATGACATTGAGCCCGACCGACGGGTGGCCGTTGACCCGGCTGATCTGGGTGTTGTCGTCCGAGGTTAGCTGCACGAAGGCTATATCCCCGACGACCGTTTCGCGATTCAGCCTGATTGCCGAAATCGCGTCCACAGTTGCCGCCGATGCAGCTGACCGCACGATCAGGGTTTGGCTCGCCGTCTCGAGCGAGCCGAGGGGCAGGTCGAGATTGGCGCTCGATAACGCTTCGCGCAGCTCGACCACCGAGATGCCATGACTGGCGAGGTCCAGCGGGGCGAATGTCACCCGGAAGACTCGGTCGTACCCGCCGGCAACCTCCACCTCGGCGACACCCTCGATGGCCTGCAACCGGTCGGACACCATGTTTTCGGCAAGCTCGGTCAGATCGACCAAGGGCAGGTCGCCGGTCAACGCCAGCCGCAGGATGGGGTCAGCGTCCGCGTCGCTTTTCGAGACGGTCGGATCTTCAAGGCCGTCGGGTAGACTGCGGGCGGCGCCGGAGACGAGTTCGCGTACATCGTTGGCCGCCACGTCGGAGTCCGTCGCACTGCTGAGATAGAGGGTCAGTCGACTGCTGCCATAGCTGGACGTGGCCGAGATGCTGTCCAGCCCCTCAAGGCGCGCCAGAGCGTCTTCCAGAACGCTGGTGACCTCCGCGTCAACCGTGCTGGGCGATGCGCCGGGATAACTGGCGCGGACGGATACCACTGGCTGCGACACGTTGGGCAGTTCGCGGACTTCGACGCCGCGCAGCGCCGCCAGACCGGCAATGATCACCAGCAGATTGATCACCAGCGCCAGGATCGGCCGTCCGACGAAGACGCCGGCCGAACCCGGATCCCGCTCGGCTGCGCTCGGCGTTCGAGGTGGTTCGCCCGGCGCTGCCTCAGCCACCGGCGTCCTCGTCCGACAGTACGCTTACTTGTGACTCGGCACTGAGCTTGAAGGCGCCGTCGACGATGATGCGATCACCGGCGGCCAGATCGCCCTCAACCCATACCTGATCGCCGTCACGGTTGCGGAAGATGACCGGCAAGGCCTCGAGCGCATCGTTCTCGTCAAGCCGCCAGACATAGGCGCCGTCCCGGTCCCACAAGATCGATACGGCGGGAACCACCGGCAAGGGATCGTCACCGATGTTGATCGTGACGCTGAACGTCATGCCCGGCAGCAGCGTATAGTCGGTGTTCTCGACCTTTGCCCGCACATGGATCGTACGCAGTTCCGCGTCGATGGCGCTGTCGAACGCGACCACGTCGCCGACAAAGAACAGCCCGCGCAATGCCGGCGTAGCGAGTCGCACCGGGAGGCCGACGGTAATGTCTGCCACCACCGTCTCAGGCACTGAAAACTCGACCAGAAGCTGGGAGGCGTCGATCAGCGTGACCACCGCCGAGCCCTGCGGCAGATAGCTTCCGACGGTGAGGTCATTGAGGTTGATCCGGCCGGCGAACGGCGCGCGGATCACCCTTCGATCATACTCGTACTGCGCTGAATCGAGCTCCGCTTGGGCCAACGTGCGAGCCGCGCGGACCTCGTCGAAGGCGGCTTCGGAGACGTTGCTGCTCGCCTGGTCGATCAGGGCCTGATAGCGATCGAATGCGGCGTTTTGCTTCTCCATTTCGGCGGTGGCGCTGGCCAGCGCGATCTCCTGGGCCTTTCGGTCCAGCGTAACGATCGGCGCTCCGGCCTCCACCGTCGTGTTGGGTGCAACGTGGACCTCGTCCACCGTCCCGGCCACGTCGGCGGTGACCACCACGGAGCGGATCGCCTTTCCGGTGCCGATCGACTGGATACGAGTGCGGGGCGGGGTGACTTCGACGATCGCGGTGGTAACGGCGATTGCCGGTGCGGTGCGCTGCGCCCACGCCTCGGGGCCACACCCGGCGAGGCTCCAGGCCAAGGTACCGGCTCCGATCATCCCGGCCGCCACGAAAGAGACCCGCCGCCCCATAAGCTCGCCTCCACAATGCCGTGAGTCGGAACTCGAGAAATACAGCATAACGAAGCCAAACCTTAAACCATTGTTGCGGTAGTTCTGTTTCTCCGCGCAAGGGTACGCCACTCGCCGAGAAGTAAGACAAGGACAGTCGGCACGAGAGCCGATGACCACACCCTAGAACGCCGGCTTGGCGGCAGATCAATTGACCGGCACCAGGACTGTTGGACCGCAAGAGCTGTCGAACAATTGCGCGCTAAGGCACCGAGAATACGGGACGATAAGACCGACGGTGAACCGCTATCGCCGCTCTGATTCTGACTCCGACCCGTCGTTCCAACGCGTCGCGAGCGGTTTGGCCGAAGCGTGGATCGCCATCATCTCCGGACGACTGTCCATCTTTGCCATGCGCGCGCCGTACCATCGCGCGGCCGGGGCAGCACTCAGCCCGTGCAACACCGCGCTGATCCATACCGCATTGACCGCAAGCCCGAGGATCTGGTCGCCGATCTCCGGCGCGATCTGTTCGACAATAAGCAACGAGAATAGTGCCGTCGCCAAGCCCCGTGGCCCGAACCAACCGAAGAACAGGCGCGTCGTTGATGAGGCGTCCGTTCCGATCAGCGACAGCCAGATGGCGAGGGGTCGCACAACGAACAGCGACAGAAGGATGATGGCCAGGCTGTCGAGCGTCAGGTGCGTTATAGCGTCGGGAACGAGGACCAGGCCAAGCAGCAGGAAGGCGGCCCAGGTCAGAAGCTGTCCTTCGCTCTCCGTGAACTCGTAGATGAAAGCGCAGCGGCCCTTGACGACGTTGCCGAAGAACAAGCCCGCGACAAATGCCGCGATGAAGCCATTGCCACCGATTTCGGTTGCGCCGAGATAGGCAGCGCCGGCGAGCGCAAGGGCTCCCACGCCCTCAAATGAATTCGAGGTGAGGTTGCGGTCCTTCGCAAACAACAGCACCCGACCGCCGACCGACCCGAAAACGATTCCGATGAGGGGGCCAAGCACCAATTGCTTGGCGCCGAACAAGAACCAGTTGGTCTGCCCGGCATCGATTGCCTCTGCCGCAATGCTGGCGAACAACAAAATCGCCGGCAGCGCCAGGCCGTCATTGAGGCCGCTCTCGACCGTCAGGGCGCGACGGACGCGCACGGGCACGATCGGGTTGGTGACAACGACCTGGCCGAGAGCCGCGTCGGTCGGCGCGAGAATGGCCGCGACGAGAGCGACCGCGGCAAGTGGCCAGGGGGGCAGGAACGGAAAAGCGGCCAGCGTTCCGATGACGATCATCAACGGCAATCCGATCGCCAACATGCGCACCGGCCAGACGTGGCGGACGCGCAGCACACGAAGATCGATCTGGGCAGCATCCAGAAACAGCACCACGATCAAGGCAACCTCGGCGACGAGATGGAGCGTTTCCCTCATCTCAGCCTGAGGAAACAGACCGGTCTCCGACAGGACCCAGCCGAGCGCCAGGAAGATCATCGGCGCCGTTATCATGGTGCGGGACATGCGTTTGGCGAGCATGCAGAATGCTGCCGTGAAGGCGGTGATGATCAGCAGGCCGGCGGTCATCTATCTGCATACTCCCGTTGGCGGTCACGGCTCCGGCACGAACCGACACGGTCGTCGGGGAAGCGCGCGCCAAATCGTGAGGGTTCCGCAGGACCCATGGATCGATCACACGCGCAAGAGCAACATTATGCTGAGGATCGTTCAATCGGAACCGATCGTGGCCGCGCCATGATGGTCTCTTGCCTGCGTGGGGCGCGGCTGATACGGCAGGCTGACCACGGTCGCAGTGCGCAAATCGCTCGCGGACCGTTACTTCGGAGACACTATCGGAATGTCCATCACGGTTGCCGACAAAGGGCTTGTCACGGTGTTTGGCGGCTCGGGCTTCGTCGGCCGACATACGGTCCGGGCGCTGCTCAAGCGCGGCTGGCGGGTTCGCGCGGCGGTGCGCCGTCCCGATCTGGCCGGCTTCCTCCAACCACTCGGCATGGTCGGCTGGGTCCAGCCGGTGCAGGCTAACCTCCGCCATCCCTGGTCGGTGGCGCGGGCCGTCGAAGGCGCCGATGCCGTCGTCAATCTGGTGGCGATCCTCGCCGAGACGAGGTCCCAGACCTTCGAGGCTGTTCATGTCGACGGCGCGCGCGCCGTCGTGGAAGCCGCGCGCGACGCCGGCCTCGATAGAATCACGCACATTTCCGCGATTGGCGCCGATCCGGATGCCCCTTCGGACTATGCCCGAACCAAGGCAGCCGGCGAGGCGGTAGTTCTCGAGACACTGCCGCAGTCGGTGATCATGCGGCCGTCGATCATTTTCGGGCCGGAAGATCAGTTCTTCAATCGCTTCGCGGCCATGGCCAGGATATCGCCGTTCCTGCCGCTGGTCGGCGGCGGCCATACGCGCTTCCAGCCGGTCTTCGTCGGTGATGTTGCCGCGGCCATCGCGGATGCGGTCGAGGGTAGGGCCGCGGCCGGGACCACATACGAACTCGGCGGGCCCGAGGTTGAATCCTTCCGCGACTGCATGGAAATCATGTTGAAGGAGATCAACCGTCGCCGGTTGCTGCTGCCCTTGCCATGGGGGATCGCCCGGTTCATGGGCGGTATCTTCCAGAACCTGCCGGGGCGCTTGCTGACGGTCGATCAGCTCAAGCAGTTGCGGCGTGACAACGTCGTGTCCGATGCGGCGGTCTCGGAAGGCCGGTCGTTCGAAGCTCTGGGGATCGAGCCCACCAGCCTCGCGGCGATCTTGCCGACGTATCTTTGGCAATACCGGCGCCAGGGCGCCTACGAACGCCGGGCCGCCTGACGCTCCCTCTGGGAATCGACGCTGGACCGCTCGAGGAGCCCATAAACCCTCATCGGTTCGTCGCGCCCGCGGATCGGCTGAAGTCCGAGGTCTTTCATGCGCGAACGCATGGCCTGACCCTCCGGTACGGCGACCGCCGCGTCGTACACTGCACCGCTGATCAGCAGGCGGTAAGGCAACGTCCGTGTGAGGGTCTCCATTCGACTGGCGGTGTTGACAACATCCCCCAGGATGGCCGGTTCCAGCCGTTCCTCGGCGCCGACATTGCCGAGGACGACATCGCCCATGTGAATGCCGATACCGATCTCCACCGGCGGTTGCTCGCCCCGCTCTTGGGTCAGAGCCCAGGTGCGGTCAATCATGGCGACAGCACAGGCCACCGCGCTCGCCGCGTCGTCCTGCTCCAACTCCAGCCGGCCGAAAGTGACCATCACGCCGTCGCCCAGGAACTTTTCGACCGTTCCGCCGTAGTCGAAGGCGCAATCGGTGAAGAGGTGGTCGTAGGCCCGCAAGAGATCGATCGTTTCCTCGGGCGCCAGATCCATGGCGCGCCGCGTGAAACCGACAATGTCGACGAAAACCACGACCACCGTCTTGATCTGAGGGGTCTCGAAGGGCCTGTCATCACCGGCAAGGGAATCGGCGATCTCCGTCGGGATGTATCGCCTCAAGTTAGCGCGCTGACGTTCGACAACCGCGCGTTGGGCCACCAGTCCGCGCAGCCGGGCAACAATCAATGCGATCGCGCAGGCTGACACCAGAAACAACGTAATCTCAACGAGAGTTCGACCGAGGCCGACGACGTCCGGGTCGATAACCGCGAACGGAGGCGTGATGACGCTGCGGGGATCGCCCAGTGTATCAGGCAACGCGATAACATAGATCATCAGTGCGAACCAAAAGACGCTGGCGCACACACCGGCCCATAGCACTAGGATTGGCCGGAAGGAAAATCCATAGAAAATCAGGAAGAGGATAAGCAGAGGCTGGACGTCAATCTTATTGAGCGTTTGAAGAGCAATCGCTCGCTCGCCCAGAAAAGGTGGTTGAAAAAGTATAAATACAACAAATGCAAATTCGATAAAGGCAGAGACATAGGAGATCCAAACAGATTTTTCATATCGACTTCGAAGATAGTATTGTACAACCGATATAGAGACATATCCCGCGACTGCCCCGATCCAGTACAATTGCCGAACGGGTTGGATGAAAGCAAAAAGGGCGATGAGCAGTACCGTCATGACCAATAGCCGGCCGGCGGTGGCGACTTTCAGTCCGAACAGCTCTTCGCGCAGAAACGCCGCTCTGAGCCCCGCATCGGGCTTCGGTGGGCCTCGCCAAAGATCGGAGAATGCTGCCATCGATCACTCCACCGACCACCGCTAGCCGGCCCGCTTCGCGGGAGAATGACGCTTTCGCGTCTTGATGGCCTCCGTCACACCGTCGGCGACCAACCGATACCGTAGATGAGTGCCAAGAGCAGCAACCCAAGTACGATCCGATAAATGACAAAGGGCGTATATGTCGAGCGCCGAAGCCAGCGCATCATCAGGGCGATGGCGATGAGCGCGAATGCGAAAGCCAGCGCCCCGCCAAGCGCCGCGTCCGCCGTCAGGCGCGCGTCGCCGGCGCGATAGAGATCGTATCCGCCGAGCAGCCCCGCTGCGGCAATTGTCGGAATTGCCAGCAACAGCGCGAAGCGGGCTGAGAGCGGCCGGTCGAAACCAAGAAATCGCCCGGCGGTCATGCAGATGCCCGCGCGGCTGACACCGGGGATGATGGCCAGGCACTGCAAAAGGCCGACGACGATGGCGTCGCGGTAGGTCAGCGTCGCGGGTGTTTCCTTTACCGTCTCGCGGCGATCGGCAGCCCATAGCAGGATCCCGAACAGAAGCGTCGTCCACGCGATGATCTCGGTCGCGCGGAGGAGATCGGTCACCAGGTCCTTGGCAGCGAAGCCGACGACGACGATCGGGATCGTGGCAACAACGACCTGCGCCAGCAGCCGGAACCGGGGTCCGCCGCGGCCGGTGACGCCGTCGATGAGGCCGCCGATCATTTCGGCCACGTCGCGCCAGAAATAAAGGACAACGGCGGCGAGCGTCCCGACGTGCAGCGCGATATCGAACGCCAGCATGTCGGCGGCGCTTCCCTCGGCAGCGGGCAGGCCGAGAGCGACCAGAAGATCACGCCCGAGGATAAGGTGAGCCGACGAGCTGATCGGCAGGAATTCGGTGATTCCCTGAACGGCCGCGAGGAATAGAATCAAGCTCAGCGGCATCCCGGGATCCCTTTCAGGCCATGCGCCGAATCGCCTTGTTCCGGCCGCAGGCCGCCTCTATACCCGAACCCGATTCGCGTGAAGGTATCGTGTAGCGCCGCTCGACCTCTCCCTCCATGCCCGAACTCTATCATCATCCCCTCTCCGCCGGTTCGCGCTTCGTCCGTCTCGTTCTGGCGGAATATGGCGAGACCGTTGATTTGACGGAAATCGTTCCGTGGGAGCGTGACGAAGGCCTACTGGTCCTCAATCCGGCCGGAACCGTACCGGTACTGGTCGATGAAACCGACGGCCCGGTCGTCGGCGCCGCCGTGATCGGCGAGTATCTGTCAGAGACCCGGGGTGCCCGGATCGGCGAAAATTCGTTGATGCCATCGGAGCCGGCGGAGCGCGCCGAGGTTCGGCGGCTGGTGTCGTGGTTTCTCGACAAGCTCAACGACGAGGTCGTCGACTATCTGCTCACCGAGAAGGTCTTCAAGCGCCATGCGCCCGCGACAAACGGTGGCAGCGCGCCGGACGCCGCCGCGATTCGCGCCGCGCGCGGCAATATCCGCTATCATCTGAGCTATGTTGGTTATCTCGTCGCCCGGCGGGATTGTCTGGCCGGGCGCGGCTTGAGTTTCGCCGACCTGGCGGCGGCGGCGGCGTTGTCATGCGCGGATTATCTTGGCGAGGTGCCATGGGAGGAGGACGCGACGGCGAAGGAATGGTACGCCCGCATCAAGTCGCGGCCGAGCTTCCGCTCCATTCTCGCCGACACCGTGCGCGGCAACCCGCCGGTGACCCACTACGCCGATCTCGACTTCTGAAGGCGCGGCTGGTCGCGGACGCCAAGGACGCCGGGTTCGATGTCGTCGGTGTCGCGCGTCCTGATGCGGTGCCGGAGGCGGCGTCGCGCCTGCGTCGGTTCCTCTTCGACGGCTTCCACGGGACGATGGCGTGGATGGTGACCACCGAAGAACGGCGCGCCCGGCCGAGAACGTTGTGGCCGGCAGCCCGCAGCGTCATCATGCTCGGCCTCAATTACGGGCCGGATACCGATCCTCTTGAAACCCTTGGGAAAAAGGATCGCGGCACGATCTCGGTCTACGCCCGCAACCGCGACTATCACGATCTGATCAAGGGCCGGCTCAAGCAGGTCGCCGGACGCTTCGCCGCTCATTCCGGTGCCGACGTCAAGGTCTTCGTCGATACGGCACCGCTGATGGAGAAGCCGCTGGCCGCGGCCGCGGGGATCGGCTGGCAGGGCAAACACACCAATCTGGTCAGCCGGGACTTCGGGTCCTGGCTGTTCCTTGGGGCGATCCTGACCGACCTGGAGCTGCCGGCGGACGAGCCGGAAACCGACCACTGCGGGTCCTGTCGCGCCTGCCTCGACATCTGTCCCACCGATGCGTTCCCGGCGCCCTATCGGCTCGATGCGCGTCGGTGCATCTCGTACCTGACCATCGAGCATAAGGGCCCAATTCCAAAGGCGTTTCGCGAAGCGATCGGTAACCGGATCTATGGCTGTGACGATTGTCTCGCGGTGTGTCCATGGAACAAATACGCCCGGACCACCCGCGAGGCGAAGCTCAAGGCCCGGGAAGACCTTGAAAATCCAGCGCTTTCCGACCTGGCCCAGCTCGACGACGCCGGCTTCCGCGCCCGCTTCTCCGGTTCGCCGATCAAGCGCATCGGCCGCGACCGCTTCCTCCGTAACGTTCTGATCGCGCTTGGAAATTCCGGAGACACCAGCGCCGCGAAGCTGGTCGCTACCCATCTCGACGATCCTTCGAATTTGGTGCGGGGCGCGGCTGTCTGGGCGCTAGCGCGGCTCGATCCGGAGCGGGCAGGAATCGAGCGAAACGCCCGTTTGGCGGGCGAAACCGACCCATCGGTCAGGGAGGAATGGCATGCCCTCGGATGAACGCGACGCCCCCGCGACGCCGCCCGACGCCCCCGTCGACACCGCCGCGACACCGGGCGACGGGGGCCGCGACACCCCGGCGACACCCGGTGTCGGGCGCGACGTCCGGATCAAGCCGCCGACCGCCCGGCACGCCGAGGCGGTCGGGGCGAAAGCGGTCGGCGCCGGCTCGCTCGGAGCGGGTTCCATCGGTGCCCTCGCGCTCGGAGCCCTGGCGGTGGGGGCGCTGGCGATCGGTGCCCTTGCCATCGGCCGGCTGGCGGTCGGCCGGCTGACCGCGCGGGAGGCCCACATCGACCGGCTGCGGATCGACACCCTCGAAATCGGCGAAGTGAAGCGGGTCGCGCGAAAACGCAACCGACGGTCCTGACCCGGTGCGCCTGTTCGTCTTCGGCCTCGGCTACAGCGCAACCACATTCGCCAAGGCGATCGTCGACAAGGCCGAGTCGATCGGCGGCACGGTGCGCACGCCCGAGAAGGCCGCGCGCCTTCGGGCGGCCGGGATCGACGCGCTGGTTTTCGATGGAACCGAGCCGGGGCCGGGCGTCACGGAAGCGGTCGGGCAGGCGACCCATCTGGTGATCTCGATCGCGCCGGGGGAGGCCGGCGACCCGGTGCTCGCCCACTATGCCGATGCCATCGCTGCAGCACCGAAGCTGGAATGGATCGGCTACCTGTCGACCGTCGGCATCTACGGCGGCCACGACGGAGAATGGGTCGACGAAGACACCCCGCCGCGACCGCGCCCGGGCCGTTCGGCCAATCGGCTGGCGGCCGAACAGGCGTGGACCGATCTGGCCGATGCCAAGGGGTGCCCGCTCGGCGTCTTCCGGATCGCGGGCATCTACGGTCCCGGCCGCAACGCCTTCGTCAACCTCGCTGCCGGCAAGGCGCGGCGAGTGGTCAAGCCCGGCCAGGTGTTCAACCGCATCCACGTTGCCGATATCGCGGGGACTCTGGTGGCGGCGGCATCGGCCCAGGCGCCGGGCATCTACAACCTCGCCGACGACGAGCCTGCGCCGCCGCAGGACGTGGTCGCCTTCGCCGCCGATCTGATGGGTGTGGCGCCGCCGCCGGAAGTGCCGTTCGCCGAGGCTGACCTCACGCCGATGGCGCGGTCCTTCTACGGCGACAACAAGCGGGTCGCCAATCGCCGGATCAAGGAGGACCTCGGCGTCCGCCTCGCCTACCCGACCTACCGCGACGGCCTGACGGCGCTGTGGCGCGACGGGACGTGGCGGCGGCCGGACTAGGGGCGAGCGCGGCAAGCGGCGGTGCCGACATCAAGGTGTTAAGCTTGTTGGGTCACATCTTGGCGATCGTCGCCCGTCCCGGCCATTAGTCGGGATGCAGCAGGACCGTAAAGGGAGAGAGCGTCATGCCGATCTTTATTCAAACCGGCAAAATGAGCGAGCAATTCGTCCATGAGCTATCCGAGGATCCGGAGAACCGCTTCAAGGCGGTGAGTGACGTGATGGCGGCGGCGGGCGCGACGCTCAAGGAGTACTACTTCACCACCGGCGAGACCGACTGGCTGATGATCATCGAAGCCGACGATCTGGACGCGGTCGCGGCTGCGTCGCTGGTGGCGCTCGGCGCCAACGGCGCTGCCAGCGTCAGCACCTGCCAGGCCTGGACGGCGGCCGAGTTCAAGGCTGTTGCGGCCAAGGCCGGCGAGATCGCCAGCAAATACCGCCAGCCTTGATGAAAAGGGCCTGGCGCCGTCGGCCTTGATGTCCGGCATGATGGACAACCGACGAAGCCAAAGGGTGTGGAGCTGACAAATGGGTGCCTAGGGCGTCGGCGTGTTCGAGAACGACGATGCACTGGACTGGATGCTCGATCTTGAGCTAATGGGCGCATCGGCCGTCACGAGCGCCTTCGATACGGTTCTGGCATATGCGGAATCGGGCACTATCGAAGCAGCGGATGCCGCCGTGGCATTAGCGGCTGCGGCCGTCGTGGCGGCATCGGTGGGAGCCGGCACGATGCCGACTCTGACCCCCGATCTCGTGGCGGACGTGGACACGCGTTTCGAAGAGATCGCGGGGCTTCCTGATGTCCGACAGGAGGCTCTGGACGCCGTTGAACGCATCATCGGCAATCCGGATCGATCAGAATTGCTTCAGCTTTGGTCGGATGCCGCACCGGAGGACAGCGTCGCCTTCGGGGACCGTGTCGATATGCTGGTTCGGAAACTAGAGCGTTAGCCCTCTGATAGTCTCGATCCCGAGGCTGTATAATCGTGCGCGGCCAGCAATCTTTGCGCGTGCTCAACTCTTCTCGCTGAAGAAGCGGAGAACAAAGAGAATAGGGAGTTTGAAATGCTGCCTGCCCCGTTTGATTTGACCAGTTTT
Organism: Bauldia sp.; assembly: GCF_965232525.1. Taxonomy (GTDB): domain Bacteria; phylum Pseudomonadota; class Alphaproteobacteria; order Rhizobiales; family Kaistiaceae; genus Bauldia. The sequence continues at coordinate 582,069 of NZ_OZ246980.1, read as the reverse complement.
GCCTTCACGACCGGCCCCGACGATGTCGACGCCCAGGGGAACGAGATCCTGCTAGGCGTTCCCTTAGGTCCGCTGACCGCCCTGTTCAACACCGGCACGGTCAAGGCGCGCAACGGCACCGACGCCATCGCCGGATTCCTGGCGATCGCGGTGGATCCGTCCGTCGCCGCGTTCGACGCCATCGGGTTCGACAACAGCGGCATCCTCAAGACGGGAAAAGACGATGACGATGTCAGCGGCGAACTCGAGGTATGGCTGTCGGGCGCCGCGTCGGACATCGTCCTCAAGGGGATCGACGTCGACGGAAACGATGCGCTGATCGACACCGGCCGCGGCCGGGACGCGATCGAAGGCAAGGTGTCGATTATCGTCATCGCTGATGGCGGGCTGACCGAAGACGGGGTGACATCGACCGGGATCAACCTGCAACCGGGCGCGCGCATCCTGACCGGTGACGCCAAGGACGTGATCCGCGGCGTGTCGCGCGACTCGGGCACACCGGGGGGCGCGACCTTCAACGTCCTGCACACCGGCATCAGCGCGGTTGATGGGGCACTCCTCGACACCGGCAAGGGCAACGACCGGATCACGGGCAAGGTCGTCTCCGACGCGTTGGCGTCGGACAGCCGAGGCATGCTCCTGTCGGACGCCACCATCAAGACCGGGGCCGGCCAAGACAAGATCAACGCAATCGTCGAAGGGGCTATCGGCGAAGGCTCTTCTCTCGAAGCTATGCTGGTCGACTCAGGCTCCCGGGTCCGCACCGGCGGTGACGACGATACGATCGAGGGCGTGCTGAACCTGACCACGACCGGATTCGGCGGTTCCACTCTGTTCGCTCGGGCCGTTCGGGTGAACGAGGGCTCTTCGCTGCGCACCGGCAAAGGCGACGATCTTCTCAAGGCCAAGTTAAAGCTGAAAACCGAAGCCCCGTGGGACGCTATCACCAACCTCCGCGCGCTGGGGATCGGCAACGACGCATCGGTGCTGACCGGCGACGGCAACGACACAGTGAAAGGGATCCTCCGGCAAGTCACCGCCGACGGCGTTTTCGCCGGCACCGCGATCGAGATCGTTACCGGCGCCCGGCTGGAGACCGGCGCGGGCGACGATCGTGTGATCGCCCAGGCGACCGGTTCGATCGCAGACGGGGTGGTGAGTTCTCTGGGCATGGATGTTGGCGGAGGCGCGCTCCTGAAGACCGGGAGTGGCGCCGATCGGGTCGAAGGGCGCACCGCCTTCGCGGCGACACAACCGGAAGGCCTGGGCGGGACTGGTAGAGCGGTAGGCATGGAAGTCGACGGGGGATCCCGGCTGTCGACCGGGCGCGACGACGATCGTATCACCGGCGTTGCCGACCTCGCGCTCGTTGTCCCTGGAACCAGCTCCTTTTTCAGATATGAGGTCATCGGCATCAAGATCGAGAACCAGGGCAAGCTGTCCGCCGGCGACGGCGCCGACGGCGTTTCCGGCACCGCCGATCTGGTCTTGGACCTGGGGACGACCGGCGATCTCGGAACACCTCAGCGTGTCATCGGGATCGACATCCAGGACGCCTCGAAACTCAAGACGTCGACCGGTGAGGACACGGTCACGGGTACGGCGAACGTCACCGTCAAGGCCGACGCCGGGCGGACCTTCTCCGAGGACGTCGCGCACGTCGCCGGCATTCAGGTGCTCGACGGCTCCCTCCTCGAGACCGGCGGGAAAGCGGACAAGCTGGTCGGCAGGGCGATCGTCTCGGCCGACGCCGGTAGTGTTGTGGCCGCCGGCATCAAGGTTGAGGATAGTGTCCTCGACACCGGCGGTGGCAACGACAAGTTGATCGGCATCGTCGACGCATCTGGTGCCGCGCTCGATCCCGTGGACGGTCTGCACTTCGACTTTGGTTCGTTGGTTCGGACCGGTGGCGGTGATGACACGATCGAGGGAACGGTCACCGTGTCCCCTGGGGTCGGGTCCGGCGTGTTCGTCGCGCTGGTACGGGCGGTTCAGGTAGACACCGGTGCTTCCCTCCGCACCGGGAACGGCGATGACACTCTCAACGCCAAGTCCAAGCTGACAGCCGGAGCCCCTTGGGACACTAACATAGAGGTGGATGGACTGCAGGTCGACCAATTCGCATCCCTGCTGACCGGCGACGGCAACGACACCGTGAAAGGAGTCACCAAACAAGCCGTTGCCGAGGGCCGCGTTGCTGGCAGCGCGATCGAGATCGATGAAGACGCGCGGCTGGAGACGGGCGCGGGCGACGATCGCGTCGTCGCCAAGGCGGACGTTTCGACCGAAGATGGGACCATCGGCAGTCTCGAGGGCATTGAAATCGACGAGAGGTCGCTGCTGAAGACCGGGAGCGGTGGCGATCGGGTCGAAGCACGCATCGCCGCCGCGGTGACCCAAGGAGAGGGAGTGCTCGGCCCGGTGAGCAGCGTCGAAGTCGACGAGGGATCCCGGCTCTCGACCGGGAGCGGCGACGACCGCATTATCGCCGATGCCGACTTTGAGCTCGTTGTCCCCGGAATCGGCAGTTCCTTTGACCCGTTTGTTGCCGGCATCGAGGTCGACGACAAGAGTAAGCTTGCCAGCGGCGCCGGCGCCGACGACGTTTCCGGCACTGTCGACGTGCTGCTGGATCTGGGCGCGACCGGGGATCTCGGGACGCCTCAGCTATCCTGGGGGATCTCGGTCACGGACTCGTCGACCTTCAAGACCTCGACCGGCGGGGACAAGGTCAAGGGCAAGGCGGACGTTACCGTCAAGGCCGAGCCCGGGCGGATTTTCTCCGAGGACGTAGCCCACGCCGCCGGCATTCAGGTGCTGGGCGGCTCCGTCCTCGACACCGGTGACCACGCCGACAAGCTGGTCGGCAGGGCGATCGTCTCGGCCGACGCCGGCAATGTCATGGCCGCCGGCATCCAATCCGACGCGACCTCGACGATCCTCACCGGTCGCGGCGGCGATACGATCAAGGCCAAGGGCAAGGCCACAGGCGACAACGCCATCGCCTACGGCATACGCGACGGCTTGATCAAGACGGGGCGCGGCGATGACTCGGTTCAGGCCACCGGCAACGCCGACGGCACCGGCTCGATAGTCGGCTTCGGCATCGCCGGTGCAACGATCCGCCTCGGCAAGGGCGACGACACCATCGTCGCCAACGGCACCACCGCGGGCATCAGCGACGCGGAACTATTCGGTGGCGGCGGCAAGGATGTCTTCGACATCGGCAGCGGCACCGGCCTGATCGATGGCGGCAACAAGAAGGATCAACTGATCCTCGACGGGGACTTCGGCGACTATGTCTTCTCGGCGGGCGGTGGCGGCGGCATCGAGATCAGCGACGGCGGCGCGACCGATCTCGATGTGTTCAACGTCGAGGAGTTCATCCTCAACGGCGTCTCCTTCACCGACGCCGACCTGCTGCCGTAGGCCTGCTACCGTGCCGCCTCGGGGCAGCAATCGGCGGCGGTCACGGCCGTGACGGGTTTCGGCGCCGCGCGCGACGACTGTCCCGTGAGGCGATGGACGAGCCGCGCCAGCCAATCCCACAGGGCGAGGCCGGCGACGCAGTCCGGGTGAATGGTGTCGCCTTTGTTTCGCTGGCGTTGCAGCAGATGAGCCGTGGCGATCCCATATGTGTCAATCATAAAAAACGCTCCTCTGGCGTCCGATGCCCGTTTCGCCTAGGTAAGGAGCAGGTGGACGTCTATTGAAGACGCAATTGTGGAACCGGCATTTCAGAAATGAAAAGCACCGTGGATTGGGATTCGCTGCGCCTGTTTCTGGCGGTGGCACGCGCGGGAGGTCTGAGCGGCAGTGCCCGCGAAACCGGGATCAGCCCGCCGACCCTCGGCCGGCGGATGGCCGAGCTCGAGGAGCGGCTGCAGGTCAAGCTCTTCGAGCGCAAACAAACCGGCTACACGCTGACCGAAGCCGGCCACACGCTCTGTGTGTACGCCCACGAGATGGAGGTCACCGCCGGCAGCATCGAGCGCTGGTACTCCGAATGCGCGCCGCGGCGGACGGTCCGCATTTCGGCCGGGGTTTGGACGAGCCGGTTCCTCACCACCCACATCGACACGCTGTGGTCGGCGACCGAGCCGTTCGCCATCGACTTCGTCACCCTGCAGCGGCGGGTCGACATCGTGCGCCGCCAGGCCGACATTGGCCTGCGCAACCAGGCGCCGTCGACGCCGGGGCTCGCCAGCCGCCGGCTGCACGATATCGCCTTCGCCGTCTACCGCGCCCGATCGGCCACCGCGAACCACCTGCCGTGGATCGCCACCGACACGATCGGCGACGCGGGCATCACGCCCTCGGCCCAATGGACGCGGGAGCACCATCAGGACGAGGTGACGCTGACCACCACGGATGTTCGCGCCGTGCTTGATCTGGTGCGCGCCGGGGCCGGGCAGGCGGTGCTTCCCTGCTTCGTCGGCGATGCGGACTTGGGACTGATCCGCATCGGCGATCCGATCGAGGCGCTGCGCGGCGGCCGCTGGCTGGTCCTCAACGATCGGGCCCGGCACGATCCGCTGGTGCGTACGATCATCGATCGGATCGTCGCGCTGCTCGCCGAACACCGGGGCCTGTTCGAGGGAAAGGCGCCCGTGGCGGCTTAGCTCTCGGCGATGATGTCGGCGATCGCCGCCTCGATCCGCTCGATGTCCTCGGGTCGCGACAGGCGATGGTCGCCGTCCTTGATGAGGGTCAGCACCACGTCGTCGCTGGCAAGCCGCGAGACCAGGTCGGTGGCGTGCTGCCAGGGGACGTCGGTGTCCTGGACTCCCTGGACGATATGGACGGGGCAACCGGTTTCGATCAGCCGGTCGCCGAAGAGGTGTTTGTCGCCGTCCTCGATCAGGGCGCGGGTGATCAGGTAGCCTTCGTCGTCATAGTCGCTGGAGGCCTGGTGGGCGCCGGTCTCCATCAGGGCCGCGCGTTCCGCCTCGCTCATCCCTTCCCACATCAGCGTCCGGGTCATGTCGGTCGCCGGCGCGATCAGCACCAGACCAGCGAGCCGGCTGGCCTCGGCGCCGACGGCGTCGCGGTGGGCCTGGGCGAGCAGCAGGGCGAGCCAGCCGCCCATCGACGAGCCGACGACGATCTGCGGCCCGGTGGTTCGGTCGAAAACGCAGCGGGCCTCCTCCAGCCATCGGGAGATGGTGCCCTCGGCGAAGGTGCCGCCGGAGGCGCCATGGCCGGAATAGTCGAACCGGGTCATGGCCAGTCCGCGCCGGGCGGCAAAGGCATCGAGCGCTTCCGCCTTGGTGCCGGTCATGTCGGAGGCGAAGCCGCCGAGCCAGATGAGGCCCGGCGATTTTCCTGGCCGCGACAGGGTGGCGATCGTGCGGGCATCCGGCCCGACGGTGACGGTTTCGGCGACCGGCTGCGTCATGGCCGTGTCCCTTCCTTAAGGTTCGGCTGGTGATGACCGGCGACTCTGCTTATATGAGTCGGGCGAGCCGGGGAACATCGTGACAACCGAATTGGTTGACTTCCCGGAGGCTTTGCAGGAATCCTTTGCGGTCGGCTCCGCCAGCTTCAGGCTGGGGGCGGCCGGCATTGTTGTGACAAACGAGGAGACAGGCCATTCGCAGGCCCCATAGAGCACCACCCCCCGCCGCCAAGGAAGGGCCGCGGGTCAACAAAGAAATACGTGTCAGTCAGGTTCAGCTGATCGACGCCGAAGGCACTAATCTCGGTGCCGTTCCGATTGAACAAGCCATGGAGGCTGCGGCCGAGGCCGGACTCGATCTCGTCGAGATCGCGCCGAACTCGAGCCCGCCCGTGTGCAAGATACTCGACTACGGGCGTTACAAGTTCCAGGCCCAGAAGAAAGCCGCCGAAGCGCGCAAGAAGCAGAAGACGGTCGACATCAAGGAAATCAAGATGCGGCCGAATATCGACACCCATGACTATGAGGTGAAGATGCGCTCGGTCCGCCGCTTCTTCGAGGACGGCGACAAGGTCAAGGTGACGCTCCGCTTCCGCGGTCGCGAGATGGCCCACCAGGAACTGGGGGTCAGATTGCTCGACCGGGTGAAGGAGGAAACCGCCACCTTCGCCAAGGTCGAGGCCGAGCCGCGGCTCGAAGGCCGCCAGATGACCATGGTGCTGGCGCCGCGTTAGCGGCGTCGACATCGCTCGGTCTATCCGAGACATCCCTCAACACCTGTGCGTCCCCCGATCAGGTCGGGGGCAGGCTCTTCGAGGCTCGCTCCGCTCGCTCCTCAGGATGAGGAAGTTGGAGTTGCGATGACGAAGGCAAAAGAGAAGCGATATCCGCAAACAGCAACCAGTCTCGGAGACTACCCGGCCCCTCATGCTGAGGCGGCCGCGTAGCGGCCCTCGAAGCACGCACGGCATCGCCGTTGCGTTAAGACGCACACTGCGTCTTTCGAGGCTCGGGCATACACCCTCGCATCCCCGATCGGGTCGGGGACAGGCCCTCAGCATGAGGTTGTTGGCATGAGCCAAACGTGCCGGTCGGGCTCGATCGCACAGCACGCCCACCGCCCCTCTCCACCCTTGCGGGGGAGACGGCGGAGCTTGGGTCGCGAAGCGAGCCTTAGCGAAGCCAGAGGGGGGTGAGCCGGCAGCTTTCGCCCACGGCCAGACGCACAGCGATTCTGCGGCCACACCCCCCTCCCTGACCCTCCCCCGCAAGGGTAGAAGGAAACCCGTGTGGCCGTGATCGACAGCTCGATCGGCCACCGCCGAACACGGCTGCCCGCCGCCTCGCCAAACACCAAAACCACACTTTCGTAGACGAATCCTTCCGTGCGAGGAGAGAAGGGCGCTTGCAGGTGGCGAGGACTTCCGCAGAGGAATCCTTCGCTCGGGCCACCGGTCGGCGCGGTGTAAGATGTGCTGAGTTGAAACCGTCGCAGCGCGGAGGTGTCGGAAGCTCATGGACCGGCTCAGAATTCTCTGGAAGTTGTTCGCCAGCAACCGGACCGAGGTGACGCCCGAGGAAATCGCCTACTTTCGCAAGCATCCCGACGAAATCGACGAGCTGACGGTCAGGACCAACCTGCACCTTCTCTTTCTCATCGTCGGCATGGCGTTGGGGACGCTGCTGATCGCGTTCTCCAAGCTGATCAAGTTCGATCTGGTTTTCGGCTTCCTCGGCGCTGAGCTTCGCGAGTTCGTCGTCGACCTGATCTTCGAGATCGGGGTCGCGCTGGTCGGCGCGGGTGTCACCGCCTACCTGCTGGTGGTGCTACTGCGCGCCCAGCAAAGAAGCCTGCAGATATGGCGCAAGAACATTCGGCAGGCGATCGCGGACCCGGAGGGCAAACCGGACGATTAGTGGTTGGGGCGCCCCCCGAACCTCAGTCGCAGTCTACTGGCAGTCAAGCGCAAAGACGAAGGTCATCTGGTTGTCTTTTCCTCGTATGACCTCGAGCGTTCCTGTTGCGCCAGCATAGGCGCCCGTACCGCCAATGATCGCTTGCGGAGGCCTTTGAGCATTGCTGTGCATGGTGGTCAGGTCATCCACATTCACCGGGTCGCGATTGTCGACTCGTGTGAAAATATTGCCGTCCTCAAACAAGGTCACGGCCTCAGACGCTGTGACCGTCGGTTCGCCGGCGTCGTCGACTTCCTGAACGGTTACCGTCCACACCCGATCGGCAATGACGTTGCCGTCCTTGTCGACCAGGCGCCTGTGTCCAATGCGCCGATCGCCTATGCTTGGGCCGTCGTTGTCGAAATCGACGAAGTGCACCTCACGATGATCGTTCATGGACACAAGCGTAAGCTCGTCGCAGGCGCGGCCCTGAGCGAGACCGGTCTCGGTTGCTAAAGCGATGCCGACCGTGACCGAGAAAGTCAGACAGGCGGCGCTTCTAGCGATAGACATGATTGGTCTCCAAACGGCTTGTCGTCAGAAGGGAGGCGTTCAGTCCGCCATAGGGGCCGACGAGACGCATGACGGACAGACAGACCTCTACGGGCCGTCATAGCACGTTATGTTGCATTTGATCGTTTCGTGCTGGTTGGAGTTTGGTTTCCCGCCCCATCCACAACGCTGGACCAAGGTGGTTCCGTCATAGTGCCAGTCGTTGGATTTGTTCGCGTTGCAGGTCAGCTTAGCTGCAGCCGACGAGCACTTTGTCAAATCAGGTTCTTGCAATGGTTTCGTGTATTCTTTCTTGTCATCATCGTAACATTTTATGTTGAGATATATGTTCGTCGCATGGTGCACTTCGACGGTGGTGGCACCACAATAACCTTCTTCGTTTGTTTTTGACGAAAGCCAATGGCAGGTCGGTACGTTGTAGGTGTAGGAATTCTGGCTGACCGCGGGTGTTACGATACCCAATCCGACGGCCATTCCGAGGATAACAGCCTTCATGGTCTCACTCCGAGGTCGCCGCCTTTGCCCAAGGTGAGGGTGCGGCAGGCTGCGGAATGTGTCAACGGCTGGCCCTCCGCCCGAAGACGACCCCCTTGCCCTATGTCCTGAACCCGGACAAACCCTTGTATCCGCCCGCAACCGTCGCTATAAACCGCCGGTTCCGAGCCGCCCGGCCTGGTAGGGCATGCCGTGGCGGTTCGAGAAGCTCAGATTTTCACAATGATCGCGTGCTGTCGGGACGGTCCCGCGCGGCCCGCATGGAGAGCCAAATGCCCAAGATGAAGACCAAGGCTGGCGCCAAGAAGCGCTTCAAGCTGACGGCCACCGGTAAGGTGAAGGTTCAGCAGGCCGGCAAGCGGCACATGATGATCAAGCGCAGCAAGAAGTTCATCCGCAATGCGCGCGGCACCACGGTCCTGTCGGACCAGGATGCCCGGATCATCAAGCGTCACTATCTGCCCAACGGCTGACACTTATCGGAGAACCGTCATGTCACGCGTCAAACGCGGCGTCACCGGCCACGCCAAGCACAAAAAAGTCCTCGCCCGCGCCAAGGGCTATTATGGCCGGCGCAAGAACACCATACGCACCGCCAAGGCCGCGGTCGACAAGGCGGCGCAGTACGCCTATCGCGACCGCAAGAACCGCAAGCGGACGTTCCGGGCGCTATGGATCCAACGGATCAATGCCGCATCCCGCGCGCATGGGATGACCTATGGGCGATTTATCAACGGCCTCGGCAAGGCCGGGGTCGAAATCGATCGGAAAGTTCTCGCAGACCTCGCCGTCCGCGAGCCGGCCGCCTTCAAGGCTCTCGTCGAAAAAGCCCAGAACGCTCTCGCCTGAGAGGGCAGCCGGGCTTCCGCCGACAGTCTGACGGGGCGGGGTTTAAGCCGGGCGGCGCCATCCAGGACGGAAGTCGAACGTGCAAGGCCTCAAAGCGGAAATCCTCCGCGGATTCTGGTACATGGCGGTGCCGGGCGCCGAACTGAAGCCCGGCGGCATGACCCATCTGCGCATGCTGGACGAGCCGGTGCTTATCGGGCGCGGCAAGGACGGCAAGGTGTTCGCGTTGCGCGACATCTGCCCCCACCGCGGCGTGCCGCTCCACTATGGCAGCTTCGACGGTGAGGCGATCACCTGCTCGTATCACGCCTGGCGGTTCAACCGCGAAGGCGCCTGCGTCGAGGTGCCGTCGATGGTCGACGGCCAGCGGATCGACATGTCGAAGATCCGCTGCGGCGCCTATCCGTGTGTCGAGCAGCAGGGGATCGTCTGGGTCTATTTCGCGCACGGCGGCGAGGAACCGTCCGGAGCGACCGAGACACCGCCCAAGGTGCCGCTGTTCCCGGAAGACCAGGGGCCGGAAACCCATGTGAAGCTGATCTTCCCTTGCTCCATCGACCACACGACCTACGGGCTGATGGACCCGGCGCACGTTGCCTATGTGCACACCTCGCGCTGGTTCCGCGCCAAGACGCGGACGGTGAAGGAGAAGACCAAGGCGTTCGAGCCCTCGCCGCTCGGCTTCAAGATGGCCACCCATCAGGTGCCGGAGAGCCAGACCTTCTACAAGATCCTCGGCTCCAAGGTGATCGCCGACATCAGCTACGCGCTGCCGGCGATCCGCATCGAGGAATTGCACGGCGACAGGCACAACGTCGTCGGTCTGACGGCGCTGACGCCGATCACCGACGAGGAGACGGCGTTCCATCAGATGTTCTGGACGACGCTGCCGTGGGTGAAGCCGCTGCGGCCGCTGGTGCGGGCGATGTCGCGCAAGTTCCTCAACCAGGACCGGGACATCGCGGTTCAGCAGCGCGAAGGCCTGCAGGACGAACCGAAGCTGATGCTGATCAACGATGCCAACACGCAGGCGCGCTGGTGGATGCATCTGAAAGACGAGTGGGTGAACTCCAACAAGGAAGGCCGCCCCTTCGTCAATCCAGTGCAAGCCAAGACGCTGCGTTTCAAGAGCTAGAGCCATGACCACTGGAACCACCCCCGATCTCGTCGCGCTGGAGCGCGGGATCGCCGATGAGATCGCCGCCGCCGGTGACGAGCCGGCGCTGGAAGCCGCGCGGGTCGCGGCCCTCGGCAAGAAGGGCGCCGTCTCGGAACTGCTGAAGGGCCTCGGCCGCATGACGCCGGAAGAGCGCCAGGTGATGGGGCCGGCGCTGAACGGCCTCAAGGACCGGCTCAACCAGGCGATCGCCGCCCGCCGCGCGGTGCTCAAGGACGAGGAGCTGTCGAGGCAACTGGAGGAGCAGCGGGTCGACGTCACCCTGCCGCTCCGGGCGGCGCCGATCGAGACCGGCCGCATTCACCCGGTGAGCCAGGTGATCGACGAGATCACCGCGATCTTCGCCGATCTCGGCTTCGCCATCGCCGAGGGGCCGGACATCGAAACCGACTGGTACAACTTCACGGCGCTCAATTTCCCCGAAGGGCATCCGGCGCGGGAGGAGCATGACACCTTCTTCTTCCATCCGAAGGAGGACGGCGAACGGCTCTTGCTTCGCACTCATACCTCGCCGGTGCAGATCCGCACCATGCAGACGGTGAAGCCGCCGATCCGGGTGGTGATCCCCGGACGCACCTATCGCTGCGATTCCGACCAGACTCACACGCCGATGTTCCATCAGATCGAGGGACTGGTGATCGACACGGAGTCGACCATCGGCACGCTGAAATGGGTGATCGAGGAATTCTGCAAAGCGTTCTTCGAGGTCGAGCGGGTGAAGATGCGGTTCCGTTCGTCGTTCTTCCCCTTCACCGAACCGTCGATGGAGGTGGATATCGGCTGCCAGCGGGTCGGCAATGAGCTGCGGCTCGGCGAGGGCGACGACTGGCTCGAGATTCTCGGCTGCGGCATGGTCCATCCCAACGTGATCCGCGCCACCGGCCTCGATCCGGAGGAAGTCCAGGGCTTCGCCTGGGGGATGGGGATCGACCGGATCGCCATGCTGAAATACGGCATGCCGGACTTGCGCGCCTTCTTCGATGCCGACGTGCGCTGGCTGGAGCACTACGGCTTCCGCCCGCTCGATCTGCCGACGCTGGCGCGGGGGCTGTCGTCGTGAGTGAGGACAGCACCACCTACGTTGTGACCGACGTCGAGCTCGACGGCCCCAGCCCGCTGCGGCATTCGATGCTCAGTTTCGCGTCCGTAGCCATCAACGGACGAGGCGATCTGATCGACACGTTCGAGGCGGTGCTTACGCCGCGCGCTGATCGTGTGTCCGATCCGGGCACCAGCGCGTGGTGGGCGACCGAGCCCGAGGCTTATGCCGAAGCGACCCGGGACCCGGAACCGGCGGAGGTGGTGATGCCCCGCTATGCGGCGTGGGTCCGCGGTCTGCCGCGGCTCCGGGTTTTCGCAGCCCGGCCGCTCACCCTAGATGCCGACTGGATCGACCACTACCTCGACGCTTTCACGGGCGAACGGGTGTTGGCCTTACCGCGGGACGAAGACCCGTTGTTCAACGGGTCCGGCCTCGACCTCGCGAGTTTCGCCGGTGCGTTGATCGGACTGGAGCATATCTACAGCGGCGGCGACGGGGGTGCCTTCCCAGCCGACTGGTACGGGAACGTTCCCCACTCGCACAAGGCAATCGACGACGCGCGCGGCTACGCGAACGTTCTCAGTCGCTTGCTCGAAAAGGCAAGAAACAGAGCCGCCGAAGGGATGGCATCATGAAATTCACCCTGTCCTGGCTCAAAGAGCATCTCGATACCATCGCCACCGTCGATGGGATCGCGCACGCCCTCACCATGATTGGCCTCGAGCTCGAGGAAATCGAGGACCTGACCAGGGACTTCGCAGCCTTCCGGCTGGCCAAGGTGATCTCGGCGGAGCAGCATCCGAACGCCGATCGGCTCAAGGTGTGCCTCGTCGATCCCGGCGACGGGTCCGAGGTTCAGGTGGTGTGCGGAGCGCCCAACGCGCGGGCCGGCATGATCGGCGTGTTCGCGCCGGCGGGCGTTCATATTCCGGGCACCGGGCTCGACCTCAAGAAGGGCAAGATCCGCGGCGTCGAGTCGAACGGCATGCTGCTTTCTGAACGGGAACTCGGCCTCTCCGACGACCACGAGGGCATCGTCGACCTGCCCGCCGACGCCCCGGTCGGCACGCCCTATGCCGAATATGCCGGTCTCGACGATCCGGTGTTCGATATCGCCGTCACCCCCAACCGCCCCGATGCCCTCGGCGTCGCGGGAATCGCCCGCGATCTCGCCGCGGCCGGGGAAGGCAACGTGATCGACCGGCCGGTCGAGCCGGTGCCGGGCGATGGCCCCTGCCCGGTCAAGGTGACCCTCGATTTCGGCGACACCCCACCGCTCTGCCCGGCGTTCGGGCTGCGGCTGGTGCGCGGCGTCAAGAACGGGCCGTCGCCCGACTGGCTGCAACAGCGGCTTCGCTCGATCGGCCTCCGGCCGATCAACACCCTGGTCGATATCACCAACTACGTTACCTACGACCGCGGCCGGCCGTTGCACGTCTTCGATGCCGCGAAGGTCGCCGGTGATCTGGTGATCCGCCGGGCGCGGGATGGTGAGGAGATCGTCGCCCTCGACGGCAAGACCTACACCCTCGACTCGGAGATCTGCGTCATCGCCGACGACAATGGTGTCGAATCGATCGCCGGGATCATGGGCGGCGAGGCGTCCGGCTGCACCGAGGAAACCACCGATGTCTTGATCGAGTCGGCGCTGTGGGACGCGATGAACATCGCCCAGACCGGGCGCAAGCTCGGCGTGATCTCCGACGCCCGGTTCCGTTTCGAGCGCGGCGTCGATCCGGCGTTCATGGTGCCCGGGCTTGAACTCGCGACCCAAATGGTGCTCGACCTCTGCGGCGGCACGCCGAGCGAGGTCTTCGTCGCCGGCGAGGTGCCCGAGCCGAAGACGGTGATCGAATTCCCGGTATCGGAAGTGCGACGTCTCGCCGGCATCGATCCGTCGATGAGCGAGGTGACGACGATCCTCGAGGCGCTCGGCTTCGCCTGCGCGCCGCACCGGGTCGACGGACACATCACCGTCACCGTGCCGAGCTGGCGACCGGACGTCGCCATCAAGGCCGATCTGGTCGACGAGGTCGTCCGCATCGTCGGGGTCGAGCGGGTGCCGGTGACGCCGATGACACGCCCGCCGGGCGTGCTCAAGCCGGTGCTGACGCCGATCCAGGTCCGTACCCGCCAGGCCAAGCGGGCGCTCGCCCAGCGCGGCATGGTCGAAGCGGTCACCTGGTCGTTCATCCCCTCCCGCCACGCGGAGGCGTTCGGCGGTGGTGCGCCGGAACTGATCATCGCCAATCCGATCGCGGCCGACATGTCCGATATGCGGCCGAGCCTGTTGCCGGGCCTGCTCGCCGCCGCCCAGCGCAACGCCGATCGCGGCTTCGGCGACCTGATGCTGTTCGAGGTGGGCCAGATCTACGCCGGCGCCCGGCCCGAAGACCAGAACATCGCGGCAGCCGGAATCCGGCGCGGTACCGCCGGCTACGCCAGCGGCGGCCGCAACTGGTCGGGCCCGGCCGACCCGGTGTCGGTCTTCGACGCCAAGGCCGATGCGCTGGCGCTGCTCGATTCGCTCGGGCTGCCGCAGGGCAAGGTTCAGATCACCACGGACGCGCCGGCCTGGTTCCACCCGGGCCGCTCGGGCATAATCCGCCAGGGGCCGAAGACGGTGATCGGGGCTTTCGGTGAACTCCATCCCAAGGTGCTCGACGAACTCGATGTCGAGGGGCCGCTCGCCGGTTTCGAGATCATCCTCGACGCGATACCCGCGCCGAAAGTGCGGCCGACCAAGACCCGGCCGCCGCTGCATATGTCCGATCTGCAGCCCGTGCGGCGGGATTTCGCCTTCGTGCTCGACCGCTCGGTCGAGGCGGCGCGGGTCATCCGCGCGGCCGAGGGCGCCGATCGCAAACTGATCAGCGGCGTGACCGTCTTCGATCTGTTCGAGAGCGCGGCCCTTGGAATCGACAAGAAGTCGCTGGCGATCGAGGTGACCCTGCAGCCGAGCGAGAAGACGCTGACCGACGAGGAGATCGAAGCCGCGGCAGGCAAGGTCGTTTCCGCCGTCGAAAAGGCGACGGGCGGGGTGTTACGCGCCTGAACCGCCCGTCTTGACGATCCGCCAGCGCGGGCCGACACTGTCGGTCAAAGAGGAAGAGCGCCGGAAACATGGACTCCAGGGGCATTCTCGGGTCGACACCGTTTTTCAATAGGGCTCTCGATTCGGTCGAGCTCGACCGGCTCGCTGACGCGGCGCGGCCGGTCACCTTCGGCCGCGGCGACGCGCTGATGCGTCAGCGCGATCTTGGCGAGGTCATGTATGTGCTGGCCTCCGGCACCGTCGTCGTCTGCGTCCACGCCCGCGGCGGTGAGGAAGTGGTCGCGACCCTGAAGCCCGGCGAAGTGGTCGGGGAGATGGCGGTGATCACCGGTGAACGGCGCAGCGCGACCGTGATCGCCAAGCGCAAGGTGACGGCGCTCGAAATCGGCAAACCGGCGATCGGCGAACTGCTGGTCCGGGCGCCGACGCTCGCCGAGCGGTTCGCGGCGGTGGTCGAGCAGCGGTTCGCCGAGCTTGCCGCCCGCGACCATGGCTCGGTGGGTTGGCTGGGCCCGCCCGAGGGACGTGAACAGGTCGCCGCCCGGATGATGGCGTACTATTCGGGCTGAGCGGGCGGGAACATCGCGTTCGGCTCTTGTCCCGGGACCTCAAATCTCGCCGGACAGGTCGCCGTCGCAAAATCCCCGCTGGCAGTGCATCGTGGACTAATATTAGCTGATCCGCTATTTTGTATTAGCGCTCCGGTCGTCCGCTCATTGCGAAATCGTGTGTGGCGGAACCCGGAGCGTCGCTGTAATCATCACACGATTGGCTTGTGTGCTCAAAGGGAGGGAAGCATGAAACACGTAACCGGAATGCTGGCGTTGACCGCGCTTGGCGCGAGCCTGGCCGCGGGATCGGCGGTGGCCGACACCAGCGACAAGCGGATCGCGCTGTCCAACAACTACGCCGGAAACTCCTGGCGTCAGGCTATGCTCAGGACCTGGGACAAGGTGACCAGCCAGGCGGTATCCGACGGAGTCGTCGCCGCGGCGGATGCCTTTACCACCGCCGAGAACCAGGTGACCGAACAGGCCGCCCAGATCCAGAACATGATCCTGGAGGGCTATGACGCCATCGTTCTCAACGCCGCCTCGCCGGAGGGCCTGAATGGCGCCGTCAAGGAAGCCTGCGACGCCGGCGTTATCGTGGTGTCGTTCGACGGTATCGTCTCCGAGCCCTGTGCTTGGCGGGTCGCCGTCGACTTCAACCAAATGGGCAAGGACGAGGTCATCTACTTGGCTGATCGGCTTCCCGATGGCGGCAAGCTGCTTGAGATAAGGGGTTTGGCCGGGGTTTCGGTTGACGATCAAATCTCCGCGGGCATCCATGAAGGCGTGGCGGAAAATCCTCAGTTCGAGATCGTCGGATCGGTTCATGGCGACTGGGCCCAGGACGTCGCGCAGAAGGCGGTCGCCGGCATCCTGCCATCGCTCGGTGACATCGACGCGGTGGTCACCCAAGGCGGTGACGGCTTCGGTGCGGCACAAGCCTTCGCGGCTGCCGGCCGCGACACGCCGATCATCATCATGGGCAATCGCTATGACGAGTTGACGTGGTGGAAGGAGCAGAAGGACGCCAATGGCTACGAGACCATGTCGGTTTCGATCGCGCCGGGCGTATCCACGCTCGCCTTCTGGGTCGCCCAGATGGTGCTCGCCGGTGAGGATGTGCCAAAGGATCTGACGGTGCCGTTCCTGCGCATCGACCAGGCCGAACTCGAGGCCAACCTGGAGACCACCGAAGTCGGCGGCGTCGCCAACACTGAGTACAGCCTTCAGGACGCCGAGGAGGTTGTCGCAGAGGCAAAGATGTAGCGCGACGTCGGACAGTCGGCCATTGACGCCCAAGGACTGGTATCATTGGCGGCGATGTCCGACGGCGAAGAAACCATCGTGAAGTTGGACGGCGTCGAAAAGCATTTCGGCGCCGTCCGCGCGCTCGACGGCGTCGAGCTTTCAGTCGCGGCTGGCGAATGCATCGGCCTCGTCGGTCACAATGGCGCCGGCAAGTCGACCCTGATGAACGTGCTCGCCGGGACGATCGCAGCGGACAAGGGAACGGTTCTGATCGGCGGCCGCGACCTGACCCGCGGCTATACCGTGGCGGCAGCGGCAAGCCACGGCATTCGCTGTGTTTTTCAGGAATTGTCACTCTGCCCCAACCTGACCGTGGCCGAGAACGCCCGGATCATGCATCCCTCGCTGCGGGGCATTGGCTGGCGCCGGAGGGCCGGCGCCCTGATTGTCGGGATGCTCGACCGGATCTTTCCCGGCCACGGAATCCAGCCAGGCGCCGCCGTCGGCGATCTTTCGATCGCGCGCCGTCAGATGGTCGAGATCGCTCGCGGTTTCTCGGTGACCGAGACGCCGGCCGCGCTGGTGATCCTCGATGAGCCGACGTCGTCTCTCGACGCCCATGTCGCGCAGCAACTCCTCGATTTCGTCCGCCGCTTCGTCGGCGAGGGCGGATCGTGCATCCTGATCTCGCATCTGCTGGCCGAGATTCTCGGCACCGCCGATCGGGTCATCGTCATGCGCGACGGCAAAGTGGTGGCGCGCAAACCGGCCGGCGAATTCACGCGCGACAGCCTGGTTGCCGCCATGGGGAGCGTTGCCGAGCGGGTTGGGCCGGAGGCGGAAGACTTCGCTTCCAAGCGTGATGGCGGCGCACCGGTGGTGACGGCGCGACCGAATAGCCAGCCCGATGGTCGGACGCTGGTCGCCCATCCCGGCGAAATCGTCGGCCTTGCCGGTCTCGACGGACATGGACAGAAGGACATCCTCCTGCAGATCGCCGGAACCGAAGCCACGCGCGCCGGCGCCGTGACGGTGTCCGGGCCGGTGGCTCTGGTCGCCGGCGACCGCCCCAATGAGGGGATCTTTCCTCTCTGGTCGATCGCCAAGAACATCGGAATCCGCTCGCTCGGTGGACTGCGGGACGGGCCGCTGATCGCCCCGACCAAGGAAGACTCGCTGGCCGACGATTGGCGCGAACGGATCGGCATCCGCACGCCCGACGTCCACAACAACATCCTGTCCTTGTCGGGCGGCAACCAGCAGAAGGCTCTGTTCGCCCGCGCTCTCGCTTCGGACGCGACGATCATCCTGATGGACGACCCGATGCGCGGTGTCGACGTCGGCACCAAGCAGGAGGTCTACCGCATGATCCGCGCCGAGGCGGAAGGCGGCCGTACCTTTATCTGGTACACGACCGAGATGGACGAGCTCGATCACTGCGATCACGTTTACGTCTTCCGCGACGGGTGCATCGTCGCCGACCTAAAGCGCAGCGAACTCGACGAGGAGAAGGTGCTGCACGCCTCGTTCCGGGAGGATGCATGAGCACCGCGTCGGACACCGGAGGCGTGTCGGGCGGCGACTCGACGCTGACCCTGGCCCGGGTCCTGCGGGCCATCCTGCCGGCGTTTTCGCTTGCGGTGATCCTGATCGCGGTCTTCTACCTCCAGCCGCGGGCGATGTCGCCGATCGGCTTGAAGCTCCTGTTCAATCTGGCGGTTCCGATCGCGCTCGCCACCATCGCGCAGATGTTCGTGCTGTGCGTCAATGACCTCGACCTGTCGATCGGGGCCTATGTCGGTTTCGTCGTCGCGGTCGGTGCGACGTTGCTCAATGACGGGATCGCCGGCCTGCCGGCACTCGCCGGGGTCATCCCCGATCCGGCGCCGTGGATCCTGACGACGCCTCTGGCCGGCGTCGTGGTGCTGGCGCTCGGCATCGGTGTCTACGCGCTGCTCGGCGCCCTCATCCACGTCCGCAACCTACCGTCGATCGTCGTGACGCTGGGGATGTCTTTCGTTTGGGCCGGCCTCGCGGTCCTGGTCCTGCCCACCCCCGGCGGCAAGGCGCCGGAGTGGATTCGCGCGACGATGACGTTTCAGACGCCGATCGTGCCGTTTCCGATCGTCGCCCTGGTGATTATCGCGATCGTGGTGCATGTGCTCTTGATGCGCACCGCCTATGGCGCCGTCATCCGCGGCGCGGGCGGCAATCCGCGCTCGGTCGCGCGTGCCGGCTGGTCGCTGCTTAAGGTCAAGATGGCGGCCTTCGCCTTCGCTGGTTTCTTCGGCATGCTGGCCGGCCTCGCGCTTCTCGGCCTTACCACCGCCGGCGACGCCAACATCGCGGTACGCTACACGCTGCTGTCGATCGCAGGCGCCATCCTCGGCGGCAGCGAATTCGTCGGCGGCCGGGTGTCGCCGATCGGCGCGGTGATCGGCGCGGCGACGCTGACGCTCGCCAACTCGTTCCTGACGTTCCTCAGGCTCAATCCGGATTTCCAGATCGGCGCCCAGGGGGCGATCTTGATCATCGTTCTGGCACTGCGCGTGCTCATAAATCGAACCGAGGCGCGGCGCCAATGAACAATTCGTCGCGACTATTCGAAAAACCGTGGATCTGGGCCTTCGTGGCGGCGATCGCCGTGTGGCTGGCAACCATCATCTTCACCCAAGGCCAGGGCGCCGGCGATGTGCTGACCGCCGCGTTCTCGTTCGCGACGTTCTCGGTGATCGTCGCTCTCGGCCAGATGATGGTGATCACCCTCGGTCCCGGTAATGTCGACCTGTCGATACCGGCGACCATGACGCTGGCCGGAACCGTCGCCACCAAGATCATGGCGACCCAGGATTCGATGATCGTCGTCGGCCTCGCGGCGGCGCTCGTCGTCGGCCTTGGTGTCGGCGTCTTCAACTACGGCCTGATCCGCCTGCTCCGCATTCCGCCGATCATCGCAACGCTGTCGTCGAGCTTCCTCTTTCAGTCCGCCGCCATCTGGTACAATCGCGGCCTTCGGGTGAAGCCGCCGCCGGCGTTGGCCGATTTCTCGACGGAGACGGTCCTTGGCATTCCAGTCCTCGCCGTCTTCATCATCGCTCTGTCGGTCGCGGTGCACATCGTCCTGCATCGCACCTTGTACGGACGCGCGGTCACGGCGATCGGCCAGAACATGCGGGCCGCGGCGCTCGCCGGGATCAATGTCAACCGCACCCGCTTCATCACCTACGTCTATTGCGCGGTGCTGGCGGCCGTGAACGGGTTCTTCTTCTCCGCCTTTTCTGGCGGCGCCGCGCTCAACATGGGTCAGGCGTACCTCCTCAATTCGATCGCCGTGGTGGTTATCGGCGGCACGTCCGTCGCCGGCGGATTCGCCAATGTGCCCGGCTTGTGGGGCGCGGCCTTGTTCCTGTTCCTGGTCGAGGCGATGCTAAATACCTACGGGCTCGGCGCCGGGATCCGCCTGGTGCTGACCGGGCTGATCATCGTCGGGGTCATCACCGCCGCCGGCGGCCAAAAAACACTGCGCTGACGCGCCTCGAACACGGGGGAAATCATCCATGGCACTTGTCGGACCCGATACCGAACACAACGACTCGCGTTTCACCTGGCTGATCAACGGCACCGCCCACAAAGAGCTACTGTTCGACGGTTGCCGCTGGGCCGAAGGGCCGGTGTGGTTCGGGGATGGCGGTTATCTGGTCTGGAGCGACATCCCCAATAATCGCATGCTGCGCTGGGCGCCGGATGGCATTGACGGCAGCGTCAGCGTGTTCCGCGCCAATTCCAACTACGCCAATGGCAACACCCGCGATCGCGAAGGTCGGCTGGTGAGCTGCGAGCACGGCAGCCGGCGCGTGACCCGGACCGAGCCGGACGGCTCGATCACGGTGATCGCCGACAGCTACCAGGGCAAGCGGCTCAACTCGCCGAACGACGTCGTCGTCAAATCCGACGGCACTATCTGGTTCACCGATCCGAGCTACGGGATCATGAGCGACTATGAGGGCCACAAGGGCGAAATGGAGCTGGACGGCTGCCACGTGTTCTGCTTCGACCCGCGCGACGGATCGCTGACGGTCGTCGCCGACGATTTCGACAAGCCCAACGGGCTTGCTTTTTCCCCAGACGAATCAATGCTTTACGTCGCGGACTCGGCTTCAGCCCACGAGCCGGAGAAGCCCCGCCACATTCGCGCGTTCCAGGTCTCGGACGACAACGCATTGTCGGGCGGCGAGGCGCGTTTCGTCCTGAAGCAGGGCTTTCCGGACGGCTTCCGGGTCGATACCGACGGCAATGTCTGGACCAGCGCCGGCGCCGGAATCGACGTCTTCGCGCCGGAAGGCGACCTGCTTGGCCGCATCAACTTCCCGCAGCTCGTCTCCAACCTGGTGTTCGGCGGGCCGAAACGGAACCGGCTGTTCGTCACCTGCACCCACGAGCTCTATTCGGTATACGTTACCGCCAACGGTGCCCAGCGACCCTGACGGCTTCCGCTATATGCCGCCGGCAACCTCCGGCGGCAGCGTCTTTACCCGGCATTCGGCAACGGTGATCTGCCAGAGCTCGACCTGTTTGGCGGTGAGCTGATGCCGGCTGGCGGCAAGCAGAAGGCCGTCCTCTTTGCCGAGCTTGCCCAGGATGCAGGCGCTGTAGGCGGCGCAGGCGCTCTCCTCGTAACCGGCGACGGCACAGCTTGCGTCGTATTCGCTGGTGAGCTGCTCGGCGAGCGCCGTCTGGCTCGGGCCCAATAACGGCATCAGGAGGGTGAGGGCGCCGATCAGGATAGGCTGGTGGACCAGGTAGATCAGCAGGCTCCAGCGACCGGCAACGATCACCGATCGCAAGGGGCGGTCGCCCGGACGCCAATGCCAGATCGGCCAGTCGCCGGTGTCAGTGATGAATCGCCCGACGATAACGCCGGCAAGCACCACGCCAAACCAGGGAAACAGCGGCACGTAGTCGACGCTGACCGGCGGCACCGAAGACAGGCCGAGCCAGTACCAGCCCGGCGCATTGAAGAACGGGCTGGTGAGAAACGACGAACCGGCGAGGAAGAAGATGGCAGCCGCTGCCGTGATCCACATCGGTGCCCGTAGAAACGGCAGAGCCAGGACCGAGGCGACGACGATGCAGTGAAGGATGCCGAAGAAGACGAACGCGTTGGGGAAGAACCAGTAGGTTCCGGCGCTGACCAGACCGGCGGCCAGGGCGACGATCGCCAGGCGTCGGAGATACCGCCCGGTGTGGAAACCGTTCCGTTCGGCCAGCACCAGATTGACGCCGACCAGGCCGATGAAGGTGCCGGCGATCAGCCGGGCAACCATGATCCACCATGGGTCGAGGGTGATATCGGTTGCAATCAGCCGATAGGCGGAAAGGTCCCACGCGAAGTGGTAAACGATCATGGCGAGGATCGCGATGCCGCGCAGGACATCGACGATCTCCACCCGCGAGGGCAGGCTCTCGGCCCGCGTTTCCAGTGCCGCGTCCACGCTTCCCCTTGACTTGGCCCCACCGTATTCTCTCTTGGGCCCCGTCGCGGCGCAAGCTCTAGCAATTCCCCATGGTAGACACGCGGCGACAACGGCGGTATTGCCCTTCACGGGCGCTTCGACACCGGAAAGGCGAAACCGATTGAGCGTTGCCAAACAACGCGAATTCCCTCAATTCCCATCGCCCGACAAGAGTTGCGCCCGTGGAAGGCGCCATCGATCGGACCGGTCGCAGCGCGGCCGGTCGGATGGGGTTTTTCCGCTTGGATTCGCCGGCGGGCGGCGCTACATGGCCTGAATCAGCAAGGGATCGCCAAAGTCACATGTCCTCGACATTCGAAGTGGTTTCCAACGTCATTTCCGAAACCAGCGAGATCCCTCTGGATGAGATAACCCCGGAATCGCACGCGATCGACGACCTGGGCATCGACAGCCTCGATTTTCTCGACATCGTTTTTGCCCTCGACAAGAAGTTCGGCATCAAGATCCCGCTGGAATCCTGGACCGAGGAAGTCAATGAAGGGCGAGCCTCCGTCGAGGACTACTTCGTCCTGAAGAATCTCTGCGCTCGGATCGACGAGCTGGTCGCGGCCAAGAGCGGCTGAACGAAGACATCCATGCGGCTTGAGTATTTCGACATCATCGATGCCGTCGACGTGTTCGACCTCGAAAACGGGCGCGTCGAGACCCGGTCGACGGTTCCGGAGCAGAGCACGATCTTCGAGGGACATTTCCCCGGCTATCCGGTGATGCCCGGCGTCATGCTCCTGGAGATGATGAACCATACGTCCGGCTATCTGATCGCCGGCATGCACGATTTTGGCCGGCTGCCCTTCTTCGCCGGCGCCAAGAAAGTGAAGATCCGCAGCTTTGTCTTTCCCGGCATGACCATGCAGTCGATCTGCGACCTGGAGCATGACGGGTCGGGTTTCACCGTCACCCGCAACGAGATCCGCGTCGACGGCAAGCTCATCGCCGATGCCGAGTTGACGATGATGGTGATGGATTATCCGAGCCCGGAACTGGAGACGTTGATCCACGACCGGGCCCGGCGGCACGGCGTGGCCATGGGCATCTTGCCGTGACAGGCTTGGGGGGCCGATGAGCCGCGAGGTCTGGATCACCGGCATCGGCCTGACGTCGAGCCTCGGCGAGGGTTTGGACGCCCATTGGCAGGCGATGGCGGAGGCCGATCCGCCGAAGCCGGTCATCGATACGGAGAGTTTCGCGCCCTATCCGGTGCACCCGATGGTGCCACTCGATTTCGCGCAGCAAATCCCACGGGGTGGCGATCGGCGTCAGATGGAGAACTGGCAGCGGGTCGGTACCTACACCGCCGGCCTCGCCCTCGATGACGCCGGCATTTCCGGCAACCTCGATCTGCTGGCCAACACCAACATGATCGTCGCGGCCGCCGGCGGCGAACGCGACCTGGAGGTCGATCAGGCCATCCTCGAAGGGCTCCCCACCGCCGAGTCGCCGGAGGAGTTCATCAACGAACGGCTGTCGAACGACCTTCGGCCGACCCTGTTTCTGGCTCAGCTGCCGAATCTTGTCGCCGGTAACATCGCCATCGTTCACAAGGTCACCGGCTCGTCGCGGACCTTCATGGGCGAGGAATTGGCCAGCGTCAGTGCCGTCGAGGTCGCCGCCCGCCGTATCCGGGCCGATCAGGGCGATGTGTTTCTCGCCGGCGGTGCGATCGTCGCCGAGCGTAAGGACGTGCTTCTGGTCATGGCCGGCGCCGGCTGGGCATGGACGGGCGATCCGGTGTCGGTTTGGGGGCGGGCCGAGGCCGGCGGCGGTATGGCTCTCGGCTCGATCGGAGCGTTTCTGGTGCTGGAAGCGCGGGAACACGCCGAGGCACGGGGGCGCCAACCTTATGCCCGGCTCGGCAGTGTCCTCTCGGCGCGTACTCGTCGCGAACCGGGGCAGGCCACCGCCGTCGCCGCCGAGCAGTTCGCCGAGTTGAGGGCCGAAGCCGGGGATCGGCCGCTCGCCATGCTCACCGACGCGTCCGGTCTGGCGCCAGCGACCGACGAGCAGCGGCAATGGATCGCCGGATTGATCGAGTCCGGTCAGATCGATACGGTGCGCGCGGTCCCCAATATGCTCGGGGCCGGTATCGAATCGTCGTTTCCCGCCATGATGGGGCTCGCCGCGCTGGCGCTGTCGCGCAAGGGCTTTTATCGTCCGGCGGACGACACCGGTTTCGAGGCTCCCGCGCCGAGGACACCGACAGCCATCGTCGTCAACTCCTGGGGGAGCTGGCGTGGCGAGGGCATGGGGCTCGTCGAAGCCATCGACGAAGCGTAAGGAGAGACGATCATGGCTCTACGCGACAAACGCGGCCGTCCAGTGGTTGCCGTCACGGGAATGGGCGCCGTCTCTTCGCTCGGGGCGGGCCTCGATCACAATTGGGACGCGCTGGTCGCCGGCGAGTCGGGTATCCGCGAGATCACCCGTTTCCCTACGACCCATCTGCGCACCACCTTCGCCGGCACCGTGGAGATGCCGGAGGTCGAGCTGCGCGATCTGAAGCTCACGATCGGCGAACTTGCCGTCGACGAGGCCGTTCGGATGGCGGGGATCGGCAAGCCCGGCGACTTTCCGGGGCCGCTTTACACCGCGATTCCGCCGGTCGAACTCGGCTGGCCGTCCCGTCGCTGGCTCTACGAGGCCGGCAACAGCAGTGGCGACGGCGATGCCTACGATCGCATGTCGCGCATCGCGGAGCAGTCCAACGATCGCGACGAGTTTCAACGCGCGCTCTATGGCTATGTCTCGGAGAAGATCGCCGATCGGTTCGGCACCAAGGGCGCGCCGATTTCGCTGACGACCGCCTGCGCTTCAGGGGCGACCGCGATCCAGCTCGGTGTCGAGGCCATCCGCCGTGGTGAGACCGAGGCGGCGCTGTGTGCCGGGACCGACTGTTCGGTGACCGCTGAGGAGATCATCCGGTTTTCGCTGCTCTCGGCCCTGTCGTCATTCAAGGGGCCGCCGGAGGAAGCGGCGAAACCGTTCTCCAAGAATCGCGACGGCTTCGTCATCGCCGAGGGATCGGCGGCGCTGGTACTTGAGGATTACGACGCCGCCAAAGCCCGGGGTGCCAACATCCTGGCGGTGATCCGCGGCGCGGCCGACAAGAACGACGACTTCCATCGGACCCGCTCCAAGCCCGACGGCTCGGCGATCATTGGGGCGCTCGAGGCGACGTTCGACGATGCTTCGCTCCACCCCGACGAGATCGACTACATCAACGCCCATGGCACCGGCACCCCGGAGAACGACAAGATGGAAGTGTTCTCGCTCGACAAGGTGTTCGGCGAACGGCTGCGGGGTGTCCCGATCAGTTCGAACAAATCGATGATCGGTCACACCCTGACATCGTCGGGTGCGCTTGAGGCGGTGTTCTCGATCAAGACGATCCAGACCGGGACGATCCCGCCGACGATCAACTACAAGGTGCCCGATCCGACCATCGACCTCGACGTTGTGCCGAACACGGCACGGGAGGCCGAGGTGTCGATGGTGCTGTCCAATTCCTTCGGGTTCGGTGGCCAGAACGCCTGCCTGATCATCTCCGCCGAGCCGGCCTGACCGAACGGGATTCCTTGCGTGCGTGCCCTCCAGCTCCTCGACAGCCGGCAGCTCGCCGCCGTCGATCTGCCCGACCCGCCGCCGCCCGGACCCGGCGAGGTTCAGGTGCGGATCGGTGCGGTCGCGCTCAACCACATCGACGTCTGGGGCTGGCGGGGCATGGCGTTCGCCAGGCGGAAGCTGCCGATCGTCGTCGGTGTCGAGGCGGCCGGCACCATCGAGGCGGTCGGCGAGGGCGTCGACGATCTTCGCCCCGGGCAACTGGTCGCGATCTATGGTGCGGAAACCTGCGGCCACTGCGCCGCCTGCCTGTCGGGCCGCGATAACCTCTGCGAGAACGTCGCCGGCATTCGCGGCTTCCATGTCGACGGCCTCGCCCGCGAGCGGGTCAACATGGCCGCGCGGCTTGCGATTCCGACTCCGGACGGGGTCGACGTCATCGCCGCGGCCTGCGCGCCGGTGACCGTTGGTACGCCGCAGCACATGCTGTTCGACAACGCTAAGCTGACCGAGGGCCAGACGATCCTGATCCAGGCGGGTGGCAGCGGTATCGGAACGGCCGCGATCCAGCTCGCCAAGGCCGCCGGCGCCACGGTGATCACCACAGTGGGCAGTGACGACAAGATCGACAAGGCCAAGGCGCTCGGTGCCGACCATGTCATCAACTACCGGGAGGACCGGTTCGAGAGCGTGGTCCGCAAGCTGACCAAGAAGCGCGGCGTCGACGTCGTCTTCGAACATGTCGGCGTCGATACGTTCGCCAAGAGCATGTTCTGCCTAAAGCGTGGCGGGACCCTGGTCACTTGCGGCTCGACCACCGGCATCAATTGCGAGATCAACCTGTTCCAGCTCTACCAGCAGCAGCTCCGCCTGATCGGCAGCTTCGGGTGTTCGATCCGCAACCTGAAGGAATCGCTGGCCAAGATGGCCGATGGCACGGTCAAGCCGGTGATTGACACGGTCACCGATCTCGATGGGATCGATGCCGGGCTGGCGCGGCTGGAGTCGCGGCAGGTGTTCGGCAAGATCATCGTGACCCTGTGAACGAGCGATCGCCCGACGATCCCACCGAGGCGGGCGATCGCGCCGCGAAAAAGCTGAAACGGGAGGCGCGGCGACGGGCGCGGGAGGCCCGCAAACGGCGGCGCAAAGAAGCACGCAAAGCCGCCCGCAAGGCCGAGAAACAGCGGCGCCGCCAGTCCGGGTTTGGCCGTATCACCAATTCGGACTTCCTCAAGCGGCGGGTGGCCGGCCTGGTCCGATTCATCTTCAAATGGGACCGCGCCATGGGGCGGGAACGGGCTTCGGCGATCGCTGCCGGGGTCGCGCCGACCGTCGGCCGCCTCTCGCGCGAAAACCGGGTCGCGGCCGCGAACCTGGCGGCGGCTTATCCCGACAAGAGCGAGGCCGAGCGCGCCAAGATGCTGACCGCGGTCTGGGGCAATCTTGCCCGGCAGACGATGGAGTACCCTTTCCTTCAGGATCTGGCCGACGCCTTCGATCCGAGTAATCCCCATGACGGCGTCGTCATGGTCGACGGGCTCGATCACGCCTATGCACTCCGCGATGGCGGACGAGCGGGCATTATCTTCGGCGCTCACCTCGGTAACTGGGAATTGGTGGCGGCCGTTGGCGCGCGGATCGGTCTCACCCTCACGGCGCTCTACCGGCCGCCGGCCAATCCCTACGTTGCCGAGGAAATCGAACGCCTACGCGACGGTTTCTACGACCAGATGGTCGTGTCGGGCCGCGGGGCGGCGCTCAAAATCGCGAGCACCCTGGCGCGCGGCCGACATGTCGGCGTCGTCATCGATCAACGGATTGGCGCTGGCCAGCTGATTCCGTTCTTCGGCCGGCCGTCGCTCAGCAATCCCGTCATCGGTTGGCTGGCGCGGCGCTATGAGTGCCCGGTCCATGGGGCCTATGCCATTCGCCTGCCGGACGGCCGCTTTCGCATCACGATGACGCCGGCACTGGACCTTCCGCGCGATGCGGACGGCAAGATCGACGCCGAGGAAGCCAACATCGTCGTCCACGGTATGGTCGAGCAGTGGATCCGCGAGAATCCGGAACAATGGCTGTGGCTGCACGACCGCTGGCGCTACGGCCGCCGGCGGGACAAGCGTCAGTATTGAACAAGCCTCTTCGTCAGGTCGTTTGCTGATCCCTGTTCCCACGATCGGAGCGCCGCCATTAACCACATCGGCGCGTAACTTGCATCCCATATCGGCCTGATACGTCGTTGCCTACGACGTTCGACAACAGCAAACCCAGGAGAACAAATCTTGCCTAAGCAAAAAACCGACCTAATCAACGCTGCCAGTATAGGCATAGAGTTTTCAGGCCCCGGTATTAAATGGAAGGTGCTAAAAGACGTCACTGTGGGGGGCGTTAGTTTTGGGGTCTTCAGCGACCATGACAACAGTACGCTTGTCAACAAAGGGACGCTTTTCGGTGGAAGTTCCGGCGTTAGCTTCTCATCCGGCGCCAATATGAAGGTGATCAATAAGGCCGACGGAACTATATTTGGAAGCTCTTTTGGCATCGACGTCTCGTCAGTCGGTCTTAACAGTACCATAGAGAATTATGGTAAAGTACTGTCGGGTGCCTTTGGAGTGAACTACACCGGACCCGGTGATTTAGACTTCAAGAATGAAGGTATCGTTCAATCCACAAGCTTTGCTGTCACCGTCAATTTTAATGACTCTGCGTTCAGACCTAAGGTTATCAACAACGGCCTTATAGAAGGCGGGTTTCAGGGGTTAGCCGTTCAGCTTACCGTTGCCGGAGATGGAAGGGCCAAGATCACCAATGGCGAAGATGGGATCATCAAGGGTGGGCTGACCACCTCACAAGCCGATGGCGCCGCGATTTTCACCAATGCCAAGGTCAAGCTGACCAATAAGGGGGCAATCGAAGGCGTTGTCTCGCTTGACAACAGCCGCAATGACAAGGTCATCAACGAGGGCAAGATCAAGGGCGATGTCTACCTCGGTGATGGCAACGACACGTTCGACAATCGCGACGGCAAGACCAAAGGCTACATCTTTGCCCAAGAGGGCAAAGACAAGCTCATCGCGGGAGACAAGAAGGAAAAGTTCGTCTTCGACAACCTTCCTGATTCCGACCGGGTGAAGAATTTCGAGTCCGGCAAGGACAAGTTCTTCCTCGATCCGGCGGAATTCAACGGCTTGTCCCTTGGGCCGCTGGAAAAGTCCGCCTTTCGCAGGGGCACCGAAGCCGAAGACGGCGACGACCGCATCATCTACGACAAGGAAAGCGGCAAGTTGTATGCCGACCTGGACGGGGTCGGCGGCAACGGCCCCGACCAGTTCGCCAAGGTCGACCCCGGCCAAAAGCTGAAATACTCTGACTTCATCATCGACACGTTCGTTTAGCCGCGAGGCGTCCTCCGCCCTCAGCCCCGATTGGGCGTCGCCGCACCCTCCGCCTAAGCGAACGGAGGGCGCGGACGGGTGGTGGATGGGCGGATATCGCGTCCGTCCGATCGGACCGGATTCATCCCGCCTGCGTGGGTGTCCAGGAACGATGTCATAGGACCATTGTCCGCTCAACGGCGGTGGCCGATGCCTGTTTTTTGGTCACTGCCGCTTCGCGCAAATAGTGTATGCATCCGCCGGGCGATTAGGGGGGCGTTGCTGTTGATGGCACGCCTTTCCCCATAGGCAATATTAACGTGGAGGATTGAGGTCATGCCCAAGCAAACCAGCGATATCTTCATGCCCGGCGACTATGCCATCGCGTTTTCCAAGTCCGGTCAGAAATGGAAGATCGACAAGGAGGTTGATGTCGGCGCGAATGGTCCGACGGTCGTTAGTGAATTTACTGACAGCACGCTCGTCAACAAGGGGTACATTTATTCGTACTCCGCCTACGGCGTGTGGTTCACCAGAGACAATGGGACGCTCATCAACAAGGAAACCGGCCATATCAATGGTGGCACGTTTGGCGTGTATTTCGACCCTGTGTTAAGCACCGACGTCAATGGGTCGGTCGAAAATCACGGCAAGATATTTGGCAACGTCGCGGGCATATACAGCCCTGAGCAGGGAGACTTCGCGACAGAGAACCACGGCGAGATTTACGGCTATACCTACGGTATCTACTCCGTAGGGTTTTTCGTCGGCTCGACCAAGGGCCCGGTCATCAAGAACTACGACTCAATCAAGTCTGATCAGTTTGGGATCTATCTTGTTGCTATCGACGAAAACTTAAGATCGAAAGTCGTCAACCAGAAAGATGGCGTGATCGAGGGTGGAACGCTCGAAGACGGCTACGCTGCCGTCTTCAATGCAAACGGCGATATGACGCTGATCAATAAGGGTAAGATCAAGGGGGGTGTCTCGGGCACAACCGGCGAAGAGTTCACCCTCACCAACACCGGCAAGATCAAGGGCGATGTTCGTCTCGGTTTCGAGGACGATAAGCTGGACAACCGCGACGGCAACATCACCGGTTACATCTGGGGGCACTTCGGCAGAGACAAACTCATCGCGGGAGACAAGAAGGAAAAGTTCGTCTTCGACGATCTGACAGATTTTGATCGGGTGAAGAACTTCGAGTCCGGCAAGGACACGTTCATCCTCGATCAAAACGCGTTCCTCGCCCTTGCCCCTGGACCGCTGGAAAAGTCCGCCTTTCGCAGGGGCACCGAGGCCGAAGACGGCGACGACCGGATCATCTATGATGAAACCACGGGCAATGTCTATTATGACATCGACGGCGACGGCGGTGGCTTTGCCCCCGTGCGGTTTGCCAAGGTCGACGCTGGCCAAAAGCTGAAATACTCCGACTTCATCATCGACAATTTTGTTTAGCGGCGAGACGTTGTTGCCCCGCAGCCCCGACTCGGCTTCGCCGCGCCCCCCGTTCAAGCGAACGGAGGGCGCGCACCGCGTCGCTTCTTTCGGCTCGTAGGCTCACCGACCGCTCACGCCGATCGCTTTGCGACTCGGCACACCCGTGGCATCCTGCCTGGATGCTGAACACGACCGCATCGATGGTTCCTTCGCCCGATGGTCGGCAGTCGGATACCGCCGCCGCCATCCAGCGCGGCGTCGGTCGCCTGCTGCGCACGCAAGGGTTCGCGATCGTCTACGAACTGCCGCTGGCAACCGGGCGCCGCGCCGACGTCGTCGCGCTCGGCCCACGCGGCGATATCTGGATCACCGAGATCAAGTCATCGGTTGCGGATTTTCGGACGGACGGGAAATGGCCGGAGTATCGCCTTTCGTGCGACCGGCTGTTCTTCGCGACCTGCGCGGCGGTCCCACTGGACATTTTCCCCGACGATACGGGGCTGATCCTCGCCGACGCCTATAGCGGCGAACTCGTTCGCGAGGCGCCGGAACACCGGCTGCCCGCCGCGACCCGCAAGGCAATGATGATGCGGTTTGGCCAGGCCGCCGCGATTCGCCTTCATGGTCTGATCGACCCCGGGGCGGGCGGCGTGGAATTCTGACGATCTGGGTTCAGCGCGGCGCGCGCTTGGCGAGAATGCGCTGGAGGGTGCGTCGGTGCATGTTGAGCCGGCGAGCGGTCTCCGAGACGTTGCGGTCGCACAGCTCGTAGACCCGTTGGATATGCTCCCAGCGGACCCGGTCGGCCGACATCGGGTTCTCCGGCGGCGGCGCCTTCTCGTCCGGGTCGCGGGTCAGGGCCGAGTGGACGTCATCCGCATCGGCGGGCTTGGCGAGATAATCGAGGGCACCAAGCTTCACCGCCGTGACGGCGGTGGCGATGTTGCCATAGCCGGTGAGGACGATGATGCGCGAATCCGGCCGGCGTTGGCGGATCAGCTCGACCACGTCGAGCCCATTGCCGTCATCGAGGCGCATGTCGACGACCGCGTATTCCGGCGGCGCCGCTTCGGCCTTGCGTTTGCCTTCGGCGACGCTGTCGGCGGTGTCCACCTCATAGCCGCGGGTCTCCATCGCCCGCGCCAGACGTTGCAGGAAGGGTTTGTCATCGTCGACGATCAGCAAAGACATGTCGGTGCTTTCCGTGTCCACGTGCATCGGCTCACCCATAAGCCTCGAGTGCGAGATAGTGTCGCTTCCGCAGTTTTGAAAGGTTATAGGGCCTCGATTTCGGCGGGCCAAGTTGTTCCGCCGCCTTCGGTTTTGCTCCGAGGCGGCTCGGCGTCGAAGCGGTCCCGCGGCCAGGTGACCCGCACCACGGCGCCGGTATCGGCGGGCTCGCGGTTGGCCATCGACAGGTCGGCGCCGCTGCGCTCCAGCAGCGTCTTGGCGATGAACAGCCCCAGGCCCAATCCGCCCGCCTCGTCATCATTGCGCCATCGGTCCGAATCTCCGCGCGTTGTCACATAGGGCTCGCCGACCCGATCGAGCACACCCGGCCCGAAGCCGGGCCCATCGTCGGCGACGACAACCGTCACGTCACGATCGTTCCATTCGATCCCGACTTCCACCCGATTTCGTGCAAAGTCGGTGGCATTCTCGACCAGATTGGTCAGCCCCTGGATGATTCCGGGATTGCGGTGACCGACCGGCTCCGCCTTGCCGCCGCCGTCGGTCTTGGCGACCTTGATCTCGATGTCACCGGCCCGGTAGGGCTCGACCACATCCTCGATCAGGTGCGAGATCGGCTGGCGGGCGTAGGGGTGGTCGGTCTCGTCCGACAGCGACGTCAGCCGGGCAAGGATATCGCGGCAGCGCTGCACCTGGCTCTTCAAAAGCGCGATGTCCTCGCCGTGAGGACTGTCGGGCGGGATCTCCCGCTCCAGCTCTTTGGCCACCAGGGCGATGGTGGCGAGCGGTGTCCCGAGCTCATGGGCCGCCGCTGCCGCCAGGCCGTCGAGGGCGCTGAGATGCTGCTCCCGCGCCAGCACCATCTCGGTGGCGTTCAGGGCACGCGCCAGCTGCCGCGCCTCCTCGGCGACGCGGAATGCGTAGATCCCCGTGAAGGCGCAGGCCGAGACGAGCGCGAACCAGACCCCGACGTCATAGATCAGCGGCAGGTCGAGCGGATCGGCCGGGTACCACGGCAGCGGTTCGTGGACGATGATGAGCAGGGTCGCGGTGGCGACCACCAGGGCGCCGAGCAGCGTCGTCGGCAACGGCGGCAAGGTGGTTGCCGAGACGATGACCGGAACGAGCAGCAGGACGGCGAACGGATTGTCGAGGCCGCCGGTGAGGTAGAGCAGGGCGCCGAGCTGCAGGACGTCATAGGCGAGGAGCCAGAACGCTGCTGTGCTGCGGAATCGCTGGGTGGCCGGAAACCGGACTCGTAGGACGATATTGAGAAGCGCCGATAGCCCGATCAGACCGAGGCAGAGCACCAGCGGCAGCGGGAATCCGAGTCCGAATCGCACCACCAGGACCGCCGCCAATTGGCCGGCGACAGCCAACCAGCGTAGGCGGACAATGGTCGCGAGCCTGAGGCTGTGATCCGCTACGTAACGTGACGGAGCGGTCGGATCGGACATCGGTCAAGCCCTATGGAATCGTTGGAAAAATAGTATGTTTTGCTTGCTTCGGCACCTAACCACACCATATCATTGTTGCAGTGCAAAAAAGAAGTGCTTGCGGGTGGGGGCCCGAGTGAAATGGATGTTGCAACGATGGGGGCAGGAACTTTGCCGTATTACAGTTTATACGAACTCAATCATGCGGCGCTGAGCCCGCTGCGGGCTGCCGCCGACGCTACGCGCCTCTATTTCAAGAACCCTCTCAACCCGCTGTCCCATACCGCATTCGGGCGGAGCGTTGCCGCCACGGCCGAGTTGTTCGAGCGCACGACCCGGCGCTACGCCAAGCCGGAATTCGGCATCACGTCGACCGTGGTCGCCGGCGACCAGGTGACCGTCAACGAGCGGGTGGTATGGAGCCGGCCGTTCTGCAATCTGCTCCATTTCTCCAAGAGCGCGTCGCGGGCCGCGGCCAATCAACCGAAATTGCTGATCGTCGCGCCGATATCCGGCCACTACGCGACGCTGCTGCGCGGCACGGTCGAGACCATGCTGCCGGACCATGATGTCTACATCACCGACTGGGTCGATGCCCGCATGGTGCCCCTGTCGGAGGGCAATTTCGACCTCGACGATTACATCGACTACGTGATCTCGATGCTGCACTTCCTCGGTGGCGGTGCCCATGTGATGGCGGTCTGCCAGCCGTCCGTGCCGGTGCTCGCCGCGGTGGCGCTGATGGAGGCCCGAGGCGATGCACATCTGCCGGCGACCATGACGCTGATGGGCGGACCGATCGACACGCGGATCAACCCGACCGCCGTCAACACGCTGGCCCACAATCACGACCTCGACTGGTTCCGCCACAACGTCATCATGAAGGTGCCGTTCCCGCACCCCGGCTTCATGCGCGACGTTTATCCGGGATTCCTGCAGATTTCGGGCTTTCTTGGCATGAACCTCGATCGCCATGTCGAGGCGCATCAGTCGTTTTTCCGCCATCTGATCGAGGGCGATGGCGATTCGGCCGAGAAGCACCGCGATTTCTATGACGAGTACCTCGCGGTGATGGATCTCACCGCCGAGTTCTATCTGCAGACCGTCGATACCGTGTTCATCAAGCATGCCCTGCCGGAGGGCACGATGACCCACCGGGGCGAGCCGGTCGATCCGGGCGCGATCCGCTCGGTGGCGATGTTCACCGTCGAAGGCGAGAACGACGACATTTCCGGCGTCGGCCAGACCAAGGCGGCTCATGATCTCTGCACCGGCATCCCGCCGGAACGCAAGGCGCACTACATGCAGCCCAAGGTCGGCCATTACGGGGTGTTCAACGGGTCGCGGTTCCGCTCGGAGATCGCGCCGCGGATTGCCGATTTCATCGCCACCTTCGGCGGACCAGGCGCCAATGGCGCGGGAAAGAAGCTGAATGGCGCGAAAGCGCCGCGTGCCGGCGCCACCGCCAAGCCAGCGCCGCGTCAGGCCAAGTCCGGAAAGAAGGACCGGCTCCAGGAGATCGCCGGGGTTGGCCCGAAAGCCGAAAAGCTCCTCAACCAGGCAGGCATCGAGACTTTCTCCCACCTGGCGGCGTTGAAGGCGGCCGACATTACCCGGATCGAGGAAGAGCTCGGATTCCCGGGTCGCATCGGGCGCGAGAGGTGGATCGCCCAGGCCAAGGCGCTCGCCAAGAAAGCTTCGTGATTTCAACGACCTGAATGTAAACTTACGTAAAGCCGCGCGCGTTTTGCTTGAATCACAATCGGACCATCCCCAAGTCCTGATCATCACCAAGACAGGGGAGAATGATGGTCAATTCGTATGCCCTGCGTCCGGCTTGGACGCCGCTAACCATCGGTTTGATGGTGCTCGGGTTCATCCTTTTCTGGCCGCTTGGCCTGGCGATGCTGGCTTACATCATCTGGGGTGATCGTATCCCCGAGATTCGCAACCACTTCGAAGGCGCCAAGCGTGACTGGTCGAAGGAGTTCCGCGGCTGCGGGCGGCGTTCGTCCCACGCACGGACCGGCAACGCCGCGTTCGACGAGTACCGGACCCGCGAGCTGAAACGGCTCGAGGAAGAGCGCCGCAAGCTCGAGGAGGAGCGTCAGGAGTTCGAGACGTTCATGGCGAACCTCCGCCGCGCCCGCGATCAGGAAGAGTTCGATCGCTTCATGCGCGACCGTGAGACCAGCCGCAAGAACGGCGACGACGACAAGACGATCGATCTCTGATCGAGCGACGCCGTGACGGTTCGACGGCGGGGCCTTGCCCCGCCGTTTTTGATTCGTGCCGCCGGCGGCCGGCGGCCCATGGATTCCCGACGGCGCCGAAATCGCGCAGAATGGCGGCTGATTGATTCGCTGCCCCGAGAAGAGCATGGCCCTCTTCGAGACCAAGACGTCGCCAGCCGGCGCCCAGCACTTCGACGTCGCGACCGACGACGGCACCGTCGCCGTCGCGCTGCGGCGGCATCCCCGTGCCCGTAACTACACGCTGAAGGTCGGGCCGCCGGCGGCGCGGCCAGTGCTGACCATGCCGGCGCGCGGCACCCTCGCCGAGGCCCGCGCTTTTCTCGACCGTAACGCCGGGTGGCTGGCGCGGCAGATGGGGCGGCAGCCGACGGCGCAACCGATCGCCGACGGCGCTACGATCCCGTTCCGGGGAACATCACACCGTATCCACCACACCGGCGCGTTGCGGGGGACCGTCTCGGTTCAAGACGGCCCGGACGGCCCGGAGCTGTGGGTATCCGGCCGGCCCGAACACCTGCGACGGCGGGTGATCGACTTCCTGCGGCGCGAGGCACGGCGCGACCTAGATCAGGCGGTCACCAGGCACGCGATGATGCTCGGCGTCCGGGTCAAGGCGATCCGCCTGCGCGATCAGACCACGCGTTGGGGCTCGTGTTCGTCGACCGGAACGCTGTCCTTCTCGTGGCGGCTGGTGATGGCGCCGCCCTTCGTGCTCGACTATCTCGCCGCCCACGAGGTGGCGCACCTCCACGAAATGAACCACAGCCCGCGGTTCTGGCACCTGGTCGAGTCGGTCTGCCCGCGGACCAAGGAGGCCAAGGCCTGGCTCAACCGGGAGGGATTGCGGCTCCACGCAGTCGGCGCACCGGAGGCGCCGAGGGTAGCCGCTTAGCCGATCCCCGTGCGGAAATCCTCGTCGCGTGCAACCGGTCCTCTGGCTTCGCTCTGGCATCCGCGCGTGGCCCGGACCACCACCACCCGTCGTCCTCTGGCTTGACCAGAGGACCCGCTATCGCCGGTGCGCGGTTGGTCAATGAAGCGCCAAGGCCGGCATCACGATCTTCATCGGAGCAACGGTTTCGATGGGTCCTCTGGTCAAGCCAGAGGACGACGCAGGGGCGGGTGGAAACGGTTGGCGCGAACCGGGATCGCCGCAAAGAGGGGAAGGGGCTTCGACAGAGAGACCGCTAACGGGGCGGCGTGCCGTTGTCGGACAGCGTCGCGCCGGCGAGATAAAGCGACCCGCAGATCAGGATTCGCGGTGATCCGTCGCCGTCGACTTCCTCGGCGATGCGGTCGAGGGCGTCGGCGACGTTGTCCGACGGCTCGGTCGATAGGCCGACTTCGCCGGCGATTGCCGCGAGTTCCACCGGATCGCGGCCAGCGGCCGAATGAGGAACCGGCACGGTGTAAACGCGCCGCACCAGGCCGGCGAACGGCTGAAAGAAGCCGACCGGGTCCTTGGTATTGAGCATGCCGGCGATCAGATAAAGTGGCCGCGGCACGCGCTCCTCGAGATCGGCCATCGCCTCGGCGATGACCACCCCGGCGCCGGGATTATGGCCGCCGTCGAGCCACAGTTCGCTGCCCGCCGGCGCCCGGCCGACCAGCGCACCCTCGGTCAACCGCTGCAGCCGCGCCGGCCACTCGACCTTGAGAAGCCCCGCCTCGATCGACGGGGCGTCGATCTCGAAGCCTGACCGGCGGAGCGCGGCAATCGCGGTGCCGGCATTGGTGTACTGGTGGCGGCCGACCAGGCGCGGGCTCGGCAGGTCGAGCAGCCCGTCTTCGTCCTGGTAGACCAGCCGGCCCCGCTCGGGCGCGGCAACCCAGTCCTGATTGGCGACGAAGAGCGGGGCGCCGACCTCGATGGCGCGATCTTCGATGACGGCCAGCGCATCCGGGGCCTGGGGCGCGACCACCGCGGGGCGGCCGGGCTTCAGGATTCCGGCCTTCTCGGCGGCAATGCCGGGGACCGTATCGCCGAGGAACTTCTCGTGATCGACCGAGACCGAGGTGATGACCGTCGCGCGCGGGCGGTCGATGACATTGGTGGCGTCGAGCCGGCCACCAAGGCCGACCTCGAGCAGCAGTGCGTCGGCGGGATGGCGAGCGAACAGGACCAGCGCCGCGGTCGTGGTGATCTCGAACTGGGTGATCGGCCGGTCGGCGTTGGCGCGTTCGACTTCGATCAGCGTGTCGGCGAGCAAATCATCATCGACGAAGCTGCCCCGGCCGGGCTGGCCGATCCGGATGCGCTCGGCGAAGCGAACGAGATGCGGCGAGGTATAGACGTGGACGCTGTGTCCCGAGGCCTCCAGCATCGCGCGCATGAACGCGGTGGTCGATCCCTTGCCGTTGGTGCCGGCGACGTGGATCACCGGCGGGAGCTGCCGCTGCGGATGCCCGAGATCGGCGAGCAAGTCCTCGATCCGGCCAAGCGACAGGTCGATCTCGCGCGGATGCAGGCGGAGCAGCCGCTCCAGTATGGCGTTCAGGCGGTCCATCGTCGGTGCGTGTGGTTCAGGCGGCGTCGGCCTCGGCTTCTTCGGCTGCCGGCTGCTCCTCGGTCTCCGGCTCCTCGTCCGGCTCGGTGACGTCCGGCTCCGGACCCGCGCCGAGCAGGATGCAGAGCCGCGCGATCGTTGACCTGAGTTCGTGACGGTGGACGACCATGTCGACCATACCGTGGTCGCGCAGATATTCGGCCC
Organism: Bauldia sp.; assembly: GCF_965232525.1. Taxonomy (GTDB): domain Bacteria; phylum Pseudomonadota; class Alphaproteobacteria; order Rhizobiales; family Kaistiaceae; genus Bauldia. The sequence continues at coordinate 544,280 of NZ_OZ246980.1, read as the reverse complement.
GCTGGAAGCCATCTGGCAGCTTCTCGCGGATCGTCTGTTCGATCACCCGCGGCCCGGCGAAGCCGATCAGCGCACCGGGCTCGGCGAGGTGGATATCGCCGAGCATCGCATAGGAAGCGGTGACGCCGCCGGTTGTCGGATTGGTGAGAACGACGATGTAGGGCAGGCCCACCTCGCGGAACTCCTCGACGGCGACGGTGGTGCGCGGCAATTGCATCAGCGCCAGCACGCCTTCCTGCATGCGGGCGCCGCCCGACGCGGCGAACAGCACAAATGGCTTTTCCCGGTCGCGCGCCGCGCGGAGCGCGGTGATCACCGCCTCGCCGGCCGCCATGCCCAGCGTGCCGCCCATGAAGTTGAAATCCTGGACCGCTGCGACAACCGGCACGGATTCGACCGTGCCGGCGCCGACGGTCACCGCGTCGGTCATTTCGGTCTTGGCACGGGCGTCGCGCAGCCGGTCGGTGTAACGACGCTCGTCGCGAAATCTGAGCGGATCGGCCGGGACATCGGGGGTCGGGATCGTCTCCCAGGTGGCGTCGTCGAAGAAATGCTGGAACCGCTGCTTGCCGGTCATCCGCATGTGGAAGCCGGAGCCGGGCACGACGAAATGGTTGGCCTCCAGATCGCGGTGGAAAACCATCTCGCCCGTTTCCGGGCATTTGATCCACAGATTCTCCGGTACCTCCCGCTTGGCGAGGAGGTTCCTGATCTTCGGTCGAACGACGTTACTGATCCAGCTCACAGCGTTTACCCATCCTCATTCCGCCGCGACGGCGCGGGCGCTTCGCACGCCGGCGGCAAGTTCGCCCACCAGCCGGGACACCGCCGGCACCGTTTCGCCGGTGGCGCGGCCGTCGGCGTCGAGCGAATCGCGCACCGCGTTGACCAGCGCGGAACCGACCACCACACCGTCGGCGGTCCGGCCGATCGCGGCGGCCTGTTCGGCGGTCCGAACGCCGAATCCCACGGCGACCGGTAATATGGTGTGCCGTTTGATCCGTGTCACGGCCTCCGCGACACGAGCGGTATCCGGGGCGGCCGTGCCGGTTATGCCCAGAATCGAGACGTAGTAGACGAATCCTGAGGTATTGGCGAGAACGGCGGGGAGACGCCGGTCGTCGGTGGTTGGCGCCGCCAGGCGGATGAAGGCGATACCGCGCTCCACCGCCGGCAGGCATAGCTCGTCATCGGCCTCGGGCGGCAGGTCGACGATGATCAGACCGTCGACACCGGCAGCCTTGGCGTCGTCGAGGAAGCGCTGCGGCCCCCAGGAATAGATCGGGTTGTAGTAGCCCATCAGGATGATCGGCGTGTCATCGTCATCGGCGCGAAAGGCGCGGACCATGTCGAGGGTCTTGGCCATGGTCTGGCCGGCTTTCAGCGCGCGCTGGCCCGAGGCCTGAATCGCCGGTCCGTCGGCCATCGGGTCGGAGAACGGCATCCCCAGTTCGATGAGATCGGCGCCGGCGGCCGGCATGGCGCGGGCGATCTCGAGCGACGTCATGGCATCGGGATCGCCGGCGGTGACAAAGCACACCAGCGCCGGGCGATCTTGCGCCGCGAGTGCCGCGAACTTGCGGTCAATACGGCTGCTCATGGTGCGCCTGCGTCGGTCACGTCGGCGACCCAGTCGTCGTAGGTCTGATTCGCGTCGATCGGCTTGTGCACCACGATGCCCGGGGTCCGGTACGGGTGCGCCCCCTCTATGAAGCCGACCAGGGCATCGGCCGCGGTTTCGGACGTCTTGAACACGACCCGAACCTCGTCGGCGGACCGGACCGAACCCTCCCACCAATAGTGGGAGCGAACGCCGGGAAGGAGATTGGCCGCCGCCGCCAGGCGTTTTTCGACGGCGGTGCGGGCGACGGACGTTGCATCGCCGTCAGCCGGGAAATTGACGTGAACCTCGATCATCCGTCTGCCTCAGGCGATGTCCATGCCGAGGTGTTCGGCGACGGCGAAGATGTCCTTGTCGCCGCGGCCGCAGAGATTCATGACGATGATCTGATCCCTGTCCATCTGCGGCGCCAGCTTGATCACATGGGCCAGCGCATGGGCCGGTTCCAGCGCCGGGATGATCCCTTCGACCCGAGTCAGCAGCTGAAACGCCGATAGCGCCTCCTGGTCGGTCGCCGGGACGTAGGTGACCCGGCCGGTATCGCGCAGCCAGGCGTGCTCCGGTCCGACGCCGGGATAGTCGAGGCCGGCAGAAATCGAGTGGCCTTCGCGGATCTGCCCGTCGCCGTCCTGCAGCAGGTAGGTGCGGTTGCCGTGGAGCACGCCAGGGCGACCGCCGTTCATCGAGGCGGCGTGGCCGTTGACATCGTCGAGCCCGTGGCCGCCCGCCTCGACGCCGTAGATGGCGACGTCGGCATCGTCGAGGAACGGATGGAACAGACCGATGGCGTTGGAGCCGCCGCCGATGCAGGCGACGAGCGCGTCCGGCATCCGGCCTTCGGCGGCCTGGATCTGCTCGCGCGTCTCGATGCCGATCACCGACTGAAAGTCGCGCACCATTTCGGGATAGGGGTGCGGGCCGGCGGCAGTGCCGATCAGGTAATAGGTGTCCTCGACGTTGGTCACCCAGTCGCGTAGCGCCTCGTTCATCGCATCCTTGAGGGTCGCGTTACCGGCCGAGACCGGCTTCAACTCGGCGCCGAGCAGCTTCATCCGAAAGACGTTGGGCTTCTGCCGTTCCACATCGGTCGCGCCCATGTAGACGACGCAGGGCAGGCCGAAACGGGCGGCGACGGTGGCGACGGCGACGCCGTGCTGTCCGGCGCCAGTTTCGGCGATGATCCGGGTCTTGCCCATCCGCTGGGCCAGCAGAATCTGGCCGAGGCAGTTGTTGATCTTGTGGCTGCCGGTGTGGTTGAGCTCGTCGCGCTTGAAGTAGATTTTTGCGCCGCCAAGTTCGGCGGTCAGCCGCTCGGCGAAGTAAAGCGGGCTCGGCCGGCCGGCATAGTGCGCGTTCAGCCCGTCGAGCTCGGTCCGGAAGTTCGGATCCGCGTTGGCGTCGCTATACGCCCGTTCGAGCTCCAGGATGAGCGGCATCAGGGTCTCGGCGACGAACCGGCCGCCATAGAGGCCGAAGAAGCCACGGTCGTCGGGACCGGCGCGGAAGGTGTTGGGCTGGACGGTCATGACGCCAGCCGCTCCGCATCCGCGGCTCCCGCGGCGTCTCGAGCCGCCGCGACGAACCGCCGGATCAGCGTCGCGTCCTTCCGGCCGGGTGCGGTCTCGACGCCAGAGGAGACGTCGACACCAGGGGCGCCGGTCATGCGGATTGCTTCCGCGACATTGTCCGGATCGAGCCCGCCGGAAAGCATCCACGGGACGGTTGGCGCGAAGCCGTCGAGGATCGTCCAGTCGAAGGCGACGCCAAGACCACCGGGTCGGTCGGCATCCTTGGGCGGTTTAGCGTCGAGGAGAAGGGCATCGGCGACATCGGCGTATGCGCTAGCCTTAGTGAGATCGGCATGATCGCGGATGCCCACCGCCTTCATCACCTTCTGGGGGAACCGCTCGCGAATCTCGGCGACCCGCTCCACCGATTCGCGACTGTGGAGTTGCAGCCAGTCCGGTTCGACCGCGTCAACGATCGCCGCCAGGTCGGCGTCATCCATGTCAACGGTCACCGCGACGCTTTCCGCCCGGCCGGCGAGATGGCGCCTCAACGCCACCGCTTGCTCGATCGTTACGGCGCGCGGGCTCCGCTCGAAGAACATGAAACCGACCATGTCGGCGCCGGCATTAGCCGCGGCGTCGATCGTGTCGGGGGTGCTGAGACCGCAGATTTTGACGATCAGGCTCATGCGCGACGATGTGGCATGAATGCCCGGCCGAGTCCATGATAAGTGGACCGCCGAAAGCTAAAGGCCGCGCCCCGGGGACGCGGCCTCAATGGGATTGATTCAGGCCGCTCAGGCGGCGATCGACTGGGAAATCCAGTCCGACAGCTTCTGCTTTGGCACGGCGCCGACCTGCATGGCCGTCGGCTCGCCGCCCTTGAACAGAATCAGCGTCGGAATCGAGCGAACACCGTAGCGCATCATGATGTCCGGGTTCTCGTCGACGTTGAGCTTGGCGATCTTCACCTTGCCCTGCATCTCCGATGCGATCTCTTCGAGCGCCGGGCCGATGAAACGGCAGGGGCCGCACCACTCGGCCCAGAAATCGACCACGACCGGCTCGGCGGCTCCGAGAACGTCGGTTTCGAAACTCGCATCGGTGACTGCAACGGAAGCCATGTCTGCCTCGATTCTGTGAGGATTGTTGGTGCTGTGTCGAGGCGAAGGTAGGTGTGGCCTACCGGAGCGTCAAGCCGATCGCCGCTGTCGCGGGCGCGGGGCTCACGCCTTCTCACGCGACCGTGCGACCACCGCCTTTGCGGCGTTCACGAGCATCTCGGAAGGAATTGCCATCAGCGCCGGGCGATCGGTCCACAGGATTGCGGCATCGATCCGCCTGGTGGGATAGAGACCTTTTAGGATCGCCGCGTAGAGTCCGAGCTGGATCACGTAATCGTGTGGCGCCTCCGCGAGGGTCTCCGGCGCCGGTTGATTGGTCTTGTAGTCGACGATCAGCACGCGCTCGTCATCCACCACCATGCGGTCGATTCGACCGGAGAGGCGCGCGTCGCCGATCGTCCCGGCGATCTCGACCTCGGGGCGGCTTCCAGGAGCGAAGACCGGTGCAAACGTTGGATCGTCGAGAACCGCCAAGGTCTCGGCCACAAGTGCCTCGCGATCCGAGTCCGACCAGCTCTCGGCGGCTGTCGCGAGATATTTCTCGCCGGCAGCCTTCCGGTTTTCCGGCGCGAATTCCGGCAGTGATTCGAGCAGACGGTGGATCAGGCGCCCGCGTTCGGCGGCGTCCATCGTCGGCTCCTCGGCCGGGCGCCCACGTTTCTTCCCAGCCGTCGCCGGCGATGCGATCGCCGATGGCGTGATCCGACGCACCGACGACGGCGGCGGCGCTGGGGACGTTTCGATCCAGGCCGGACGTTGGGGCGCAAAGGTCATCGCCTCCTGCCTGCCCTTGGTCGGGATAGAGCGGGCCGCTGGCGCCCGCCATTCCAGGGTCACGCGACCCGCCGCGTCCTCATGCCTGGTGCACTCCGGTTCGAGCGCCGCCGTCACCAGCGCGTGCCAGCCTTTCCGCTGGTCGGTGGCGCGGGGCTTCATCGTCCCGCAGACGTAGAGCCGATCCCGCGCCCGGGTCATCGCCACGTAAAGGAGCCGTCGGTATTCGTCGTCGGCGTCCTCGCGCAGCGCCTTGACCCGCGCCTGGATCGCCTCCGGCATCGCCTTGAAATTGCGCATCCAGACCAGCGGCCCGCCGTTTTCGGCCTTGTCGTCGTCGAGCGCGATCACGCGCGGATCGTGGTTGGGGTGAACCGGCATGGCGCCGGTATCGACCAGAAAGACGATATCCGCCTCCAGCCCTTTGGCGCCGTGGACAGTCATCACCCGCACCTCGTCACGGATGGTATCCGTGTCGCGACGAATCTGGGTTTCCGACGCGTCGAGCCAGGCGAGGAAACCTTCGAGCGAGGGCGTGTGGGTCTTCTCGTAGGCGAGCGCCTGGGCGAGGTACTCGTCGAGGACGTCCTCGGCCTCGGATCCCAGTCGGCGGAGAAACTGGCGGCGGCCGTGCGTCTTGTCGGCCAGAATTTCGGCGTAGAAAGTGTAAGGATCGCGGGTGTCGGCGCGGCTCCGCCAGGTCTCGAGGCGGTCGCGGGCGTCGGCGAACACGCCGCCCTCCGATCGCGCGGCTTCCCTTAGCGCCTGCCAGAGGCTCCGGCGGCCGCGACCGTGGGCGATCGCAAAGAGCTGATCTTCGTCAAGGCCGATCAGCGGGCTCTTTAGCACTGCCGCCAGCGACAGGTCGTCCTCCGGCAGGAGCATCACCCGGCCGAGCGCCATCAGGTCCATCACCGCGATGTGTTCGGTCAGCATCAGTCGGTCGGCGCCGGCGATCGGGATACGGCGGGTCTTCAGCGCGCGGTTGATCGCGTCGGTCTGGGCGCCACGGGTTCGGGTCAGGATCAGGATGCCGCCCGGTCGGATCGGCGCGCCGCCTTCGACCAGCGGCTCCTCGCGATGGAGCCAGCCGGTGATGGTCTCGGCGATCCGGTCGGCAAGCTGAACCTCGGGGCTGTCGTCGCCGAGGTGGTCGACCGGGCTGGTCCAGTCGGCCGGTTCCGGCTTCTCCGGTGGTTCGATCATCGGCCACACGATCACCTGGCCCGGTACGTTGACTCGCGCCGCATCGTGCTGGGGCGGCTCCATGTCGCTCGACAGGCCGCGATAGGCGGTTTCGCTGGCGAATACCGTGTCGACCGCAGCAAGCACGGTCCCGGTGGAGCGGAACGACAGGTGCAGCGCCGGGTCGGTCCAGGCCAGACCGGCTGAGCGGGCACGCCCGCCGAGGTCGTCCCGCATCCGCGCGAACCACGCCGGCACGGCGCCCTGGAAGGAGAAGATCGACTGTTTCTCGTCGCCGACCGCGAACAGTGTCCGCGACACCTCGCGCGCGCCCTCGCCGGCGAAGAACTCCTCGGCCAGGGCGGCGATCACATGCCATTGGGTCGGGCTGGTATCCTGCGCCTCGTCGACCAGGATGTGATCGAGGCCGCGATCGAGCTTGTAGTGGACCCACTGCGACGCCTTCGCGTCCTCCAAGAGCGTGGCGGTCTTCGCGATCAGGTCGTCGAAGTCGAGCACCCCGCGCGCCACCTTCGCCTTGTCGTATTCGCGGATCGCCGCGTCGGCGAGACTGAGGATGGCGGCGGTGGTCTCGTAGCACTCGGTCGCCGACAACCGGTCGAGCAGGTCGACCAGGCGTTCGCGTTCTTCCTCCAGCCAGTCCTCGAGGCCGGGGGAGTCGTTCTTGACCGCCTTGGTGACGAGGCTGCCGGCCGAGCGGACCTGACCGTCGGTTCGCTTCTTCCAGAACGCGAGGTATGCGTCGATGCGGACGTCTTCGGTGGTGGCGCCGACGATCGGCGACAGGCGCTCCGCCGCATCGCGGTCACGCGAACTGCCACTCGCCGCCAGTTTCTCGACCAGGCCTTCGAGCGCCTCGGCAAGGGCGCATTCGCCGAGGATGGCTTCGCGCAAGTCGGCGGAGGCGTCGGCTTCCGCCACCGCGAGCGCGTCGCGCAACTCGATCAGCGCCCGATCGAGCGATCCGGCCCGGTTGGTCCAGGCACGCAGCCGTTGGCGGTCGGCGATGAAGGCCCGGATGGCGAGGTCAACAATGAACTCGCTTGCCGCCGCCAGCGCCGTGGCGAGGGCCGAGCCGAGGGGACCGTCCGGGGCGCGGGCGGCCTCTGCCAGCATCCGCCGCCGCGCCTCGTCGACCAGCGCCGCGGCGTCGCGCTCGTCGAGCACCTCGAAATGACCGGCGACATTGGCCTCGAACGGAAACTGATGCAGCAGGCGCTCGCAGAAGGCGTGGATCGTCTGGATCTTGAGGCCGCCGGGGGTTTCCAGTGCTCGGGCGAACAGGCGGCGCGCTTCTGCCAGCTTGGCGGCGTCCGGCCGGCCGCCTTCGATGGCGCGGATTTCGCGGGCGAGCTTGGTGTCGGGCAGCGTCGTCCAGGCGCTCAGCCGGTCGAACACCCGCTTGGCCATCTCGGCCGCCGCGGCGCGGGTGAAGGTGAGGCAGAGGATCCGCCCCGGATCGTTGCCGGCAAGCAGCAGCCGGATGACCCGCTGCGCCAGCACATAGGTCTTGCCGGACCCGGCGTTGGCCGACACCCAGGCCGACGCATGCGGGTTCGAGGCGTCCCCTTGCGCCTTCGCGGTGGCCTTGTCGACGGCTATGGCTTGAGCGGCGGGAGCCAATCGAGGTCCTCCTCGCTCTCGACCAACGCCCACTCGCGAACGCGGGCAAGATGATCGTAGGGGCTTTCGAAGCGGGTGGTGAACATCGGTCGCGCCCGGCTGACGAAGCCGCGCTCCGGATCGTCATAGGCGGCGATCAGGGCCATGAACCGGGCGAGCGTCTCGTCGGCGACACGGTCGGCGGTCCAGCCTTCCTCGACGGCGGTGCGCAGCGGCCGGCCCCGCTCGACCTGGCCCAGCGCAATCCAGCCGAGATCGGCGATACTGCGACCGGCGAAGGTCGGGCCGAAGGCGCCGGCCCGGACCATCGCCGCTTCCAGGCCGAGCTGGGGGGCGAAGCCGACCAGCACGCGGCGCGCCGACGGCGGCGTCCCGGTCTTGTAGTCAAGCACCGCCAGCCGCCCATCGCCACGGAGATCGATCCGGTCGGCGCGGCCGCGGAGTGCAAACGGTCCCGCCGGCGCATCGGCCTCGAGCTCGCCGCTGATCTCGGCATGACGCTCGGCGATCTCCGGTTCGCGTCGCGCCTCCCAGTCGATCAGCCAGCGAGCGATGGCGCAGAAGCGGATCGACCAGATCGCCTGGACGTCGGGGAACGCGTCGATCTCGGCGAGGACGTCGACGCCGATCGCATTCAGTCGGGCCAGTGCTGCTGCGTCGAAATCGCCGTCCCAGGCTTCGGTGAAGCGGCCGAGCGCGTCGTGGATCAACGAGCCACGCAGCGCATAGTCCGGCGCCATCGCCAGCGGATCGAGCGGTTCCAAACGCAGGACATGCTTGGCGTAGACCGCGTAGGGATCGCGGACCAGCGTCTCGATCTCGGTGACCGACAATTGCCGCGGCCGGGCCGGAACCGAGGGCTTGGGATCGGGGCGGCGGACCGGCTCGGGTTGCTTGTCCCAGCGATCGAGGTCGCGGGCGAGCGCGACATAGGTCTGTCCGCGGTCGCGCGTCTTCGTTTCGGCCTCCGTGCCGATCAGGGCTCCGAGCCGTTGAAGCCAGCGGGACGCCACCGTCGGCGTGCCGCCCCGTTTCTCCGCCCGGGTCACCAGGACCTTCGGCGCGGCGAAGGCCTGGGCGAAGTCGTGGGCGGCGAGACCGATCCGGCGCTCCGGCGGTGGCAGGCCGATCTCGGCACGCATCGCCCGCGACAGCCATGGGTCGGTTCGAGTCTCCGCCGGCCAGACGCCTTCGTCCAATCCGCCGAGGATGAGCAGGTCGGCCGACTGCAGCCGCGCTTCCAGCGTTCCCCAGATGTGGATGCGGGGATCGGCCCCGGGGGGCGCGGTGACGGAGACGTCCGACAGCAGCGTCGCGATGAAGGCCGGCACCTCGGCCGGTGTGAGAGACAGCCGCGATGCCTCCGCCAGCCCTGTGAGGAGCGTTGTCGCCGGCTCCGACCCAGCGGCGTCGCGCCAATGGGCGTCGCCGTCCGGAGAGCCGACGGCGCCGTCGATCACTTCGAGCAACACCGTGGCCGCCTCGCCCGCACTGACCGTGTCTTGCGCCTTCAGGGCCTCGGCGGGCCGGCCGAGAACGATGCCCAGGGTTTCGGTCAACGCGGCGGCCAGGTCCCAGTCGTCGGCGGGAATGCGGCGGCGGGCCCGATGGACGTGACGGGCGGCGCCGGACTCGATCTCTTCCCGGGCGGCCTCCAGTGACGGTTTCAGTCCCGCCCAGCCATCGTGGGCGCGCCGACCGCGGAACAGGGCCAGCTCGAGGATTCGCGCCGCCCTGCGGCAATCGCTTCGGCTGAGTCCAAAGGCCGCCAACGGGTGTTTGAGCAGCGACAGGAGCGCGACCGGGTCGCCGTCGCTGACCAGCGCCTCCGCCAGCAGCCGGACGAACACACCCGCCGGCAGCAGGTCGAGGCGGGCGCCGGCGGAGTCGTCGATGGCGAGGTCCCAGCGGCGCAGCTCCGCCGCGACCCGGCGGGCGAGGGCGCGGTCCGGGGTGATCAGCGCGACCCGGGCGGTTTCCGCCTCCAGTGCTTCGCGGATCGCCAGCGCGATGGCGACCGCCTCTTCCTGTTCGTTGTGGGCGACGATCAGACCGACCCCGGCCATGGCATCGTCCACGGCCTCCGGCTCCGGGCCGGTGTCGCGGAATTGCGTCCAGTGATCGGTGGTTTCGGCCGGGCGCAGCGCCTGGGACGCCAGCCGCGCGCGGGTCACCAGCGGCGCCGGCATAGAGCCGAGGGGCAGAACATCGTCGCGGGTCACGCCGAGGGCGCCGATCAGTTGCTTCAGGCCGAACTGCGGATGGCCCTGGGTTTGGGCCGGGGTATCGATGCCGCCGATCGCCGCGAAGCCAGCGGTATCGAGATCACCGTCGAGGCCGGGGAGCACGACGGCGCCGGTCGGCAGCATTGCGATCGTCTTCAGCAGCGCCGCGGTGGCCGGGATCGTTCCGGTCGAACCGGCGGCGATGATCGGACCCGTCGGCGGCGATCGCTCAAGCCGCGCCGCCTCCGCCCGGATCAACAGATCGCGCCGGGCGGCGGGATCGACCTTGCCACGCTCGGAGAGGTAAGCGGGCCATGACTCGAAGGCGATCTTCAGGAACTCGAGCGTGACCTGAAAGTATTCAGCATGGTCCTCCGGGGCGAGTCCACGGATCGCCGCCCAATCGACGCCCGCGGTTTCGACGTCGTCCATCAGCCGGGCGAGATCGGCCGCGAGCCGGGTCGCGTCGGCCGCCGACGCCGGTATCTGCAACGCATCGCCGGCCGCCGTCGTGCCGCCCGCTTCGCGCAACCGGCGTCCCCAGGCGAGCACCAGTTCGGTCAGCGCCAAGCGGCGCTGCAGGCGGTCGATGGCCGGCGGGGTGACCAGCCGGTCGCCGAGCGTCTCGGCGGACGGATCGAGCAGGTGGTCCTCTTCGCTGGTGTCGCCGATTGGCCGGATGGTCGGCAGGATCACCGCCTTGCCGCCGAGGCGCTCGACCAGCGTTTCCCTCAGCGCCCGCACCGCGCGGCGGGTGGGGAGAAGGATCGTGGTGTCAGCCAGCGCCAGCGGGTCTCCGGCGCGTTCCGGGTCAGGGGCGAAGGGTCCGGTGGTGACCGCTTCGGCCAGGACATCGAGGAACGGCGCGCCGGCGGGAATCGAATAGACCTTGGGATGCGCCGGCATCGGTCCGTCAGGCAGCGCTGTCGGCGATGGTCAGTTCCGCCTCGGCGACGGCGTCCGGCGTGCCGACATGGAGCCACAGCCCGTCCATGCGCACGCCGTAGAGACGTTCGGCGTCGATTGCCTTGTCGAACAGGAGGTTCAGGGAAAAGGCACCAGACGGGCAGCCATCGAACAGACGGGGATGGAGGATCGCCGCGCCGGCATAGGCGAACGGCGCGACCTCGCGTTCGGGACGGCGCTTCAGGGCGCCGTTCGGGTCCATGCGGAAGTCGCCGCGGCCGCGGTAGCCGATCGCCCGGACGGTAGGTGCGAGCAGCAACAGCGCATCCATCTCAGCGTCGTTCCAGCTTGCGGCGAGCCAGCGGAGATTGGGCAGGGCCCCCTCGACCCAGAACGAGTCCGAATTCATCAGATAGAACGGCTCGGTGCCAAGCTCCGGCAGTGTCTTGACGATGCCGCCGCCGGTATCGAGCAAGCCGTCCCGTTCGTCGGAAATGACGATCGTCGGCGACTGGCGGTGGGCGAGATGGGCTTCGACCAGCGTCGGCAGATAATGAACGTTGACGACGGCGGTTTCGACGCCGGCGACCTGCAACGCATCGAGCGCGTGATCGATCAGCGCGCGGCCGGCGACCTCGATCAGCGGCTTCGGCACGGTCGCCGTCAACGGGCGCATGCGCTTGCCGATGCCGGCGGCGAGAACCATGGCGCGGCGGGGCCGTTGGAATGTCGACACGGGTGCGTCCGCTCCAGCCGATGTCATGACGGCAGATATTTTCGACACCATTGCGCGTAGCCGGAGAGCGCCGGATGGGCAAGGGCTCGGGCGAGATATTCACGGAGTCTCGGGATATGCCTGAGATATCCGGTGCGGCCGTCGCGATCGGCCAGCCGGGCGAACACGCCGAGGTTCTTGCTGGTGCGCTCGGCCGCCAGGATGGCGTAAGCCTCCAGGAACCCGTCCTCGTCGAACTCCCGGGTGCGTCGGCGGTGGGCGAGGTAGCGGTCGCGCAACGCGGTTTCGAGCGCGGGCGGAGCTGTCACACGCATGTCCTGACAGAGCGACGCCACATCGAAGGCGGTCGGGCCGACGAACATGTCCTGGAAATCGAGCAACCCCACGCGGGCGATGCCCGTCCGCTCGCTGAGCCAGGGCAGGTTCGGGGATTGGACATCGAAGAGCGTCCAATTCTGCTCCGCGCCGACGAGCCGCTCGAACAAGCCTGCCCATAGTCGATAGAACGACTCCACCGCTTCGGGAGCGGGCGGCGCCCCGGTGATGTGCGGCAGGTACCAGCGGACGAACAGGTCGAGCTCCGCGGTCATGGCCTCGCCGTTCAGCATGGGGAGCCGATGCTGCCGGCCATCGCCGATCGGCAGGGAGCCCGGTCGCGGGGCAGCGTGGAGGTCGGCCAGGAGGTCGACGGCGCAGGCGTAGCGGTCCGGGTCCGGCGTGCCGTCGGGGGCGACGGTGTCGGTTCCCAGGTCCTCAAGCAGAAGCAGGCCGGCGTCGAGATCGGCCGCGTAGATGTCGGGGGCGCTGAAACCGGCGTCGCGGAGCGCCCGGTCGACCGCGACGAAGGCGCCGACATCCTTTGCCCGGAAGGCGGCGCGGATGTCGTCGCTCGATGGTTCGCGTGGCGGCCAGTCCATCAGGACGCTGGTTTGTCCGGTACGATCGACTACCCGCTCGTACACCCGGGTCGAGGCGTCGCCCTGGAGGTATTGGCGGGCGGCGTCGGGCCGGCCTGATCGCTCCAGAAACTGCCGCACCTCACGGCTGCGCGCGAAGCGCCGGACCTTGTCGGCGGTCCCGGACACTGTCGCCCGGCGGCCGTCTCCGGCGATCTCCAGTGCAATGTCGAGGCGGTCGTCCGGCAAGTCGGCCCGCTCGGGCCACTCCACCAGCACCGCGCCCTCGGCGAGCGCCTCCTCGAAACCGAGTTCGGTCAACTCGTCGGGGCTGGCGAGGCGGTAGAGATCGAAATGGATCACCGGCACCCGGCCGTCGGCATAATGCTGCGCCAGGGTGAAGGTCGGGCTTGGGACCTCCAGACCGGGATCGTCGGCGAGGGACCGGATCACGGTGCGGGCGAGCGTGGTCTTGCCGACGCCGAGGCCGCCACCGAGGGCGATCAGGTCACCGGGCATGAGCCGCGCCGCCAGATCTTCAGCGAAGATGATCGTCGCCGCCTCGTCGGCGAGGGTGATGGGCGGGAGGCGCACGGTCGACGGGTCCGCTGTCTGCTACTCGGCCGCGACGGCGATCCCGGGACGGGCCGGCAGCCGGACGGTGACGCGCGATCCTCTGTCGGGCTCGGACTGGATCGCCACCGAGCCACCGTGCAGTTCGACGAAGCTCTTGACGATCGCCAGCCCCAGGCCGGCGCCGCCGCGGGCCGCGCCCTGGGGCATGCTGGCGAAACGGTCGAAGGCGGCCTCGACGAAGTCGGCGGGAATGCCGGGTCCCTCGTCGGCGACGACGAAGTCGATCGAGCCGCCCTCGCGCCGTACGTTCAGCCGAACCGATGCATCCTGCGGCGAGAATTCGACCGCGTTGGCGAGCAAATTGAACAGAATCTGGCGCAGGCGCGTTTCGTCGGCGATGAAGCCGCCGATGTTCGGCGGAATATCCGTCTCGATGGTGACCCGGGACTCCTGGACCCGGTCCTGCAAACCTTCGATGGTGGCAGCGACCACGGCGGCGACGTCCACGGGACCCAGGTCGAGTTCCATGATCCCGGCATCGATGGTGGCGAGGTCGAGGATGTCGTTGACGATCGCCATCAGCGTCCCGCCGGACGCACGAATATAACCGACATACTCCTCCTGCCGGTCATTCAACGGCCCGACCGTGTCGCTGGCCAGCAGTTCGGTGAAACCGATGATGTTGGTGAGCGGCGAGCGAAGTTCATAGGAAACATGATGAACGAACGCGTTCTTCAGCGTATCGGCCGCTTCCAGCGCTTCGTTGCGCTCCACCAGCGCGCGTTCGACGCGGACGGAATCGGTGACATCGACGAAGGTCACCATGGTCTGGCCGCCGGGCAGCGGCCCGGTCGCGTAATCAACGATCCGAGCGTCGGCCCGCTCCATCCGCCCGCCAAAGCCGCGCCGGGCCTCGTCGAGGCCGGCAACGCCGGCGGTGAACCGCTCCCATTCGGCATCGTCGTCGTTCGGTTGGCGGCACGCTGCGATGACATCGGAGACATGCGGGCCGCCAGCGAGCAGGTCGGGATCGAGCCCGAGGATGTCGCGGAACGCCGGATTGTGGAGGCGGAGCTTGCCGTCCGATCCGAACACCGCGACGCCTTCGCCGAGGTGGTCGAGGGTCTCGCCCTGAACGCGGATCAGGGCGTTGTAACGGCTCTCCAGATCGAGATGCTCGGTCATATTCTCGTAGACCCAGGTCATGCCACCCTGAGGATTAGGGTTGGCGATGACACGGAGCGTCTGCTCGTCCGGCAGGTGCCAGATGCGTTCCCGGGTCTCGTTGGATCCGTAAGCCGATAGGTGGTCGGTGCGCCAGCTCTTGTAGTCCGCCTGCTCGGGCAGTTTCCGCTCGGCGCGGAGCCGGTCGAGGATCGCGGTCTCCTCCGGTGCGGATTCGAGGAAGCCCGGGTCGAGATCGAACAGGCTGCGGTAGGCGGCGTTGCATGACTTGAGCCGCTTGTCGGCGCCGAAGATGGCGACCGCGGTGGTCAGCTGATCGAGGGTTCGGGCGTGGAAATCGATCTCGCGGCGCAGGGCGGCTTCGGCGGCTTCGGCGGCGGTCACGTCGACGGCAATCCCACCGCTGCCGTTGGCGGTGGTGACGGCCGCGACGTCGTAGATACACCGCGTGCCGTCGACGATCGCCGGCAGTGTCTTGTGGATGACGCCGGTGTCGTCGCGACTTGCTTCGATGTCGCGCCGGCCGGTCGCATCGAACAGTTCGAGGCCGCGGGCGATCGCATCGCCTTCGTCGGCCGCGGCCACCGCCGCCGCATACGCGGCGTTCACCCAGGTCAGGTGTCCGCCTTCGTCGCGCAGCCAGATCGGCATGGTCGCGATCGCGAACATGGTGCGCATCGCTTCGACTTCGGCCTCGAGCAGATCGTGGCGCGCCGCGGTCTCGGCGCGAACGAGCTGATCGCCGGACAGGTCGCGGAACCGGACGATCGCCGCGACGCCGCCGGTGCTGCCGTGCGCATCGATCAGCCGGCCCGAGCGGCTGACGATGGTCAGATCAAACGCCTCGCCGCCATGGCGCAGGCGGTCGACGGCCTGGTCGAGGCGGGCCGCCGATTCCGGCTGCAACCAGGTGCCAAAGGCGAGGAAACCGGCCCGCTCGCGCGGCGCGCCGGTCGCGTCCGGCAGCGTGCCGGTCATCATCGGCGCGTCCTGTTTCGGTGACCAGGCGATCAGCGCTTCGTCGTCACGGTCGGCGATCGCTTCCGCTGCGTCCAGGGTGGCACGTAGATCGGCGACCTGAAGGCGGAGCGCGGCGTTCTCCGCTTCGGCCCGGTTGCGGGCGCGCAGGAACGCCGTAGCGCTGACAGCCGCGAAGGCCACCGTTCCAAACAGGATGGCGAGGAAGACGACGTCGGCGGCGGTAAAGGGATCCGCCCAGGACGGTGGCGCGGGCGCGGCGACCGCCTCGCTTAGCGCCCAGCCACAGGCGGTGCAAAGACCGGCGCCGAACGCGACCGCTCTTCCACCGGTTCCGAGCATGCCAATCGTCCCTTCCGGCGGGCTCCCGCGGCACAAGAGGAAAGCCGCCCCTGATCGCTGGCGAGGCAAAGACGCCCTCGCGAATCACCGCACTGTAACGGCTGACGGAATCCGCTGTGAAGCGCCGCCGGGAAAAAAAGCGAACGGCGTGATCGAGATCGTTTTCGGATCGAGTCCCGGGCGACGGGCAAGCATTGCTGACGCGATCGTCCGCGGGTCGGACGATGCGTGCCGCGCCTACGGGATCAAACCGCGCATCACGGTTTCGAGCGCGCGCTTATAGGGCTCGGGCTCGGCGCCGGTCGCGATCGCCAGCGCCGCGCGGTCGAACATCGCCGACAACAGATCGGCGACCGCCTCGACCGGAATCGTTGCGCCCGCATCGTCGGCACGTTTACGCAAGCCCTCGATCAGGGTCGCCGCGTCGGTACGCGCGCTGATGTCGCGCACGGTCGTGTGGCCGAGGACCGCCGGTCCCTCGATCAGCATCAGTTGCGCGCGGCCGGGCGCCGCCATGGCGTCGAAGTAGGCGGTCGCGCCGGCGATCAGCGCGTCGATAGAGGCATCATCCCCCGCGGTGCTGGTGTCGATCTTGTCGGCGACGGCCACCGCCTCCGCTTCGACCACGGCGCGGAACAGAGCCGCCTTGTCTTCGAAGTGATGATAGAGCGCGCCGCGGGTCACACCGGCCGTCTTGACTATGTCGGGCGTCGCCGTCCCGGCGTAGCCCTCAGCGACGAACAGCGCACGCGCAGCCGCGATCAGGGCTGCCCTGGTTTCCTCGGTCCGCTCCGCGTTCGACCGTCGTCCACCTTTCGCTTGCATACATACAGCCTGCATGTTAATTACATACACACTGAATGTATCTGATGCTTAAGGAGAGCGAAAGCCATGAAATGCACCCAGTTTTATCCGGTCATCATGACCGAAAAGGTCAAGGAAACCGCTGATTTTTACCGTGCCCACTTCCGGTTTGCGCCGACGTTCGAGAGCGACTGGTACGTTCACCTGCAGTCGACGGAAGACCCGAGCGTCAACATCGCGATCCTCGACGGCGATCACGAAACCATCCCGAAATCGGGGCGTGGCCGCGTGTCAGGGCTGGTGCTGAACTTCGAGGTCGATGATGTCGACGCGGTTCACGCCGAGGTCACGGCGAAGGACCTGCCCATCCTGCTTCCCCTCCGCGACGAACCGTTCGGCCAGCGGCATTTCATCACCCGGGATCCGAACGGCACTCTCATCGACGTGATCACACCGATCCCACCGAGCGCGGAGTTTCAGAAGCAGTACATTGAGACGGCGTGACCGCAACCGCCGTTTCCCATCGCCGACCACAGGCTGCGCCCACCCGGCGGGGTGGGCGCCGTTCCTCAGTAGCGATAGTGCTCCGGCTTGTACGGGCCCTCGGCCGGGACGCCGATGTAGCTCGCCTGCTCCTCCGACAGCTCCGTCAGGTTTGCGCCGACCTTGGCGAGGTGCAGGCGCGCGACCTTTTCATCGAGCATCTTGGGCAGGGTATAGACCTGCTTGTCGTATTGGTCGGTGTTGGTGAACAGCTCGATCTGCGCCAGCGTCTGGTTGGTGAAGCTCGCCGACATGACAAAGCTCGGATGGCCGGTGGCATTGCCGAGGTTCACAAGGCGGCCCTCCGACAACAGGATAATGCGCTTGCCGTCGGGAAACTCGATCTCGTCGACCTGCGGCTTGACGTTGTGCCACTTGTAGTTCTTGAGCGCTGCCACCTGAATCTCGGAATCGAAGTGGCCGATGTTGCAGACGATGGCGCGGTGCTTCATCTCGCGCATATGATCCAAGGTGATGACGTCGATGTTGCCGGTGGCGGTGACGAAGATGTCGGCCTGGGGCGCCGCGTCGTCCATGGTGGTCACCTCGAAGCCTTCCATGGCCGCCTGCAGCGCGCAGATCGGGTCGGCTTCGGCGACCAGCACCCGGCAGCCGGCGCTCCTCAGGCTCGCCGCCGAACCCTTGCCGGTGTCGCCGTAGCCGGCGACCATCGCCGTCTTGCCGGCCATCATCACGTCGGTGCCGCGGCGGATACCGTCGACCAGGGACTCGCGGCAGCCATAGAGGTTGTCGAACTTCGACTTGGTGACAGAGTCGTTGACGTTGATCGCCGGAAACAGCAGCCGGCCATCCTTGGCCATCTGGTAGAGGCGATTGACACCGGTGGTGGTCTCTTCGGTGACACCTTTGATGTCGCGCGCGTGGTTCGTGTACCAATCTGGACTATCGGCCAGGCGCTTCTTGATGGTGGCGAAGAGGACTTCCTCCTCTTCGTTGGTCGGGTTGGCGATCACCGACAGGTCGGTTTCCGCCTGCATGCCGAGATGGAGAAGGAGCGTCGCGTCGCCGCCGTCGTCGAGGATCATGTTGGCGGTGCCGCCGTCATCCCATTCGAAGATACGATGGGTAAAGGTCCAGTATTCCTCCAGGGTCTTGCCCTTATAGGCGAAGACGGGCGTTCCGCCCGCGGCGATCGCCGCGGCGGCGTGATCCTGGGTCGAGTAGATGTTGCACGACGCCCAGCGAACCTCGGCGCCGAGCGCCTGTAAGGTCTCAATCAGGACGGCGGTCTGGACGGTCATATGCAGCGAACCGGCGATCCGCGCGCCGCTGAGGGGCTTGGATTCGCCAAACTCCTCGCGCGTCGCCATCAGACCGGGCATCTCGGTCTCGGCCATGGCGATTTCCTTGCGCCCCCAGTCGGCAAGGGTGATGTCCTTGACCACGTAATCGTTGAATTCCGGCATTTGCGGGCTCCTCACATCGGAGAAATTAGGAGGTTTGAGCGTGGTTATAGCGGCCCTGGGAGCGGGCAGCAATAAGGATATAAAGATTTCTTTATGCGATTGCCGGGCGCAGCGAGAGGGTGCGCGAGGTGATGATCAAGGCGAGCATGGCGCAGACCGACATGGTCGCCGCCAGCGGCAGCGCGGTGCCGTCGAACAGGGCGCTGACGATCCCGGCGCCGACGGCGCTCATGCCAAACTGAAGCGTGCCCATCAGCGCCGACGCGGTTCCCGCCTTGTCGCCATAGGGATCAAGGGCCAGAACGGTGCCGGGCGCCATGACGAAAGCGAGCCCGGCGAAGGTGATCCAGATCAGCGGCAGGGTCAGGTAGATCGGGTCTATGCCGGTGAGCGTCATCAGCAGGAACAGGGTGCTGCCCGCCGCGGTGACCGACACGGCGACATAGACAAGGCGCTCGGCGCCAAGGCGGCGCATCGCCGGCGCGCTGAACTGGGCGAGGCCGATGCCGACCACGGCACAGGTGGCGAACAGGATGCTGTAGAGCCACGCCGGCAGGCCGTGGACGCCCATGAAGAAGAATGCCGAACCGACGACGAAGGAAAACAGCACCGTCTGGATCAGCCCGGTGATCATGGTCAGCGCCATGAAGCGCCCGTCGAAGAAAAATGCGCCATAGCCGGAGAAGGCGCGCGCCAGGCTGCGCCGGTCGCGTTTCTCCGGTGGCAGGGTTTCCGGCAATTGCCACAGCACCACGACGAGGCCGAGGGCGCCGGTCAGCGCGAACACCCAGAACACCGAGCGCCACGACAGTGCGGCGATCAGAAACGTGCCGGCCATCGGCGCCAGCAGCGGCGATACGCCGAGGACGAGAAAGGTGAGCGCCAGCAGGCGGGCGGCTTCGGGGCCGGTATAGAGGTCGCGGATCACGGCGCGAACGATCACCGCGGCCGAGCAGATGCCGAAACCCTGGACAAATCGCAGGGCGATCAGGGCGTCCATGGTCGGTGCGTAGATGCAGCCGACCCCGGCGGCGACGAACAGGATCAGCCCACCGATCAGCGGCAGGCGCCGGCCATAGGCGTCGGCGAGTGGCCCATAGACTGGCTGCCCGACCGCCAGGGCCAGGAAGAAGGTGACGAGCGTCATCTGCGCCGCGCCGACATCGGTGCCGAAATCGGCGGCGATCACGGGCAGGCCCGGCATGTACATGTCGATCGCGATCGGGCCGATCGCCGACAAGAGGCCGAGCACCAGCGCGAAGCGGGTGAATCCGGGGTTCATGATGGGTGGCCCAGGGCGGCCGAATAGCCGCAAACCCCACACCTATCGTCTGAAGCCATCTCCGGGCAAGTGATCGTGGTCACAAGCCCCTGCGTCGTCGCGACGCTGACCGTTGGCCGTCTTGCCGGGTTGGGCGCCGCCGACGGCGCGGGCGGCAAGGACGCCAAGCTGGTTGCGAAGCGCGATGCCGGCCTTGCGCTGAGCAAGGACGATTTCGTCATCCTGTAAGCCGAGGTCGGGCGGCGGCTTCTAGGATTCCTCGCCGAAGCGTTCGGCGACCAGTGTTTCGAGGGCGGCGAGGGCCGCTTCGGCGTCCGGGCCCTCGGCCGCGACGTGGATCGTCGATCCGGCGGCGGCGGCCAGCATCATCAGGCCCATGATCGACGTGCCGCCGACTGTAGTGCCGTCCTTGGTCACCTCGATGGCGGCGTTGAACTCCTCGGCGCAGCGGACGAACCGCGCCGCGGCCCGCGCGTGCAGCCCGCGCTTGTTGCTGATGGCGAGGTCGCTTTCGAAGCGGTCTTGCGTCGCCTGGCCCATTACTTGCCGTTGAGCACCTGGCTGGCGACGTTGATGTATTTGCGGCCGGCCTCCTGAGCCTCCGCGACCGCTTCGGAAAGCGGCTTCTCGCCGCGCACGCTGGCGAGCTTGATCAGCATCGGCAGGTTGGCCCCGGCGATCACCTCGACCTTGCCCTCGTCCATCACCGATATGGCGAGGTTCGACGGCGTGCCGCCAAACATGTCGGTGAGCAGGATGACGCCGGAGCCGTCGCTGACCCGGCCCACCGCCTCGAGTATGTCCTGGCGCCGGCGCTCGACATCGTCGTCGGGGCCGATCGAAACGGTTTCGATGAACGCCTGCGGTCCGACCACATGCTCGAGCGCGGCGCGAAACTCGACGGCGAGCTTGCCGTGGGTGACAAGAACAAGTCCGATCATACGGTGTTTCTGGTCTCGTGCTGTCAGCCGCCCCGTTTGGTCCGGATGAAGGCGCGGGCTCCAGGCCCAGGCGGTCGTCCGGGGCCGCGTATCATGACCGAACGATGCTGCAACGCAAGAGGCAAGCGCGCCAAGGATTTCAGCCGGCTTCGTCGGGTGGGCGCAGGGTCAGCGCCGCCAGGACCCGGTTGGGCAGATCGAACTGGCCGATCGGCAACCGCAAGAAGGGCAGCGAAACCCCTTCGATCATCGTGGTCGCGTCGGCGTTATCCGGGATACGCGGGCATTCGGCCATTGGCCTCAGATCGACCACCAGATGGATCGCCGATGGGCCGAAATGCGGGTAGCGGACGATCCCGACACTACGCACTTCGAGCAGTCCGGCAAGGCTTTCGGGCGCCGACGCGAAAACCTGATCGTCGCGGACCGTGAGCACGACCCGATCGTCGGCGATCAGCGCGGCGGCTTCCGGCGCGATGGTCAGCAGACCGAGCGCCAGCGATGACTTGCCGCTGCCCGACGCGCCGCGGATAAGCACGCCGGTGTTGCCGACGCGAACCGCGCTGGCGTGGATCGTCGGCGCGCCGTTCATGCCTGCGGCAGCACCACCGTGAACCGGGCGCCGATCACCTCCGGCGGTTCGCCGGGCTTGTCGGGTTCTCGATACCGATTTTCGGCCGTGATCCAGCCGCCATGGGCTTCAACGATCTGCTTCGAGATCGACAGGCCGAGCCCGGAATTCTGGCCGAACGACTCGCTGCCCGGCCGATCGGTGTAGAAGCGCTCGAAGATGCGCTCGAACTGATCGGCGCGAATGCCCGGTCCGTCATCGTCCACGGCTATCTCGATATTGCCGTTTCGCGGCCTCAGCCGAACCGTGACGGTGCCGCCCTTGCGGCAGAAGGAACGGGCGTTGTCGATCAGGTTGTTGAACACCTGGCCGAGCCGGATGTCGTGGCCGAGCACGAAGTAGTCGGCCGGATCGGCGTTTTCGATCTCAAGCGCGATCTTGGGGCCGACCTCCGGGATCGTCTCGCGCACCATCTGGACCACGGTCTCGAGCACCTGGCACATATCGACCGGTTCGGCGTCCTGGCGGGCCAGCTCGGCGTCGAGGCGCGAGGCGTTGGAGATATCGCTGATCAGCCGATCGAGCCGGCGCACGTCATGCTGGATGATCGTCGCCAGCCGCGCCTTGGCTTCCTCGGTCTTGGCGAGCGGCAGCGTCTCGACGGCGCTGCGCAGGGAGGTCAGCGGGTTCTTCAGTTCATGGGCGACATCGGCGGCAAAACTCTCGATCGCCTCGATCCGGTTGTAAAGCGACGTTGTCATCTCCCGGATGGCCTGGCTGAGATGGCCGATCTCGTCGCCGCGATGGCTGTAGTCGGGGATTTCGGGTCGCGACTTGACGCCACCGCGCACCCGTTCGGCGGCTGCCGCCAGACGGCGGAGCGGCGCGGCGATGGTCCCGGCGAGCAGGATCGACAGGAGCACCGTGACCCCCGCCGCGACGACGAAGACGCGGACGATCGCGAGCCTTTCGGCATAGACGATCGCGTCGATGTCGCCGCCTTCGGTCGAGAGTAGAAGCGCCCCGTAGACGGTGCGGTAGCGCTGGATTGGCACCGCCACCGTGACCATCATCTCGCCGCGGTCGGTGACACGCACCACGCTTTGCGGCGCCGCGTCGAGGGCGCGCACGACCTCCGGATAACCCTTGCCGTTGGCGCCGCCGAGTTCCTTGTAGATCGGCAGGTCCGACCGCTGCATCCAGGAATTGACCCACTGCCAGAATCGGTCGAACAGCGACGGCTCGTCGGCGAGCGGCGGCGGTAGGTCGAAGCGCAGAATCTGGCCGCGCGAATAAAGGTTGCGGGAGTCGACGACCAGCGTGCCGTCGTGGTCGTAGACCCGGGCGCGGGTCCGTGTCGGCGACACCAGCCGCCGCAGGATCGGGGCGACCCGTTCCGGGTTGATGGCGAATTCGTGGGCGTCGAACACCTGATCGATCGGCGACAGGCTTTGTCCCGCTTCCAGATCGAGCAGGTCGTCGGGATCGATACTGATGATCTCGGTTTCGCGGGTCGCCGAGGTGGCGATCGCCCCGGCGATGATCTCGCCCTGGGTGAGCAGGCTCTGGACCCGCGCTTCGGTCAGCCCGGCGCGGAACTGGTTGAGGTAGAGGATGCCGGAAACGAGGACGAGCAGCGCCACCAGGTTGAGGACGACAATCCGCCGGGTGAGGCTGGAGAAGGCGTGAAGGCCGACGAACCGGGTGATCCGCCGCAGCGCGCGGGTGCCCCGGCCGGGCTTGCTCGTTTCCGCCGGTTCGACGAGAGGTCGATTCTCCGCGCTGACCGCCATCTCCCAATTGGACCGATCGTTTCGGTCAGACCTCCTTGAACCGGTAGCCGACCCCGTAGAGCGTTTCGATCATATCGAACTCCGAGTCGACCACCTTGAACTTCTTGCGTAGCCGCTTGATATGGCTGTCGATCGTCCGGTCGTCCACATAGACCTGATCGTCATAGGCGGCGTCCATCAGCGCGTTCCGGCTCTTGACCACCCCCGGCCGGTGGGCGAGGGCGTAGAGGATCAGGAACTCGGTGACGGTCAGCGTGACCGGCTGACCCTTCCACGTGCAAGTATGGCGCTCCTGGTCCATCGACAAGGCGCCGCGATCGAGGATCTGGGCGGTTTCGGTCTGCTTCGGCTGGCCGGCGTCGCGCGGCTGAAACCGCCGCAGCACCGCCTTCACCCGTTCGACCAATAGCCGCTGCGAGAACGGTTTCTTGATGAAATCGTCGGCGCCCATCTTGAGACCGAACAGCTCGTCGATCTCGTCGTCCTTGGAGGTCAGGAAGATGACCGGCAGGTCGGTCTTCTGCCGCAAGCGCCGCAGCAGTTCCATCCCGTCCATGCGGGGCATCTTGATGTCGAGGATCGCCAGATCCGGCGACGCCGCCTCGAATCCGTCGAGGGCGGACGCGCCGTCGGTGTAGGTCTGCACCCGGTATCCTTCCGATTCCAGGGCGATGGACACCGAGGCGAGGATATTCCGGTCGTCATCGACAAGGGCGATCGTCGGCATGATGGTCTCCGTTTTGGCCGGCGGGAGAAGCCGCCCGGACGGGTCGGCGATCGGACCCATGCCCGGTAGATCGTGCGAAAATGTGGCAACGCAATCTATCCGATCGCGGTGTCACCGCCAACCGCGTCAACGACTTAGCACTCTGTCTCGCGGTCACGAGGTTCCCGCCGACTGTCGCCGCGGCCACAGGTAGATGATGACGAGAATCGCCGGTCCGAAGGTCAGGGCGGTGTCGGCGAGGTTGAAGACGAACAGCGTCATCGTGCCGGTGTGAAGCAGAAGAAAGTCGATCACATAGCCATGGATCGCGCGATCGATCAGGTTGCCGAGCGCGCCGCCGACGATCAGTGCGTAACCGACCGTCGCCCATCGCCCGCCTTCATTGGATTGCGCCCACAGGATCAGGACGACGACCGTGATCACCGCGGTCAGGACGATGAGCGGCCAGCCACCGAACCCGGCGAGAAAGCTGAAGGCGATGCCGGGATTATGGACCCGGTGCAGTGCCAGAAACGGCAGTACATCGATGGTTACGCCGAAAGGCAGCATGGCCTCGGCGATCGCCTTGCTGGCCTGGTCGACGAGGATCGTCGCCGCGATAACCGATAGGCCGAGGCGCGACAGCGGACCGGATGGCGGCGTCAAGTCAGTCATCGATCGGAAACCGGTGGCGGGCGGCTTCGAACAGCATGACCCCGGTGGCGACGGCCAGATTGAGGGAATCGGCGCGGCCGGCCATCGGGATCTTGACCAGCCTGCGGCAGGCGTCGGCGAGCGCCGGCGAGAGGCCCGCCTGTTCGGCGCCCATCACGAGCAGCAACGGCCCGCGATAGTCGGTCCGCCGGTAGTCGATGGTGGCGGCCAGGTGGGTGCCGACGATCGGTCCGGGCCATGCGGCCATCCAGCTCAATACCTCCTCTTCCCGCGACCGGGTGAGGGTCACGTTGAAGATTGACCCCATCGTGGCGCGGACCGCCTCGATCGAGAACGGATCGACGGTATCGCCGACCAGGATCACGCCCGCGCCGCCGACCGCGTCGACGGTGCGCACGATCGTGCCGAGATTGCCGGGGTCGCGCGCCTGTTCCAGGACCACCCAGACGGCGTCGTCCTTCGGTCGGATCGCCTTCAGCGGCGCGGTCTTCTGGTCGAAGACGCCGATGACCGTCTGGGGATTGTCGCGGCGGGTGATCTTGGCGAGCACCGCCGGGCTGACCACCACGATATCGCCACCCCGCGATCGGGTCTTGGCGGCGAGGCCCGCGACCCGGTCGTCTTCGCCGATGGCTGCCGTGTGGACCAGGGTGCGGATCGGCCAGCCGCTGTCGGCGGCATCGGCAACCAGCTTCAGACCCTCGGCGACGAACCGGCCGCTGGCGCGGCGGTTCTTGGCGAGCGCCAGGCCGCGGATCTCCTTGACGATCGGGTTGGCCAGGCTGGTGATGCGCAGCACCTTTCCCGGTGCAGCTCGCCGCTCACCCATTGGGGGACCAGCGCGAAAAGAGCGAGGTCGACAGCGCCCGACCGCCATCCTCCTCGCGGATCACCAGTTCGCCGGACTCCAGCGTTCCGCCCGCCTCGGCGAGGCACTCGGCCGACAGTTCGTGGATCGAAAGAAACGAGGCACGGATCGCATAGGCGGTGAGGATCAGGAATGCCGGCGTGTCGGATAAGAGGCCGACGCACGCCCGTAGCAGGTCGGGCAGGTCGTCGAAGATGTCCCAGGCCTCGCCCTTCGGGCCCCGCCCGAACTTTGGGGGATCGAGGATGATGCCATCATAGCGGTTGCCGCGCCGGACCTCGCGCCCGACGAATTTCGCGGCGTCTTCGCAAATCCAGCGGATCGGCAGGTCGCCAAGCCGCGCCACCGTCTGGTTCTCCCGCGCCCAGCCGATCGCCTTCTTCGACGCGTCGATATGGACGACCTCCGCGCCCGCCTTCGCGGCGACCAGCGAGGCGATGCCGGTATAGGCGAACAGGTTGAGCACCCGCGTCGGCCGCCGGGCCTGCCGGATCTGCTCCGCCAGCCACTGCCAGTGGGTCGCTTGCTCGGGAAACACCCCGACGTGACGGAAGGAGGTGAAGCGGCCGAGGAAGTCGATGCCGTCGTAGGTCATCGGCCAGGTGTCCTTGAGCCGGCGCGGCATCCGCCAGCGACCGTCGGCCTCATCGTCGCCGATCCCGACAAAGGTCGCATCAGCACCGTCCCACTCGGCGGCGGGAAGTCGTGGCGTCCAGATCGCCTGCTCCTCCGGTCGGACGATGCGGTAACGGCCGAAACGCTCGAGCTTGCGGCCGCCGCCGGTGTCGAGCAGCGCGTAGTCGGGCCAGCCGGCGGTTTCCAGCATGACCGGGGCGCGGGCCGTGAGCGATCGGCCGGCATTGCCGGTTGTCGCCTTCCGCAGGGTCGGGCTTGCCTTCTGCATTTTACGGTTCGGGTTCTGGACGATGCGCCCTTGTAGCGACGCGTTTCGAATGAATCCAACTCTTGCCGACCGTGACCGGGCCATGCAACGATAATGCAAAGGCGCCTGCAGCGTGACCGCAACGGCCACCTGCGGCATCGGAACAACCCGCCATCGCCCTCCGCGAACGGGAGACAATCAGACGGCGTACCGTCTCCAGGGGCCCATCACGTATGGAAATGTCAGGCGAATATCGCATCCCGGCCAGTCGGGAGAGGGTCTGGGACGCGTTGAACGACCCGGAGACGCTGAAGGCGTGTCTTCCTGGTGCGAAGTCGCTTGAGAAGGTCTCGGACACCGAGATGAAGGCCGCGGTCGAGGCCAAGGTCGGACCGGTCAAGGCGACATTCACCGGCCAGGTGACGCTGTCCGATATCGACCCGCCGAACGGCTACACCATCACCGGCGAAAGCAAGGGCGGCGCGGCCGGGTTCGCCAAGGGTGGCGCCGAGGTCAAACTCGCCGAGGACGGCGCCGACGCGACCGTACTGACCTACACTGCCAAGGCGCAGGTCGGCGGCAAGCTCGCCCAGATTGGTGCCCGGCTGGTCGATGCGACCGCCAAACAGATGGCCGACCAGTTCTTTGGCGCCTTTGCCGAGCGGCTGGGTGCCGGCAAACCGCCTGACGACAAGGGCGAGGAAGCGGTGGTCGCCGACGTGATCGAGGATCCGGAGGTGACGGCGGAGGCGGTCGAAGAACAGCTTGAGGTCGCCGCCGGCAAGGGAGTCCTCGGCGGTCCGTATGTCTGGGGGCTGATCGCGCTACTGGTCGTGATCGTCCTGATTTTGATCTTCCAGTGAGGGGTGGATGACGAAGGTCGAGCTAAAGGTAAACGGCACGCCGGCGAGCGCCGAGGTCGAGGACCAGGCGCTGCTGGTCGAACTGCTGCGGGAGCACCTGAAACTGACGGGAACCCACGTCGGCTGCGATACGTCGCAGTGCGGCGCGTGTGTCGTGCATGTCGACGGCGTGGCGGTGAAGTCGTGCACGATGTTCGCGGTTCAGGCGGACGGGGCCGAGGTGCTGACTATCGAGGGCGTCGCTACCGGCGATCGGCTCCACCCGATGCAGGAGGCGTTCCGTGAGCATCATGGACTGCAGTGCGGTTTCTGCACGCCCGGCATGGTGATGGCGGCGCTCGACATGGTGCGCCGCCACGGTCGCGACCTCGACGAGGCGACCATCCGCCACGATCTTGAAGGCAACATCTGCCGCTGCACCGGCTATCAGAACATCGTCAAGGCGATCAAAGCCGGCGCCACAGCGATGACTGGCTGACGGGGGATCGGAATGTACAAGACGCGATACCATCGTCCGACCGATCTCGCCGAAGCGGTGATGCTGATATCCGGCGCCGACGACGGCCGCTTTCTCGCCGGCGGCCAGACACTGATCCCGACCATGAAACAGCGGCTCGCCGCGCCGACCGACGTGGTTGATGTCGCCCGGCTGGAGGCGCTCTCCGGAATCCTGGTCGACGCCGATAGGGTTTCGATTGGCGCCGCCGTGACCCACGCGGCGGTCGCAACGTCTGAAGACGTGCGCGACGCGATTCCCGCGCTCTCCGACCTCGCCGCCATGATCGGCGATCCCGCCGTCCGCCACCGGGGCACCCTTGGCGGTTCGCTCGCCAATAACGATCCGGCGGCGGACTATCCGGCGGCGGTGCTGGCGCTGGAGGCGACTATTCACACCGATCGGCGCGAGATCGCGGCCGCCGACTACTTCATGGGCATGTTCACCACGGCCCTCGAAGATGACGAGCTCATCACCCGGGTGGTCTTCCCGGTACCGGAGCGAGCCGCCTACGCCAAGTTCAAGAATCCGGCCTCCCGCTACGCTATGGCCGGCGTGTTCGTGGCGCGGATGAAAGACGGGGCCGTGCGGGTCGGGGTCACCGGCGCAAGCGGCGACGGCGTCTATCGCGCCGCGGAGATCGAAGCGGCGCTGCTTGCCAACTGGAGCGCGGACGCGATTCAGCCGCTCACCGTCGATACCGCGGGCATGCTCTCCGACATCCACGGGTCGGCGGCGTACCGTGCCAATCTGGTCAAGGTGATGGCCAAACGCGCTGTGGCCGCCATCGCTTAGCCTGCTTCATTGCTCTGTCACATATCCTTCCTAGTCGAGGAAGGTGTAGCCGGGAGGGGCGGAATGCGGTCGATCCGGCCGACGACGACTGCGCGGCACAGCCGGGATCGGCGGTGGGGCCGGCGTTGGCTTCATCTGGCGGTGCTGCTGGGCGCGCTGTTGATCGGCGACAGGGCCGCCGCGCAAGTCGTCATCGATGGCGCCGGGGCGAGTTTCTCGACGCGTTTGATTGAGGCCTGGGCCTCCGCTTTTCACCGCGACAACGGTGACGTGATCGTGTCCTTTCGTCCGATCGGCAGCGCCCGAGGGGTTGCCCTGTTTCTGGGCGACACGATCGATTTCGCCGTGTCCGATACGCCGCTCACGCCGGAGCAGCGCCGGGAAACGCCGATGGGCGTTGTCGAGCTACCGCTTGCGGCGGGCGCTCTCGTGCTGGCTTTCAATGTTCGCGGTGTCGACACACTCAATCTCAGCGGTGAGATCGTTGCCGGCATCTTTCTTGGCGAGATCAACACCTGGGATGATCCGCGGATCCAACGTCTCAACCCCGACGTCGTGCTCCCGGCGATGACCATCGTTCCGGTTCACCGGTCGGAGGGTAGCGGCAGCACATTCGCCTTCACCAGATATCTGGCCGCTGAAAGCGAAGCGTGGAGACGCGGGCCCGGTATCGGGCAAACCATCCGTTGGCCGACCGGGCCGGGATCGCTTGGAACGTCGGGGCTGCTGCTCACGGTCCAGAAAACACCCGGGGCGATTGGCTATGTCGACTTCGGCCGGGCGCGATCGGCGGAGGAACCGATCGGGATCGCCGCACTGGGGGACGACGATGGCCCGTTCATCTCGCCGAATTCAGATACCATTCGCGCCGGTCTGCTCGCCCTTGATGGGGCCGACAATGACCCGACGGCGCAGGTCTATCCGATCGTAATCGTCACCCGTTTCGTGGCCCACCGGGATTACGGCAACGCGAGCTTGGCCGCCGCCATCCGCCGGTTCGTTCGCTTCGGCCTCGCCAGGCCGGCCGACGACAATGCCACGCTCGGTTTCGTCGACTTGCCGGGCGATATGCGATCGCAAACGGAGGCGATGATTGCCGATATCGGGCCGCAATGACGATGGCCGCTCGCCTTGCGCCGGAGAGGACCCGTCAGATGGCTGGCGCCTGGCCCGCCGCGGTGCGCGCCGCCGGTCGATGGGCCGCGATCGGATTGGCGTCGACCCTTCTCGCGATCAGTGCGGCGACAGCCCAGGAAACGCCCGTGTCATCGGCGCCCGCCGGGCTTGATCAGGCGCCGGCATGGGTCAGCGAGCCCAGCTTCGCCCTGCCGCCGGATACGGCAAGACCCACTCTTGTACTCGCCGGCCTCCATCTGCACGAGATCACCGACGTTCGTCTCGGCGAGCAGGAATTCACGGCGATTGTCACCCTGACGCAGCATTGGAACGACCCGCGCCTTCGGTTCGAACCCTTCGGCGGGTCGAACAAGCTGGAGTTTCAGGAAGAGACCGCGCGCGAGGTTTTGAACAATATCTGGTCGCCGGCGATCATGTTCTACAATGCCATTGGCAACAACCTGGTGCCAAACACGTTGCTCACCGTCTATGCCGACGGCTTTGTCAATCTTGAGACCCAGGTCACGGTGCGTAGCTCCTACGAAGCGCGGTTCAGGTCATTTCCTTTTGATATTCAACGTTTTGATGTGGTTCTCACCATCTTTGGGCAGCGCAACGATTCATTCAGACTTGAGCCCATGTGGTTCACCACGTGGCATGATGGCGCGGAAATCGTTCCAGCCGACTATGACATCGTTGACACGACCTTCAGCGCGGGCGACATCGAATTCCTTGAAGACACTTATTCACCAGCGATTACATTCTCGATCGATGTTGAAAGGCGGGGCGGATATTATTTGTGGCGCCATTTTCTGCCACTCATCGGCGTCATCATTCTAATGTGGACGGTTTTCTTCATAACGAGGACGAGTTTTCACGACCGACTCAAGATAATATCGATTGCTTTTCTTACAGTCATAACCTTGTTGCTTTGGGTTAACCGCGACCTTCCGCGAGTACCTTACCTGACGACGATTGGCATCTTCTACGGATTGACGGCGATGATGGCGGTCGGTGCCATCCTCGAGTCCTTGATGGTCAATCACTACGTGCAAACCGATCGCATGGACCGTGCCTTCTGGCTCGACCGGCTGTCGCGCTATATGTTTGGCGTGGCGTTCCTCTTCGCGCTTGCCATCGTTGTCTTCTATGCGGCGTACTTCCGCTGAACGGTCCTGCTAGCGAGCATCCGATTGCGGGTCGGCGCCGCCCATGTCATTTGATCGTCTATGATCGTGTGTTCCTGCAATGTGATCACCCGCGCCCGGATTGCCGAGGCGGCGAGAACGCTTGCGCGGGACACGCCGGACCGACCGGTGACCGCCGGGCGGCTGTTCAAGGCGCTTGGCGGCCGGCCCAACTGCGGCACCTGTCTCGGAACGCTCGGACACATCGTGACGGAGGCAGGAATCGATTTTGCCGGCCCGAGAGCGTTTGTGTCCGACATCAGCAGCGACGTGGTCGAATCGCTCGTCGACATCGACAAGTCGTTTGACGATCCGCGCGAGCAGCCTTAGTTTGGAATGATTGTAATATTCGGAGTGACCCATGAAAGGCGACCCCAAAGTCATCGACTATCTCAATCAGTCGCTGCGCCACGAGCTCACCGCGGTGAACCAGTATTGGCTGCACTACCGTCTGCTTGAGGACTGGGGATATGCCAAGCTCGCCCGCAAGGAGCGGGCGGAATCGATCGAGGAAATGCAGCACGCCGACAAGCTGGCCGAGCGGATCATCTTCCTCGAAGGGTTCCCCAACATGCAGCAGCTCAACCCCTTGAAGATCGGCCAGAACATCAAGGAGGTCCTCGAGGCGGACCTGGAAGGCGAATATGACGCCCGGCGCCTCTACAACGAGGCGCGGGAAGTCTGTCGGGCCACCGAGGACTATGTCTCGATGAAGCTGTTCGAGGACCTGCTCGCCGACGAGGAAGGTCACATCGACTTCCTCGAGACCCAGCTCAGCCTGTTCAACGACATTGGCGCCGAACGCTACGGTCTCCTCCAGGCCGACTCGGCGGAATCAGGGGACTGACGCCAACCCTCAGCTTTGCCAGCGCCGGCCACCGAGCTCGACGCCAAACCCATGCGGCCGGCGGGCGAAGTCGGTGATGCCGGCGAGCGCGGCGTCGCGCTTGACGATGACCGCGGTGGCGATCCCTTCGAGCAGGTCGGCGTGGGGTTCCTTGGCGAGGAACGCCCGCCGGAACGTGCCGGACTTCAGCGCCGGCAGGATGCGCACCGGGATGCCGCCGGCGAGATAGACGCCGCCGTGGGCGGCGAACACCATCGCCAGGTCGCCGGCGAAGCGGCCGAGATAGGTGGCGAACAGATCGAGCGCCTCGACCGCGCCGTGGTCTTCGCCGTCGAGCCCCGCGGCGGTGACGTGGGCCTCGTCGTCGAGCGGCGCCGGGAATCCGTTCAGCGCGCACACCCCCTTGTAGAGACGGAGCAGGCCTGAGCCGCTGAGGATTGTCTCGGCGCTCATGCGGCCGAACGTCAGTTCGATATGCGGCCAGAGTTCGAAGTCGCGTCGGCTGACGGGGCCGAGATCGATATGCCCGCCCTCGCCGGGGATCGGCACCCACATGTTGCGAGTATGGACCAGGGCGCCGGCGCCGAGGCCGGTGCCCGGGCCGACCACGACTCGCGCGCCGGTCGGCGTCACGTTGCCGGACCCGATCGGATCGAGGTCATCCGGACCGAGGCCGGGCAGCGCCAGGGACTGAGCCTCGAAATCGTTGAGGAGGATGACGTCGTCGAGATCGAACCGCTGGATCAGCGCCTTGGGCTCGACGATCCAGTCGCAGTTGGTCAACGGTACCCGGTCACCGGTGATCGGCCCCGCCAGGGCGAGGATCGCGGTCTTCGGCGCCGCCTCCCGTTCCGCCAGCGCCTCGGCGATGGCGTCACCGATCGTGTTGAAGTCGGCGGTGCCGAGGTTGGGGATGCGGTCGATCGCCGCGTCTTCGTCGCTAAGCAACGCAAAGCGGGCGTTAGTGCCGCCGATATCGCCGATCAGGACTGGAAAAGCGAAATGCTTGATGGCGTCCGACATCATTTGGGCTCTACTGGGACTCTTCGGCCGGCCGACCGCCGAGACCGGCGTGATGGTTGATCAGCAGCTCGGCCGTCGCTCGGTTGAGGGCGAAGGGGATGTCGTAGACGATCGCCAGCCGTGTCAATGCCTTGACGTCGACATCGTGGGGCATCGGGGTGAGCGGATCGACGAAGAAGATCATCGCGTTCACTGTGCCGTCGGCGATCTTAGCGCCGATCTGCTGGTCACCGCCGAGCGGGCCGCTCTTCAGCGGCGTGATGCCCAGGGCCGGCAACGCGTCCTTGATGCGGCCGCCCGTCGTACCGGTCGCGAACAGGTCGAAATCGAGAAGCTGATTCTCGTGCTCGCGGGCGAAGGCAACGATCTCGTCCTTCTGCCGGTCGTGCGCGATCAGCGCGAGTGCCGGGCGTTGGGCCATGGCAGGTGTCCTTGGTTGGCGCTGCTATTCTTTGATGAAGGGCTGCCCGTCGGCGGCCGGCGGCCGGGCGCGGCCGATCAGACCGGCGACCAGGACGATGGTAGCGATGTAGGGCGCCATTGCCAGGAACTCGGACGGGATCGGGGTCTGAAGGATCGCCAGTTTCCGTTGCAACGAGTCGGCGAAGCCGAAAACCAGCGCCGCCATCAGCGCCCCGACCGGGTGCCAGCGGCCGAAGATCATCGCCGCCAACCCGATGAAGCCGCGCCCGCCGGTCATGCCTTCGTCGAACCGGCCGACCGAGCCGAGGGTGAACCAGGCACCGCCGAAGCCGGCGACCATGCCGCCAAGAATGACGTTGATGTAGCGGGTGCGGTAGACGTTGATGCCGAGCGAATCCGCCGCTTCCGGATGTTCGCCGACCGACCGGGCGCGCAAGCCGGCGCCGGTGTAGAACAGGTAGTAGGTGGCGACCGCCACCATCACCAGCGCGCCGTAGACGAAGATGTTCTGCTCGAACAGGATCGGCCCGAGAACCGGGATGTCGCTGAGGAGCGGTATGGGGATCACCCGGAACACCGGCGCCGAGTTCAGCTCGGTGTAGACGGTCAGCACCTGGCTTGAAACGTAACTGGTCATCCCCAGCACGAACAGGTTGATGGCGACGCCAGCGATGATCTGGTCGACGCGGTAGGTGACCACCAGCGCCGCGAGGATGAAGCCGAACAGACCGCCGACGGCGACTGCCGCCACGATTCCCGCCACCCCGCCGACGACCGAGCCAATGATCGCACCGGTGAAGGCGCCGGCGAGCAGCATCCCCTCGATGCCGATATTGACCACCGCCACCCGCTCGCAGAGCACCCCGGACAGCCCGCCGAGGGCGATCGGCACGGCGGCGATCAGCGTCGCCTCCAGCATTCCGGTCAGCGAGAACGACTTGCCCGAAGTCGCCCACACCAGAAACGCGGTGACCGCCAGGAACAGGCCGATCCCGAGCACGACGTTCGACCAGCGGGCGCCGCCGCGCATGAACTGGCGGGCACCGAAAAACGCCAGCACCGCGGCGATGACGTAGCAATAGGGCGCCGCTGGAACCGACAGGTTGGGGATCGGGATCAGGTCGCGCGGCAGGGACAGACGGAAGACGGCACTGCCTTCCGACTGAACCGCGAAGACGCCCATCACCAGGGCGGCGAGCAGGAACAGGATGACGCCGTTGACCTTTTTCTGGCGCCGGCGGCTCAGTTCCAGATCCGGTGTCACCAACGGTGTGTCGTGCGCTAATGACATTCAGCCACCTATCCCCGTCGCCTTGTCGGCGCCGCCTGAGCGGAACACCCAGGGCACGATCGCCCGGACCAGCATCGGCGCCGCCATGAAGACGATGATCAGCGCCTGGATGATGGAGATCAGGTCGATACTGACCCCGGCATCGACCTGCATCTGTCGCCCGCCGGCTTCGAGCGCGCCGAACAACAGCCCGGCGAGCAACACGCCGATCGGGTGCGATCGCCCGAGCAACGCCACCGCAATCGCGTCGAAGCCGATGCCGCCGCCGAAGCCGGGTGAGGCGCGGCCCAACACGCCCAGTACCTGGTTGGCGCCGGCGAGACCGGCAAGGCCGCCGGCGACGGCCATCACCAGCACGATGATCAGCCCCGACTTCATGCCGGCGTAGCGAGCCGCGTCCGGATTGGCGCCGGCGGAGCGGAACTCGAAGCCGATGGTGGTGCGGAACAGCAGCCAGTAGATGAAGAACACCGCGGCAAGCGCCAGGAGAACGCCGGCGTGAAGGCGCAGGTTCGGATCGAAGGCGAACAGGAGCCGCGGCAGTTCGGCGGTCGACAGGACCGATTCCGAGATCGGGTCGGCGCGTCCGGCCTTCTGGAACGGCGGGTTGCGCAAGAGATAATCGACCAGCCGGAAGGCGGTCAGGTTAAGCATGATCGTGGTGATCACCTCATGCGCCCCGGTCGCCGCCTTGAGCCAGCCGGCGATCGACGCCCAAAACGCACCGGCAAGCACTCCGGCGAGCAAAGCAAGCGGCAGATGGATGATCGCCGGCAGCCCGGTGAAGGCGAAGCCGACCCCGACCGCCGCCATGCCGCCGACCAGCAGCTGGCCTTCGGCGCCGATGTTGAAGAGCCCGGCCCGAAAGGCGAGGGCGATGCCGAGCCCGGCCAGTGTCAACGGTGCGGCGGCGGTCAGCGTCTCGGACAGCGAGGCGATGGATCCCAGCGATCCGTCGAACAGGGCGACGTAGGAGAGGCCGATCGAGGAAACGCTGACCCCGGTGGCGAGCATGGTTACCGCGCCGAGGATCAGGGCGAGGATCACCGACAGGATCGGCACCAGCAGGATATCGCCGACGCTGAACCGGTCGGCAACAGCCCGGCGCAACAGTTCCTCGCTGACGGTCTCCCGCTTCTCGTCGGTGTTGCTCACGCCGCGACCCCCGCCATCGCCAACCCGAGTTCGGTGATGTTTGCCTTGTCGCCCTCGAACTCTGCGACGATCTGGCCGCGATACATCACCAGCACGCGATCGGACAGCGCCCGGATTTCCTCCAGTTCCGTCGAGATGATCAGCACGCCGACGCCCGCGTCGCGCGCCTCGATGAACCGCTGGTGGATGTATTCGATCGAGCCGACGTCGACGCCGCGGGTCGGCTGGGAAGCGATCAGCAGCTTGATCGCGTGGGACATCTCCCGGGCGACGACCAGTTTCTGCTGGTTGCCGCCGGAGAGGTGATCGGCGAGCGTGAAGATCGATGGCGTGCGCACGTCGAAGGCCAGGACGTCCTTGGCGGCGGCATCGTAGACGTCCTGCCAGCGCATCCGGATGCCCGACGAGAACCGATCGTCGTAATAGGTGTCGAGAACCATGTTTTCGGCGACCGTGAACGATTCGATCAGGCCGGAGCGCTGGCGATCCTCGGGGACGTGAGCCATGCCGAGCCGATGCCGTTCCCGCGCCGATGCCTTGGTGATGTTGGTGTCGCCGAAGTGGACGGTGCCACCGACCAGGGGCCGCAGGCCGGTCAGCGCTTCGACGAGTTCGGTCTGGCCATTGCCCTGGACACCGGCAATCCCGACCACTTCGCCGGCGCGCACGGTGAGGCTGACATCGTTGACCGCGATCTCGTCGCGATCGTTCAGAACCTTGAGCGACCGGGCTTCGAGCAGCGGCGCGCCCGGTTTCGCCGGTGCCTTGTCGACCTCGAACTGGACCGGCCGGCCGACCATCATCTCAGCCAGCTCGGCTTCGGTCGCCGTCTTGGGATCGCCCTCGCCGACGATCTTGCCGCCGCGCAGGACGCTGATCCGGTCGGCGATCTCCAGGACTTCGCCGAGCTTGTGGGTGATGAACACCAGTGCCTTGCCGGCATCGCGCAGCGATTTGACGATCCCGAAGAAGTCGGTGACCTCCTGCGGGGTGAGCACCGCGGTCGGCTCGTCGAAGATCAGGACGTCGGCCGAGCGGAACAGGACCTTGATGATCTCGACCCGCTGCTGGATGCCGACCGGGATCTCCTCGATGATCGCATCCGGATCGACATGCAGGCCGTGTTCGGTGCTGATCGCCCGCACCTGCTCGCGGGCGCGGGCGATGTCGAGCCGGTTGAAGGCCTTGGTCGGCTCGACGCCGAGCACGACGTTTTCGGCGACGGTGAAGACCGGCACCAGCATGAAGTGCTGGTGCACCATGCCGATCCCGGCGCGGATCGCGTCACCGGCGCCGTCGAAGTGGACCGGCTGGCCGTCGATGAGGATCTCGCCCTCGTCCGGCCGGTAGATGCCGGAGAGCACATTCATAAGGGTGGTCTTGCCGGCCCCGTTTTCGCCCAGCAAGGCCAGGATTTCGCCGGCCTTGATCGACAGGTTGACGTCGGAGTTGGCGACGACGTCACCGAAGCGTTTGGTTATGCCGCGTAGCTCGATATCCACCTGTGGGTGCCCCAGACCGGCTTGTGGAGGCTCACGCGCCGCTATTTTCAGGCGCAGCGCGTGACATCGCTTGAAGCGGGCGCGGACCCGCGATCGGTCAGTTCGTGACCGATATGGTTCCTTCGAGAATGCCCTGGGTGATCGTATCGAGCTCCCGCTTCAGGCCGGCGGGCACTTCGCTGTCCAGGTCGTGGAAGGGGGCAAGACCAACGCCGCCGTTTTCCAGCGTGCCGACGATCACCGGTCTCAGGAAGTCGCCGGCCATCGCCGCTTCAATCGCCTGCACCACTGTCGCGTCCATGCGCTTCAGCACCGAGGTCAGGTAGACGTGACCCTTCTCCGGATCGGTTTCGTGCTGGTCGGCGTCGACGCCGATGATCTTCAACTGGTCCGTCCCGAGCTCGTCGGCGAGTGCGGCGGAACCGAGGCCGACCGGTCCGGCGACCGGCATCACGATATCCGCGCCCTCCTCGTAGAGGTTCTGGGCGAAGGCGCGGCCATCGTCGAGCGAGTCGAAGTTGTTGGTGAACAGGCCTTCCCGGCTTTCGACATCCCAGCCCAGAACGACGACGTTCGTGCCCTTCTGGCCGTTGTAATAGTTCACGCCGCGTACGAAACCGTCCATGAAGATGGTGACCGGTGGGATGTTGATGCCGCCGAAGGTGCCGACGATACCGGACTGGCTCATCCCTGCGGCGAGATAGCCGGCGAGGAAGGCGGCTTCGTCGGTCGCGTAGACCTGGCCGAGCACGTTCGGCAGGGCCGGCTCATAGGCGAAGTCGACGATCGAAAATTGCTGATCGGGGTTAGTTTCCGCCGCCTCGCGGGTCGCGTCGCCGAGCAGGAAGCCGACGGTCAGGATCAGGTCGCACTCTTCCTCGATGAACGAGTTGATGTTCGGCACGTAGTCGGTTTCGGCGGAGGACTCGAGGAGCCTGGACTCTACCCCGAGGTTCGCCACGGCGTCCTGGACGCCCTTCCAGGCGGTTTCGTTGAAACCCTTATCGTCGACACCGCCGGTGTCGGTCACCTGGCAGGCCTTGAAGGCATGGGCCGATCCACTCGCGCCGGCCATCAGGGCCGCTGTAGCGACCGCGGCGAGCGCGGTTTTGATGATTTTGGTGTTCAACTTCACCCTCCGTTTCATCTTAAAGGTTGGAGGCGGTTTCCACCTGTAGTCCCCGGAAAACGCCTCAGGAATTGAATCTAGCTTTGCATTTTCATGGGCCAGCGTCGAGGTTATTTGCTCACCATGTGGAACAACGCGACGGCAGCTTTTTGCCAACCGCATGGGCAGGGGTCCATGATAGAAGCGCCGGATCCAGAGGGGCATCGCCAGCGACAAGCCGGCGAGAAGGAGCGTGAATGGCGGATCGGGAATTGTTCGAGGCGGCGCGGGCGGTGCGGAGCCGGGCCCATGTTCCGTATTCGCGATATGCGGTCGGCACCGCGATCCGCACCGAAGCCGGTACCGTTCACGTCGGCTGCAACGTCGAAAACGCCTCGTTTCCCGAGGGCTGGTGCTCGGAGACTACGGCAATTGCCGCCATGGTCGTCGCGTCCGACGATCCGGCCGCGCGCAGGATTGTCGAGGTGCAACTCGTCGCCGATCCGATTGACGGCCGCCTGACCACCCCGTGTGGCGGGTGTCGGCAGCGGCTGGCGGAGTTCGGCATGCCCGGAACCCTCATCCACGTCTCGGATCCGGAAGGCCGACGGCGCCAGACCCATCGCCTCGCCGATCTGCTTCCCGAGGGCTTTGCCATGAGCGAGGCGGTATGATCAGCGCGGAAGCCGAAGCCGCGGCGGGAACGGTCCGCGCCGCCAGCGATCTTCCCTATTCGGTCGGCCTGGTGCTCGGCTCGGGCCTCGGCGCGCTGGCCGACGCGGTCGCCGATCCGGTCCGCTTTCCCTATGCCGATCTCGCCGGCTTCCCGTCGTCGGGCGTCTCCTCCCATCGCGGCGAACTGGTCGCTGGGCGGCTGGAAGGTGTGCCGACCGTTGTGCTTGCGGGCCGCGCCCATTTCTACGAAAGCGGCAATCCCGCTGCCATGCGGGTTCCGATCGAAACCCTGAAGGCGCTCGGTTGCGACACGCTGGTGCTGACCAACGCCGCCGGTTCGCTGCGCACCCATGTCGGGCCCGGCGACCTGATGCTGATCACCGATCACATCGCCTTCTCCGGCATCAATCCGCTGATTGGCGAGCCGACCGACGACCGTTTCGTCGGCATGACCGGTGCTTATGACGAGAGCCTGCGTGCCGCACTGTTCGGCGCTGCCGAGCGGGAGGGCATCGCGCTCGCCACCGGCGTCTATATGTGGTTCTCCGGCCCCTCCTTCGAGACGCCGGCGGAGATCAACATGGCCCGGATCGTCGGCGCCGACGCGGTTGGCATGTCGACGGTGCCCGAGGTGATCCTCGGCCGCTTCTTCGGCCTACGGGTCGCCGCGGTCTCGACCATCACCAACCTCGCCGCCGGGATGACCGGTGCCGAGCTTTCCCACGAGGAAACCAAGCGCCTGGCGCCGGTCGGCGCCGCCAAGCTCGAACGGATCCTGCGCCGTTTCCTCCGCGACCGGGGGCTGAGGTGATGCTGCCCCAGGAGATCATCCGCAAGAAGCGCCAGGGCGAGCCGGTCGATCCGGCCGAAATCGCCTTTCTGGTCCAGGGCCTGACCCATGGATCGGTGACCGAGGGCCAGGTTGCCGCCTTCGCCATGGCGGTGTTCTTTCAAGGCATGCATCGCGACGAGGCGGTCGCGCTGACGCTTGCCATGCGCGACTCCGGCGCCGTCCTCGATTGGACGGGCCTGGAAGGGCCGGTGCTCGACAAGCATTCGACCGGCGGCGTCGGCGACAATGTCTCACTGATGCTGGCGCCGGCGATTGCCGCCTGCGGCGGGTTCGTGCCGATGATCTCCGGCCGCGGCCTCGGTCACACCGGCGGCACCCTCGACAAGCTCGATTCGATCCCCGGCTACCGAACCCAGCCGGACATCGAAGCGTTCCGCCATGTCGTCAGAGACGTGGGCTGCGCCATCATCGGCCAGACCGCCGACCTCGCTCCCGCCGACAAGCGCTTCTATGCGATCCGCGATGTGACAGCGACGGTCGAATCGGTGCCGCTGATCACCGCCTCGATCCTGTCGAAGAAGCTCGCCGCCGGCCTCGATGCCCTGGTGCTCGACGTCAAGACCGGCAGCGGCGCCTTCATGGCTTCGGCCGAGGCCGCCCGGGAGCTTGCCGACAGCCTGGTCTCGGTGGCGAATGGCGCCGGGATGAAGACCAGCGCGTTGATCACCGGCATGGACGAGCCATTGGCGTCGGCCGCCGGCAATGCGGTGGAAGTCAGGAACGCGGTCGATTTCCTCACCGGCGACCGCCGCGACCCGCGACTGGAGGCGGTCACCATTGGCCTCGCCGGCGAAGTGCTGGCGCTGGGCCGCCTCGCCGCCGACGCGGAGGACGGTCGGGCCAGGGTCGCGGAAGCGATCTCCTCCGGCCGCGCCGCTGAGATCTTCGGCCGCATGGTCGCGGCCCTCGGCGGGCCGACCGACTTCGTCGAGCGCCCGGATGCCTACCTCAAGGCCGCCCCGGTAGCGCGGCCGGTGCACGCGGCAGAGGACGGGGTTGCGTCCGCCATCGACACCCGCGCGCTCGGCATCGCCGTGGTCGAACTGGGCGGTGGTCGCATGCGCGAGGAGGACGGCATCGACCATGCGGTCGGCTTGACCGATCTCGCCGGCATCGGGGTTCCGGTCGGCCCGGCTGAGGCGCCGCTTGCAATCGTTCACGCCCGCAATGACGCCCACGCCGATCGCGCCGCGGAGGCGGTCCGGGCGGCCTATGGTTTGGCCGAAGCGGCGGCGGAGCCCTCGCCGGCGGTGATCGAGCGGATCGGGGCTGGGTAGAGCCGCTCCCTACCGACGAAGCCGACGTTCGGCCTCATGAGACAATCGACGAAACGGCGCGGTTGATCCGCGCCCCCGATCCGATCGCCTGGTAGGTTGGCCGCAACGGCCGCAGGGAAACGTCGACGGTGCGCCGGATCCATCCGTGATCTTCCAGGTCCTGGAGCGCCTTCGACAAGGAGCGATCTGTGATCGAAGCGAGGTCCGCCTTGATCTCGTTGAAGTGTCTGGGCGCCCCGGTCACGGCGAGGATCGGCACGGTCCAGGTACGGCGGAGCAGGGCGGCCTCCGGCCTGTCGCCGACGATATCGGCGAGCCGGCTGGCGATCGGCGCAACATCGTGCCCGCGTTCGGTCAGCCGGTATTCTGGTCGGAGCGGGTGACCATGTCCCGGGTTCCGTTCCAGAAGGCCGATCTCGATCAAGTGCTGCAGGCTCGCCGTGAAGGCCGTCCGGCCGGCGCCGGTCGCCGCCAGCAATGGCGCCTGTCGGCCGGGTGTCCCCGCATGGAGCCGGGACAGAATATCCAGCGACCAAGCCCGGGACGTGAGCTTGACAAGCATGGCAATGTCCATAAAGTATAGTAACTTACTTTTTGATATGAGGGAAGACCATGCCTGTTGTGAATCTGGACCACACCCTGACTCTCGCCATGTCCGTCCGCGACCGTCACAGGAGCGCCGACTGGTATGTCGACAAACTGGGCTTCACGCTGCTGCATCACATCGATGAAGCAGGGTGGAGCGAACTTGCGACCAAGACGGAAGGCGTCACACTAGGTCTCGGCGAGCAGACCGAACCGCAACCTGGCAACACGGTTCCCGTGTTCGGTGTCGCGGACATCGAGGCCGACCGCAAAAAGCTCGAGGCGGCTGGCGTCAAGTTCGATGGACCGACCGACACCGTCGAAGGGATGGTCAGCACGGCAACGTTCTATGATCCCGATGGCAACGCCTTGATGCTGGCGCAGGATCTTTCCGGCAAATAGTACGGCGGATCGAGATGAACCGCCGCCCGGAAAAGGCGCCGGACGGCGGTCTCATTCGGACCGACGGCGCTGCGAACCGGTCGTGTTTGGCGCTTGTCCGATGACGTTCTGAGCAACTACCTGCCAGTGATACTCAGGATCATCGCCTTTTCCGCCGCCAGCAGGTCGTCGAGGTGCTTGCGATCCGTCGCCTTGTCCTTTGACGCGGATGCACAGATTTGGGCGATCTCCGCGAGGGCTTTCGGCGAGAGCCCAGCATTGGCAATCGCCTCCTTCCGCTCAGAAAAGACACGCTCCAACACCGACCGAAAGGCCCGATCGTTCTCCGCGATCTCGTCGCGGCTGGCTGCGTTCATACCCGAAATGATGTCCTCCGCATTCGGTGAGACATGCAGTATTTCAAATGGGCGGACCGCGAGCTGCTGAAACACCACGTCGATTTTGTCGCCGAGCGTTTCGCTCCGGCGCAATTCTTTCTCGACTTCCGCCAAAGCACGGTCGGTGAAGAGCCGGATCGTCGCGCGCAACACCGCGTCCTTGTTGGGAAAGGCGTTGTAGAGCGTCTGCCGGGCGATACCGGCGGCCTTCGCAATGTCGTTCATATTTGTCCGCTTCACGCCGTACCGGAGGAACAGGGAGAAGGCGGACTCAATGATGTGAATTTCGCGTTCAGTCATGGTGACATATTGACAATCGAACGCTAAGTGTCAATAAGACGTTAAGACGATGTTTGTCCATATGAGGGCTCACGATCATGCTGAACCTTGTCGCCCGGCCTGTTGGAAAATTCCTTGCCAACACGATGCTAAAGCCGCTGCCCCAACCATTCCCGAAAACGCCAACCGACTATGGCCTGTCCTATCGTGACGTGGCGTTTTCCACGCGCGACGGCCTGACCCTTCGTGGCTGGTTGATTAACGAGGAGGCCGCGGCGATCGTCATCATGACCCATTTCGGATACCGGGCGAATCGCTTTGGCTATCAGCTGAAATACCAGCCCCGCTTGACCAAACCGTATGACAAGGAAATCGAGTTTTGTAACGTCGCGAAGCGCTTGGTTGAGGCAGGTTATGGCGTGCTGATGTACGACCTGCGAAATCATGGCGAAAGCGACAAGACCGAACTCGGGGTTGGCACTGGCGGCAAGGGCGAGCGGTTTGATGTGATCGGCGCCGTGGACTTCGTCACAAATGAGCCGATGACAACCGGAAAGCCGATTGGTCTGTTGAGCTACTGCTACGGGGCGAACACGACGTTTTTCGCGTTCGAAGAAGAGGCCGATTTTTTGGTGAAGTCGGGCGTCAAAGCGCTCGTCGCGCTCCAGCCTCTCAGCAACGGCGACTACCTGAAGGCGATGAAGCTTCCAAGCGCTGTCTTCGACGCCGCCCAGAGACACTACGAGGCGAATTCCGGGGGCTATCCCTTTTTTGCTCCCATCGAAGCGGCAACGAAGTTCGTCTCCGTACCGACGCGGCTGGTGCAAGCGCGCAAGGACCCCTTCACCAATTTTGACAAGATCGAACAGATGTATGACGGCATACCGGCCGAAAAGGAGATGTTTTGGCTGGAAGAGCCGACCCACCGTTTCGACGGCTACAACTGGTTCGGCGATCACCCTCGCGACATGCTGGATTGGTTCGACAGACACGTTCACTAGAGCTGCGGGGGCGGGCGCCGCCGACGCGGTCGTTCGCTCCATCGCGACTAATGTTGCTGAAGAGGACTGGTGGCGCTCACTGCGGCGCATAACCCCACCCCCAAAAGCCAACCGCCGCCCGGAGGGGAGGCCGGGCGGCGGTGGTATTGGACTGAAGGCGCTGCTAGCGGGGTTGGCTGGTAACGCAGCGCCCGACGAGTGGGGGCTCGCTCAGTCCGTAACGACGATCCGGGTGTTCCACTTGCCGTAGGCTTCGACCAACTCGAAGAAGGTCTCGGCGTTTTCCGGCGCGAGGCGGACGCAGCCATGAGAGGCGGGCTGGCCGAGCTTGCCGAGGGCGGTGGTGCCGTGAATGGCGTAACCGCCGAGGAAGAAGACCGAGTGCGGCATCGGCGCATCGTTGTACTTGCGGGACTTGTGGTCCTCGGAGAGCCGCTTGGCGCGCCATTTACCGGTCGGGGTCTCGAAGCCCT
Organism: Bauldia sp.; assembly: GCF_965232525.1. Classification (GTDB taxonomy): domain Bacteria; phylum Pseudomonadota; class Alphaproteobacteria; order Rhizobiales; family Kaistiaceae; genus Bauldia. Next base: position 500,359 of record NZ_OZ246980.1, on the reverse strand, counting down.
GCTTGCCGGTCGAGACGGTCCAGGTCGCGGTGTGGAGGTTGCCGCGCTTGTCCCTGGCTTCGACGGTCATGGTCTGCTGCGACAGTGAGATGGTGGCGGTCAGCTTGGCCTTCGGTGTGAAGGTGTTGAAGAAGCCGGCCTGGCTCGGGGTCGCAAAGCCGATCGCGGCGATTGCGAAGGTGGCGGCGGCGATGATCTTGGCGAAGGTTTTCATGATTTTTCCCCTGTACGTGTCGGGCGGTGCCCGTGTCCTTCGATGACCGGGACTATGGGGCCCGGCCGCCGAAGCCGCAGTGATAGCGGTCACAAATCAGGGGGGAGGGCGTGACCATGGTCACAACCGGCCGCTGGTGGTGCCGGCGTCGTCAGGCGGCCTAGGCGTCGTCCAGTCGCGCCAGCAGCCGCTGCCGCGTCGCCTCGTCGACGAAGGCCGCTTCGATCGCCGTGCGGGTGATCGCGGTGAGTGCCGCGTCGTCGAGTGCATGGGCTTCGGCGAGGACCGCGTACTCTTGGCCGAGCGAAGTGTGGAAGAACGGTGGGTCGTCGGCGTTGATGGTGACCCGGACGCCGGCATCCATCAGTCGGCGGAAGGGATGGCCGGCGATGTCCGGGTAGAGGCCGAGCGCCACGTTCGATCCCGGGCAGAGTTCCAGGACGATGCCCTCGTCGGCGAGCCGTTGGACCAGCGCCGGGTCTTCGATGGCGCGCACGCCGTGACCGATGCGCTTGACGCCGAGGTGGTCGAGGGCGGCGCGGACGCTGTCCGGTCCGTCGAGTTCGCCGGCGTGGGCGGTGATACCGAGGCCCGCCGTACGGGCGATGGCGAACGTGTCGGCGAAGTGGCGTTTGTGATGCAGTGTCTCGTCGCCGGCCAAGCCAAATCCGGTAATCCGCGGGTGCGGGTTGGCCGCCGCCCATTCCGCCAGCGCGCGCACCCGGTCGGGGCCGAGATGGCGGACGCCGGTGAGGATCATCCGGCCGACGATCCCCGTCTCGGCCTCGGCCTCGGCAATGCCTTGATCGAGGCCGCCGACATAGTCGCCGATGGCGATGCCGTGATCGGCGGCCACGTCCGGGGCCATGAACACCTCCGCGTAGATCGCGCCCTCGGCGGCGAGCGACGTGAAGTAGGCGTGGGCGAGCGCCCGAAAATCGTCGCGATCGCGAAAGACGGAAGAGACGCGGCCATAAGCATCGAGGAAGCTCGCGAAATCGTGCCAGGCGTACCCGCCGCGGTCGTCGAACAGGCCGTCAAGATCGATGCCGTGGTGTGTTGCGAGCCGCCTGACCAGCGCCGGCGGCGCGGCGCCCTCGATGTGGCAGTGGAGTTCCGCCTTGGGGACCGCCGCGGTCACAGGAACGACGTCCCGTGCGGGCCCGGGGCGAGGCCGAGATGAGCGGCGACCGATTCGCCGATATCGGCGAACGTCTTCCGCCGGCCGATCGACCGCGGCGCAAAACCGGGACCGAAGGCGAGGATCGGCACATGTTCGCGGGTGTGGTCGGTACCGGTCCAGGTCGGGTCGTTGCCGTGGTCGGCGGTGATCACCGCCAGATCGCCGGGGCGGAGCGCCGCCTCCAGTTGCGGAATGCGCTTGTCGATGGCTTCCAACGCCGCAGCGTAGCCGGGCACGTCGCGCCGATGACCGTAGAGGGAATCGAAGTCGACCAGGTTGGTGAAGATCAGGTCGCCGTCGGCCAAGCTGTCGAGCGCGGTCAGCGTCGCGGTGAACAGCCGGTCGTCGTTGGGCTGCTTGATCACTTGGCTAATGCCGCGATGAGCAAAGATGTCGCCGATCTTGCCGACGCCGATCACCTGCCGCCCGGCCTCGACGACGCGGTCGCAGAGCGTCGGTTCCGGCGGCGGGACGGAGTAGTCGCGGCGGTTGGCGGTGCGCTTGAAGTCGCTGGCGTCGGTGCCGACGAACGGCCGGGCGATGACGCGGCCGATGTTGAGGGGATCGACCAGCCGCCGCGCGATTTCGCAAAGGTTGTACAGTCGGTCGAGACCGAAGGCTTCCTCGTGGGCGGCGATCTGCAGCACCGAGTCGGCCGAGGTGTAGCAGATCGGCTTGCCGGTGCGGACGTGCTCGTCGCCCAGCTCGACAATGATCTCGGTGCCCGACGCGTGCTTGTTGCCGAGGATGCCGGTCAGCTCCGCCTCGCGGATCATCGCCTCGGTCAGGTCCGCGGGGAAGGCCGGCACCGTGTCGGGAAAGTAGCCCCAGGCGAAGGGCACCGGCACGCCGGCGATTTCCCAGTGGCCGGACGGGGTGTCCTTGCCCTTGGAGACCTCGACGCCATAGCCCCACAGGCCCGCGGCCGGTCCGTCGTGTCCGAGCGGCGGGATCGGTGCGCCGATCGACGCTTCGCACGCCCGCCCCAAGCCCAGTCGGTCGAGGTTGGGCAGGTGCAACGGTCCGGACCTGAGGCCGGCGCGGTCGGCTTTGCCGGCGGCACACGCCTCGGCGATATGGCCGACGGTATTGGCGCCGGCATCGCCGAAGAGGTCCGCGTCCTCGGCGCCGCCGATCCCGACGGAATCGAGCACCATGATGATCGCCCGGGCCAAACGGTTCCCCCGTTGTTTGGTCGGCGAAGCATAGGAGAGGCGCGGACCTGTGGATAGGGGCGCGGTTCAGGCACGCCGGCGGGGACAACCGCGGCGTTCGGTGCCTCGCTTCATTGTCCCCGGTCCGGTTTGCCGTCTAGTTTGCGGGGAAAGTCGAGCGGGGAAGGCATCATGCAGAACGTCACGATCGTCGATCATCCACTGGTTCAACACAAACTGACGCTGATGCGGGACAAGGGCACCTCGACCGCCAGTTTCCGCCGGCTGTTACGAGAGATCGCGCTGCTCCTCTCCTACGAGGTGATGCACGATCTGAAACTCACCCTTACTCGGATCGAGACGCCGCTGGCGCCGGTGGACGCGCCGATCCTGGAAGGCAAGAAGCCGGTGTTCGCCTCGATCCTGCGGGCCGGCAACGGGCTGCTGGAAGGCATGCTCGACCTGGTGCCCTCGGCTCGGGTCGCCCACATCGGCATCTACCGCGATCCGGAAAGTCTCGAGGCGGTGGAGTATTACTTCAAGGCGCCGGAGGATCTCGCCGATCGGCTGGTGATCGTCGTCGACCCGATGCTGGCGACCGCCAATTCGGCCAGCGCCGCGATCGAGAAACTTAAGGAACGCGGCGCCCATAACATCCGCTTCGTCTGCCTGCTGGCGGCGCCGGAGGGCATCGAGCGGTTCCACACGGCGCAGCCGGATATCCCGATCTACACCGCGGCGATCGACGAGTACCTCAACGACCATGGTTACATCGTTCCCGGCCTCGGCGACGCGGGCGACCGGCTGTATGGCACGAAGTGATCCGCGGACCCGGCCTATGCGCGGAACGATCGATCATCTCGACCTCACCGTCCGCGATCCGTGGGCGTCGCGTCCCTTCTACGACGCGGTGCTCGGCTTCCTCGGCTATCGGCTGGCCAGGGAGCATGACCGCGGTTTCGACTGGGATCTGAACGACGGGGACGGCCGGCTGCTCTGCTCGATAGGGGTGATGCGGGCGGTCGGCGACGGCCTGTCGCGCCGGCACGACCGCTACTCCCCCGGCCTGCATCATGTGGCGTGGCGGGCCGATAGCCGCGAAGACGTCGGCCGGATGCACGATCTCCTGCGCGACATCGGCGCCACGGTGCTCGACCCGCCGGCCGACTACCCCGACTACGCCCCCGGCTACCACGCGGTGTTCTTCGCCGATCTCGACGGCCTCAAGCTGGAGTTCGTGTATCAGCCTTGAGCGGTGGGTGGTAGGCGCCCGCCGCGCTGAATCCACAAACCTCCGCTCATTCCCGCGCAGGCGGGAATCCAGGCGGTACTGGAGATGTTGTGCCAAACTCTGGGTCCCCGCCTCCGCGGGGACGAGCGGTGAACGGGCGGTGCGCGCTTCGAGGCTCGGGCTCACGCCCTCGCGCCTCAGCATGAGGGACGTGGGTTGCCTCGTTAGGCGGGGCACGGCCTTGGGGTTAACACCACCAGCCTCATCTTGAGAACCGAGCGAAGCGAGCCTCGAAAGACGCAAGAACGGTGACGCGCGATGCTCCAAACCGAACGGATGACCTAAATTGGAAGATCAGCGACCCAACCAACCGACAACTATGGAGCAGATTCGGAACGAGCATCGCGCGCTTGCGATACTACGGGTTCTACAACGAGAGGTGGGCTACCGCAGCAATGAACGAGTTCTCGGGGATTATCTAGAGAGATTGGCACTCGGCGGAGTTCATGAAGACATTCGCACGTGCCTCGAGACATTGGAGCGATCAGGACTCGTCAAATGCGAATCGCTCGGAGAGCTCGCGGTCGTAGCTCTTACTGAGCACGGTCATGAAGCAGCTGAGGGCCGGCGGATCGTAGAGGGGGTGCTCCGTCCAGGGCCAGATTGTCCCTACTGAACACGTTGGATTGAAAGACCAACCAGTCGGCGTTGACGCCCTGCATGATGCCCCGTCGTTCTCTGGCCGAATGGCGTTTGAGCTGCGGCTCGAGCTCGAAGCCGAGCTGGATCCCCGCCTCTGCGGGGACGAGCGGGTGGGGGCCCTACCGAAACAGGTTGAAGTCGAACCGGCGGCTGATGCCGAGGCCGGCGGTCCACTGGTTCTTGTCGCCGGCCTTGACGATCGGGCTGTCGCCCGCGTCCCCGATCAGCCGGTCCCAGCTACCGCGGGCATGGAGGCTGGTGCGGTCGCTGAGCGCCAGGGTCGCGGTGGCGACCAGGCCGACCGACTGGAAGCCGCCGTCGGGGCGGTACTTTTTCAGCGGGCCGCGCGCGGCTTCCTTGCCGGTCACGCCGAAATAGGTACGCATGTAATCCTGCGAGCCCCAGCCGGCGCGGGGCCCGGCGGTCAGCGACAGGTTCGGCGTGATCGGCATGGTGACGTTGATGCCGACGTCGCCGACCTGGCCGGTGTGGCCGTCGAACCCCTGGCGGGCGGAGGCATAGACCGTGAACGGGCCGGATCGCACGCCGCCGCGCAGGCCCAGTTCGAATGATGTCGGCACCTTCTTGGTGCCCTTGAGGCTCTTGTCGTCGGACGGCTTGCGCTCGCCGTTGATGCCGAAGGACGGGCCGATGAACAACCCGTTACGGGTACTTTTCGACTGCTGGCCGACCACAGGAAGATAGAAGCGACTGACCTGGGCGATCGGATAGGGCACCAGTATGTAGTCGTCGGCGCCGGGATATTTCGGCTTGGCCAGCCCGCCGATACCGAGATCGAGCACATATTGCGGCGCCTCGCCATAGTAGGCGTCCTGGGCATGGGCCGCGCCCGCGGTCAGCAGGATGCCGGCGGCAGCGGCGGCGATAACACGAATGCCAAGCATGAACAGCGGTCTCCGGTCGGGTCCGGTGGGGATTATGGGCAACCGAGGTTAGGAAATGCTATACGCCATTTCCCGCCGCGGTGCCCCGTTTATCGTGGACCTCGGCCCCCCGGCACAGAAGAAGCGAGAGGCATCGACCCGTGAAGATGAAGTATGGCGCGATCTACCCGAGCCTCAAGGGCCGCACGGTCCTGGTGACCGGCGGTGGCAGCGGCATCGGCGAGTCGATTGTCGAGCATTTTGCCGCGCAGGGGTCGAAGGTCGGCTTCATCGATGTCAACGAGAAGGCGTCGAAGGCGCTGGTCGGGCGGATCAAGCGCCGTCGCCAAAAAGTCCACTTCGAGGCCGCCGATCTCACCGACATCGACGCGTTGCGCGCCGCCATCAAGGCGATCCGCAAGGCGCTGGGACCGATCACGGTCCTGGTCAACAACGCCGCTCATGACGAGCGCCACACGCTGGCTGAAGTGACCTCGGACTATTTCGACGAACGGATCAACGTCAACCTGAAGCACCAGTTCTTCGCGATCCAAGCGGTTGTCGACGACATGAAGAAGGCGAAGAACGGCGCCATCGTCAACATGGGGTCGGGCTCGTGGATGGTCGCCTTTGGCGGCATGCCGGTCTACACCGCCGCCAAGGCCGGCATCGTCGGTCTGACCCGCGGCCTTGCCCATGAACTCGGCGAACACAACATCCGCATCAATTCGATCGCCCCCGGCTGGATCATGACCGACCGGCAGAAGGAGTTATGGGTAACGCCGGAAGCCATCGAGCAACTGATGCGCGATCAGTGCCTGCAACGCACCCTCGAGCCTGCCGACATCGCCCGCGCGGTGCTCTTCTACGCTTCCGACGAAGCCTCGGCGGTGACCAATCAGAGCGTCGTCTTCGATGGCGGCTGGGTCTAGTGGAACGGTAACGCCGAACCCCGCCTTTCCCGGGGCCGGTGGCTCTGTTAAGACCCGGCGACCCTCCAAAGGACGCTGCTGATGTATCCCAAGCCCCGCTCCGACCTTCGGCCGAATACGCTGGAATTCGAGACCACGCCCCTGGTCAAACCGACCGGCTTCCGAGAATACGACGCCCGCTGGTGGTACGGGATTCCCGGTTCCGACAAGCCGCCCGAGCTGAACCTGATGGGCGTGACCGCGCTTGGCATGGGGATCGGCACTCTGCTTGGCCGCATGGGGGTACGGCGCGAGATCGTCACCGCCCACGATTACCGAGAGTATTCCGGTTCGATCAAAGCGGCGCTGATGACCGGGCTGATGGCGTCGGGCTGCCGCGTCTATGACATCGGCCTGGCGATGACGCCGATGGCCTATTACGGCCAGTTCGCCCTCGACGTCCCTGCCGTCGCCATGGTGACCGCGTCGCACAACGAGAACGGCTGGACCGGGGTGAAAATGGGCGCCCAGCGGCCGATTACCTTCGGGCCGGACGAGATGGGCAAGCTCAAGACCATCGTTCTCGACGCCGATTTCGACCTCCGCCACGAAGGCTCTTACGTTTATGTCGAGGACCTTGCCGAGCGCTACGCGGTCGACCTGACCGCGCGTCCGCGGCTTAAGCGCAAGATCAGGGTGGTCGCCGCCTGCGGCAATGGCACCGCCGGCCCGTTCGTGCCCGGCGTGCTGGAAGCGATCGGCGCCGAGGTCATCCCCCTCGACACCGAGCTCGACTACACTTTCCCGCGCTACAATCCGAACCCGGAAGACTTGAAGATGCTGCACGCCATCGCTGACGCGGTGAAGGAGCACGATGCCGACATCGGCCTCGGTTTCGACGGCGACGGCGATCGCTGCGGCGTCATCGACAACGAGGGCGACGAAATCTTCGCCGACAAGGTCGGGGTGATGCTGGCCCGCGATCTGTCGGCGCTCCACCGCGGCTGCACCTTCGTGGTCGACGTCAAGTCGACCGGGCTGTTCGCCACCGATCCGGTGCTGAAGGAGAATGACGCCGGCGCCGACTACTGGAAGACCGGCCATTCCTACATCAAGCGCCGGGTGCACGAGTTGAAGGCGCTGGCCGGCTTCGAGAAATCCGGCCACTACTTTTTCAACCAGCCGATTGGCCGCGGTTACGACGACGGCTTGGTGTCCGCGATCGCGGTGCTCGACATGCTCGACCGCAATCCGGACAAGTCGATGGCCGACCTCAAGCGGGCGCTACCCCGGACCTGGGGCTCGCCGACCATGGCGGCGCACTGCGACGACGAAGTGAAGTACGCCGTGGCCGATGCCGTCCGCGACCGGTTCATCGCGATGCGCGACGCCGGCGAGACCCTCGACGATCACGCGATCGCCGATCTGGTGACGGTCAACGGGGTCCGGGTCGTCATGGACGACGGTACCTGGGGCCTGGTGCGGGCGTCGTCGAATAAGCCGGAGCTGGTGGTGGTCGTCGAGAGCCCAGTGTCGGAAGCCCGGATGCGTGAGATGTTTGCGACCGTTGACAAGGTGTTGCGCGAACACCCTCAGGTCGGTGACTACAATCAGACGATCTGAGGGCGACCCGATGACAGCAAGACGGTTCGGGCAGATGCCCGACGGCGCCGACGTGCACGAGGTGACGATCGGCAACGACGCCCTTTCGGCGCAGATCATGACGTATGGCGCGGTCATCCGGGACGTGCGCCTTGCCGGGATCGACCATCCGCTGGTCCTCGGCTTCGACGACTTCGACAGCTACCGGCTGCACTCGCCCTTCTTCGGCGCGCTGGTCGGCCGCACGGCCAATCGCACCGCCGGCGGGCGGCTGGAAATCGACGGAACCCGCTACACACTCGACCTCAACGAAGCCGGGCGAACCCATCTGCACGGCGGTTCCCACGGTTTCGGCGTGCGCAACTGGCAACTGGTGGAACATAACGATCGCAGCGTCACGCTGGCGCTCGTCAGCGAAGATGGCGATCAGGGCTATCCCGGCCGACTCGCGGTGACCTGTCGCTATGAGGTGCGCGCGCCGGCGACGCTCGCTTTCGATATCACCGCCACCACCGACGCTGAGACCGTCGTCAACCTGGCGCAGCACTCCTATTTCAACCTCGACGACGGCGACTCGATCCTCGACCACGACGTCCAGATCTTCGCTGACGCCTACACCCCCGTCGACGAGTATCTGATTCCGATCGGTGAGATTCGTCCGGTGGCGGGAACGCCCTACGACTTTCGCGAACCCCGCCCGATCCGGCTTAACCAGGGCGGCGAGCGCGTCCTCTATGACATCAACATGGCGATCGATACGCGCCGTGCCGATGCGCCTCGGCCGCTGGCGCGGCTTCGCTCGCCGATCAGCGGCGTCGAGATGGTCGTGCATTCGACCGAGCCGGGGGTCCAGTTCTACGACGGCAACATGATGGATATTGCAGTGCCCGGGCTCGGCGGTCGCCGCTATCGCGTGTCGTCCGGTGTGTGCTTCGAGCCGCAGATGTTCCCCGATGCGCCCAATCAACCCGCATTCCCTCGTACGGCCTTGATGCCGGGTGAGACATATCGGCAAAGCAGCGCCTTCGCGTTTCGGCGGACGTAAGGGTTGCGAACGATAATGGCGCCAGGCGTGGTATGGCCGAGCAGCGTTCTGATGAAGCCCTTGTGAGCCACCGGGGGGAACGAGCGTGTCCGAACTCTTCGAGAAACCTTGGTTGTTCGAGCCCGTCCTGAGAAGAGCGTCGGCGGCTCTGAAGGGCCGGACGGACGTCGATTTCTCCCAGGCGGAAAAACGCCTGGTTGCCGAGATCATGTTTCACGTCTATCGGGGCAAACACGACTATCAGCCGATGGTCGATTTCTTTCTGTTCGCCATCGCCAACAAGGCTCGCTCGACGGCGAACATCGCGCAGGATTCCTGGGTCTTGCACATGACCAAAAACAAGCGGGCCGGATACTTCGTCGAGTTCGGCGCGACCGACGGGCGGGTGATGTCGAATACCTTCGTCCTGGAGAAGGACTACGGATGGAGCGGCATTCTCGCGGAGCCGAACGTGGAGTGGCACGAGGGCCTTGCGAAGAATCGTCAATGCCACATCGCCTACGAATGCATCACCGATCGTTCCGGCGAGACGGTATCGTTCGACTGCACTGAGTTGCCGATTTACGCCCGCATTTCGGGTACGGCCACCGGCGTTCATGACGGCCGGGAAGTGAAGCGCCAGATCGAGGTACCGACTCTCACCCTCAACGACCTGCTTGATCGTTACGAGGCGCCGGATCACATCGACTACATCTCCGTCGATACCGAAGGCTCGGAATTCATGATCCTCGATGCCTTTGATTTCTCGAAGCGTCGGATCGATTTCTTTACGATCGAGCACGCCCATGACAAGCGGAAACGGGAGGCGATCAAGAGCCTGATGGAGGCCAACGGCTTTGTGCGCTGGTATCCGGAAGCGACGCGATACGACGACTGGTACGTCAACAAGGACCTCGCCGACACGGAAGGCGAAACGGACGATGCTGCAGAAGCAAAGGACGCATGAGACGAACCGCGATGACGGGGTGCCGGTGACGATGAGAAACATGGGACGGATGGTTGGTGCTGCGTGCCGGGCCATCTTGGTCGCGGCGGCATCGTCCTTGGTGGCGGTCCAGGCCGGATTTGCCGACTGGCGCGACGAGATCGATCTTCTGAGAGTCGGCGTCTTCGCGCCGACCGGCGCCGCCTACGACGCGACACGGCTTGAGCCGTTTCGCCTCTACCTGCAGGATCGCGCGAGGGTCCCCGTCGCGCTGGTCACCTTCGACAGCTATGATGCGTTGATCGCCGCCCATGAAGCCGCGGACATCGATTACGGCATCAACACCGCCACCAGTTTCGCCACCGCCGCCGTGAGCTGCGGCTGCGTCGAGGCGATCGCGGCGCCAGTCGCCGCCGACGGTGCGCTCGGCTTCCACTCGATCCTGGTGGCGTCGGCCGACAGTGACATCGCCTCGCTCGCCGATGCGCGTGGGAAGAGCCTGGCGCTGACCGGAGCGGACTCCGTCGCCGGGCGGCTGGTTCCGATGGCGGCGTTCGCCGAGGAGGGCATCGCGCCGCGCCAGTACTTCACCCGCATCGCCACAGTCGAGGATCCGCGAGCGGCGATCACCGCGGTGCTGTCCGGCGACGTCGATGTCGGTGTCGGCTGGTCTAGCCTGACCGGACCGTCGGCGACGGGCTACGACTTCGGCGTCCTGTCCCGGATGGTCGCCGCGGATGAGCTCGACATGGCCCGCATCCGGGTCATCTGGAAGTCGCCCCTCATCCCGTTCGGCCCGCATGTTGTGCGCAGCACCCTGCCACCGGAACTGAAGCAGTTGCTCGGCCAGGCGCTGACGTTGATGGCGCAGACCAATCCCCAGGCGCTCGATGCGGTCGATCGTCTGGGCTTCGGCGGTGGCGGTTTCACCACGCCGGACGCCAGCCTCTACAGCGTGGTGATCGATCTGGTGACGCCAGAGGAGGCGTCCGGTCAGTAGCGCGGGCGGGCCGCGCGATGCGGCGGTCTCGGTCCGGTTCGGCGTGGTAAACGCCGCCTTCCCGGTTATCGTGAACGAATTGCTAACGACATCGATACAATTTGAAAAGACTTGAGTGGCCATTCTTTTGCCGTATGCCTTAGATATTTCTTAAAGTTAATAAGCCGTAACTTAATATCCTAACAATAAACCTAGTCATTAACTTGATTGCAGCAAATTCTAAGTAAATTGTCTCGCGGCTTCGGGAGCGCGCAGACACAATAAATACTCAAACGCCCCGCTCGGCCGATCTGTGGAGTGAGGAGTCAATCATGAAGAATCTGCTCGCGCGCTTTGGCAAGGACGAACCCGGGGCAACCGCGATCGAGTATGGCCTGATCGCCTCGCTGATCGCGATCGGCATCATCGTCGGCGCAACCGCCATCGGCACCTATCTGACGCCGGCGCTGAGCGAGATCACCGCCAAAATGACCGGCCAGTAACGCTGGCTCTCTGACCACCGGCCGGCGACGCCGGCCGACCACACCTCCGACTGATCGTCGCCTTCCGAGATCGGGTGCCCACGTCCCGTCACGACAAAACGCTGCGCTGCCTTGAGGCATGCGGCGTCGCGTCCGTGCATCGCCCACGCGCGGTTATGCTACCACTCGGTGTCCCGATGATCCCCGAGGGAGGCCCGCTTGCCCGATAGTTTGTTCACCGGCGCGTCATCCGCGCTCCGTCCGATCCATGCCGTCACGCCGACAACCCTTGACCCATTTCTGGCGGGGCCGGGCGCGGCGTGGCGCGGCTGGGTGGCCGCGGCGGAGTTCAAGGCAAACGCTGGGGCAATCCTGACGCTGCCCGGCGACGATGGCGGCGCCGCGGCGGTCCTGTTCGGACTGGGCGAGGCGGCCGATCGCCCGTCGCTGGTCGCCGGCACGCTTGGGGCACGGCTTCCCGCCGGCGATTACGCCCTTGGCTCCGGTTTCGACGATCCGGCCCTGGCAACGCTCGCCTTCGCCCTCGGCGCCTACCGGTTCAGCCGTTACCGGGCCGGCGAACCGGGACCGCGATTGCAGGTGCCAACCGGCGTCGACGCGGCCCATGTCGCCCGTATCGCGGACGGAGTGACCCTGGCGCGCGATCTGGTCAACACCCCGGCCAACGACATGGGACCCACGGAACTCGCCGAAGCGGCGGCCGACCTCGCCGAGCGTCATGGGGCGGCGTTCGCGGTCGTTTATGGCGACGCACTGGCGGAGGGTTTCCCCCTGATCCACACGGTCGGCGCCGGCGCGACAGTGGCGCGCTCGCCCCGCCTCATCGATGTCACCTGGGGCGATGACGCCGCGCCGCGCTTGACCCTGGTCGGCAAGGGTGTGTGTTTCGATACCGGCGGCCTCGACATCAAGCCGTCCGCCGGTATGCGCCTGATGAAGAAGGACATGGGCGGTGCCGCCAACATCCTCGGCCTGGCCCACATGGTGATGGATGCCGGTTTGCCGGTGCGGTTGCGGGTGCTGATCCCCGCGGTGGAGAACGCGGTGTCGAGCCGCGCTTTCCGGCCGGGCGACGTGTTTCGCAGCCGCAAGGGGCTCACCGTCGAGATCGGCAACACCGATGCCGAGGGCCGCCTGGTGCTCGCCGACGCACTGGCGCTGGCGGCCGAGGAGAAGCCCGACCTGATCGTCGATCTCGCTACCCTGACCGGCGCTGCCCGCGTTGCCGTGGGTCCGGACATCGCCCCGATCTACGGCACAGATGATTCGCTGATTGCCGAACTGACGCGCCATGGCGACGCCGTCGCCGATCCGGTCTGGCACATGCCGCTGTGGCCGGATTATCAGACGATGCTCGACTCGAAGGTGGCCGACATCAACAACGCGGGCAATTCGCCATTCGCCGGTTCGATCACCGCCGCATTGTTCCTGTCGCGTTTCGTCCCCGACGACATACCCTGGCTCCATGGCGACATCTTCGCTTGGACGCCGAGCGCCAAGCCCGGCAAGCCGGAAGGCGGGGAAGCGCAGGCGATCCGGGCATTGTTCGCTTGGCTGAGCGCACGCTACGGCGCTTGAACGCGGCGGCGCCGGCGGCTAAATGGTTCGGGTCCGAAACGAACAGGATACCCGATGCCGGCCGAGATAAGGCCCGCCCAGGCGCTTCGCCTCTGGCATGATGTGACACTCGAACAGGTCCGCGACGATCATCCGGACCTGTCGGCGCGGCAGCTCGCCGTCCTGCTGACCGTTTATCTCGAGCCGCCGCCGCACACGGTCCGCGGTCTGGCCGGCAAGCTCGGCGTCACCAAGCCGGTGATCACCCGCGCGCTCGACAGCATGGGCCGCCTCGGCCTGCTCACCCGTCGCCGCGACGCGGACGACCGGCGCAACGTCCTGATCCAGCGAACCCTTGCCGGTGCGCTCGCGGTCGAACAACTCGGCGACGCGATCGTCGCCCGCTATCGCACCATGCCGTTGTGAGAACGCGATGACGGCCACGCCCCTCGACCCGCGTCTCCATGCCGTCCGGCCCGATCTGGCCGACGCGGCGCTGGCGGGGCGTGTGACGGCCGCCCGTTTCGTCGACGGGGCACCGCGCCGGGTCGGCGCGTCATCGACGCCGCTGCGCAAGGCGCCGGGCCGAACCTCGGGTTGGGACAGCGAGTTGCTCCGCGGCGAGGTGGTCCGCGTGTTCGACCAGACAGACGACTGGGCCTGGGTCCAGAGTGAGACGGATCGCTATGTCGGCTACTGTGAGGCCGCCGCGCTGGTCGGGTTCGAACCGCCGCCAACCCACCAGGTCCAGGTCCTGCGCACGTTCGTCTATCCCGAGCCGGACATGAAGCGCCCGGCCACCGGCTGGCTGTCGCTTGGCGGCCGCCTCGCCCTGGAGGACACCGTGGTCGAAACCCGCGGCACCCGGTTCCGCCGCCTTGCCGACGGATCCGGCGCTGTGGTGGCCGATCATGTCGCCGATCTCGGCGCTCTGCCGGTGGCGGATTTCGTCGCCACGGCCCTGCGGTTTCTCGAAACGCCATACCTTTGGGGCGGGCGGACCAGTCTCGGCCTCGATTGCTCGGCGCTGGTGCAACTGTCCTTGATGACCGCCGGCATCGCCGCCCCGCGTGACACCGACCTACAGGAAGACGCGTTGGGGAAGCCGGTCGATGGAGGACCCGAAGCCGACCTCAAGCGCGGCGACCTGGTGTTCTGGCGCGGCCACATAGCGATCATGGTCGACGAGCAGACGATGGTTCACGCCAGCGGCCATCACATGCGCGTGGTGGTCGAGCCGCTGACCGAAGCGATTGGCCGGATCGCCGCTTCAGCAGGACCGCCCACCTCGGTCCGCCGCCTCTGATCGCACGGGCTACTCTGCCGGGATCGGCGTTTCCTGATAGAGCCGTTGCAGCCAGGTTCCGTCTTGCTGCACCCAGATTTCGGACACGAACACCTTTGGCGGCAGCGGCTCGCCATCGAAGGTGCCGACATAGGTGTTTTCGTAGGTCACCAGCGCAACGGTCGGTGCCAGCAGCGAAACCTTCGATGGCGTGAACTCCGCCTCGTCGACATTGAACTTGAGCACCGCCTCCAACTCTGTCGGGGTATCGAGGGGACCGCCATAATAGGTGGTCGCGGCGACATGGTCTGGCGTCATCATCGTCTTGATCTTGTCGACGTTCTGGGCGGCGAAAGCGGCGTTGAGTTCATCTCGGATAGCATCGAATTCAGTAAGGTCTGGGTCGTCTGCAACCGCCGGTGCCGACACGATGATCGCGGCCACAAGGGCAACGCACGGCTTCCACATCTGCATTGATCTTCTCCTCTTTCAAGACGACCGCGGCCGGTTGCTCGATCAGGCCTTGCGGACTTCCTTGGCGAGTTCGCCGACTTCTTCGGCCGCCAGCCCGCGCGGCTCCGTTTCGAGCACTGTACTACCGTGCCCCATGCTTGCCGGAAATGCGACTCGGTTGCCGATCTGCGCCGCGGCAACCCGATGACCGAGTTCGCGGGCGGCCGCCGCCATCTCGGCGCTGAGCAGCGCCCGACGCACGACCCGGTTCATCACCAGCAGCGCCTCGCCGCGTTCCTTGGCAACCATTGCCAGCGTGGGGTCGGTCGCCCAGAGGTCCACCGGGGTCGGCTGGATCGGCACGATCACCAGGTCGGCGATCTCGATCGCCGGCCGCATTTCGGTATCCGATTTCGGCGGCGTGTCGATGACCACGATGTCGTGGTGGCGGGCGAGTTGCCGGGCTTCGCGCCGCGCCCCCCAACCGCTCGCTGTGCGGAACGTCAAATCGATCCCGTCATCGCCAAGCCGGTCCTCGCGGCGCTCGAACCATTCGCCGAGGCTGCCCTGCGGATCGACATCGACCACTGCCACCGACTTGTCCCCTCGGGCAAACGCCACCGCCAGGTGGGCGGCGACAGTGGTCTTACCCGAGCCGCCTTTCTGCTGGGCGAGGGTGATGATCCTGCCTGACATGGCATCGGCCTCTCATCGCCGGTGGTCTACCGGAAGGTTGGGTACGCGAGCAGGGTGCAGCAAGTATCTTGCCAGAAGAAGACAGCGGCGAGCCGCTGGCCGGTTCCCCGTTCAGTCTTCGATCGGTGCGAAGTTCCCGGAAGCGACCACCTGCCAGGCATCCGGGGTGATCCGGAAGACGATGAGCTGGGGCGAGTCGCTGACCGCCTTCTTGCCGTCGAGCAGCTCCTCGACCTCCAAGCGCATCCGGGTCACCACGATATCGCCGTTACGGGTCGCTACCAGGTCCTTGAAGGCCGGCTTGGTTTCGAATTTCGGGATCGATTGGGCGAGATATTGCTCGCGGTCGTAGGCCGCGCCATAGGACCGCACGATCTGGAACTCCGGCGCGAGCAGCGGCGCGACCTGGTCCGGATCGCCGGTCATCAGGGCGTCGAACACGCGATTGATGGCGGCGAGCGCCTCGGCCTCCAGGGCTTTGTCCGCCAAGGCGGTCGTCGGCAGGGCGGCAATCGTGATCAGTACAAGAAGAAATCGTCGCATCGTGTATTCGTCGTCCTTCGTTCGGGAAGCCGACCGTACTTTGGCGATCGGCCGTCGTCGCCGCAATGACCTCTGTTGCGGGCGGTCAGTTTTTCGGATCGCCGCAATAGCAGTCTGTAAAGGTTTCCTTGGTCAGCCATCCCATCGCGCAGCGATAGGCGGCGAGGTCGCCCACGGCGAGCGGCTCGTGACCATCGTTGTAGTTGCGAAGGTAAACGTCGCGCACATGCCCCGGCTCGTCCAACCCATTCCACAGCGCCGCGACCGATTGAGTCGAATACGGCCCCAATCCGTAGGCGGCAGAGAATACGTACTCCTCGCGCCATGTACCGGGATTGGACGTCGTGACATCCGGGAGATCGGTCAGGTGGTAGGTGGTGTAGTCGGTTGGGACGCCGGTCGCCGGATCGTACGTGAACACCTGGAAGCCGGGGTTCTGCCCGAAAATCGGGCTGATCGCCGGAGAGATCTTGTCAGCGGCAATTTCGTGGCCATCGGCGTCGACTACCACGCGGAAATCGTCCGTGTGGATGTGGCCGGAGAAGCTAACGTCGATGATGTCGGCGTACTCGGCAACCAGCGCCAGCAGTTGGGCGCTGAATGAGGCGCGCAGGTGGGGAATGACTTTCGCCGGACAGGTTTCCGCCTTCGAATGCTCGGTCGAGTAGGAATCCATCCCCAACGGGATGTGATGCACGATCCACACCCGTTCCCCGGCCGCTTTCCGTACCGCCAGCGTTTTCGATAGCCAGTCCATCTGTACCTGTCCGGCGGCGTCGCCATCGGCGCCGCACCGATTGGCGTATTTCGGCGACCACAGGATGTCGTTGATGACGATGATGACCGTGTTCGCCACGGTCGGGTGCCGGGCGGTGTAGTAGCCGCCGGCGTCGTAGGTCTGGTCGAAGTCGGCAGCCAGCCGATCCGCGCCGGCGAACCTGCGGACCATGTCGCGGGTGGCCGACAGAAAGGCGCCGCCCGGCTCGATTTCATAATCGCCGCAATTGGAGTCGGTGTTGCCGAGGGCAAACAGGATCGGCTTGTCCGGCATAGCCTTGGCCAGCGCGTCCGCGACGAACAAGGCCGTCTTCTCGGCAAGGATGGGATGGATCGTGTCCGCGTCGTTGCCAAAGATCTTGGCCACGTCCTCCGGGAAACCGTGGGAGAGGAAATCGCCCGGCATGATGACGAAATCGACATCGGCGGTGGTCTTGGCGATGGCGCCGAGGGCGGAGGCGAACAGCGCGTAGTTGGTGTCGCTGCCCCATTGCGCGGCCTTCTGGTCATCCAGGGCCGCGAAGTGCGCGGCCCAGTCGCTCGGGTCCGCATCCACGAGGGTCTTGGCGATGTCCGGCGGATCGAACGGGTCGAAATGGATGTCGGTGACGATCGCGAATGTCCCCGTGGATTCCGCTGTCGCCGGTAGCGCTGCGAGCAGAAGCGCGAGAGCCGCCGCCGCGCCGTATCTGAGGTTGGATCTCATGGGTCGTTGCCTCGGCCGCGTCTCGCGTTTCGGTAGTGTCATGTTGCGCTCCTTTCCAGTAAACCACGAGTCGGCGACAACCGACACGGTGGTTTCCTAGGGGAGGGGCGCAAGGGATGGCGCAGGCACCCGCGCACCCAACGAGCCGATGACGTTCTGGGCGTTCCTCGCTCTGATCGCGGTCGTGATCGGGGTCGGCATCGTGCTCTACAACCGGCTCGTTCGGGTCCGGCAGCTCGCCGACGAGGGATGGAGCGGCATCGACGTGCAGCTCAAGCGCCGGGCCGACCTGATCCCCAACCTGGTCACCACGGTGAAGGGCTACGCCGCCCACGAGAACCAGCTGCTTGAGCAGGTCACCGCGCTGCGCGCCAAGGCAACCATGCTGCCGGAGGGTGACGTCGCCGGCCGTGGCAAGGTCGAGACCCGCCTGTCGGTGGCGATCGGCCGGTTGATGGCGCTTGCCGAGAACTATCCCGACCTCAAGGCGAGCGAAAACTTCCTCGAACTGCAGAAGGCGCTGGCCGCGGTGGAAAACGACATCCAGATGGCGCGGCGCTACTACAACGGCGCCGCCCGCAATCTGAACGTCCAGATCGAATCCTTCCCGAGCAACCTGGTCGCCGGTCTGTTCGGCTTCCGCGAGCGCGACTTCTTCGAGATCGGCGCCGCCGACCGCGCGGTGCCCGACGTCGATTTCGACCGGTCGGCGTCATGAGGTGGCTCGCGTCCCTTGCGGTCCTCGTCGCCGCTTGGTCGGCCACCGCGGCCGCCGAGGAGCGCATCGTCAGCTTCGACGCGGACGTCGTGGTCCGGGCGGACGGTGTCCTCGATGTCACCGAGACAATCGAAGTCGTCGCCGAGGGCGACCAGATCAGGCGCGGCATCTTCCGCGACTTCCCGCTCACCTTCGAGGACGAATCCGGCGCGATCCGGCGGGTCAGCTTCACGATCGAGGGGATCAGCCGCGACGGCGCCGAGGAGCCCTACCACACCGCCTCCAACGCAGACGGCATCCGCATCTATATCGGTCATGAGGACGTGCTCCTCGATCCGGGCACTTACACCTACACCATTCGCTACGAGACCGGCCGGCAGATTCGTTTCCGCGAGGCCGAGACCGAGCTGTTCTGGAACGTCACCGGCAACGACTGGGCGTTTCCGATCGATACCGTGACCGCGCGGTTCACCTTACCGGACGACCGGCCACCGGTCCGCTGGACCGCCTTCACCGGCGGCTTTGGCGAGCGTGGCGACGCCTATACCGGCGCGGTCGAGGCGGATGGCACCCTGACGGTACGCACCACCGCCCCGCTTGCGCCGGGCGAGGGGCTGTCGGTGGCGGCGGAGATCCCGCAAGGCCTCGTCGCTGCGCCAGAGGGCATGCAGGCCTTCAGCTACTGGTTTCTCGACAACCGCCGTTTCGTCCTCGGCGGGCTCGGCTTCCTCGGCGTCCTCGCCTTCTATGTGCTCGTCTGGCGGTCGGTCGGCCGCGATCCGCCGCAGGGCACGATCATTCCGCTGTTCCACCCGCCCGAAGGCATCTCCCCGGCGCTCGCCGGTTATGTCCGCGACTATGGCTGGAGCGGCGGCTGGCGCGAATTCACCGCCGCGGCCCTGTCGCTGGCGGTGAGGGGGCTGATCGTCTTCGACGAATCGGGTGAGGACATCGTGCTGTCGCGCACGGAAGCCGCACGGCCTGACAAGCGGCTGCCGCCGGGCGAAAACGCGATCCTGGACTGGATTGACCGACGCGATGGCCGCATCACCATCAACAAGGCGAACGGCAGGAGCGTCGCGTCCGCCTTCCGCAAGTTCAAGAGCGCGGTGGAAAACGAGAACCGCGATCGCTTCTTCAAGCGCAATCGCGGCTACTTCGTCCTCGGGCTCGTACTGACCGCTTTGGTGATCGTCGCCGTTCTGGTGTTCGGCGGTGTGCCCGAGGAGGAGATCGGCCTGCTGATCGCGGCCGCGATGATCGGCGTCTTCCTTGGCGTTTTCATCATCCCGCTGGTGCGGGGGCTGATGAAGGCGCGCACGGTCGGCTCGACCGTCGCCATCGGCTTCAATCTGGTCGTTCTGGCGATCATCGCGATCGGCTTCGTGTCGGCCGCCGGTGGCATCGCCTCCGCTTTCCCGTCGGGCTACGGATCGAAGGTGCTCTGGGCGCTCGCCGCCAACGGTTTTCCGCTGGCGCTGGTCGCCGGCTTCGCGGCGCTCAACGCCGCGTTCTACTACCTGCTCCGGGCGCCGACCGCCGCCGGTCGGGTGGTGATGGACCAGATCGCCGGCCTGGAGATGTATATCCGCACGGCGGAGTCGAACCGTATGAACCTCGCCGGTGCGCCCGATCTCGACCAGACCCAGTTCGAACGGCTGTTGCCTTACGCGGTGGCGCTCGGCGCCGAAGAGCCGTGGACGGAAGCCTTCGCGACCGCCTTCGCCCACGCCCATCCGGGCGAGACGGTCGAGGGTTCATACCGGCCCGCCTGGCGTGGCGGGCATGGTTGGGGCGGCCGGTCGATCGCCGGCGCGATCGCCTCGACCGTGTCGTCGGCGCAATCGTCATTCGCCAGTTCGCTACCGCGGCCGAAATCGTCGTCGTCCGGATTCTCCGGCGGCGGTGGTGGATCCGGCGGTGGTGGCGGCGGTGGAGGGGGTGGCGGCTGGTAGCCGCTCAGGCCGGGACAGGCGCGCGCGGGGCCGACCGCTCGATCGTCAGCCAGCCGACGATGAGGATGATCAGGTTGAGCCCGGCCGTACTCCAGAACACGGCGTCGAAGCCCCCGGTCGTCGCAAACAGCGTGCTGCACACCGCCATCCCCAGGGTGCCGCCGAGCAACTGAGCGCTCATGACGATGCCGCCGGCCTGGCCCTGCTTGGCCGGCGGAACGGCGCCCATCACCGCGCGCTGCGGCGGCACGAACAGAAACGCGGTGGTCAGTCCCCAGAGCAGGACCCCGGGGAACAGCCAGATGTAGCTGCTGCCGGCATCGACCCCGAGGGAGAAGATAACGAAGCCGAGCACCGTACCGGCGAGCGCCAGCAGCGTCGGCCAGCGGGCGCCGAAGCGATCCGCTGCCATGCCGGCGAGCGGCGCGGTGATCACCTGCGGCGCGACCGCCGGCAGCAGTGCCAGCCCGGCGTGGATCGGGTCCATGCCGAGCACGTCCTGAAAGTACATGGCCGTGAAGATGAACACCGCCATCTTGCTGTACTGAGCGGCGAAGATCGCAAGATTGCAGCCGGTAAAGGTCGGGTTGGCGAACAGCTCGACATCGATGAGCGGCGCCCGCTTTCGCAATTCGAAAACGGTGAAGACGACCATGATGACGATGCCGGCGATCAGCAGAGCCAGAATCGCCGGGTTAGTCCAGCCCCACTCGGGCGCCTGCATGATCGAGAAGACGATCGCGGACAGTCCGCCGACCAGAAGACCCGCCCCCACCCCATCGACGCGACCGCCGCTCACCGCCCCGGCCGGATCGCGCCAGCGGACGAGCACGATGGCGGCGATGATCACCACGATCGGCGGATTGATCCAGAAGATCCAGCGCCACGACGCGACCTCGGTGAGCAGCCCGCCGACGAACGGCCCGAGGGCGAGGAAGGTCGTGCCGACCGCCCCGTAGATACCGAGCGCCATACCGTGTTGCGATGGTGGAAACGCCAGGGTCACCATGGCGAGCGACGAGGGAAAGATGATTGCCGCGCCGAGACCCTGGATCCCCCGCGTCACCACCAGCCATGCGCCGCTCTCGGCGAAGCCCGAGGCGAGCGATGCCAGGCCGAAAATCGCCAGGCCGACGACCATCAGGATCTTGTGGCCGACGATGTCGCCGAACTTGCCGGCCGCCGCCGCGACGCCGGCGAGCACCAGCAGGTAGATGTTGACCACCCAGTGCGACATCAGTTCCGACGTCGCGAGATCGGTCTGGATGGTCGGCAGAGCAACGCCGAGAACCGTCTCGTCGAGCAGGATGACCCCGAGGATCAAGCCCATCGCCGCCAGAATCCACCAGCGGCTCGTCACGGACATCGCGTCGGCCATCGGTTCGGGTCCGCTACTCTGACCGTCCGGCCGTGCTTTCGATCAGGGACTTGTACGACTCGAACAACACCGCCGCTTCCTGCTCCACTTTGCCGTCGATCGGCGCCGGCCGAAGATCGACGCCCTTCGACAACGTGTCGGTGATGATCTTCAGCGCCCGGACACGCGCGTACTTCTTGTCGTTGGCGGGAATGACGTGCCAGGGCGCCCGCTTGGTCGAGGTTCGCGCCAGCATGTCGTTGGTGGCGGCTTCGTAGGCGTCCCATTTCTTGCGGTTGCGAAAGTCCTCGTAGGAGAGCTTCCACCGTTTCATTGGATTGCGCAGGCGCGCCTCGAACCGGCGGAGCTGCTCGTCCGGGGTGATGTGGAGGAACAGCTTGATGACACGCATGCTGTCGTCGGTGAGCAGCCGCTCGAAATCGTTGATCTCGTCATAGGCCCGGCCCCATTCGGCCTTGGTGGCGAACCCCTCGACCCGCTCGACCAGAACGCGTCCGTACCACGAGCGATCGAACACCGAGATCGCCCCCTTGGGGGGCAGCCGCTCCCAGAACCGCAGGAGATAGTGTCGTTCCTGATGGTAGTGGCGGGGCGCCGCGATCGGCCAGACCTTGAACCCGCGCGGATCGAGAACCGCCGACATCAGGCGGATCGTGCCGCCCTTGCCGGCGGCGTCCCAGCCCTCGAAGACGATGACCGCTTCGTTACCGGAAAACAGATAGGCCTGCTGGACCTGCCGCATCTTGGTCTGGAGCTTCTCCAGGTCGCGCTGGTACTTCTCCGGATCGAGCCGCTTCGACATGTCGAGCCCGGCGAGTTGTCCGGCGCCGTTCGAAGCCCCCTTCCCATTTGCGGCGCGCTTGCCGTTCAGCTTCGACTTGCCGTTGGCGGCGCTCTTCCCTCGTGCCCTGCTGCCTTTGCCGGCGTGCTTCGATGCTTTGCTCATGCTCTCCCTCGCCCGGTCGTCGCTGGTGTGGCGGTGTCGGCCAGCGTCACGATATCAGCTTCGTCGCGATTGTCGCGCTGCATGATGACAATGACTGTTGCGGTCGCTGCGCCGGGATTGCGGACCTCGACCCTCGAACCGCGCAGCACGGTGAGGGATTGCCCCTGGGGGAGTGGGCGGAAGTTGCGTTTGATTGCCAGCTCAACATTGCCTTTGACTGCGGCCCAATGGGCAGTGTGCCCGGACGCCGGGCGTTCAAGTCGTCCCTGCGGCGCGATCCGCAGTCGCATCACCCGGTAACTCGGGCCGTCTACGATCGTCTCGACCGCCGGCTCCACGGCATTGGCCTCCGTCTCGGCGACCGCCTCGGCGAGGGCGCGGACCTCGCCGGCTCGGGCCCGCGGCGCGACGAGAACAGAACCATTGGCTGCGACGACAGCGATCTCCGACAAGCCGATCGCGCCGATCTTGGGTCCGTCGGTGGTCACCAGGCTTTCGCGCACGTCGATCAGGGCTGTCGCCCCATCGGTGACGTTTCCGGCCGGATCGCGATCGGAGGCCTCCCAGATCGACTGCCACGTTCCGACGTCGGCCCAGTCGAAGTGCGCGGCGACGACGGCGGTTTTCTCGGTTTTCTCGAGAACGGCATGGTCGAAGGCGATCGGTTCCGCGGTCACGAACGGCTCGTGCGCCAACAGGATCGCGTCGCCCCAGCGCTCGGCTGCCGCGACGGCGGCGCTGGCGGCCTTTGCGGTCACTGGCGCGAACCGGTTGATCTCGGCGAGCGCGGTGTCGGCACGCATGAAGAAATTGCCGCTGTTCCAAAGGCAGCCTTCGGCGAGCAACGCCTTGGCCCGATCAAGCGGTGGCTTCTCGACAAACGCGGCGACGGTTGAAACCGCGTCCGAACCGTCGAGCGGTCCGCCGGGGCGGATATAGCCATAGCCGGTGTGGGGACCGTCCGGGGCGATGCCGAACACGACGATCCGGCCTGCTTCCGCTGCCGGCTGGGCGGCGTTGACCGCGTCGTGGAAGCCGGCATCGTTTCCGATCAGATGATCCGCGGCCAGAAAGAGGAGCAGGACGTCGGGCTCCTGTTCCGCGGCAACCGTCGCCGCGGCGGCGATGGCCGCGGTCGTGCTCATCGCCTCGGGCTCGAGAACGAGGGTGGCGCCCATCCCTGCGGCGGCCATCTCCCTGTCGATCAGTGGCCGGTGCTCGGTTCTCGCCACAACCATCGGCGCGGCGAAGAGGGCTGGGTCGGAGACTCGCGCGAGCGTCGCCGCGAAAGTCGATCGACCGTGAAAGAGCGGCAGGAACGGCTTCGGCACGCCGACGCTTGATGCCGGCCACAGGCGCGTTCCCGCGCCGCCCGACAGCAGCACCGGCGTTATCTTCGCGGTCAAGAGCCTTGTCCCACCTCCCGCGCCCGACACCGGCGACTTATCGGCGAATGGGGTTTATCAAGGGCTTGGCGTGACACGCAACCGGTGCGACGGGAGAGATGGCGGACACCGACCTGGAAACGCTGACGGCGACGGAGGCGGGCATCGCTGCGCTGAAAGACCCCGGGGCGCTCCTGTCGACCCTCGACACGATCGCCCATCTGGAAGCGGGGGAGGACGACCGCTCCGTCCGTTACGGACTGGCGCGGGGCGTGGTACTCAATCGCCTCGGCTTGCCAGGTGCGGCCCTTGCCGCCCTGCAGGCCGCCCGACGTCTCGCTGACCGCATCGGGTCGGCAGAGCGCCTCGCCGCCGTCTCCCGAGAAATCGCCCGGGTGCATGCATGGCGCGGCGAGACCGCGCCGGCAGCGCTGGAACTTTTTCGGTCGGTGATCGCCGCCGATGGCGATGCGACGGAGACGGCTGCGGCGGTCGCCGACTTCGGCCGCCTCAACCTCGAGACTGGCCGCTACGAGTCGGCATTGGCGGCATGTGAGGTCGCGTTGGCGCGTGCCGATGTGCTGAGCGATCGGGATCGCGCCCGGCTGCCGGTCAACCGTTGCGAGGCGCTCGCCGCACTAGGCCGCCATGATACATGCCTTGCGGCCGTGGAGGCGGCGATCGCTGACGTTCCCGCCCGGTTCCGACGCGATCATTTCGTCCTGCGCCTGGTCCAGTCCCGCTGCCTCGCGGCGCTGGGTCGACCCGAGGAAGCCGCTATCGCTGTAACAGCTGCCGACGCGTTTCTCACCGACGATCCCCAGTCCTATGAGCGGGCCGAACGGGATCTGGCGGTCGGCTTTCTCCTGCGGGACTCCGATCCGGAACAGGCGGCGATCCTGGTCGACGGCGCCCTCGACCGCTTCGTCGACGACGATCTTCCCCGCCATGAGTTCGACGCGCGCATCCTACTCGCCGAACTGCTTGTCCGCCTCGACCGCCGGCCGGAGGCCGAAGCCTGCATCGTCGAGGCGCTGCGCCGGGCCGAGGGGCGTCAGCTCCCGGCGATGGCCGACCGGGTCCGGGCTGCGGCGGTCGGCCTGTGGCGGCCCGATCGGATCGCGGAGCTGTCGCCGGAGGATCAGGTCGGCGCCACCGGCGGCAGCGGCCGATTCCTGGTGCTGGAATCGCTCGGCTCCGGCGGCTTCGGCGCGGTGCAGCGGGCGATCGACCTCGACACCGGCGAGGAGGTGGCGATCAAGCGCCTGCGGGCGAGCCTGGAAGACGACCCGGAAGCGGCCGGTGTCGCGATGGCGACGGTCCGCAACGAAGCTGCGTCGGCGGCGCGGCTGCCCAACCGCTTCGTCGCCCGCACCCGCTACGTCCACATGGGTGCCGACGGTACCGTCACCCTGGTCCAGGACTATATAGCCGGCCCGACCCTGCGCGAGAGCCTGAGGGACGGGACCCTCGACCGCGCCCGCCGTTTCCGCATCGCGGCCGGTCTGACCCGTACCGTCGCAGCGCTCCATAAACACGGGCTCGCCCACCGCGATCTCAAACCCGGTAATGTGATTCTCCGCGGCGGCGCCCAACCCGTCCTGATCGATCTCGGTCTGGCGCGGCTGAAGGGCCAGGCCGATGCGGTAGCCGGCCTGGGGACAGAATCCTATGCACCGCCGGAGCAGTTGCGCGGCGATGCTACCGATCCGCGCTGGTTCGGACGGGAGGATGTCTTCGCCCTCGGCCGGATCATCGCCGAACTCACCGCCGATGACGACAGCGACTCCGGCGGCGGCTGGCTCGGCCGTCTCGGCCGCCGGCGGTCCGGCGGATCGGACGATACGCTCGCCGGCATGATCGCCGTCATGACCGACCCGGATGTCACGCGACGCGCGGTAGACCTCGATGCCGTCGCCGACGCCCTCGACGCCGCGGCACGGGCCTGACCCTTGCCTCAGCCGGCGCAGTCGAACGCCTGGCCGCCCGCGCTGCCGTTGGTCAGCACGAACAGCTCGTAGTCGACCGGTGCGTCCTTCTCGCCGAGAATCCGGACGGTGAGCTGCTCGGCCGCCTCGGACGGATAGTCGATGGTGGCGAACGACGATCCGGTGCCGGCGAAGCCGAGGGGCTTGCCGTCGCGCATGAGGAGCACCGATACCGGCCGCCCGGCCTCGCCGTAGGCGAGAAATCCGTAGCGCTGTCCTGCGGTGACATCGACGCTGTGCTCGCGATAGGCGATGGGCCCGGCCGCGGTGGTGTCGGGGTCCTTGAGCGACGCGGCGAGCCGCAACGCCTCGGCGATCGCACCACCGGTCGCCGCCTGCAGCGCTCCGGCGGTGTCGCAATAGATCTGCTGGCGATGGCGGCGGAACCGGGGCAGCACCTCCGTCTTCCAGCGCGTCACCGCGCCCACCACATCGAAGCCGGCGCCGCCCAGCCCGGCCTCGAGCAGGTCGACCCGCTGGGCGTAGTTTTCCAGCACCGCGCTCGGCTGGCGCACGCCGCCGGCGTCGAACACCGTCCCGCCGGAGAGCACCGCGACCACCCGGCCGTCTTCGTTGAAGATTGGGCTGCCGCTGGCGCCCCCGGTCGCCGGGATGGAGTGGCGGACGAGATAGGCGCGGCCGGGATCGGTGGCGAACAGGAAGAAGTCGGTGAGCGAACTGGCGTAGCCGAACTTGACCAGCGGCTCCGGCGTTTCGGCGGCCGCCCGCTCCGCCGTGGTGCCCTCGATCGGGTAGCCGGCATAGGCGAGCCGTTCGCCCGGGCCGAAGTCCTTGAGGTCGTCGGCCGTGGCGAGCGACAGCGGTGCGTGGAGCGCGTCCGGCCGGTCGACATCGAGGATGGCGACGTCGAAGCCGGACGGCTGCGGCAGGCCCTCGAAGGCGGCGCGGAAGTCCGGATCGGCGCGGCCGTCGCCGGCGCGAAAATCCTTGAGCGCGGCATAGCCGGGATGGACCCAGGCGCCGGTGACGGTGTGGGATTCGCCGCCGCCGGGATGAACCACCCGGAGAACACGCCCGCCGTTCGGATCGAACGCCGCGGCGACATGGGCGTTGGTCGCGACTTTGCCGTCGCCGACCGGCCATGCCGTGCCGAGCAGAGTGCGGGTTCCGTCGCGGGCTTCGGCGACCACCGCATAGGTCGCGCCGCGGATCGCATCGATGGTGGTCTCGTCGAACGCTGACGCGACCCGCGCCTCGATGTCCTGCTGCAGGGTCGCCAGCGCGTCGAGGCGCTCGCCTTGCCGGTCGATCAGCACGTAGGCGCCGACGCCGACCACGACGATGGCGACGACCACGGCCGCCACCACCCGGCGCAGCCGTTTGAACTGGGCGCCGGTGCTCGCCACCTTTACCTGGGTCAGTGTCTTTTCCAGATCGGAGGCCGGCGCCTCCGCGGTCAGTCGCACCCGAAAGGCCGGTCCGTCGCGGCTCCCGAGGCGGATCACGTCACCGTCGGAGATCGCCTCGCCGCTGCGGGCCGGCGCGCCGTTGACCTCGACATAGCGGTCGCCGAACACTTCGATCGCGTAGTGGCCCGACACCTGTCGATACAATCGGAAATGCCGACGGCTGACGATCCGCAATGTGGGCGGGAACACGACATCCGATGTCGGTTCGCGGCCGAAAATCACCTCGTCCCGGCCGGCTTCGAAGGCGATCGCGCCGTTATCGGTCTCGCCGCCGGAGGGGCCAGGTTCGAGTGTGAGCGTGTCGATGGGTTCGATCGTAAGGCGGTAGTCCATCGGAACGGCTCCGGTTTGCCGTTAAGGTCTATCCCGCCATGGCGGCAAGTAAAGCCACAAATCGCGGCCTCACGAGGGCCGGAACGTGTCGAAACCGCCGGACTTCAGCCGTTTTCCCGCCACCTGAGGCAACCTCGGCGATGTTTGCGAACCCGGCGATTTCGGTTAGGCTGCGGCCGGTTAAGTGGCTCGGACCGACGGAACAGAATCGGGTTGGCCATGGCGTTCGTGCCCGGCTTCGAGAACGACGTCTTCATCAGCTACGCTCACGCCGACAACGAGGTCGACGTGTTCGGCGACGCCTGGGTCGACAAGCTTGCCAAGTATCTCGGCATTGCGCTGAAGCAGCGGCTCGGCCGGGCCGACGAGGTTCGCATCTTCTTCGATTCGAAGCGGCTGCGCGCCAATCATCACCTCGAGGAGATCCTCGACAATGTTCGTGGCTCGGCGGTGTTCCTGGCGATCGGTTCGCCAAGCTACATCAATCGCCAGTGGACCCGGGACGAACTGTCGACCTTCGTCGAAACCGCCGGGGAGCCGCGCCGCCTGTTCGCGATCGAGCGGCTGCCGCTCGATTCCGGCGATCGCTACCCCGATCCTCTCGATGACTATTACCGGATCAACTTCTGGCAGCGCGACCCGGCCGACGACATTCCGTTGACCGTCACCCAGCGGCTCAACAGCGATCTTTACTACGTCCTTCTGCAGAAGCTTGCCGAGCAGATCCGCAGCCAGCTCGTCGCGATGCACAAGCAGTCGGCGCGACCCGCGGCCGCCCCCGCGGCAAGCGTTCCGGCGAGCCCGGCGGTCGACAAGGATCCCGATGCCAAGACCGTCTTGGTCGCCCAGGTCACCGAGGACCTCGAGGCCGAGCGGGAGCAGATGGTCAGCTATCTCGACCAGTGCGGTATCCCTAATCTGCCGACCGACTTCTATCCTCAGGGCTCCGCCAATTTCCAGGCGGCTGTCGCCGAGGACCTCGGCAGGAGCGCCCTGTTCGTCCAGTTGCTCGGCACCACCGCTGGCCGCCGGCCGCGGGACATGCCGGAAGGCTACCTCGCCGCCCAGTATCGGCTGGCCGAGGAAGCCGGCGTCAAAATCCTGCAGTGGCGCTCGCCGGATATCGCCGACGATGCCGTCAGCGACGAGAACCACCGGACCCTGTTGTTCGGCGAGAAGGTCGCGGCCATCGGCTTCGAGTCGTTCAAGGCGAATGTGCGTAAGCTGGCGACCGAGCCACCGCCGGCCCCGCCAGAAGCCGAAGAGGATTTCGGCGACGCACCGATCTTCATCAATGCCGATCTCTCCGATCAGCCAGTGGCCGAGACCCTGTTCGAGAAAATCCGCGGCCAGGACGTGCCGGTGATGCTGTCTCAGCCCCATGGCGACGCCAAGGACGTGCGGCAGGACCTGGAGCGGAGCTGGCGCGAATGCGGAGCGGTGCTGCTGATCTATGGCGCGGCCAAGAGTTTCTGGGTGCGCAATCAGATCATGCTCTACAACAAGCTGAAGCGGCAGCGCGAGAAGCCGCCGCGCGTGTTCAAGATCCTCAACTGCCCGCCGGCCGAGAAGCCATCGCTCGGCATTGCGCTGCCCGGGGTCGACGAGATCGACTGTCGTGCCGGGCTCTCCCCTGAAGTCGTCGACAGCGTGGTGTTGGAACTCGCCTCATGAACGACACGGCCGCGGGGCGCATCGCCTATCCCGGTCTGCGGCCGTTCCTGCGCGGGGAGTTCGACCTTTTCTTCGGCCGTGAGAACTGCGTCGACGAGATGGTCGACACGCTCGCGGCGACCCACTTTCTCGCCGTGCTCGGCACCTCCGGCAGCGGTAAGTCCTCGCTGGTTCGCACCGGCCTGCTCAACGCGCTGGAGCTCGGCTTTCTCGCCTCGGCCGGGTCCGATTGGCAGATCGCCGATCTCAGGCCGCGTGGGCATCCGATCCGCTCGCTGGCCGTCGCGCTTCTGGGCCTGCAAGGCATCGCCGAGCCCGACGAAGGCGAGATCGAGGTCCTGTCGTCGTTCCTGCGGCGTGGCCCCCGGTCGCTGGTCGAGTGGTACGAGGCCGGGCATCTGTCCGAGGGCGCCAATCTCCTGGTTCTCGTCGATCAGTTCGAGGAATTGTTTCGTTATCAGGACTACTCCGGCCGTGAGGAAGCGGAGGCCTTCGTCGCCCTGCTGATCGAGGCGGCGCGCGAGGAGCGGCTGCCGATCTATGTCGCGATCACCATGCGCTCGGAGTATCTCGGCGCCTGCACGCTGATCGAGGGCTTGCCGGAGGTCATCAATCGCGGCCTCTACCTGACCCCCCGCATGACCCGCGAGGAATGCGACCAGGCGATCGTCGGACCGGCCGAGGTCTGCGGGTTCTCGATCGAAGACGGTCTGGTCAACAGTCTGCTCAACGATCTCACCGAGTTCGCGCCGTGGGAAGCGGAGACGGGTCACGATCAGGGCCGGCGTCTTGGCCGGCGCGCCGACCAGCTGCCCCTGATGCAGCACGTCCTCAACCTGCTATGGCAGCGGGCGCGCGAGCGCGGCGATCAGGACGGCAGCATCGTCCTCACCCTCAAGGATTACGAGGAGGCCGGCGCGCTTGCCGGTGCCCTCGATCGTCACGCCGAGGACGTGGCATCGCATATCGATACAGCTGATGCCGATGTCATCGATATCGTCTTCCGCGGGCTGGTCACCGGCAAGACCGTTGCCGATGCGGTACGCCGCCCGACCAGTTTCGGCGAGCTGGTGGACCTCGCCGATGGTCGCCGCGATGCGGTCATGGCCGTGGTCGAGGCATTCCGGGCGCCGGGCGTCAACTTCCTCACGCCGGGGCGGCCGGAGGCGATCACCGACGACACGATCATCGACATCTCCCACGAAAGCCTGATCCGGCAGTGGCGGCGGTTGTCCCGGTGCCTCGACGAGGAGGCGCAGTCGGCCGAAGCCTGGAGCCAGCTTCTGTCGCGGGCCGAGCGCTACGCGGCCGGCACCGGCGGCCTGCTCACCGGCCTCGATCTCGACAATCAGGTTGCCTGGTGGGAGCGGGCCAAGCCGACCGAAGCCTGGGCCGCACGCTACGGCAACCGCTATGCCGAGGCCCGGCAATTTCTCGACGAGAGCCGCCGGGCCGAGACCGAACGCAAGGAACGGGAGGCCGCCGACCAGCGGCGCTTGATCGAGGCGCGCGAGCAGGCGCGCAGCGGTACCCGCTTCAAGCGGCTGAGCGGGGCGCTTGCCGTCGCCACGGTGCTCGTCGTCCTTGGTGCCGGGACGGCTGTCTATCTGTGGCTGGAGGCCAATCAGCAGGCGGAGATCGCCACCCAGCAGGCGACGATCGCCGACCAGGCCCGCGAGGAGGCCGAACAGCAGCGGCAGGAGGCCGAGCGTCAGAGCGAACTGGCCGATCAGGAACGCGAGCGCGCCGAACAGCAGGCCACGATCGCCAACGAGGAGCGGGCGCGCGCCGAGCAGGAACGTGTCGAGGCCGAGCGGGCGCGCGAAGCAGCGGAACAATCAGCAGAAACGGCTCGTGCCGCCCAGGCTGAAGCCGCGGAGCAGGCCGATCTCGCCGAACGCCAGCGGGAGGAAGCCGAGCAGGCGCGGGAGGCGGCGGAACGCTCGGCGGAAGCGGCGCGCATTGCCCAGGCCGAGGCGGCGCGGGCCAACGCGCGGTTGCTGGCGCAGCAACTGGAAAGCCGCGTCAATGCCTGGCACACCGCCATTGACCAGACGCCGGCGGATGCCGCGCGAGCCGGCAGCCTGCTGGCGCGGGTCGCCGAGGCCGCCTATGTCGCCGATCCCGCCGAGGCGACGATCGAGAACCAGGCGGCGGTCGAACTGCTGCGCCCGGCCCTGGCGCTACAGGCGGAGCTCGCCAGGGCCACCATCCCGGCGCCGGCGCTCGATCTCGGCGACAGCAGCACGTGGACCGATCCGCCCGGTGGTCCGGGACTGACCGCGATCGCGACCTGGTCGCCGGGTTCCCGGTTCCTGCGGATCCTCGATCCGATCGGCCGGATCGTCGCCCGCTATCCGTTGCCGGACATCGCCACATCTTATGAGCAGACGCCCGTCGCCGCCGCGGTGATCGGACCCGACATTCCAGCCGCGGTGCTCGCCGCCATCGACGGCCACCTCTGGGCGGCCTTTGGCGCCGACGGTACCTTCACGCGCTACACCGACTCGATCGGCGGCGAGATCGAACGCATCGATGACGTTTACTACGACCCGGTCGGCGCCCGGCTCTACATCACCTATGCCGAGGCGTTCGGAACCAACCAGATCCTGCCTCGCCTCCTGATCGTCGAACGCACCGGTTCCGGCTGGAGTTCGTGGACCAAGGTCGTCGACATCGATTTAGGCGAACCAGCGATCAGCACCCCGCGCACGGCGATCGCCGGCGTGTTCGCCGACGTGGTCTTCGTCGTCGTCGATGGCGCCGTCACCGCGTTCGATCTGGGTGCCGACCCGGTCGTCTATGACGGCCTCGGTCGGGTTGCCGACGCACGGCTCACCGTCGACGAGCGCTACATCGTCGCCAGCGTTGTGGCCGACGACTGCTTCGACCCGGCAGCTGGGACGGTCGCCAATCCGCTCGCCGCCGAGCCAACGTGCCTGCTGCTGGTCGACCGCGTCGACGGCGCGATTTTGTGGAGCGGCGACGCGCCCAACCGCATGCGGCTCGACCAGCTCTACAGCATCGCCGGGGTCGATCCGGTGATCGAGATCGTCTTCTCTACCGTTAGTAATGACGACGATGCCGAAGACGTGGCCTGGGTCCTCAACGATCTCGCGGTGCTGCGCCTCGCCCGCTCCGACGGCATGTGGTCGGACACGGTCGTGCCCTTCGATCCGCAGGCGTGGGGGCAGGAGGGTCTCGCCTCCGGGCTCGGCGTTCTGGCCGCGACCGGCACAGCCTATCCGACCGAACTCACCACCCGTCACGTCGATCGCCTGTTCCAGGCGCGGCTGATTTCCCGCCTCGCCGGCGCCTTCAACGAAGACGAGACCGTTGTCGCCTCGCGGATTGCCGGCGACGTGTTCCAGGTGGCCGAAGTCGTCCGGCCCGAGACCGAGGACGGCGAACTGGGCGACGCGGAAATCAGCGTGCGTCGCTACACACCCGATGTCGGCGACTTCACCGTCGACGAGACCTTGACCCCGCGCGCCGTGCGCTGCCCGGCGACCCCCGACCAGCGGCTGGGGTCCTGCCGCATCCTTGCGGCGGCGCTCGCGCCGAACGGTGAGACCCTGCTCGCCGCGTCCAACTACGGACAGCACGTGTTCCTCGGCGATGGCCGCGCGCCGCGCTGGATCGCCAATCTGGCGAGCGACGGCAGCGGCCGCCGGGTGGATACGTTGTTGGCATTGGTCCCGCTCGACACCGACGGCGCCGCGTTTCTCGGCCGCGATGCCGACGGCGCGTTCTGGCGGATCGCGCGGTCCGACACCGGCGCCGGGACTGAGCGCGCCTCGTCCGCGTTTCACCCGATCGTCATCGACGACGCGGTCCTGCAGGCGGTCGGCGACGTCATCGGTTTCCGCTCCGACCCGGCGGCCGCGGTCGTTTATCTCTGGGGCGACAACGGCCTCGCCGCCCTCACCCTCGGCGGCCCGAACGGGCGCGAAGCGCTGGCGATCGGCGTCTTCACGAGCAACACCATCGCCGATGTGATCGGCCTCGGCGACCGCACCCTGGCACTGGCGACCACCGACGGTGCCATCGAAGTCCGTCGTATCGCCGATGGCGAAGTCGGGCTCGAACATAGCGTCGAGACTGGCCTGTCGAGCTTCGGCGCCATGAGCCTGGCGGCGGCCAACGACACGGTCGTCGCAAACGCCGGGGATGCCGGCGGGTACTGGCTGCGCTCGATGGTCTTCACCTTCGACGACAACCGCCTGGTACCCCTTTACGCCGTGCCGTGGGAGACGCTGGCCGGCCGGCTCGCCAACGGCGAACTGGTATCGACCGCCTTCGGCGCCGAGGTGTTCGCCCCGTCGGCGCCGCTGCCCGACGACAAGGTGTTGCTCGGCCTGACGACGCTGCGCGGCGAGTACCGCGACGACGACGCGGCGAGCGAGTTCCGCCCCGCGTTCGAAATGCTGAACGCCCGCGCCGGCGGCGCGATGGGCGATGACACGGCGGGTGCCTGCGAGGCGGCGATCGCGGTGGCCGCCCGCGCCGAGGGCGGCGACAACGTCACGCCGTTGTTCGATACGGTCGGGCGGGTTTGCCGCGGAACAGCCGCCGGTGCGGCGATCGCCGATGCGCTTGACGAGGAGAACCGCGCCCGCGCCCTCGCGTTGCTCGCCGCCGCCGACATCGACCCCTACGCCGCGGCCCTCTTGACCAGCGAGATCGCGGGGAAGGCACCCTTGGCCGCCGATCTCCTCGACCGCTATGCGCCGTGGCAGGGCCGCATTCTCGGCCGCGCCGTCGTCGAGGACGTAGCGCGTGGCGCGCCGGGCGGCGATGTCGATCTGCCAACGGCGTCCGGCGACCCCTTCGATCACTGGCATCGGGCGGCGGTGCTGGAGCGCGGCGACCTCGATCCGGCTACCCTCGCCGATGCGCTCTACCACTATGCCCGGGCGGAGCAGTTGTTCCGCTTTGCCGGCGCTGAGATCCCGCCGATGGTGGCGGCACGCCGGGCGGCCCTGGCGCGGGTGCTCGCCGACGACCGGGTCGCAGCGGTCTTCGCCCGGCTGGTCGCCGGCGAACCGGGCGTTGACGGATCGCCTCTGACGCCGCCGACCAACGACGAGCGGATCGCCGCTCTGGCGGGCCTTTCCGGCTGGCTCGACACCATCGCGGCGACCGATCCCGCGGCGGAAGGTCGGCCGATCTTGCAGGCACTCGTCGAGGAAGCCCTTGCCGATGCGCTGGTTGCCGGCGACCCGGGCCGCGCAGCGGTGCATTATCGGCGTGTGCTGCAGCTTCTCACCGAGGCGCCGAACACGCTATCGGCGCGATCCGGCCTGCTCGGCCGGATCGATGCCCTGCGGGAGGTTGGCGACAAGCTCCGCGACACGGGTGTCGCCGGTGCCGACACGCTGACCGCGGTGACGATCCTCGCGTTGATCGATATCGACCGGGCGGAGCCGATCACCCGCAGCACCGAACTCAGGAGCATCGCCCGCGACGCTCTGCGGACGCTTGCGGCGGCTGACCCGACGACGGTCGACCTCACAGGCCTCGCTGCGCTCAGCTTTGATTTCCTCGACTACGATTGGGAGAGCCGGCAGCAGTCGATCGTCGAAACCAGCGCCGTGGCGTTCCTCGACGAGCTGCAGACAGCCGAAGCCTTCCTGACCGCGATGATCAACCAGGGCGACGTGAGCGATCGATCGCGCTGGCTGGCGCTGCGCGGCCGGGTCCGCTTCTGGATGAGCACGCTGGAGGACCGGGGTTTCCCGGATATCGATTCGTCACAGTTCGATAGATGGCTTGCCGCGGCGATCGTCGACTTCGAGGCGGCGAGTCCGGTACCCCAATTGCCATTGTGGGACCGCTTCGTCCTCGGCAGTGCTTATGCGGCGGCGATCGACACCGCTCCATTGGACGATGTGCTCACCCTACTCGACAAGGCCATGGAAGCGTCCACGCCCACGCGCGGTGACCCCCAAGTCGTCGATCTGTCGGAGTATCGGCAACGCTTGGCATTCGATGGCGCTGTGCGCGCGCTGGAACGGGCAATGGTGCGGCTACGCGCCGACCCGGCTTTCGCGGAGGCCGACAGATTGCCGGACGGGGACTTCGATAGGGCTCGCTTCGCCGAACTTGCTTCAACTTTGCTCGAACTGGCAAAGGAGCGCGAAGACCTGCGTGTTGAAGCGGCTGCGCGTGGTCTGATCGGTGCTGATACCGGCTGGAGCCTCGACGCACTGGGTGACATTCACTGGGGGCTGACGGCGGCCCGAGCCGGCGCGGTATTAGGTGTCGTTGACGGTTCGAACAGACCGGCGACGACGTGCGACAGCGTCGCGGCCCATCCCGACGATGTCGGCCGGACAGCGCCCCCGGTGCGCCAGGCAGACATCGATGTCGAAGCGATCTTCGAGGCGTGTACCGGCGATACGCCGCGCGAGCTCTTCAGTCGCGCTCGGGCGCTTGCCAAGTCCGACCGGGCCGATCTGAACGGGGTCCTTGCCCTGGTGCTCCCGGCAGCCGAGGCCGGCCTGCCGATTGCCTACGGCAACCTGGCGCTGTTGGTTCGCGCGGCCGATATCGATGTCGTCGCGCCGACCGATTTGTTGACGACCTTCTCAGCGCTGAGCCTCGCCTACGCCTATCCCGATCTGGCCGCGCTTCTCCGCGCTAACCAGCACCAGGACGTGCTGGCCTGGCTCACGGGCAAGGCTGCGACGTTCGATGTCCCGGAGGCCCACATCGACCTGGCGGAGATGGCGCCCGATCGCGTGACCGAAGCCGTTCACCTCAGCGTCGCGGCCCGGCTCTTCGAGGATGCGGGCCGCCTGGCGGACTCGGATCTAGCCAATGAGAGGCTCGCGGCTCTGGCGCTCGCCGACGATGAATTGGACGCCGTCCGCCAGCGTGTCGCCGACCGCGAACGGCCATTCCTCGTCACCATCGACGAAGACCTGAGCCGCGAGATTCTCGGGTTGTCGTGAAGCGCGGGCGCCGCGTTCGGGCGCCCGCCATGACACACCGTTCGGTGGCCGGCTAGTTGTTGGCCATCTGTGCGCCGACCCAGTCGGTGAAGCGCGAGATGCGATTGTAGACACCGGGCAGGACCGGGTTGCCGCACTGGCTCCCCCAACTCACCACGCCGACCTGGAGGTAGCCTTGCGGGGTGTCGGCCCTGACCACCAGCGGTCCCCCGCTGTCACCGTAGCAAGAGTCCTTGGCGCCGCTCGGGCTGCCGGCGCAGATTTCCGTCCGTGCGATCGAGAACCCGGCGCCGGTGGCTTGGCCGTAGGCCTCGTAGGCGGCCCGGCACTCCTCGGTGTCGATCACCTCGACCTCCACCTCGTGAAGCTGCTCCGGCGACATCAGCGCATTGGCCGAGAGCAGGGCGCGGGTATTGACCTCGGGCCGTCCGCTCCGCGAATAGAGCGCCTCCTCGAAGCCCTCGAAATCCCACAACGCCCCCCAGCCGGTGACCGTCAGCTTGGTGCCGGGGCTGATCAGCGCGCTCTCGGCGGTCGGATCGGCGATGCCGATCGTCGCGGCGCCGGTGATCGGCTCGGCGAGCTTGATGAGTGCGAGATCGGCGTGATTGTCGGTCAGATAGTCGGGATGAACGATGATCATCGCGCCGTCGACCATTTTCAGCTTGCTCTGGTAGATGCTGCCGTGGCCGACCACGACACGCTCGACGATCCCGTCGCCGACCACCAGACAGTGGGCGGCGGTGAGAACCCATTGCGGGTCGATCAGCGAACCGCCGCAGAAACCGGAATTGGGGTCGCGGGTGTCGAGCAGGCGCACCTGCCAGGGCCAGGCGCCTTCCGCGGCGGGTGAACCGCCGACGACGAATTCCGTACTGATTTCCGCGCTGGCGGGAAGGACCGCGAAGACCGCCGCGGTGAGAGTTGCTACGCCGAGTCCAGAATAACGATTTGTTTTCATCGTGTTCTCCACTGAAGTCGTCGATGTGTTTCCCGCCTTGGCGCCTGCCATAGACTGGACCGTAGGCGAAAAAACGGCAGCTTCAGCGGCTTGTCAACGGAGCGATGCTGGCGGCGGCGGTGCCTTTTCTTTGCCGGCGAACCAGTGCGAAACCTTGATCATGGTGGTGGCGCCGAAAACCTACTCGCCGGCTCCCTCTCGCGAGGGGAGAGGAGGATGGCGCTCGCGCCCTGCACCGCCGACGCCGCAAGCCCTCTCCCGCCGGGAGAGGGGCGCTGCTGCTCCCCGCGAGATTTGCTTCGGCGCGGTCTTGAGCTTATCGGAAACGGACAACGAACTGGAGCTGGAGCGGCGTGTCAAACCTGAAGCGGCGTTCGGTGACGACGGCGTGACGTCTGCGGCGGACTATGACGCCGGCCGAACAGCGCCTCTGGTTTCATTTGCGCAATCGGAAACTCCGTGGCGCAAAGTTCAGGCGGCAAGTGCCGATCGGCCGCTTCGTTGTCGACTTCGTCTCGGAGGGCGCTCGGTTGATCGTCGAGGTTGACGGCTATCACCACGGAGCACTGGTGGAGGCCGATCGGGAGCGTACGGCGGTTCTCGAAGCCGCGGGGTATCTGGTGGTTCGTTTCTGGAACCACGAGGTCATGCGTGACACGGATGGCGTTGTCGCGCGGATTGTGGCGACGCTCGATCGACGAACCGAGACGTAACGTTTGCGATTTGGCAAGTGCGTGGCGGTGACGTCGGACGCCCTCTCCCGGCGGGAGAGAGCCTGCCCCCGACGCGATCGGGGGGCAGGTTTTGCCTTGGCGAGGGACGAGCTTAGGCAAACCGGGTGAGGGGTTTGGACGTTGACGAGTCGTCGGTTCCGCCAACACCCCTCACCAAGCTCGGCTAAACCGACTCCGCCGCCGAGCCTCGCCATATCCACGCCTGTATCAGGCCTCGGCGTCTTTGGGCTTGCGCACGGCGGCGTAGATCCCGGAGCCGATCAGGTAGATCCAGATGCCGAGGGTGATAACTCCGAGAACGCCGGCGACGGGTCGGTCGAAAAACCCGAGCGGATCGCCTTGGGTCTTGATCATGGTGATCAGGAAGTTCTTCTCGATGATCTTGCCGAGAACGATGCCGAGGATCGCCGGCGCGATCGGTATTCCGTTCTCCTCCATCAGATAGGCGAGGAGGCCAAGCACCAGCATGATCCACACCGAGAACAGGGTGTTGTCGACCGCGTAGGAGCCGATGATGCAGAAGATCAGGATCAGCGGCATCAGCACGCGCTTGGGGATCGCGATGGCGAAGCGGGCGGCGCGAATGGCGATGATGCCAAGCGGCAGCAGGATCAGGTTGGCGAGCGCGAAGGCGAGGAAGATCGCGTAGACCAGTTGCCCGTCGGTGACGAACACTCGCGGGCTCGGTGTGATGCCTTTCAGCATCAGGACGCCGATGGCGATCGCGGTGACAGTGTCGCCGGGAATGCCGAACACCAGCGCCGGGGTCCAGGCGCCGGCGACGGCCGAGTTGTTGGCCGCACCGGCGTCGGCGATACCTTCGGCGTGGCCGGTGCCGTATTTCTCCGGTGTCTTCGAAAACCGCTTGGAGAGCGCGTAGGCGACCCAGGCCGCGATGTCGGCGCCGGCGCCGGGCAGGGCGCCGAGCACGTTGCCGAGCACCGATGAGCGGATGATGTTGCGCCAGTAGCGGCGCACCACATTGATCATCTCCGACACCAGGCCGCCGATCTTGGCCTTGGGCACGACGCTGTCGAGATCGGTGGCGACGGTGCGGATCACCTGGCTCAGCGCGAACATCCCGATCATCGCCGGGATGAAGGAAACGCCGTCGAGCAGGTTCATCTCGCCGAAGGTGAAGCGCGGATGGCCGGTGGCGATGTCGATGCCGACCGTCGAGATGAACAGCCCGATGAATAGTGACGTGGCGCCGCGCAGCAGCGATGCGCTCGACACCGCGACCGCCGATGTCAGGCCGAGGCAGCCGAGCCAGAAATATTCGACCGATGAGAATTTCACCGCCACCGCCGCCAGCTGCTGGGCGAAGATGGTCAGCAATCCGACGCCGATCAGGCCGCCGAGGCTGGCGGTGACCAGGCTGGTCGCCAGGCCGCGCTCGGCCATGCCTTTCTGGGTCAGCGCGAACGCTTCGTCGACATAGGCGGCCGAGGCCGGCGTACCGGGGATGCGGAGGAGCGCGCCGGGAATGTCGCCGGCGAAGATGGCGGTCGCCGCAGCGGTCGCGATCGCCGCCACCGCCGGCACCGGATCGAGGAAGAAGGTGATCGGCACCAAGAGCGCGACTGACATGGTCGCCGTCAGACCGGGGACCGATCCGACGAATAGCCCGTAGCAGGCGGCCAGTACGATGACCGACAGCACCTCCCATTGGAAAACGAGCTGAAAGACCTCGACCATCGAGCTCACATGAAGGTCTGTTCGATCAGCCCGCGCGGCAGCGGCACCCGAAGCGCCACCGCGAAGCCGTAGTGGAGGCCGATCGGCAGGATCAGCGCCAGCGGCACCGCGATGATCCAGCGGGCGCCCATGATCAGGAGGAGTGCCAGCGTCAGCACGCCAGTGGTGAGCAGGAAGCCGAGCACCGGCGCGAGCAGCACGAACAGGACGATTGCGCCGATCACCGCCACCACGCGCAGAATGGCGACCGGATCGCGTCCCCACGCCGGCAGCGTCACTGGCGCGCCACCACTTCGCCGGGCGGCGATCCCGCCGATCGCCATCGCTCCACCGATCAGGATGAAGGCAACGCCGATCAGCCGGGGGAAGAAGGCCGGGCCGTACTCCATCCCGCCCATCTCGGGGAAGGTCCCGACATGGACGACGACGACCGCGCCGAACACGATGAGGATGGCGCCAAGCACCAGGTCATTGAATTTCACCGGCCGGGCGCCTTTGGTGGCGGGGCGGCGAGCATCGCCGCCACCCCGCGGACCGGTTTACTGGGCGATGCCGATCGCCTGCATGGTGGCGCCGAGATTGTCGGAGGTGGTCGCCATCATGTCGGCGAGATCCTCACGACCCATCTTGACCACGTCGGCGCCGCGCGAAGCCTTGAAGTCGGCCCATTCCTGGGTGTCGAACGCGGCGAGCGCCGCCTTCTCGTAGGCGCAGGCGATCGCGTCCGGCAGGCCCTCGGGGCCGGAGATGCTGATGAACGCGGCGAGTGTCCAGCCGCTGTCGAGCGCGTCCTTGGTGGTCGGCACGTCCGGCAGCGCCGCCATCGGCGAATCGTGCATGTAGGCGAGCGCCTTCAGTTCGCCTGACTCCACCAGCGCCTTGCCTTCCGACAGCGCCGGGGTGGCGACGTCGACACCGCCGGCGATCAGTTCCTGCATCGCCGAGGCCGCGCCGTCAGAGGGAACCCAGCGGATCGCGGCTGGATCGATGCCTTCGGCGTTGAGCAGGCCGGCCAGCGCCAGGTGCCAGATGCCACCCTGCGCGGTGCCCGAGCCGGTCAGTTCGCCGGGATTGGCCTTGGCGTAGTCAAGCAGCTCGCCCAGCGAGTTGAACTGGGAGTCGGCGGCAACCAATACGCTCGACGGCACCACGTCGACCAGCGCGATCGGGGTGATGTTGTCCTGGTTGAGTTCGGTGAGGCCGGCATGGTGCATGGTGGTGATTTCCACCGTCGCCGCGCCCACCGTGTAGCCGTCCGGCTCCGCGGTGGCGATCGCCGAGTGGCCGACCACGCCGTTGCCGCCGGTGCGGTTCACCACGTTGAACGGCTGCCCCATTTCCTTCTCGAGCAGGCTCGCCAACATGCGCGAATTGGCGTCGGTGCCGCCGCCGGCACCCCACGGCACCACATAGGTCACGGGCCGCTCGGGCAGCCAGTGGCAGTCGGCGAAAGCGACGCCGGTCATGGCGACGCAGGCCGTCAGAGACAGTCCGATGAGCTTGAGCATGTTGGGTCCTTTTCCTCTCCTCGGGGTGAACGGTGTTTTCACCCGGAGTAGGAAAAGCCCCTGTGCCAGTCAACGAGATTCTGGCACTTGCCTTGTGGCGCCGCCGCTCGTGCGGCGCCCGAAACCCAGCGCGGCTCAGGCGTTCAGCCGCCTCAGCGCCCGCTTGTCGGAGAGCACGATGCGCCGCGAGCTTGGGATTTCGATCGCCGCGTCGTCTTCGAGCCGGGTCAGCGTCCGCGACACGGTTTCGATGGTCAGCCCGAGGTAGTCGGCGATATCCTGTCGCGACATCGGCAACTCGACGACGATGTCGGCGCGGTTGCGCCCGGCCATGTCGAGGAGGAAGGTCGCGACCCGTTCCTGGGCCCGTTTGCGGCCGAGGAGGAGCAGGTGGTCCTGCGCTCGTTTCAGGTCCTTGGCGGTGTGGTTCCAGAGCGCGCTGGCAAGCGCGGCGTCGGATGAGGCCATCGATACCACCGCGCTGCGGCTGGCGACGATCACCACCGAGTCGGCGATCGCCTCTGCGGTGAACTGCCGCTCGTCGCCGACCTCGAGGCCGAAGACATCGCCCTGGATGTGGAAGTCGCCGATCTGGCGGCGCCCGTCGCTCAGCAGCTTGTAAGTCCGAACCGCACCGGATACGACCAGATAGACGTTCTCGATCGGCTCGCCTTCGCCATAAATCTCGGAGTTGCGGCTGTAGCGATGTTGCACGCCGGTCTTCGTGAGCGCTGCGGGCAGGGGCTTCTGGGCCGTTTCCGCTGGTTGCGGCGGGCGGCTGACCGAAATCGGCTGATGAGCGCTGTTCGGCTGATACGCACTGTGGAGTGATTCCTGATGCAACATGGCGGATCGGTTCCCCTTCCTCGACTTCACCTTAGAAAGATTTAAGCTCAGCCGTGCCGCTCTTGAATTCGGGTAACTTCCCTACGGGAAATCCCGTAGATGGCGCGAAGGACCGCGATGGCGCAGGTTGAAGAACGGAGTCGCGTTTGGCCGACGGCCCCCCGCTTGCCGGCGGCCGGTCCGGCGCTGCTTCGTTACGGCCTCCCCTTCGTCACCGTCGCTGTCGCCATCCTGGCCTGCGCGTCGATCTGCGGCAGCGCCGGGGAGCCGTCGCTCTTCCTGTTCGCGACCGTCGCGGTGCTCATCTCGGCGGCTTATGGCGGCCTCGGTCCGGGCTTGCTCGCCGTCACCCTGACGCTGATCGCCGCCTTCGTCATCGCCAATGTCTCCGGTGGCCAGGTCGATATCATCAAGGCCCTGGTGTTCACATTCCTCGGCGGCGGCATCGCCACCATGGGCGAACGGCAACACCGGTTCCGGGCCGAAATCGAGGCATTTGCCAACGACCTGATCGCCCGCGAGGCGCACCTGAAGTCGGTTCTCGAGACGGTGCCGGACGCGACCGTGGTGATCGACGAGACCGGCGTCATCCAATCGTTCAGTCGCGCCGCCGAGCGCCTTTTCGGTATCACCGCGGACGAGGCCATTGGCGAGAACGTCAACATCCTCATGCCGTCGCCGTATCGTGAGGAGCACCAGGGTTACATCGAACGCTACCTGAAAACCGGCGAACGCCGGATCATCGGCATCGGCCGGATCGTCGCCGGCCAACGTGCCGACGGGTCGACGTTTCCGATGGAGCTTGCGGTCGGCGAAATGCGCTCCGGCGATGTGCGCTACTTCACCGGATTCGTGCGCGACCTGACCGAACGCCAGGCGACCGAGATGCGGCTGCAGGAGCTGCAGTCGGAACTGGTGCACATCTCCCGTCTCACGGCCATGGGCGAGATGGCGTCCACGCTTGCCCACGAGATCAACCAGCCCTTGTCGGCGATCACCAACTACATCAGCGGCTCGCGGCGGCTGTTGGAGAAGAGTAGTGATCCGGCGGCCGGCAAGCTGCGCGACGCGCTCGACAAGGCCGGCGATCAGGCGTTGCGCGCCGGGCAGATCATCCGGCGGCTGCGCGAATTCGTCAGCCGCGGCGAAAGCGAGAAACGCGCCGAGAGTCTGGCCAAGCTGATCGAGGAGTCCACCGCGCTGGCTCTCGTAGGCGCGAAGGAGCGCGGCGTGCACGTGCACTTCGATGTCGCGCCCGACGTCAACCACGTCCTGGCGGATCGGGTTCAGATCGAGCAGGTGTTGCTCAACCTGGTTCGCAACGCGATCGAGGCGATGAGCGAGGCGGACTCGGCGGAAAAGCTGCTGACCGTAGCGGCCGAGCGGGTGCCCGATAGCCATTTGGTCGAGGTCAGGGTGACCGATACCGGGCCGGGTATCACGCCGGATGTCGCCGAGAACCTGTTCACCCCGTTCATGACGACCAAGGCGAATGGCATGGGGGTTGGCCTGTCGATTTCACGAACCATCGTGACCGCGCATGGCGGAACCATCTCGGTCGAGACCGAGCTTGGGGTCGGAACGACATTCCGCTTCACATTGCCGACCGCGGGGCTCGACCCCCAACTCGATAGCGAAGATGACGACTGATCCGATTGTCCACATCGTCGACGACGACGAGAACGTCCGCGACTCCCTGTCGTTCCTGCTCGAGACCGCTGGCCAGACGGTGCTCGCCTTCGACTCGGCCGCTGCTCTTCTCCACAAGGCATCGGCGGGCATGACCGGGTGCGTGGTCACCGACGTGCGGATGCCGGAGATGACGGGAACGGAGCTGCTGGCCGGGCTCAAGCAAGCCGGCATCGACGTGCCGGTCATCGTCATCACCGGTCATGGCGATGTGCCGCTGGCGGTCGAGGCGATGAAGCTCGGCGCCTTCGACTTCATCGAGAAGCCGTTCGACGATGCGACGATCGTTGCCGCGATCGAGGCGGCGCTGCGCGAGGAGGCGCGACGGGCGAAGAACGAAGCCGGCAAAGCAGATGTGGTTGCCCGGCTATCGACCCTCTCCCAGCGCGAACGGCAAGTGCTCGACGGGCTGGTCACCGGCCTGCCCAACAAGACCATCGCCTTCGATCTCGGCATCAGCCCGCGAACGGTCGAGGTCTACCGCGCCAACGTCATGAGCAAGATGGAGGCCGGCAGCCTGTCCGACCTGGTCCGCATGGCGCTGCTCGCCGGCGTCGTATCCGCCGGCGACGGGTAGCGACGGACGGGCGATCTGCGTCGCCACTTTTCCGAACGCGACATGGGCGCAGCCCTCCCTCTCCCCTGGTGGGAGAGAGCCTGCCCCCGGCTCGATCGGGGGGCAGGTTTGGCTTGGCGAGGTACGAGCTTAGGCAAACCGGGTGAGGGGTGAGACCCTTTGGCGCTTGGTCGGCACCGCCAACACCCCTCACCAAGCTCGGCTAAGCCGGCTCCGCCGCCAAGCCTCGCTATCCTCTCCCACAAGGGGAGAGGAAACGCCACCGCCCGTTCCTGCGAAGCCTGCCCCGACGTGATCGAAGGGACGCACCACACTCCCACCGATCGTCCCCACGGAGGTGGGGACCCAGTCCTTCAGATCACACGAACGCTGTCGTTCTGGATTCCCGCGTCCGCGGGAATGTGCGGCGAGAGGCGGAGGTCCGGCATGATGGGGCGCGGGAGCGGGAC
Source organism: Bauldia sp. (assembly GCF_965232525.1). GTDB lineage: Bacteria > Pseudomonadota > Alphaproteobacteria > Rhizobiales > Kaistiaceae > Bauldia. The sequence continues at coordinate 455,784 of NZ_OZ246980.1, read as the reverse complement.
CATCTCTTTTCCCTCATGGGATTCCTCTGCGGATGTCGCCGTGCGCCAAGACCCCTCTCCCCCCTTGCGTCGCAAGGGAAGGGGCAAGCCGACGTCTTCCGGCGCGAGGCGGGGGGGCCTGTTTCACATCGGCGTCGCAGTCACTGGCACCATGCTCGCTGAGGTCATGCCCGGACTTGATCCGGGCATCCACGCGAACACCGCAGATCGGGGAGGCGCACCCCGTCGCCAAGACGTGGATGGCCGGGGCAAGCCCGGCCATGACGACGGAGGCGGTTTCGGACGGCAGCACCACCACCCTGTCGTCACCCACCATCGTCGTCCTCCGGCTTGTCTTGATGGATTGGTGCAAGATGGAGTGGCTTGCGGGAACGCACTGCGTCTTTCGAGGCTCGGGCTATGCCCTCGCACCTCAAGATGAGGCCGATGATGTTCGCGTTCCAAGTCGATACGCCAACCACCTGTGCCTTCCCTCATGCTGAGGAGCTTCGCGGAGCGAAGCCTCGAAGCACGTACCACACCCCGACCACTCGTTCCCGCGGAAGCGGAAATGAGCGGCGAGAGACGGAGGTCCGGTATGATGGGCACGCGGGAGCGGGATCGTCCCTTTTCCCTCATGGCATCCCTCTGCGGATGTCGCCGTGCGACAAAACCCCTCTCCCCCCTTGCGTCGCGAGGGAAGGGGCAAGCCGATGTCTTCCGGCGCGAGGCGGGGGGCCTGTTTCACATCGGCGTCGCAGTCACTGGCACCATGCTCGCGGACGTCATGCCCGGACTTGATCCGGGCATCCACGCGAACACCGCAGATCGGGGAGGCGCACCCCGTCGCCAAGACGTGGATGGCCGGGGCAAGCCCGGCCATGACGGTGGTGGCGGTTTCGGACGGCAGCACCACCGCCCTGTCGTCACCCGCCATCGTCGTCCTCCGGCTTGACCGGAGGACCGGGTTTCACGGCATCCGGCTGGGCATTGAAGCGCGGCGGTGCGGGCACGAGGATGCCAGGGTCTTCACCGAGCCGGCGGTTTCAACGGGTCCTCTGGTCAAGCCAGAGGACGACGGTGAGGGAGGGCCAACCGTATATGCAAAGCCGTCGTGCCCACGTACACCCGCCTAGCGGACCGGCGGTTTCAACGGGTCTCTGGTCAAGCCGGAGGACGGAGGGCCAACTGTATGCACGAAGCCCTTCAGGACCGCCTCTTGCCGTCCTCGACATCCCCGTCGTCGAGCACGCGCAAGGCAGCCCCGTCGAGGTCTTCGTATTGGCCGTTGCGGAGCGACCAGAGGAAGGCAACCAGCCCGGCGAGGCCGAGCAGCAGCGCGAGCGGGACGAGGAACAGCAGCACCGTCATGCCGCGGCCTCCGCGGTTTGCTCGACCGTCGTGGTGCCAGCTGATGGCCGACGTTCGCGGCGTGAGCGGCCGCGCAGCGCGTTGAGGGTTACCGCGATCGACGAGCCGGACATCGCCAGCGCCGCGATCAGCGGGGTGACAAATCCGAACACCGCGAGCGGCACCGCGGCGAAGTTATAGACCGTCGACAACGCAAGGTTCTGGTTCATCAGCCGTCGCGCCCGTTTGCCGATGTCGAGGGCATCCACCACCGGCGAAAGGCGCTCGCCAAGGAACACGGCATCAGCTTGCGCCTGGGCGATATCGACCGCGCTGATCGGCGAAAGCGAGACGTGGGCGGCGGCCAGCGCCGGGGCGTCGTTCAGGCCGTCGCCGATCATCGCCACCTGCCGGCCTTCGGCCGCGAGGGCTTCGAGCGCGGCGATCTTGTCGGCCGGCTTCATCCCCGCCGCATAGGGCAGATCGAGTGCGGCCGCGATCGCCGCCGCGGCCGGTTCGTTGTCGCCGGAGAGGATGCGGCAGTCGTAGCCCCGGGCCTTGAGGTCGGCGACCACTGAAACCGCGTCGACCTTGAGCGTCTGACGGACCACAAAGACGGCGGTTTCGTTGCCGCGGCGATAGGCGATGGTCGAGCCGTCGGGGGCATCCGGGTCGATCGGCACGTTGCAGAAAGCGGGGCTGCCGAGGCGGGCCTCGACCCCATCGACTTTCGCGATGATCCCTTGGCCGGGTTCTTCCTGTACCGCGTCGATCGACACGGCCGGACCGCTATGGGCGGAAAGGGCAACGGACAGGGGATGCCGGCTTTCGGCGGCGAGCCTTGCCGCGCGGGCGACCAGCGGGCGCGGATAGTCGTCAAGGTTGGCGACCCTCATATCCGGGGTGGTCAGCGTGCCGGTCTTGTCGAAGACGATGGTGTCGGCCTCGGCGAGCCGCTCCAGCGCGTCGCCGGTGTTGAGGTAGATGCCCTTGCGGAACAGGGAACCCGCGGCCACCACCTGCACTGCCGGGACGGCAAGGGCCAGCGCGCACGGACAGGTGATGATCAGCACGGCGGTGGCGATCAGCACCGCCTGATGGATATCGGCGCCGGCAAGCAACCAGCCGATCGCGGCGAACAGCGCGGTCAGGTGAACCACCGGCGCGTAGAGGCGGGCGGCGCGGTCGGCGAGCTGCACCCGCCGCGATCGCGCCTCGGTTGCCTTGTCGAGGAGAACCTGGACCTCGTCGACGAACGAACCGCCGGCGGCCGCCGAAGCCCGGACGGTGAGGGCGCCGCTCCGGTTCAGCGTTCCAGCGTACACCGTGTCGCCTTCGTCGATCGGGCGCGGCGTGGTTTCGCCGGTTACCAGGCTCTCATCGACGCTCGACGCGCCGCCTGTAACCACGCCATCGGCCGCGATCCGCTCGCCTGGCGCGACCCGGATCGTGTCGCCGACGCGGATCGAAGCGGCCGCGACCGGGCGGGTCGAGCCGTCGGCTTCGACGATTTCCGCCGTCTCGCCCTTGAGCGCGGCAAGGTTCCCGGCCAGCGCCCGGGTCTTGCGGCGCATCGCCTGGTCGAGGGTGCGCCCGGCGAGCAGGAAGAACAGCAGCATGATCGCGCTGTCGAAATAGGCGTGCTCGGCCGAGATCGCGGTTTCGTAGAGCGAAACGCCGAGCGCCAGCAAGACGCCGATCGAGATCGGGACGTCCATGTTGGTGCGCCCGGCGCGGAGCGCCTTGAAGGCGCTCTGGAAGAACGGCTGGCCGGCATAGGCCGCCGCCGGCAGGGCGATCAGTGCCGACAGCCAGTGAAAGATGTCGCGGGTCTCTGGCGTGATGTCGGAGGCGTTGCCGGCCCATACCGAGACCGACAGGAGCATGATGTTCATCGCCGCGAAGCCGGCGACCGCCAGCGCCCGTAAGAGCCGCTTCATCTCCGCGTCACTGGTGTCCTCGACCGCGCGCGCGGTAAACGGATGCGCCTTGTAACCGGCGTCGGCCAGCGTATCGATCAGCACCGAGGGTTCCAGCGATCCGGCTCGCCAATCGACCCCGATCCGTTTCAGCGAGAAGTTGACCCGCGCGTCTGTGACCCCGGCGACCGCCTTTAGCCGCCGCTCAATGCCGCTGATGCAGCCGGCGCAGTGCACGCCCTCGACCGCGAGGTCGAGATGGCAGGTGCCTTCGTTGCGCGAGGTCACATAGTGGGAGAGGTCGACGGCAGTCATCGGCAGGCCCTAGCGGACGCCGAGCTTGTTGCGGGACCGGAAGACGGTTTCGCCGTCCTGGACCACCGCGAGCTCGAGTCGCCACTGCCCGGTGGTCATCTCGGCGACACCCTCATATCGGCCACTGCCGATCGGGATCATGTCGAACGTCACGTCGCGGCGGCTGTCGACCAGATGGGCGAGCACGGCCTCGACTGTCGCGTTCGACACCGGGGTGCCGGAGGCGTCGGCGATGGTGACGGTGAGGCGTCGCTGGGCGTCGCCGGCGGTGTCGAGGACGTCGAGAACCCCGTCGACGGTCCAGCCGCGGGCCCGTTGGGCTTCCGCCGCGGCCGCGTTTTTGGAGTAATCGAGCCCGGCCTTGTAGGAACTCGGGGTGTCGACTCCGCCGAAGGTCGAGATCGCCGCCCGCATCATGAAGACGTTGACGACCATGATAAGACCGAAGAAAATCAATAACATAACCAGCACGGCGCGGCCTGTCAGGCGGCGCTCGGCGGTGCCCTGGATGGTTGGCGGGTGTGTCGTCATCGGCCGGCCCCCGGTCCACGGAAGTTGTCGGTGGCGGTCGCCGTTTCGCCGTCCGCCGTGTCGGTGATCACGAATGTCACCGGCACCGACGCGTCCGGCGGCGGCCGCGCGACGCTCACCACGACCCGCAGCTCGCGGGTCTGGTCGCCGCCGACCGTCACGGCCTGATCGCCGCCATCCGCATTGCTGGCGGTGACTTCGACGTTTGGGTCCGTCAGGCCCTCGACCGCGATCGTGAAGTTACGCGGTGTGTGGTGTTTGTTGAGAATCCGTACGGTGTAGGCATTGCGCACGCCACCGTCGGAGAGCATCACGAACTCCGGGTTTCGGTCGTGGATGACGTTGACGTCGCTCAGGGTGCGGGCCGACAGGGACCACACCATCACCGCGCCGACGAGCAAAATCATTACCGAATAGAGCAGGGTCCGCGGGCGCATGACCCGAGTGACCGGCTTTTCGCCATCCATGCGCCGATGGATGTTGATGTCGGTGTCGTAGGCGATCAGACGATGCGGCCGGTCGAGCCGCTCCATCACCGTGTCGCAGGCGTCGATACAGAGGCCGCATTGAATGCAGCCGAGGCTCGGACCGTTGCGAATATCGACGCCGGTCGGGCAGACGGCGACGCACTGATAGCAGTCGACGCAATCGCCGGCGGCTTCGCCACGCGCCCTCGCGGCGACGGACTTCTTGGCCGACATCCGCGGCTCGCCGCGATCGTAGCGATAGGTGACGTTGAAGGCGTCCTCGTCGGTCAGCGCCGCCTGAATGCGCGGCCACGGGCACATGTAGAGACAGACCTGCTCGCGCATGTGGCCGGCGAGCGCGTAGGTCGTGAAGGTGAGGATGCCAATCCACAAGTAAGCAACGAACGGCGCCTGAAGCGTCGCCAGGTCATAGACGAGCGTCGGCGCGTCGGAGAAGTAGAGAACCCACGCTCCTCCGGTCCACCAGGCGGTTAGCAGCCACAGGGTATGCTTGACGGCCTTCCGGGCCGCGAGCTGCGGCGTCAGCTTGCCGGCGTCGTTGTGGATGCGTTCGCGGCGGTCGCCTTCGGTCCATCGTTCGATGGTGAGGAAGAGATCCGTCCACACCGTCTGCGGACAGAGATAGCCGCACCAGACGCGACCGGCGACGGCGTTCATCAGGAACAGAACCAGGGCGGCGAGGATGAGCAGGCCGGTGACGTAGTAGATCTCCTGCGGCCAGATCTCGATGAAGAAGAAGTAAAACCGTCGCCCCGGCAGGTCGATCAACACCGCCTGGTCCGGCGCTCCGGGGCCGCGGTCCCAGCGGATAAACGGTGTGAAATAGTAGATTCCGAGGGTAACGATCAGCACCGCCCATTTGATCCGCCGGAAAGTGCCATGCACACTTTGCGGGTAGATCTTCTGGTGCTTCTCGTAAAACGAATGGCCGCCGTCTTCAACGTCTTCGACCTTGGCGGAGATGCTCATGGCTGCAGCTAAACCTTATAGCGCCGGCCGCGACCGTGCGACAGCGCCGAATCCCCGGCTTTGACATGGATCAAGCGCGAAAGTCGGCCTCGTCGACGCCGGACCGACGCCGCAATCGACGGGCTGGCAGCAGCCGGCAGCGTCCGGCCCGTTGATGGCTTGATCGTAACGGTTTCACATCGGAATCGCGATGGGTATGGAGTTTGGCCGAGGCATGACCCGCGGCGATTTGCGCATGCGAGGTCCGCGGTCTGGAGGAAGGGAAAACCAGGTGACGGAGCTTTTCATCGGATTGGATGCGGGATCTTCGGTTTGCAAGGCCGCGGCGTTCGACACGTCCGGGACGATGGTGGCGGTCGCGTCCGAGCCGACACCTCTTGCGCGGACCGGTGACGGGCGGGTCGAAAGAGACGCCTGCAATCACAACCGGTTTTCGTTGCATATCGGAATGCGCACGACCGCCGAACCGTTGGCGGATGCGATCCTGCTTGTCGATCGCCGAAACGGCATCTTGCCGGAGTTCACCTCGAGAAAACCAGCATCGCCATAGGCGCAGACATGCGTACAGACGCTACCCAGCTGCTTACGCGGTTTTGCCACGTAAGCACCGATTGTGCTCATGCGGGAGTCGCTAATATCTTGGTTCGACATGGGAAGGCGACTTCGTGCCCGCTCGGACTCGCTTTCCGCGAATGGGTTGCACAGCATACCCGTCTGTGCATGCTCGACCGCGTGGCAGAGCTTCGCATGGGAATCCCCGGCCCGATGTCTAGACGCCGAGCAGTTCTTGTTTTGCTCATCTTTGGGATATTGGCTTCGACTGTACGTTCGGCGCAAAGCGACGCTCCATGGATTATCGATACGGACATGGGAATAGACGATTGGACGGCTATTCTTTACATGCTGGAAAATGACAATACGCTGGTTTCTGCCATCACGGTCAACGGAAGTGGACTATCGCGGTGTCCGATTGCGGGCGAAAATGCAGCGCGGCTGGCGGCGCTGGCCAAGCATGGCGAGGGCATTCCGGTTGCGTGCGGTTCAGTTTCGCCAGCGGATGGCTTCAACAGCTACCCCGTCGAATGGCGTGACGCTAGCGATGAAGTCTTGGGACTTTCAGCTTTGCTACCGCCGACTTCTGAGTTCGACGCTCAACAAACCGCAATCGGTTTGCTGGCCCGCGTTCTCGAAGACGCAGATGCGCCGGTTGCAATACTGTCTCTGGGGCCGATGACAAATCTTGCTAGGTTTTTGGACGCACATCCCCAGCTTGCGACGAAAATTCTAAAGATCGTCGCAATGGGAGGTGCGGTAGATGTTCCTGGCAACGTTCAGGTGCCGGGATTCACAGAAGACAATCCAAACACGTCCGCCGAGTGGAATTTCTATATTGACCCGGTCTCTGTCCAAAAAGTCTTTGAAAGTGGCGTTCCGGTGACAATTGTACCGCTAGACGCCAACGAGTCAGTGCCCCTTACGAGCTCGTTCATTGAACGTGTCCAAGCGACGGATAGCCCATCGGCGAAGTTTCTTTCGGCTGTTTACGCGAACATCCAAGGCCGACAGTCAATCGGCGAATATTATCAGTGGGATCCTCTTGCTGCGGTGGTCAGCCAGAATGAATCGCTTTGCGAGATGGAAACACGCAGGCTGACAGTGGTCGCTGACACCGTTGATACGGAACCAAAAAACAGCCAACAAACAGCGCTCCCTCTCGTAAACTGGCGCGGCGAGGCACGCCAAGTAATTGATCCCGAGGCCGGCGGAAGCTTGGTCAGTTCTCCTAGCGCGCCGAACATCAATGTCTGCATGCATGTGGGCCCTAAGGATTTCGAAGCCGAATTCATCAGGGCGATTAGGCATTAGCCTCTGATACAATTTCTGCTCTGTTGTGGAACCATATCTTCGCTTGTGCTGTCGTGCATAAGGCCGTGATGGGTCACTCACAGACCCTCGCCGCCACCGCTTCCAATGTCCGCCAATGAGCAATCTTCGGACGCTTGGGATGGCCCGCGGACGCTCGCCCTCGGTCGTCTTTCGCCTATCATGCGCTCTGCTGTGAGCGCGGTGGGTCAAGGCGCCGCCAACGGGTGCCCTATAAGTTATTGTTACATTTGAGAGTTTTGGCGCACCCGACAGGATTCGAACCTGTGACCTCTGCCTTCGGAGGGCAGCGCTCTATCCAGCTGAGCTACGGGTGCGTTCGCGCCTTCATACCCCAGGCGACGCGGAGCAACAATCACCGTTCTGCAGATCGACCAACGCTGTCCGGTCGGCCACGGGTTTCGGCATGGCGATCGCCAACGTGTCTGCCCGGTACAAGGTGGTCATTCATGACCGATCCTCTTTCCGCCGGCGTTGACCCTGCCCCAGCGAGCGTCTAACCAGCGGCTCCCGGCTCGGCCAACGTTTCCCGAAGCGACCAATGACAGTCTATTTCCAAAGATCCGACGGTCTTGGCAGCAGGCTCATCGGATTGGTCGGAGCAATGCGGGTCGCTGAACGGCTCGGCACGGACTTCCGGTTCCACTGGCCGGCAATGCCGACCCAGCACACCGGTGCGAGTGGCCGCGTCGACGATGTCTTTGCACCCGAATTCGCGGCAGCTTTTCACATCGGCAGCGTCCGCGATCGCGATCGAGAAGCCATGCTCGACGACCGTGAGATCGGAAGCGCGACTTTTGCAGCGGCGCAAGCGAGTCAAACGTTCCGCGAGAACGACGTCTTCCTCGACTATGTCGGGCTTCCGCGATTCGGCGACGAGTCGGAAGAGATTGTGGAGCGCGAAGCCGCAACGGTCCACAAGCAAATCCGATTTGCAACACCCGTCGTAGAGGCGACCGACGCGGCGGCGGATGCCTTCGCTTCACGATTTGGCGACGCCCGGACGATGGCAATCCACCTGCGTCTCGGTGACGTTGGCGGCCCGCTCGCCAGGATCGAACGCTATGGCTACCGGTATCTGCCGATCGACCATTATCGGCGGGCAATAGAGGTTTTCGCCCCTCGTTTCGATGCGATTGTTCTCTTCACCAATGATCGCGATGCGGCGACAGGGCTGACGGAGGCATCCCCCAAGATCATGCCATCTTGGGATGTCTTTGCCGGATCGCGCCTGACGGGCGTTCAGGCGGCATTTGCCGACATGGCGATGATGGGACAATGCGACGAGATCTTCGCGCCGCCCGCGTCCTCTTTCTCTCGCGCACCGAGCATCTTTCACGCCAAGCCGTTGCGGTCGCTGGAGAGCATCTTCTCAAGCGACGAGATTTTAGAGGAATGGCGGTCATGGCGGAAGGACTTCATCACCTACGCGGGTGACGTATCTTACATCGTCACCGCTACGAACCTGCTGCTCTCCGGCCACGCCAAACAGGCGCTGCGGCTGCTGAAACCGGTGATGGAGCGGGTCGGTAATGACTGGGTGTATGAGCGGATGCTGCGCCCCCTCTATCCGCTCTGCCTCTGGCGAGCGGGGCGAAAGGCGCGGGCCATCGACGCGGCCGAGGAGGCTCTGTCTCACGGAATCGAGAACGATGTTTTACTGGCGCAGCTCTATACGCGCTGGGCGAGAAAGGTTGACCCGAAACGAGCACTTGCCGTGAAGAACGAGATTGCCAAGCTTCGACCCGCCGGTATTGGATCGCTGCGACAGGAAATCAGGAAGGCGCCTTGGCTGGGCCAATACCGGCTCAAATCGATGCTGCGCCGGAATCGACGATAATCAACTGCCGCCGTTTTGCCGTTTTAGCCGGTGTTTAGTGCCTGCCGTGGGGTAGGAGAAGGATGATTCGGTGCGAAGAGTTCTGGTTATAGCGGCCGCGGGCGTGGTCGCCGGCTGTGCGAGCCTGGGCGGCGGGGGGTCGGGCAGCGACAGAGGCATCTGGGTCCGGACCGATGGCCAATCGGGTCGCGATAATCCGGCGCTGGCGCAGCAATTCGAGGCGGACAAGGCATCGTGCTCGGATCGCGGACAGGTGAATCAGTTGTGCATGGCGCACCGCGGCTATGTCCTCGTTCCGGAGAGCCAGGCGGCGGCGAAGGCGGCCGAGTTCCGGGCGGCAGCGGCGGCGCGCGCCGGCGGCTAATCCGGCTGAGGTTTTTCCCGGCGCTTCCAACTTCGGCGGCGATGGCGTAGGCAGGTCACTCCTGCCTCCGACCAAAAGCCGACTCCCATGATCGACGATCACGCGGCGCCCCAACCTGCGTGGGGTGCTCTTCAGCATCGCGGCTTCGCGCTGTTCTGGGTGTCGCGGCTCTGTACTACGTTCGCCACCCAGATGGTCAGCGTCGCAGTTGGCTGGCAGGTCTATGACCTGACCCGCGATCCGTTCGACCTCGGCCTGGTCGGGCTGGTGCAGTTCGCGCCCGCGCTTTTGCTGGTGCTGGTCACCGGCGCGGCATCGGATCGGTTCAGCCGGCGCCTGATCGTCCTGATCTGCCAGATCGCGGAAGCCGCATCGGCGGGGATCCTTCTCTATCTCGTCGTCTCCGAAACGGTCACCGTGTCCGCCATCTTCGCGACCCTGGCGGTCTTCGGTGTTGCGCGCGCCTTCATGAACCCGGCATCGCAGTCCCTCATCCCCAATCTCGTTCCGCCCGAGGCACTGGCCAGCGCCATCGCGCTGAGTGCGTCCTCATGGCAAGTGGCGGTGATCCTCGGGCCTGTCGCCGGCGGCCTGCTCTACGGTGTCGGTCCCGACATCGCTTATGGGACTGCGCTATTTCTGTTCGGCATCTCCGCCCTGCTCATTGTCTTTGTGCCGCGCCCGCCGCAAAAGACGCTGAGCGAGCCGGCTAACTGGTCAACTATCGTCGCGGGGTTTCGTTACATCTGGCGCGAGAAGATCGTGCTGGGCGCCATCTCCATGGACCTGTTCGCGGTTCTGCTCGGCGGGGCGGTGGCGTTACTTCCGGCGTTCGCGCGCGACATCCTCGAGGTCGGTCCCTGGGGATTGGGGCTGCTGCGAGCGGCTCCGGGTATGGGTGCCGTCGTCGTCGCGGCCTATCTGGCGGTCCGGCCGCTGCGCGATCATGCCGGGCTGATCATGTTTGTCTGCGTCGCTCTCTTCGGACTCGCCAATCTGATCTTCGGACTGTCTACGGCGGTCTGGTTGTCGGTGGTCGCGCTGGCGCTCGCCGGTGCGTTCGACATGGTCAGCGTTTATGTCCGCGAGACGCTGATCCAGCTCTGGACCCCCGATGCGGTGCGCGGCCGGGTGAACGCGGTCAACATGGTGTTCATTGGGGCCAGCAACGAGCTCGGTGAATTCCGGGCCGGATCGATGGCGGCGCTGATCGGCGTCGTTCCCGCCGTGGTGGTCGGCGGGGTGGGAACGGTCGCCGTCGCCGTCCTGTGGATGATCTGGTTTCCGGCCCTGCGTCGCGCCCGGCACCTCAGTGGCCGGTTCTGATAAGCTTATATATTTCAATAGATTGGCGGAATCTCGGGTCGCGTGCGTCTAATTAAGGGTCAACACCTTGAACCCCGGAGACCCATTATGAGCACCGTTGAAATCTATGGCTTCCCGCCGAGCACCTACACCCAGACCGCCATACTTGCCGCTGTCGAGAAGGGCGCGCCTTATTCGCTGGCGCCGGTCGAGTTTGGATCGCCAAATCATCGGGCGCTGCATCCGTTCGCCAAGATACCGGTGATGGTTCATGGCGACGTGCGTCTCTACGAGTCGGCGGCGATCGCCGTCTACCTGGACGAGACGTTTGACGGTCCGGGTTTGCGGCCGGTCGATCCGGTCGACCGCGCGCGAATGTGGCAGATCGCGACGTCGGCCGTCGACTATTTCTATGGGCCGCTGGTTCGCGACACGCTCGCCCATATGCAAGGTGGCCAGGCGCCGGACCCTGCGCCGCGCGACCATGTACTGGATGTGCTGGAGGACTTGGCCGGCCAAAGCGACTATCTTGCCGGTGGAGCGGTCTCCATCGCCGATCTGATGGTCCTGCCGATGGTGCGGTTTCAGATCGGGGCTGCTGAGGGCTCGGACCTGCTTGCGTCGCGGCGGAACCTCGCCGCGTGGTTCGAACGGATGGGCGAACGCGCGAGCGTGAAGTCGCTGGAGGCTGCATGAGCACGCACGCCAAGGAACGCAAGACCAGCGAAGGCGGCGACCGTGCCGCCTTCGAGCGTGAAGTCGCGGCGGCGCTGCCGGTGGTGCGGGCAACCGTCCGACGAATGGTCGGCCACCCGGAAGATAGCGAGGACATCGTCCAGGAGGCACTTGGCAAGGCGTGGGCATCCTACGCTAGCTTTCGCCGCGAGTCGGCCTTCGCGACGTGGCTCACCACAATCGCGACGCGACTCGCCGTCGATCACTTGCGCAAGGCCAAGCGCTGGCGACCCGAAGCCCAGATCGCCTATGCGAACCTGGCCGCTGCCGACGAATCCTACCAGCAGGAGGTCCTGTCGGTTTTTGCCGCGCCTGACTTTTCCTTCGAGGTTCGCGAACACGTTGCCTATTGCTTCGCCTGCGTCGGACGTTCGCTTCCGGCCGATGAGCAGGCGGCACTGGTGCTGGCCGATGTCATGGATATGTCCGCGCGCGAGGCGGCCAAGGTCCTCGGTGTGTCGGAGTCCGTGTTCCGCCATCGTCTCGCAGCAGCCCGGCAGACGATGCGCGATCGTTACGAAAACCTCTGCGCACTCGTTTCCAAGACCGGCATGTGCCACCAGTGCAAGGGCCTTCGCCAGATCGCAGCGGAAGACCGCCGCGGCGGTGCCATCCCGGACATCACTGATTACGCGGATCGCCTTGCTGCAGTTCGGAGCGCAGATTTTGCCCGGGGTCCGAATGCGGCGCTCCACGATCTATTCTGGCGGCGTACGAACGAGATCGAGGAGGCCGGTTCCGGTTCGACGAAGCCGGAAAACACATGCGGTTCGGAATGAGGGATCGCGGGGCGCGCTACATCGGCGCGTAGTCGACCTCGAGAAAGTCGTCGACTTCGTTCATCCATCGGTCGCGCACAAATGTGACGTGGTCGGGGTGAGTATTATAGCCGTCATAGGCAGCCTGGTCGGCGAACTCCATTGAAATGCCGTAACTGAAATCGTTCTTAGGGCTGACCTCGCGCAGGAGTTCGAAGGCCTCGACACCGGGAATCGCCGCGAGCGCTTTCGCTGCGTCGTGAAAGGCTTTCTCTTCCGCAGAACCGACCGGGTGTTTTAGGCGGAAGACGACGGTGTGGCGGATCATAATGTCTCCTTATCTCGATGACGGCGGTCGTCGGCAAATCGTGGTGCGGGACGCCGCTGGCGCTTGACGCTGCCGGCGCGGGGCAGGACAGTGGCACTGACTGACCGGGGCAGCAAGGATCGACTTCAATGAACGCTTACGATGTGATCAAGGCGACTCCGTTTTTCGCCGACGTGCTCGACGATGCCGAAATGAAAATCCTCTCAGATCATGCGCGCATCGTGTCTTTGGCGCCCGGCGAGAGCCTTATCCAGGAGGACGGTCCGGGGCATTCGATGTTTGTCGTCGTCGACGGTAAGGCGGATGTCACGGTGAGGGACGAAACCGGAGCCGTGGCGGTGCTGGAGAAGGGAAGCATCGTCGGCGAGATGTCGCTGCTGACGGGCGAGCCCCGTAACGCAACAGTGACGGCAACCGAAACGCTGAGTGTGCTCGAAGTCGACAAGTCGGCCCTGGCCAACGTGTTGTGGATGTCACCGGACCTCGTCGACCGGTTCGTGGACATGCTGATGCGCCGTCAACGGGAGCTTGACCGGATGGTGGGGGGCGTCGCCTGGGGCATGCTGCGCCCCGGCAAGGCGGAATTGACCAAGAAGATTCGCGACTTCCTCCAGACGACGGAGTAGGGCCGGCGACCCGCTCGGGCCGCCGGCTTGTGGAGGGGCTGTTACGCTGCGAGGGCTTTGGGTCCCCAGCTTTCCCGCGCCGACAGGCGGGTCAGCCATCCGCCGAGGTTCGGAAGAGGATCGACGGACAGCTTGCCGACATCGGCGACCTCCGCCGTCGTGCCGATCGCGATGTCGGCGACCGTGAAGGTGTCGCCGGCGATCCACAGCCGGTTGGCGAGACTGGCATCAAGGACCGCGGCAAAGCGGTTGAAGTCGGCCTCGGCTTTTGCATACCGCTCTGGGTCGAACGCGGCACCTGGAATCTGGGGCTTGAAGACGACTTCAAAGACGGCGGCGAAGATCGCCGGCTCGAGGTGACTGGCGTTCCAGAACATCCAGCGCAGGACCTCGGTTCGGTCGCGACCGGCCGGCGGGAACAGCGAACTGCGATGGCGCTCAGCCAGATCGATGATGATCGCCGGCGATTCCCACTGATCCCGGCCATCGAGTTCGACGACCGGCAGCTTGCCGTTCGGGTTCCTGGCGAGGAACTCCGGGGTCTTGTGTTCGCCGGTAGTGAAATCGATCGGCACCGTTTCGTTTTCCAGACCCAGCTCGCGGGACAGGACGTGGACACGTTTCGTGTTGGTGGAGATTGGGTTTGTGTAGACTTTCATCGGATGGCTCATGTTTGTCCCCTGAAGTGAGTTGCGTTTCGCAACTTACTATACCTAGCCGATTGAGTCTCCTTTTGCAACTCACTATATGACTGAAATGCCTAAAGACCTCCCCGCGCGCTCGCGCTGTCCCATCGCCACGGCACTGGACATCATCGGGGACAAGTGGACGCTGGTCGTCGTCCGCGACATGATCGCTGGCCGGCGGCGTTTCTCGGAGTTCCTCGAGAGCCCGGAAGGCATCAAGCGCAACATCCTGACCGATCGGCTGAAACGACTGGAGGCGTTCGGAATCCTTCGCCGTCATAGGTACCAGGAGCGGCCGGAACGGTTCGAGTATCGACTGACGAAGCGCGGGGCGGCGCTGTTGCCGGTCATCCAGGCGATCGCGGTGTGGGGCCACGCCACGGTGCCGGAGACCTGGGAACCCGGTCCGGATTTCCTCGCGGCGAAGCCCGACGACTTCGTTTCCGACAAGGATGATACGCCGTAAGTGCGGCCCCCCTTTGTCTGGCGGTGCGCCGATGTTACATGCCGCCTTATGACCGAAGCATTGAAGACAGATACCGTGGTGCGGCCGGCACCGGAGCCGATCGATACGATCCGCAACTTCGCCATCATCGCCCACATCGATCACGGCAAGTCGACGCTCGCCGACCGCCTGATCCAGATGTGTGGCGGGCTCAGCGAACGCGAGATGAAAGAGCAGGTGCTCGATTCCCTCGACATCGAGCGGGAGCGCGGCATCACCATCAAGGCGCAGACCGTGCGCCTGAGTTATCGGGCGAAGGACGGCAGGGACTATACGCTCAACCTCATCGATACCCCCGGCCATGTCGATTTCGCCTACGAGGTGAACCGGTCACTCGCTGCCTGCGAAGGTTCACTGCTGGTGGTCGACGCTAGCCAGGGCGTGGAGGCGCAGACGCTCGCCAACGTCTATCAGGCACTCGACAACGATCACGAGATCGTCCCGGTCCTGAACAAGGTCGACCTGCCGGCGGCGGAGCCGGAGCGGATCAAGCAGCAGATCGAGGACGTGATCGGCCTCGATGCTAGTGACGCTATCGAGATTTCCGCCAAAACGGGACAGGGTGTCACGGACGTCCTCGAAGCGATCGTCACCCGTCTGCCGCCGCCGAGAGGCGATGTCGAAGCGCCGCTCAAGGCGCTGCTGGTCGATTCCTGGTACGACGCCTATCTCGGAGTCGTCGTCCTGGTTCGGGTCATCGACGGTGTATTACGCAAGGGCATGCGCATCCGGCTGATGGGAACCGGCGCCGCCCACGATGTCGACAAGGTCGGCGTCTTCACCCCGCGGCTGGTCGACCGGCCGGAGCTCAAGCCCGGCGAACTGGGCTTTCTCACCGCCTCGATCAAGGAAGTCGCCGACACCGCGGTCGGCGACACCATCACCGACGATCGCCAACCGGCCGAGACGCCGCTCCCCGGCTTCCGGCCGGCGCAGCCGGTGGTGTTCTGCGGCATCTTCCCTGTCGACGCCGCCGACTTCGAGAATCTGCGCGCGGCGATCGCCAAGTTACGGCTCAACGATGCAGCGTTCACGGCGGAGATGGAAACCTCGGCCGCGCTCGGGTTCGGCTTCCGCTGCGGTTTCCTCGGGTTGCTCCATCTCGAAATCGTCCAGGAGCGTCTGAGCCGCGAGTTCGACCTCGACCTGATCGCGACCGCGCCGTCGGTGGTCTATCGCATCACGCTCACCAACGGCGAGGAGATCGAACTTCACAATCCGGCTGACATGCCGGATCCGGTCAAGGTGCGCGAGATCGCCGAACCGTGGCTCCGCGCCACGATCATGACCCCGGACGAATATCTCGGCGGCATCCTGAAACTCTGTCAGGAGCGGCGGGGCGTCCAGGTCGACCTCTCCTATGTCGGCAACCGTGCCATGGTGCAGTACGATTTGCCGCTCAACGAGGTTGTGTTCGATTTCTACGATCGCCTGAAATCGGTTTCGAAAGGCTATGCCTCGTTCGACTACCAACTCACCGACTACCGGGTCGGCGATCTGGTCAAGATGCAGATCCTGGTCAACGGCGAGCCGGTCGACGCATTGTCGGTGCTGGTTCACCGGAGCCAGGCCGAGCGCCGCGGCCGGGCGATGTGCGAGAAGCTCAAGGAACTGATCCCGCCGCACATGTTCCAGGTGCCGATCCAGGCGGCGCTCGGCGGCAAGGTCATCGCCCGCGAAACGATCCGCGCCCTGCGTAAGGACGTGCTCGCGAAATGTTATGGCGGGGACGTGACCCGCAAGCGCAAGCTTCTGGAGAAGCAGAAGGAAGGCAAGAAGAAGATGCGGCAGTTCGGCAAGGTCGAGATTCCGCAGGAAGCCTTCATCGCTGCGTTGAAGATGGACGAATAGGGGTGGTGCCGACGCTCTCCCTTGCATTGCTCATCGCCGCCGCGGTTGCGTCCGTATCGCCGGCTCATGCTTCGGCGTGGATCGTCGAACGCCTGAACCTTCCCGGCCCTGTCACCGAACTCCGCCAAGACGGGCCTGCGGTCTACGTGAAAGCCGGGGGTTGGATCCGGCTTGAGGCATGCGATGGCGGGATTTGCCGCGCGGACGCGACGCCGCCCGCCATCTCATCGGCTCCCGACGGCATCCCTCATGGCGCGATCGCGACCGGCACCGGAAACGTCACCGAGGCCTGGTACGCCGAACCCACCGATCGTTACGGTCATGGCGTGCTCGGCGACCGGATTGAGGGCGGCGCTCTCACCGTGATCGCCGGCGGTGAGCGGCTGACCCACCGCCTCCACGATGATCACGTCTTCGAGGACCTGACACCGCGGATCGTCGACCTCGATGGCGACGGTGCCGAAGAAGTGGTCACCATCCGTGCGAATGTCAGGGAAGGTGCCGGATTGGCTGTCTATGGCGCCGCGGCCGGTAGGCTGTCGGAAGTTGCGGCTACCCCGACCATCGGCCGCGCCAATCGTTGGCTGAATGTGGCAGGTATCGCCGACTACAGTGGTGACGGGTCGCCGGACATCGCCATCGTCGTGACCCCGCACATCGGCGGGCGCCTCGAATTCTGGACTCTCGATGACGGCGGACTGGAGCGTCTCGACGCGGCGCGCGGATTCTCCAACCACGCCATCGGCTCGACCGAGTTGGCTCTCTCTGCGACCGTCGACATCGATGAGGATGGTGTCCTCGACCTTGTTGTACCGGATGCGAAACGAACGATCCTTCGGTTCGTTGCCGCGAAGGACGGGCGGATCTTGGACCTTGGTCAGGTACCGCTCGGTGGCCGGGCTGCGACGGCGATCGGCGTGATTGAACAGGGAGATCGACCGGTCTTCCTGCTCGGGTTGGAGAACGGTGTGGCGGTTGCCGTTCGCGCGTCTGACTGACCCAATCCTCTTAGTCTCAACGATGGTCACGCGGGGCGGATTTTCGGCCCTATTCGCGCTGCAAGATCAAATGGTTGACCGATTTTGGTGGTAATTCATGCTGCGACGCAATATATAGGAATCATCGGGTCATCGCGGGCGCGGATCCGTCACTTTCGGTTTGCCGCGATGGCTCCAATGCAATCGGGAGGTCATTGTGGGCAGGCTCATCGTCGTTTCCAACCGCGTTCCGCCGCCGGAAGACAAGCGGGCGAGCGCGGGGGGGCTGGCGGTGGCGCTTCAGGCCGCCCTGCGGGAACGCGGCGGTCTCTGGCTTGGCTGGTCCGGCGAAACCGCCGCTTCCGAGGCGGACAGCGAGCGGGTCAAGACCCGCGTCGAGGGGAACATCACCTTCTCGTTGGTCGATCTCACCCAGCGCGATATCGAGGAATACTACAGCGGCTTCGCCAACCGGGCGTTGTGGCCGCTCTTGCACTATCGGCTCGATCTCGCCGACTTCGACCGGCGCGACACGTCCGGCTATTTCCGGGTCAACGCCCTGTTCGCGCGGATCCTCGCGGCCGAGGTCAAGCCCGATGACGAGATCTGGGTGCAGGACTATCATCTGATCCCGCTCGCCGCGGAATTGCGGGCTCGCGGCATCACCAACAAGATCGGCTTTTTCCTCCACATTCCCTGGCCACCACCGGATGTCTTCTCCGCCATGCCCTGGCATCGGCGGCTGCTGGAGACGTTCACTGCCTACGATCTGGTCGGCTTCCAGATCGATTATGACGCCGAGAATTTCATCAACTGCATGGTTCGCGAAGGCATCGGGCGCGAGACTAGCCGTGGAACGTTCCGGGCCGGCGAGCGCGAGTTCCGGATCGCCGCATTTCCGATCGGCATCGAGACCGACGAATTCGCCAAGATGGCGGTGGAAGCGCGGGAAACCTCGCTCGTTCATCGCATGGAAGAAAGCCTGGAGAACCGCAAGCTGATCATCGGCGTCGATCGCCTCGATTACTCCAAGGGCATCGATCAGCGAATGCTTGCCTATGAGCGGTATCTCGACAACAACCCATCTTCGATGGGCAAGGTCGTCTATCTGCAGATCACCCCGAAGTCGCGCTCTGAGGTGCCAGAATACGCGGACATGCAGCGCGAGATCGCGGAAACCGCCGGGCGCATCAACGGCGCCTTCAGCGACCTCGACTGGACGCCGATCCGCTACATCAATCGCACCATCCGGCGCACCACCCTTGCGGGGCTCTACCGCATGTCCGATGTTGGGTTGGTCACGCCGCTTCGCGACGGCATGAACCTCGTCGCCAAGGAATATGTTGCGGCGCAGGACCCGGAAAACCCCGGCGTGCTTGTCCTATCGCGGTTCGCGGGGGCTGCGCGGGAGCTTGATGGCGCCGTGCTCGTCAATCCGTACGATTTGGAATCGACCGCTGGTGCGATTGCTGGCGCCATCTCCATGCCGCTCGACGAACGTATCTCGCGCTGGCGCGGGATGTTCGACCGCCTGCGCCAGTATCATGTGAATAACTGGTGCGACACGTTCCTCGAGACGCTGGAAAAGCCGCTGAACGTGCCCGCCTTCGGCTCGCAACAACCGCCGCTGCGCAAGGCGAGCTAAGCCGTTCCGGTAGACGTCAGGCTGCCTGGACCGATTGCGCTGCCTTCTCCGCCCGCCGGCGCCAGGTCGAGGGGGGTTCGCCAACGACCTTCTTGAAGGCGCGGCTGAAGGCTGCCTCGGATTCGTAGCCGATCCTGTTGGCGATCACCGCCATCGTCGCGTTGCCGCCGCTGAGCATGCTAGCGGCGATCTGCATCCGCCACCGCGCCAGATACTGCATCGGCGGCATGCCGACGAGATCGGTGAACCGTTCGGCCATCACCGATCGCGACAGACCAACCCCGCGTGCCAGCTCCTCGATCGTCCAGCCATGCGCCGGCTGAGCGTGCATCAGTGACAGCGCCTTGCCGACGAACGGATCGCGCAGGCCCGCCAGCCAGCCGGTGCGGTCCGACGGTAGGCCGTCGAGATAGCGCCGAACCACCTCGATGAACATCAACTCGCTGAGCTTGGCGAGGACGCTTTCTCCGCCGGCCCTCTTGTCGGCGGACTCGGACATGGCAAAGCGGATGAACTGGGACAGCCATCCATCGTCCTCGCCGGGTTTGTCGTAGGCCGTGATCATCGGCGGCAGGTGTTCGAGGAGCGGATTGAACGGCCGGGCGTCGCAGGCGAGAAAGCCGCAGACCAGCCGCGTTGTCACCGCTTCGCCCTCACCATAGTGAATGTAGAACGGAAGCTGCTCGGCATCGAAGGGCAACGCTTCGGCCACTTCCGGGTTGCTCCGCAGGCTCTTAGCACTGGCCAGGAGATGCGGATCGCCATGGCAAACCAACACGACCCCGCCGGCTTCGATCTCCACCGGATCGCCATCGACCAAGCGGGCGTAGCAGCGCCCTTCGGTAACGACATGGTACGAAATCAGGTGTTCGGCGCCAGGGAGCACCATCGGCAGGATCATGTCCGGGGTCGCCGCTTCGGCGACCCAGGGTGCCCTGCCGGCGACCTCGAAGAACGTCGCGCCGGTTAGCCGCACCGCATTCAGCACATCCGATAGTGCATCTACCGTCATTGTTTCACGGCCGTTTTTACCCAAGCGAGCTTGGATCTGGCGGCTAGGCGTCGGCAATTCCGGACGTTCTGTCAAGCATCCCGGATGGCCGATCATTCGCCTATCCGGCACGACTGTCTATCAGGGAGCCACACCCAATCGCCGCTTAGGCGGCTTACACGAAAGGACAGACCCATGAACATCCAGGCTCCCACAGTCGACCTAGAAACCATCAAGGCCCGCCAGCAGGCCGCGTGGAGTTCGGGCGACTATGCAGTCGTCGGTACCACGCTGCAGATTGTCGGCGAGGAACTCTGCGAGGCCGCCGATATCCGCTCCGACGAGCGCGTGCTCGACGTCGCGGCGGGTAACGGCAATGCGACTCTCGCCGCGGCACGACGCTTCGCCGATGTCACATCGACGGACTATGTTCCGACCCTGCTGGAACGCGGAAGTGAACGTGCGGCCGCCGAAAGGCTGACCGTGGATTTCCAGACCGCGGACGTCGAGGCGCTTCCCTTCGCGGACGACGCGTTCGACGCAGTGCTTTCCACGTTCGGCGTCATGTTCACGCCCAACCAGCAGAAGGCCGCCGATGAAATGATGCGGGTCTGCCGGTCCGGCGGACGGATCGCGCTAGCCAACTGGACGCCGGACAGCTTCGTCGGCCAGATGTTCAAGCTGATCGGCAAGTTCGTGCCACCGGCGCCGGGGCTCAAGTCGCCGGCGCTCTGGGGGACGCAGGACCATCTCCAGACTCTGTGCGGTCCCTCCGCCCGCATTGCCTGCGAAAGCAAGGCCTTTACGTTCCGCTATCGCTCGCCCGGGCATTTCGTGACCGTGTTCCGTGACTACTACGGTCCGATGCACAAGGCCTTCGCTGCGATCGATGCGGGGGCCCAAAGCGCGCTGGAGTCGGGGCTGATGACCCTGCTCGACGAGCACAACCGTGCGACCGACGGCACGCTGGTGTTGCCGAGCGCCTACCTCGAGGCCGTGATCACCAAAGCCTAGCTGAAACCTGACCCGGCGCGGGGTTCTCCGCGCCGGATTTCTTGCTCCGCCGCAACTCTAAGACGGGCCTAGTGTCGAAACCGCGAGATGCTAAACACACGCGCCGGCGTGTGACCCGGTGTTTGGACTAAACGACGGCCCCCTGTGGGGCATAGCCGCGTAGAGCGCTGTTTCCCTTTAGCGCAGCTGGCTGTTTTGATACCGTCCGCCAGTCTGGACCGGGGGGCGACTGAGACGTCAACGCAGCTGATGCCAATCATTTTGCATATAGGTTTTCCGAAGACTGGAACGACCAGCCTTCAACTCAGCTTAAGGGCAAACACGACGGAACTTCTGGACCGCGGTATTCTTTATCCGCTGGTCGACACGAGATTCAAGCAACGCTTTCTCTGCTCATTGATAGATAATGATGGCCCCGATGATGAGAGCAGTTCAAAATTGGGCCGGCTGGCGAAGTTAATACGCGCGAATCAAGACAAAACGATCATTCTTTCATCCGAGGAATTAGGTGGTGTCGTTACCAGAGATCGAAACAGTAGAAATCTGGATGGTCTGGTCGATTATCTCAAGGACCTGTCGGATGACGTCCGGTTGATTGCATACGTGCGAGAACCAGCCAGCTACTACCTGTCATTGGCGCAAGAACGATTGAAAAACTGGCCGGGGATTGTGTCGCCGGAGCATTATCAAACGCGTTTCAGTTCGGGCCTTCAAAAACTCGAACGCGCGTTCGGGACGACCGCGATCGTCAAGAACTTCGATCGGGCTGCTCTGGTCGACGGTGACATCACCTCGGATTTCTTCGCCAGCTTCGGCGACCTCCGGACTCCCGACCTCACCAAGTGGAAAACGCGGGCCGCCAACGCCTCCTGCACGGCGGAGATGATGCTTGTGCTCGATCGCACTCAACAGGTGCCGTCAGAACATCGCGACTCTGTTGCATCGGAGGAGCCTGGCGCCAAGCACCTGTTCCGTTCCGTGCGCCGTATCGCGCGCAATCTCGGGAACACCGCGCCGCCAGTTCTGTTTCGTGAAGCAGCGGAGATGGTGAGGGCCACCAGCAAATCCGATTGCGATGAACTATCAGCGAAATACGGGATTCAGTTCGGAGACTACCACTCGCTGGATGCCGCGCCGATCCACCCTCGATCGGCGTGGGTGTCGGACGTTGAGGGGATTGTCCCGGTTGATCGCGAATTGGCTTTCACGATCTGGAGTATCGTTGCCCTGAAGGGCGCTCGCCATATGCTCCAGCGGGAGAAAAAGAAATCCAAGAAGGGTTCGGACACTGCGCGTCGCCGTCGAAAGCGGGCTCTCAAGCGCTGACAATCCGCGTTCCGGGCACGATGGCTGTAACCGGCGCGAAGGCTTTTGAAATGCGCGGAAACAAGCCCATATGTGTAGCCGTGCGAACGGAGGGGAAGGTTTATGTCCGACGTGACCGTCAAGTCACCGCTGCAGTATCTTGAGCGGGCGATGGGCAGCTTGCGTGATCTGGGGCTTGTGAAAGACACGCCGCCGGAAGCGGCACCGATCGTAGGCCTGCTTGAGAAGATCTCCGACCTTCAACCCGACAAGATCGCCATCATCTCCCGGACGCTGTCGCAGATGTCGACTTTCAACGAGGTGGTGCGCGAGCAGATCTCGGAAATGTCGGTGAGCCAGCGCTACGAGGATATCACCAACGCCTTCAACTCGATCCGCGACGACGCCAAGGCGATGGTCGACCAGATCAGTGACGGTAAAATCGACATGTTCGAACGGGCGACCAATGCCTGGATGAAGATATCCCGCGGCGATGTTGCCAGCCGCTTTGACAAGATTCGCGACACCTACATCGAGGTGTCGAAGGACACCAAGGCCAACATCGAGCGTGAGCAGACGATCTTCGAGGCGTATATGGATTTTCGCGGCGCGCTGAAGCAGGCGGAAGTCAGTGCGCTGGAGGTTCTGAACGTGGCCGAGGAAAGACTGGATCAGGCGAGGGCCGAACTCGATACGGCGGCCAAGGCGGTCGAAGGCTATGCGAGCGACGATGCCGCTGAGCGTGCCCGGCTCGAACTAATGCGCGACGAGCGGTTGCGCGCGATGCAGGCCGCCGACGGCCGCTACCAGATCGCCAAGGATCTCGCCGACAATCTCATGGTCGGCTACAACACATCCGAAGTGGTGATGGCCCGCCTCAATCAGACGACCAACGCCAAGGAGCGAGTCTACCAGCAGGCCGTGTCGTTCTTCACAACCAACGAATCGGTTCTGACCGCGCTCAAGGCATCGTTCACCGGCATGTTCGGTCTCCACGAATCGACCGAAACCCTCAACCGCATGAAGGAAGGTGTCTCCCAGTCGATCGAAGTGCTCGCTGACATCGGCGGCAAGATCCAGGAGGAGGCGGTCAAGGCCGGCTACGGTCCGACCATTCGAGCGGATGCCGTGAAGAAGCTGGTCGACTCGGTGGTCAACTTCCAGGAGCGTTCGCAGGAGATTATCGGCGAGATGCGCACGCTCGCGACCAGGAACGCCGAGGAAATCCGTGATGCGGTCGAGGACGGCAAGCGCCGTATGAGCCGACTGACGGCCGAGAGCGCCGCCCTCGATCAGGAATCCGCGGCCGCCAATGGCTAAGGCCGCGATGCCGGCCGTGACGCCGGCGCCGCAGCTCGACGATGTCATGTTGGCGATGGACGTGGTCGACACCCTGCGCCATCAGGACAAGCTGGTCGAGCGCGAGCTCGGCCAGGGCGCGCGCGACGACGCGTTGAAGGCGCGCCTGCGTCAAATCTACGAGAGCCAAGGCCTCGAGGTCAGCGACCGAATCCTCGATCAGGGGATACGGGCGCTGAAGGAAAGCCGGTTTGTCTATACGCCGCCGCCGCCGAGTTTTGCCCGGTTCATGGCGAAGCTGTGGGTTCGCCGCAAGGCGACCGCCGCGGTTGCCGGCGTTCTGGTTCTCGTCCTGGTGCTGTTCGTCGGCTGGCAGGTATCGCGCAGCAACCAGGCGGCCCGCGAGGCGGAGCAACAGCAGATCGCCCTTACCGAAACGCTACCGGCCGCGCTGGCTGCCGCGGGCGAAGCGGCACTGACGGCCGCGGATGATTCCGATGCGCGAACGCGTGTCGAGGCGTTGATCGCTGACGGCGAGGTCGCGGTTACTGCTGGCGATGGCGATGAGATGCAGGCGATCACCGAAGCGCTCGTGGCACTGCGCGGCGATCTGATCCAAACCTATGCGCTGACGATCGTATCCCGCGAAGGCGAGCAGACCGCCGTGTTCCGGATTCCGGACGTCAACGAGGACTCCCGCAACTACTACATCATCGTCGAGGCGATCGATGGAGACGGCGCGATGCTTTCGCTGCCGATCGTCAACGAGGAGAACGGGCAGACTGAAACGGTTTCGAAGTGGGGCGTGCGCGTGCCTGAGGCGACGTTCAATGCGGTGCGTGACGACAAGCTCGACGACGGTATCGTTCAGAACAACGTTCTCGGCCGAAAGGACCGCGGCACGCTATCAGTCGATTATGTGATGGATGTCGAGGACGGAGCGATTACCGCGTGGTGAGTCCATGATTTCGGCTGCCAAGACGCTTGCCTCGATCGAGCAGGCCCTGCGTGGCACGCGCCGCGACGAGGATCGGCTCACGCGAATGCTGGCCTCGGCGACGGAAGACGCGGCGCGACTGCGCGCTGAACAGGCAGAAGCGTATCGCGCGCTGGCGCGGCTGAAGATGGACGAACTCGCCCGCGACGACACGGTCGTGCGGCTGAACGCGGCCGAACGCACGGCGATGGATGTGCTGGAGCGGCGGCGCATTGCGCTTGCCGAGCTTGCCGACCGCCGGGACGCATTGATTGAGGAGGAGGAAACCGCGGAGCGGGCGCGCGAAGCGGCGGCCGACCGGCTTGAGCAGGCTGTCGATGCGCTCGACGATTTTCTCGCCAGAATGAAGGAGCGGCTGACCAACGACAGCGAGTGGCTTGAGGAGTCGCAGGCCATCAGGGCGGCCGAGGCACGCGCCGCGGCGGCGGTCGAGAAGGCGAAACTCGCTGAAGCCGACCGCGACGAAAAGCGTAAGCCTTACGATGACGATCCGTTGTTTTCCTACCTCTGGTCTCGTTACTACGGGACGTCGGACTATCGGGTCGGCCCTGTCGCCCGGTTTTTCGATCGTCGCGTCGCGAGGCTCGTCGGTTACGACACGGCGCGCCCCAACTACGCGATGCTCAACGAGATTCCGCTGCGTCTGCGTGAGCACGCGGAGCGGTTGGAGCAGGACGTCGCCAACCTCAAACGGGCACTTGAAGATCGCGAGCGCGCGATGCTCAAATCCGATGGCGCCTTGGAACTGGAGGCGGACGTAACCGCGGCAGAGGCGGTCCTCGACAAGGCGGAGGCCGCGATCGAGTCCTCGGAAGCTAAACTAAGCCAGCTCAATGACCGCTTGGCCGGACTGCTGGACGGATCGCGGGACAAGGCTGTCCAGGCGGCCATGGACGGGCTCGCCAAGACCATCTCCCGCGAAGACCTTGCTACCCTCTACGAGGAGGCAAAAGCGACCCCGACGCCGGAAGACGAGACGATCGTCGCCAAACTACGGGAGATCGAGCAGAAGCTCGCCCGCCGCGAGGCGGAGGCCGAGGAGGTGCGTAAGGCGGCGGTCGAACTCGCCCGCAAGCGGGCCGAGATCGAGCAGTCCCGCGACCATTTCAACCGATCCGGCTACAGTCGTCCGAGGGGGGAGTTCATCGATGGCGCGTTGATCGGCAGCGTTCTCACCGGCGTTCTCGACGGTGTATTGTCGTCGAAGAGCTTCGAAGATGCGCTCGGCAAGAACTTCCGGGTCCGCAAGTCCAAGGGCGGCGACATCAGCATCGGCGGGTTTCGCTTGCCGACCGGCAGGATGTCGAAAACCAAGGGTATGCGCCGCGGCGGTTTCCGGACCGGCGGCGGTTTCTGACCGCGTTGCCGCAACGGATCAGCCGGTGAGCCAGGCCTTGGCAGATTCCATCGACTGGATGGGCATCACTTTCAGATCGGCCGGTATCAGCCCTTTCATGGCGCCAGCCGCGCGGCGGTAAGGCCCGTCTTCTGCCAGGAACGCAATTCGCTCGAAGTCGCGAAAATGGCGAGTCCCGAACACCGCATCGTCGAGCAGCGCGCTTGGTTCATAGCCGGCAAAGTCGGAACCGACCACGTACAGCAACCGAACCTGCTCATGCTGCTTCAAGGCCATATCGATGGTGGGCTCCAGCACCGCCTGCCGGTCCTCGCGGGTGACGCGGCCGTTCGCGGTAAAGCCGATGATCTCGGCCGGAAGCCCGGCAATCGGAGTGAACATCGCACCCTCCCTGCTTTATGACGTGCAGCGACGCTAAACGGGCGCGACGTTCGTTTGATGACGACGATACGGAATCTTCGTTACGACATTCGGGCCTTTCCGTGGCGGCTTATTCGGCTAACCATACCTTGGCAGCCTCCAGGTCCGCGAGCGGGAAGACCCGAATCATGGCCGGCATGACGAAGCCGAAGGCGCGAAGCATGGTCGCGTAGGTCTCGTGATCGGTGACGAAGGCGATCCGCTCGAAGTCGAAAAAATGGCGAAAGCCGAAACCAGTGTCGTCCCACATCGCGCCTGGTGAGTAGCCTTTGAAGTCCTTGCCGCCGACGATCAGCACCCGGAGTTTGCCGCCGGCCTTCAGCGCAGTCTCGGCGGCGGGGATCAGCACCTTGTGATAGTCGTCGGCAGTGATCGTGCCCTCCAGCGAGAAACCAAGCGCGTGGCCGGGAAGGTCCTTGATCTCGGTAATCATAGCGGGGGTCTCCTCGTTGTTAGCTTTGGTCGGTGACAAGCACGGCAGCGCCTTGGATCTCGCCGCGGCGCATTCGGTTGAGCGCTTCATTGGCGTCGGCGAGCGGCAGCGTCGTCACGTGGGTCTTGATCGGAACCTCACCGGCGATTCTGAGGAAATCCTCGCCGTCGGCACGGGTCAGGTTGGCCACCGACCGGATCATCCGTTCGCCCCAAAGCAGGGTGTAGGGGAAGGCGGGAATCTCGCTCATGTGGATTCCGGCGGCAATCACCCGCCCGCCTTTGCGCACGGCCTCGAGTGCTGCCGGCACCAGAGACCCGACCGGAGCGAACAAGATAGCCGCATCGAGCGGCTCGGGTGGCGCCGTGTCGGAATCGCCGGCCCACTCCGCGCCGAGTTCGATAGCGAAGTCCTGGGCGTCGCGGTCGCCCGGGCGGGTGAAGGCGTAGATGCGCTGGCCCTGGAAGCGGGCCACCTGAGCGAGGATATGAGCGGCCGCGCCGAATCCGTAGATGCCGAGTTTCTCCGCGGCGCCGGCCATCCGGTGGGCGCGATGGCCAATCAGGCCGGCGCACATCAGCGGTGCGGCTTCCGCGTTACTGTAGTCACCAGGTATCCTGAAGCAGTAGCGATGGTCGGCGACCATGAAGTCCTGATAGCCGCCGTCGACGTGACAGCCGGTGAATTGCGCCTGGTCGCAGAGATTCTCCTCGCCGGAGAGGCAGAAGCGGCAGCGGCCGCAGGTCGATGCCAGCCAGGGCACGCCGACCCGCTCGCCGAGACCGAGATCGCCGACGTTGCCGCCAAGCCGGTCGACTTCGCCGATCACCTCATGGCCGGGAACGATCGGATAGTGGCATTGCGGCAGTTCGCCGTCGGCGACATGGAGGTCGGTCCGACAGACGCCACAGGCGCGAATCCGGATGCGGACCTGGTTTGGCCCGGGTTCGGGCACATCCCTTTGCTCGCGCAGCAGGGGCTCGCCCGGTCGGCTGATCGCCATTGCGTACATGCCGATATTCTTGCACTGGTTGCGTCGCCACCCAAGGCCTTGTTCGCGTCGCAGCGTTGGCAAATCACCGCATTCCGGTCATCCTGTGAGTCGCGGGCCGGCGATAGGGTTGATAAGGAGCCGCCGGTCGTCGATCTCGCCCTCGTTGGATGAGGTGTGCCCTATGCGAAACGCTTTTCGCGCCGGCCTGATCGCGGCGTTTACCATCGCGGGCATCGACATAGCTGTCGCGCAGGATACCGTGCCGGCCAAACAGCTCTTTGGCCAAATGGCCGCTCCCGCCGATCTTCGGGCGCGGAGTATCGGCTTCTACTCGCGCGGCTGCCTTGCCGGCGGGGTTGCACTGGCTGTGGACGGTCCCGAGTGGCAGGCGATGCGGCTATCGCGCAACCGGTACTGGGGTATGCCGGTTCTCATCGACTACATCGAGCAGCTGGCACGGGAATCCAAGACTTATGATGGCTGGCCCGGGCTCTTGGTCGGCGATCTGTCCCAGCCACGCGGCGGGCCGATGCTCTTCGGCCATGCCAGTCATCAGGTCGGCCTCGACGTCGATATCTGGTTCGATCCGATGCCGGACCGGACGTTGACCGAAGCCGAACGCGAGACCATCAGCGCACGATCCTACGTCAAGCCGGGTACGAACGTGGACCTCGACACGACCATGTGGACCGATGCCCATTCGCGGCTGATCAAACGGGCCGCTAGTTATCCGGAAGTGGAGCGGGTGTTCGTCAATGCGGGCGTGAAGAAGGTGCTCTGCGAATGGGCCGGTGCCGACCGCGCCTGGCTGCGCAAGATCCGGCCCTGGTACAAACATGACGACCATCTGCACGTGCGGCTTGCCTGCCCGCCGGATATGGATGGGTGCAAGCGGCAGGACCCGACGCCGCCGGGTGACGGTTGTGGCGAGAACCTGGCCTGGTGGCTGAGCGACGTCCCTTACCGGCCGGCGCCCAAACCCGACAAACCGGCCAAGCCCAGGCCGGCGATGACATTGGGCGGACTGCCGGCCGCCTGCCGGACCGTGCTTGCCGCGCCGGACCCTGGATCGACCACGGTACAGGTGAACATCCCGCTGCCGCGCGCGCGCCCGCTCGCCAACTGAAGCGGGCTAGTTTGCGACCGTGTCAGTTGGCACGGGACAGGCCACGCCGGTCCCGCCGAGCCCGCAATAGCCGTGCGGATTCTTGGCGAGGTATTGCTGGTGGTAGTCCTCGGCGAAGTAGAAGGGCGGTCGGTCGACGATCTCCGTCGTGATCGAACCAAAGCCCTTGTCCGCCAGGGCGTCGCGATAGGTTTGCGCCAGCGCCTCGGCGACTTGCCGCTGGCCATCGTCAGCGACATAGATGCCGGAACGGTACTGGGTTCCCACATCGTTGCCCTGACGCATGCCCTGGGTCGGGTCGTGCGCCTCGAAGAACGCCTTGACCAGCGTCGCGTAGCTCACCTTCGACGGGTCGAAGATCACCCGAACCACCTCGTTGTGCCCGGTCCGGCCGCTGCAAACTTCCTCGTACGTCGGATTGGGGGTATGGCCGCCGGCATAGCCCACGGCGGTAACAATCACGCCGGGGATTTCCCAGAAGACCCGCTCCGCGCCCCAGAAGCAGCCGAGCCCGAACAGCGCCTCCTCAGCGCCGTCCGGATAAGGTCCCTTGAGCGGCACGCCGTTGACGAAATGCCTCTCGGCCGTGGGGATCAGTGCGTCGCGTCCCGGTAGGGCGGTGTCCGCGGTCGGCATGGTGGTTTTCTTTGAGATCAGGTCGAGAATACCCATGAATCATCCCTCGATTTATCCTGGCAAGCTAACCGGCGAAGGCCGCCTGGAGACCGCGCTTGCGGCCGGCATAAACAAGCCAGGCGCCAACCAGCCCCAGCACGAGCCAAGTCGGCATCATCAGGATCCACTGGATCAGCGGGTCCCATAGCCAATGCCCCACATAGGCCTCGACTGTCTGCTGGACGAACTGCTGCGTCGAGACCAGCGTCGACGGGCTGATGGAGTACCAGGTCATGCCCAGCGGGGTTACGGTTAGCTGCGATGCCGCGATCGTCTTGGTGCCGTCGATCACCAGCGCGACCAGCGCACCAGCGATCAGCCAGAGACCGATAAAGCGTGCGATAAAGCCGATCATGGCATCCGATGGCTCGATCCTGGAGGTGGCGATCGGCCCATTTGACCGCAAGGCCGGCGCGCGTCAACTCCTCGCGAGCGCCTGGTGACTAAGGTGTCGATGCGTCTTCTCCACAACTGGTATGAGTAGAGAGACATTGAGGGGCAGGTGTCGCAATGGACACGGTCACATAGGCCCGCGGTCCTCTCGCCCCGGTAATGCCGGGTTCCACCGCTTGCGCGGGTGAATCGTGCGATTATAGTCCGCCGCGCACCGGCAAGGCCGGCGCGGAGGGGTGGCCGAGTGGTCGAAGGCGCACGCCTGGAACGCGTGTATACGGGCAACCGTATCGAGGGTTCGAATCCCTCTCCCTCCGCCAACCCGGTTTATGCGAGGCTTTTGTGAGACCATCAGGTCGCCAATTACGGCTCTGGTCATGATGGTGCAACAGTCTCGTGAGACGGTCGCGAGCGTCAAGCGATCGATCCCGGCCAGTCTGGAGGCATCAATGGACGCCACAAACTCGGTCAGCTGGCGCGACGTCTATGTTGATCTGAAGCGGCAGATCGACGAAGGCGACTTTGCACCTGGTGCGCGATTGCCCGCGCAGGCGACCTTGGCGCGGTCCTTCCGTGTGACACGTCACGCCGTCCGGCGCGCACTCCAGACGATGGAAAGAGACCAACTGGTCGTTAGCTGGCAAGGGCGCGGTACCTTCGTCGCCGACGAGCGTTTCCAATATCAGATCGGTCAACGCACGCGCTTCGGTGAGAACATGCGCGCCGAGGGTCGCGTAAGCGCGACAAAGTTCCTCGGCTCCCGACTTCGCCCAGGGCCAGCAAGGATCGCAGAACTGCTCGGCGTCAGCCGGCGCGAGCGCGTCCACATTGCCGAGATTCTGCGATTCGTGGATGCTCGGCCCGCCGTTCTTGCACGCCACTATTTCGATCCGCGACGTTTCCCGAAGATTGTCGGTGGCATTCAGCGTACCGGCAGCGTTACAGACGCTCTGATCGACGAGGACGTTGAGGATTTCTTCCGCAAGACAACGATTGTCGAGACCCGGAACGCCACCAGCACCGAGGCGGTGCTGTTGGATATCGCCCCGACGCAACCCGTTCTGGTCGTGACGGGCCATAATGTAGACAGGGCCGGCAACCCAGTGGAGGTCGCCGAGGCCATCGCGCGTGGCGACCGCATCAGCCTGGTGCTCCAAAGCGTGCCGACGCCAGGTCGAAATCCGCCGAATTCGCTACTTGGCGTGAAGAATTGATAGGTCGCGCACGCTTTGCCTCGCGCGGCTAACCGGCCGTCACAGAAAGACAGTACATTTGGCGAGCTCGAATTACCGACAAAGGTGGCTTGACTATGCTCGAAGCGTTCTCCACGCCCGGCCGGTTCTGGCGCGGTAATCTGCACGGCCACTCCACCAACTCGGACGGCCGCTTGACGCCGGAAGAGGTCTGCGCACGGTATCGCGCACAAGGCTATGACTTCGTCTCACTGACCGACCACTTCCGGCCCAACTACAATTTCCCGATCTCCGACACGCGCGCCCATCGTGCGAACGGGTTCACCACCATTCTCGGCGCCGAGGTGCATGCCCCGGCGCTCGCCAGTGGGATCGAATGGCACCTACTGGCCGTGGGCCTGCCCGCCGACTTCCCGGCGACCGGGTCCGAGGAGACCGGTGTGACGCTTGCCCAGCGCTGTCGCGACGCCGGCGCGTTCGTCGCCATTGCCCATCCCGAGTGGTACCATCTCACCCTTGATGACGCGCTGACGATCGAGAGTGCCCACGCCGTCGAAGTCTACAACCATACCTGTGCGGTTAACGCCGACCGCGCGAGCGGAACGGCGTTGCTGGACACCTTGCTGAACGCCGGGCGGCGTCTCAATGCCATTGCCGTCGACGACAGCCACTGGCGGGTCGATGATGGCTTCGGCGGTTGGGTGATGGTCAAGGCCGAAGAAAACGATCCCGATCAGCTGCTCGACGCGCTGAAGGCGGGCGCGTTCTACGCCAGCCAGGGGCCAGAGATCCACGGCGTCGTCCGCGATGGTGACGAGATCGAGGTCCGCTGTTCGCCGGCCCGGTCGGTGCTTCTGCTGGGCCCGGGGCGCGTTACCGAGCGCGTCCATGGCCATACTCTCACCCGCGCCCGCTTACCGCTCGAGAAGTTCGCCGGCCATTGGTGTCGCGCCGTCGTCGTCGACGCCGCGGGAAAGCGCGCCTGGACCAACCCTCTCTGGCTCGATGGCTGAGCGGGGAGCAGAACGCCCGGTCGATCTGATGTCCACGCGACGATCTATCGGGCAAGGCCGAGCCGCACGAGGTGCTCGGCCGAGCGCAACACGTCGGTCTTGTTTCGGATCTCAATGATGAGGCGCGGATTGGAAGACAGGCGACCAAGTTCCTCGAACACGGCCATCCACGGAACCGTGCCATCGCCAATGGCCCAGTGACGGTCAGCGAGGCCGTCTGCGTCTTGTAAGTGAAGATGCGTTAAGTGTTCGCCGGCGGCGCGAACGAACAGATCAACGGATGGCGCGCCGCCCATACGATTGGCGTAGTAAGCGTGGCCGGTGTCGATGGAAAGTTTTAGCGCCGGGCTCGCGAGATGGGTGACGATGTCGCCGCGGATGCTCGGGTCCCGGTCTTCGATGTTCTCGATCACCAACTCCACGTTCAACGCTTCGGCGCGAATAACGACAGGTTCCAGGGTCGCCCTGAAGTCGTCGAGCTTTTCGTCACGGCGGCTCGGCAGACGATAGAGATTTTCCTGGTCCCAATGGATGTAGGGGCTGTGAATGACCATCTGGGTCAGCCCGAGGTCCTCGCAAACATCAAGAGCCTGGCTGAGGCGCTCCTGCGCCAGAGCCCGGACGCCCGGATCGTTGGACGCCAGCGGCACGGACGCCGGTCCGTGCATGCCCTGACGACCCTTATGGCTGGCGAGTTGTTTTCTCACCTCCGCTGCACGTGGCTTCCAGTCACTGAGAAGCGCGTCAGGCGTGTGGAACCCCTGCAGCTCCAGATCGCGGTCGTCATCCACCAGCCAGTCGATGTGCCGGCTAAGCTCTTCGGGACGAAGAGCGGCGCCCAGTTTGGGGAGTTCGGTCACCTCGGCCTCCTGCTTGCCACCCCCTGACCGGTAGAGGGTTTCGCGCAAACGGTTTCGCCGACCAACGCGACGTTTTAGCGACACGCCGGCTGACAATGCTGCCGGTCGCCAAAGCGTCGCGCCAAGTGGACAATTTGGCCTTTAGACGAAGTCTCTTTGCGGGTCGTGTCGACCAATTGCTGACTTGGCGTGAACTTCCGATGAAGACCGGGGGATCGAGGCCGAATGTTGCACGGCGTTCATGATCCCACGCAACGCTTGCCACGGACAACAAGGGGCAGCCGGCGCCGCCTCTCTAGAACGGGAGAGAGAAAGACCATGAAGAGATTCGCTGTTTCGGCCATGGCACTTGCCGTCGTGCTGATAGCCGACACGACACTTGCCAAGGAAATCACTATCGGCGTGCCCTCGCACCGCAAGGTGTTCGATCCCTCGGTCGATGCCTCCAATGCCGGTGGGCAGTTCTCTTATTCGATCTTTGACACGCTGATCGAACGCGACGCGTTTGCGGCCGGAAAATTCGTCCCCGGCCTGGCGACCGAATGGAAGATGATCGAGCCGACCGTCATGGAGTTGAAGTTGCGCGAAGGCGTCACCTTCCACAACGGCGACACCATGGACGCCGAGGATGTGGCGGCTTCGCTCAATCCTATCTTCCAGCAGACCTGGCCCCGCACTGGCGTCGTATTTGGCCGCTTCTACTACAACTTCAAAGAGGTTGAGATCGTCGATCCGATGACGGTCCGCATCCATACGCACCAGCCTGACCCACTGATCGAGACACTGCTGTCTGCCCGTAACGGTGCCATCAAATCCAAGACCCGTATCGATGAAGTAGGCCTCGACGACTACGGCATTTTGCCCGTCGGTGCCGGCCCCTACAGGGTCGTCAGCTTCGAGCCTGACCAGGAGTTGGTGGTCGAGCGCTTCGAGGACTACTGGGGCGAGCCAGCACCGCTCGACAAGATCACCTTCCTTCGCATCCCCGAAGTGGCGAACCGGATCACCGCATTGGTCTCCGGCGAGATCGATATGGCCTCGGAACTCCCACCCGACCAGATGCCGCTCGTCGATCGCGAAGACGGCCTCAAACGCGTCGATGTCACCTGGGACATGTTCCACGTTCTGGTCCTGAACCAGGGCCACGAGGTCATGAAGGACCAGAAGCTCCGCCAGGCGCTGAAGCTTGCCGTCGACCTCGACACCATTACCGAAGGCCTGTGGAAAGGCCGCGGCATCTCCGGCTCTGCCGGCCACCAGTTCCCCGCCTATGGGGACATGTACACCGAGGGACTCGAGGTCTCGCCCTACGATGTGGACAAGGCCAGGGCGCTTCTTGCCGAGTCAAACTACAACGGCGAGACGATCGAGATGCCGGTTTTCCCTTACTACTACCTCTACGGCCCCCTGGCTGCCCAGGCGATTGCGGAGATGTGGCAGGAAATCGGCGTGAACGCCGAGCTCAAGTCCATAGCGCCGGGCTCGCTGACCGTCGACGTGGACTCCGAGATCGCGGTGCGCCAATGGTCGAACCCGATGTACTACAACGACATCATGGGTGGCATGGACACGTCGTGGTCCGACACCTCCTGGGTCACTCAGCGCGGCTTTTTTGACCCGACTGTCGACCCTCGCTGGAAAGATCTTTATCAGAGCGCCCGCTTCAGCCTCGATCAGGATGAGCGCAAAGCCGCCTATCAGGAACTGATGGCGGTCGGCGAGGAAATGGCCGGCTGGATTCTGCTTTATCAGCCCGCCGACAGCTACGCGATGAAGGATTGCATCGAATACCAGGTGCCCTCGGCGTTGCGTCCGTTGATGCTCGCCTTGCGCGCTGGTCAGATCAACGTCGACGCGTGCGAGTAGCCCCAGCGGCGAGGCGGCAGATGCCGCCTGCTTCTTCTCCGACCGCGCTCGCGGTCC
This sequence comes from Bauldia sp., assembly GCF_965232525.1. Lineage (GTDB taxonomy): Bacteria > Pseudomonadota > Alphaproteobacteria > Rhizobiales > Kaistiaceae > Bauldia. The sequence continues at coordinate 420,736 of NZ_OZ246980.1, read as the reverse complement.
AGTCGGCCGACGTGCTGGAGGTGTTCAGGTGTTCATCGATCCGCGCCTGACCGAACTCGCCCCGCCGGCCGACGGCATCTTCGCCTCGCCCCGTAAATCCAATCGATCGACAGGAGACTAGGATCATGAAGAAGCTTGCCATCGCGGCGCTCGCATTGGTGATCGCCGCACCAGCGGCGGCCGAGGAGATCACCATCGGCGTTGCGTCGCATCGCAAGGTCCTCGACCCGCGAAGAGATACCTCGAACGCCGCCACGGGCATGTTCTACGCCATCTATGAGTCGTTGATCGAACGGGACCCGTTCACCCCCGGAAAATACCTGCCGGGCCTGGCAACCGAGTGGACAATGATAGACGACACCACAATGGAGCTGAAGCTCCGCGAGGGTGTTACCTTCCACAACGGCGATACCATGGATGCCTATGACGTTGAGGCGTCGCTAGACCCGATTTTCAAACTGGAAGATCCGCGCTACCGCAACCCGCACGGCAAGCTGTTCTACAACTTCGAGGAGGTCGAAGTCGTAGATGACATGACGGTTCGCATCCACACCAAACGGCCCGACGCGCTGATCGAGACCTTGTTGTCGTCGCGCAACGCCGGCATCCGCTCGCTCGATCAAATCAACGATGGCGACGAAGATCGGCATGGCTTAATGCCGATCGGCGCCGGCCCTTATAAGGTGGTGTCGTTCGATCCGAACGTCAGCCTGGTTGTCGAACGCTTTGACGCGTATTGGGGCGAGCCGGCGCCGTTCGACAAGGTGACGTTCCTGCGCATTCCGGAGGTATCGAACCGCATCACCGCGCTCGTGAACGGCGAGGCCGATATCGTCTCCGAAATCCCACCGGACCAGTATCCGTTGATCGATGCTGAAGACGGCCTCAAGCGTGTCGAGGTCGCTTATCCGATGTTTCACGTCTGGCTCTTCAACAACAGTCACCCGGTGACCTCGGACGTGAAACTTCGCCAGGCACTAACACTGGCGATCGACTATGACGGTCTGGCCGAGGGCCTGTGGCGCGGTCACGGTGTCGCGTCGGCGGCGTGGCAGTTCCCACAGGTCGGTGAGACTTACAATCCGGACCTGGACATCTTCAACTTTGACCCTGAGCGTGCCCGCGCATTGCTGGCCGAGTCGAACTATGACGGCGAGGAAATCGAAGTAGCGATCTATCCGGGCTACTACCTCTATGGCCAGTTTGCCGCGCAGGCGATCCAAGAGATGTGGGCCGACGTCGGCGCCAACATGAAGATCAAATTGGTCGAGGTCGGCGGTCTCACCCTCGATACCGACCCGCAGACAATGGTCCGCAACTGGTCCATCCCGATGTACTACTCCGACATCATGGGCGTGATGGATACCTCCCTTTCGGAGAGCGCATGGGCCGTTTCGCGCGGCTACTTCGATCCAGAGGCGGACCCGCGCTGGCTCGAATACTATGAAGTCGCGCGTTTCGGTCAGTCTGTCGAGGAGCGTAAAGAGGCCTACGCCAAGCTGCACGAGGTCTTCACCGACATCGCGCCGGTGATCCCGCTCTACCAGCCGGCGGACAGCTACGCGATGCGGGCGGATATTGACTTCGCGATCCCTTCATCGCTCAGGCCCTTCACCGTGCCGCTGCGCGCCGGGCAGATCACGTTCGGCGAGTAAGCCACAAGCAAGTTAGGGGCGGCAGCACTTGTCGCCCCCTCCGCGCTGTATCGACGAATGCGTGTGGCCCGTGACCCGCTTGTGAGGCTCAATGGCGAGTTTTCTGTTTGGACGCACGCTGAACGCCCTCATCACGGTGACTTTGATCCTGGTGCTCGTGTTCGTCGGTGCGCGGATTGGCGGCGATCCGATCGCGGTGATGTTTCCCGATGGGATCGATGCGGAGACCCAGCGTGCGATCGAGGCGCAGCTTGGTCTCGACGAGTCGATCCCGGTTCAATTCGTCTATTACTTGCGCGACCTGGTCCAGGGGGAATTCGGCAACAGCATTCATTCACGCCGCCCCGTGGTGGAGTTGTATGCCGACCGCCTCCCCGCGACGCTGACCCTCGCGCTCCTCGCTTTCCTGCTGTCGATTGTCATGGGCATCGGTCTCGGCCTCATCGGAGCGCTGCGCCGTGATGCGGCATCCGGGCGTTTGGCAATGTCGCTGGCGTTTCTCGGCTATGCCGTGCCGCACTTCGTGCTCGCGATCCTCCTGATCTTCCTGTTCGGCTATCTGCTGCGCAGCCTACCGACCGTCGGCAACGCGACGCCTTACCACTTCATTCTGCCGGCGATCGTGCTGGCGGCCGGGCTCACGGCATCCATCGCCCGGTATACGCGCTCGGTGCTCCTCGACGTGCTGAGCGAGGACTATGTCCGTACCGCGCGCGCCAAGGGCCTGCGCGACGCGATCGTCAACATCAAGCATGCGCTACCGAACGCGATGATCCCGGTGGTCACCGTGCTCGGGCTGCAACTCACCAGCCTCGTTTCCGGCTCGCTCATCGTGGAGGAGGTCTTCGCCTTCCGAGGAGTCGGCCAGCTTCTTGTCGGCTCCGTCCGCGACGCTGACTACCCGGTTCTGCAATTCGGCGTGATCTTCTTTGGATTGACCGTGATTCTGATCAACCTCTTCGTCGATGTTCTCTACGCGATCCTTGATCCGCGTGTCCGGGTAGGGGGCTAAGTTTGACAGATGCGGTCCGCCAATCCGCTGAAGCCGCGCCATCGGTTCCGGTGCATGAACGTTGGCGCTTGGCACGAAACCTGCGCGCGGCTCCTTTGACTGTTAAAATCTGTTTGCTCGGCATGATTGCGGTCTTCGCCGTGGCGATCTTCGCGCCTTGGATCGCACCCTACGATCCCAACAAGACCAGCATCCTCAATTCGTTGAGGGCGCCGAGTTGGATCGCCGGCGGCGACCCCGATCATCTGCTCGGCACCGACAAGCTCGGGCGCGACATGCTCTCTCGTTTGGTTTACGGGCTCAGGGTGAGCGTCGGCCTCGCTGTCCTCGGTGTGGTGATCGGCGGAATCATTGGCACGGCGCTCGGCATGCTCGCTGGCTTCGTCGGCGGTTTCTGGGACCGGCTGGTCTCGACCGTGGTCGATGTCCAGATCGCGATCCCGTTTCTTCTGATGACACTGGTCGCCATCGCCGCGCTTGGTACCGATATGTGGGTGCTCATCGCGCTTCTTGGCATCGCCGGGTGGGAAACTTACGCGCGCGTCGTCCGAGCACAGGTGATCGCCATCCGGGCGCGCCCGTTCGTGGAGGCTGCCTATGCCGGGGGCGCGACCCATCGACGGGTGGCGATCCGAGAAGTCCTGCCAAATCTCGTCGCTATCCTCACGGTTCTGTTCACCCTGAACTTCCCCGCGATCCTGCTGCTCGAAGCGTCGCTTTCGTTCCTCGGCCTGGGTGTGCAGCCGCCGACGCCGTCACTGGGGCGGATGGTTGGCGACAATCGCAACGATCTGGCACTCGCGTGGTGGACGGCACTGAGCCCGGTTTTCCTGATTCTGATCGTGACGCTGATGATCCAGTTGATCGGCGATTGGTTGCGTGACGTTTTTGACGTGCGCCTGCGCGAGGGGCGGCGGCGGTGAGCCCGCTGCTTTCGGTCGAGGGCCTGCGTGTTGGTTTCGGTGCCGATCCGAATCCTGTGATTGCCGTCCAGGACATGAGTTTTGCGATCGATCCTGGCGAAGTCGTCGCGCTCGTGGGCGAGAGCGGGTCCGGCAAGTCGGTCACCGCACTGAGCATCATGCGCCTCGTAGAGTATGGTGGCGGCCGGATTCTCGCCGGGCAATTGATGTTCGACACCGGCGCGGGACCGGTAGACCTCACGACACACAACGCCACTGAGATTGCCGCCTTGCGCGGTAATGCCATGGCGATGATTTTTCAGGAGCCGATGACCTCGCTCAATCCGATCTACACCATCGGTGAGCAAATCATGGAACCCTTGCGGTTGCACCGTGGCACAAGCGGGCGCGACGCCCGGACGCGCGCCACAGAGCTCCTCGACCGTGTCCGCCTGGCCGACCCGGAGCGCCAAATGGGTCGCTACCCGCACGAACTTTCAGGCGGGCAGCGACAGCGGGTGATGCTCGCCATCGCCCTCGCCTGCGCGCCGAAGCTGCTGATCGCCGACGAGCCTACCACAGCGCTCGACGTCACGATCCAGGCGCAGATCCTCGATCTGATGCGCGAACTGCAGGCAGAGACGGGTGCCGCGCTTTTGTTTATCACCCATGACATGGCGGTGGTGGCTGAGATCGCCGACCGCGTGGTGGTCATGCGCGCCGGCGAGAAGGTCGAAGAGGCGCCCGTGGCCGACCTTTTTGCGGCGCCGCGTCAGCCCTATACCCAAGCGCTGCTGGCAGCAGCGCCGCGGCTCGGCGCTCTGGCCGGAACGGACTCGCCCCGGTACTTTGCCACGCCTACTGACGCGCCGTCCCGTCCCGTCAACGGCAACCCGGCGCCTCTCGTCGAGGTCCGCGATCTCGTCACCCGCTTTCCGGTTCGCACCGGCCTTTTGCGCCGCAAGACCGCCGAGATCCACGCGGTCGAGATGGCCTCCTTCGACATCGCCACCGGTCAGACCCTTGCTCTCGTCGGCGAGAGCGGCTCCGGCAAGTCGACGCTCGCCCGCTCGATCCTGCGGCTCGTCGAACCGACCTCCGGGAGCGTTCGCCTCGATGGCCAAGACCTGACCCGCCTCGAGCCCGAGCCGATGCGTAAGGTCCGAGCCCGGATGCAGATCGTATTTCAGGACCCCTATGCCTCGATGAACCCACGCCGTCAGGTCTACGATCAAATCGCCGATCCCGTGCGCATTCACGGCCACGCCGACGAGGCCGAGCTCCGCGCAAGCGTGGAAGATTTGATTGCCCATGTCGGTCTGTCTCCGGACTGCCTGGAACAGTTTCCGCACGAGTTCTCCGGCGGCCAGCGCCAGCGGCTGTGTATCGCCCGTGCGCTTTCGCTCTCGCCGGACCTGATCGTCGCCGACGAGCCGGTCTCCGCACTCGACGTTTCGATCCAAGCTCAGGTCCTGGACCTGCTGATCGCGTTGCAGGAGCGGCTGGGAATCTCGTATCTCTTCATCTCGCACGACATGGCGGTCGTCGAGCGGATTGCGCATCGGGTGGCGGTCATGCGTCAGGGGCGCATTGTGGAACTCGGACCCCGCCGCGCAGTGTTCGAGGCGCCGCAGCACCCCTACACCCGTCAGCTTCTGGATGCCGTGCCCATTGCAGACCCGGCACAGAGGCGCAATCGACGGCGAGTCCTGCCGTCGGCACCGTCGAAGAGCCCAATCCATCCGTTCGGACAACAGCCGCGCCCGATTGCTTACGCTGAAGTGGGACCGGGGCACATAGTCGAGCGTTTTGATTCCTAGCGGGTATTGGTCTCTGCCGAGGTGAGCGGCGCCGCCACGCAATCATCCTAGGCCAACGACGAGCGTCAGCGACAGCGCCTGTCTATGGCGTCCTCCGCCAGCGAACACGTCTACATTGGAGAATGTTGGATCTCGGTTTCTCTCACTCCGCCAGGACATTCTTCGCAAGCACTGATCAAACCGCTAGAGGGGTCTGACCGAAATGATCTCCGCTGAAACGGCGCCTTCCGTGACCATCAAGCCGATGCCGCCGTCGGCAAGCGCATCCTGCGACTCGTCCACCGCTTCAATGGAGTTGTTGCCGACCTCGGCACGCACAACATTGCCGCCCGCCGTCACGGTCATTGTGAGTATGTCTTCGAGCGGGCGGGTGAGGGGGCTGTCCGCCACAATTTGCTCATCGCCGTCGTACACGCGAACGATCTGGAAGCGATCGTCGCGCGTGAGCCGAGCCGCGTAGTAGCGCCGCCGTCCCTGACTGCGCACGATCAGGCCGGCATCTTCGCCCGAGTGGATGATCAGGTCTGCGGAGACCGAATAGTCGGTCCAATCGCGTGTACCATAGGTGATCTTGCCGGTGCCCCGACCGTGGGAGATGCGGAAGCTCTGCGGAAACCGCCGTGAAAAGATGTCGGTATCGTTGACCCAGGCGCGATACCAGAAATCGCAATTGCCCTCGGGCCGGGTCAACGCGATATGAGGCGTGCCGCTCCATGTCAGATAATCCAAGACGACCGCGCCGTCGGCCCGGCGGTCGCGCGAATGGACCGAAACGCCGACCTCACCGATCGGCATGCTGCCGATATCTGGGACAGTCCATTCCAGGATTGTATCTTCACCTGGGGCGAGTGCGTGCGGCTCGCCGTCAATGTCTTTGAGCGTGCCGCCAGGCTCGTGCTGCCGCAGCCGCAGTGCGACATCGATGGGCCCTGAGTTTTCCGCGCCGGCAATGACGCGCGCCTTGATGGTCTGGCCGGGATAAAGCAACGGCGTCGCCATCAGATCGTAGGTACGCATGTCGACCACATCGCGCGGTTGGAACGTCGGCGTGGTCGCCGCCACTGCCTGGCCGGTCGCAAGATGGTCAAACCGCAGTTCAAGCGCGCGCCCGCTCTCGAATGTGACGTTGTCGAGATGGGCGATGGCACCATTTGGCTCACCGCTCTGAACCACAAAGCCTTGGCGGCTTCCCGGCAACGAAAAATGGAAGCGGGCGCCGTTCTTGGGTTTCGAAGGACTCTTTGCGCCGGCGAGACCGCGTCCAAGTCCCGCCAAATAGTATGTCTGCCGGACGGCATCGGTGATGCCGTTGCCGCCGTCGGCCGATGAGATCAGCATTCGATCGGCGATCGGACCGCGCCAGTCGGGACCGTTGTCGATGCCGTCGAGCCCCAACATGATCCCCTGCAGACAGCCGAGGTTGCCGGCGTTGCAGTCCGTATCCCACCCGGACGTATTGATGATCATCTGGCCGCGATGGAAGTCATGCGGCGCATAGAGCAGCGACATGATCATCAGTGCATGGTTCGGCACGACGTGGCAATTACCGGGGTATTTGGCGTAACCGTGATGGTCCTCAATCTTCTGACGGGTATCGCGCCAATCCTCGTATTCGGCTTGCCATTGCCGGATTTCGCCGATCAACCGCGCAATCAGGCTGTTGCCGGGAATGACGGACAGCCCCGTTTCGATCAAATGGCCGACATCCTTTGAGACAAACGCCTCGGCTTCCATGGCCGCCCACAGCATGGCCGCGTGAACCGCTTCACCATCGTGACTGACCTTACCGGCCTGCTCGGCGAGTTTGGCTGCAAGTTTTGGCTGACCGGGCGCGACCATCGCCCATCCGTCGATGAAGATCTGCGCACCGATCTGCTCGGCCACGGTCCGGCCGTTCTGCGCGATCGACCCGCTTTGCGGCGCCGGTATGCCGCGATCGAGATTGAGCCAAGCGGTGTGCTCGGTTGAGTTGCCGGCGCCACCCCACCAGAGGATCGAGCGTTCCTCGATGATGTAGTTAAGCCAGGCCTTGCCGATCTGCTCGGCGGTTATGTCGGGCGAGACGCCGTTGTCCTCGAGGGCCCGAATGAAGGTAAAGGTCCCGGCAACGTCATCGTCGGTGACCACAAGCGGCTGGTTGAGCTTTTCGTGGACGTAGTACTCGATCGGACCGAGCTCCTCCATGATCCGCTGATAGGACCACTGCTCGAAAGGCCGCCCCAGATAGACGCCAATCAGCTTGCCCAGGACGCCGGCATAGACCCGTTCAATGTAGTCGTTCGGTATGGCCACGGCTTTCGCTCACCCTCTTTCATCAGCCGGATTGCCGGCCTTCATCCCTTTACGGATCCCCCGGTCATGCCCTCGATGAAGTGGCGCTGGAGGAAGACGAACAAAACCACAACCGGCAACACGATCATGGTCGCGCCGGCCATCAGCTGCCCCCAATCGGTGACGTATTGGCCTGACAACAGGAAGAATGAGACGATCGCCGTGCGCGCCTGTTCGCGCGGCAGGAAGGTCGTCGCGATCAGGAATTCATTCCAGGTGTAGAGGCCGACAATCAGCGCGACGGTCAGGATGCCGGGCCAAACGATCGGCAGCATGACCTGTCTGAAAACCTGCCAGCTGTTGGCGCCGTCGATGACAGCGGCTTCTTCCAGCTCCCTTGGAATTGCCAGGAAATAGGTGCGCATCAGCATGATCGAGAACGGGCTGAAGATCGCGCAGTAGATCAGCGCCACAGCGAAAACGTTGTTGATCAAGCCGAACGTGGCAAAACCAAAATAGAGTGGAAACAGATAAAGCTGGATCGGCGCTGTCGATGTTGCCAGAAGGTATCCCGTGATCAGCCGCCAGCGCTTCACCTTCCTGCGGGCCAGCACATAGGCTGTCATCGATCCGGTCGCGCAGACCAGCACGATGCTGGTGATCGACAGGACCGCCGAGTTGAAGAAGGCTTGCGTGAAGCCGGCGTCACGCCACGCTCGGACAAAGTTGTCCCAGAGAAACTCCTGTGGCATCGCCAGCGGGTTCTGAACGATCTCCGGCGCGGATTTGACCGAGTTGAGCAGCATCAGCGCGATAGGGAACAGCGCGCTGAACGCCGCGATGCCCAGCAGGATGTAGGTGACGTTGTACCCCGCCCGGTTTTCGACGGCGTTCACAGATGACCTTCCCGCGCCTGAACGCGAATGTAGAAGACGGTGGCGACGATGCCGAAGAGGCTGATGATGAGCGCCGCCGCAGCGGCCTGCCCAACTTGCAGATCGAAGAACGCCTTCCTGTAGGCATACGTAGCTAAGACCTCGCTGGAGAAGGCAGGGCCGCCTTCGGTCAGGATGAAGATGAAGTCAAAAACCAGGAACGACCAGATCACCGTCATGATCGCCATAAGCGCGATCGTCGGCATGATCGCAGGCAGCAACACATAGCGGAGGTTCTGAAAGAAGTTAGCACCGTCGAGTTGGGCGGCTTCGATCAGTTCGTCGGGAACCTGGCGCAGAGCGGCGAAAAAGACGACGGCAAGAAATCCCCACCAATGCCAAAGATCGACCGCTGCGACGCCATAGAGCGCTGTCGATGGTCGCGCGAGCGGGTTTTGCAGATCGATGCCAAGACCGCCAAGCCAGCCGAACAATCCATTGGTGGGGTGGAAAATCATCCCTTCCCAAACTCGGGCGGTGATCACGGTCGCGATGATCACCGGGAGAAAGAAGATTAACTGAAACGCGGTTCGCCCACGCCGGATGGTCAACATCATCGATGCGACGAGAAGCCCGACGGCGATCGGGATCGTCAGGAAGATGACCGTCCATATGATGTTGTTGCGCAGCGCAATCCAGAACACGCGGTCGTCTCCGAGCGCGCGGAAATTGCCCAGGCCGACAAAGACCGGATCGGTAATTCCGTCCCACCGGAAGAAGGCCAACGCCACCGTCAGGCACGCGGGCACCAGGATGACGGCCATGTTGATGGCCATGGTCGGCAGTAGAAAAAGCCGGTTCATGTGTGTCTCGATGTCGGGCGAAGCGGTCCCGCTTCGCCCGTTCTTTGAAATCGTCGTTTGGCGGCGATCAGCGTGGTGGAATCGCCGGCACTTTGCCTTCCGTCAGTTCCTGCTGGAACGTGTCGTCGAGCTGCTGAAGGTACTCCTCGGGCGTTACCCGCCCGAACCAGACTTCTTCGATCCCGCCGATCAGGTAGTTGTTCGTGGCCGGTGGCAGGAAGGTCCAGCTAGTGTACCCATATTTCGTCTCATCGACGGTTGTCGCGAGTTCCGCCATGGCGTCGGTGTATTGGGGCAGGACCTCATCACCCAGCGACACGGCGCTGAGATCGCGCAATGGCGTGTTCCACTCCGCCTGCCAGACCGTATTGATGTTGGTGTAGAACTCCTCGCCGAAAACGTAATCAAGCACTGCGGCCGCGCCGTCGGGGTTCTCTGCGGCCGCCGCGATCGACAGCGTCGTGCCGATACCCAGGGGGTAGACCGGATAAGGCACACCGTCAGCCGACGGGAAGCCAGAAAAGGCGATCTGATCTTCCATGCCTTCGAAGTAAGTCGGCGCGAACTGGAAGGCCCATGTACCGACCGGCGACATCGCCGCACGGCCGTCGGCGATCATGGCGAACGCTTCTTCGGTGTGGGTGGAAAGATAATCCTCACCGAAATAGCCCGCGTCCCACCATCGTTGCAGGGTTTCGATCGCTTCGACGAACGGCTCCGACGTCCAAGGGATCTCCCCCGTCAGCGCCTTATAGACATTGTCCGGACCGGCGATCGAATTCATCACCATTGTCACGTGCCATTCATTAGCGCCCTGCCAGTTGGAGTTGCCGGCGCCAAACGGGATGATGCCCTTTGCCAGCGCATCATCGGCGATCGCCTCCAGTTCGGCGATGGTGCTTGGCGTCTCCCAGCCATTCTCTTCGAACATCTGCTTGTTGTGGAAAAGCCCAAGCGTTTCATACGTTTTGGGCAGCGCGTAAAGCTGGCCTTCGTAGCGGCCAAGGTCGAGGAAGACCTCAAGCAGGCGGTCATTCCAGCCCAGTTCGTCCGCCAGATCATCGAGTGACATCAGCTGACCGGCTTGGGCCATGGTGGCGACATAGGCGGGGCCCGGCGTCATGACCACGTCAGGGCCACTATCGGCGAGCATCGCCACGCGCAGCTGGCGCGTCAGCTCGGCGCCGCGATAGTCGATCGTCAGCTCATGGTCCGGATTGTTTTGATTGAACGCGTCGATCAGGAAATCGGTTAAGTGCCCCTGCTGCTCCGGGTTTGCGGCCTCATACCACCACGTCACTTCTTCGGCGGCCGTTGCCAGCATTGTGCTGGCCAGAAACGCGGCAGCGGCGCCTGCGATGGCTGTCCTGTTTTTGATGCTTCGCATGGTTCATCTCCCTCTGGTCGTTGTCATGCCGACGCCCGCATGATTGCGGCGTATCCAAGTTCGTGCGTTGTGCCCGGGCCGGTCAGGGTTCCGGCGAGGCGATCCATGAGGATCTGAGCGGCATAAGCGCCCATGTCCTTCTGGAACTGAGCAACCGTCGTCAGTCCGGGGGTGACGAGGCTCGCTGCGGAGATGTCGTCGAAACCGACGACTGCCACGTCGCCGGGTATCTCCAGGCCACGGGCGCGTAACGCCCGCATGGCGCCGATGGCCATCAAGTCGTTGGCGGCGAATACGGCTGTCGGAACGCTTGGGCCCGACAACAATTGCTCCACTGCGCGCGCACCGCCGTCTTCGGTGAACGACGCATCCAGAGCGATCAGCGGCTCGATACCGTGGTTCTGCAAAGCGTCACGGCACCCTTCGACCCGAACGCGCTGCGGCCCGCCTTGTCCGGCGACGATGGCGATCCGGCGGTGGCCTTTTGAAACCAGAAACTCTCCGATCTCGGCCGCGGCTTTCTGGTTGTCGACGAAGATGTCGTCGATCGGGAGTTCGCCCCCGTTCTTGCGTGACGACTCGATGCGAACGAGGGCGATATTCTCCCCGATCAGGGGGCGGAAATCATCAACCCTCAGATGGAAGAAGGCACCGACCACGCCATCGACCCGGCCATGTCTTGCCCATTCGACATAGTAGCGCTCGCGCTCTTCGGTGCCGTCCGTGTTGATGACCAGCACATCGTAGTCCCGGTCCTCAGCTTCTTTCTGAACACCACGGACGAGGGCCGGGTAGAAGGGGTTGGTGATGTCCGGCACGAGGCAGGCGATCGTACGTGTCCTGCTCGTACGGAGCGCCTGCGCATATCGGTTGGGGCGGTAGCCAAGCCGTTCAACGGCCGCGAGCACGCGCTCCACGGTCTCCTGTGGGATCGATGCATCGCTCCGCCCCTGCAACACGATCGACACCGTTGCCTGGGATACCCCCGCTTCCTCCGCAACGTGCCTCTGCGTAATCATCCGCGTTTGCCGCTTATACGTATCAGTAATTCGTATTAACAACGGTTTTCGGCGACGAGTCAACGGCGAGCCGATGACCACCCGACGGTGACTTCCGGTTCACGTTCAGTTTTCAGGCACAGCACGGAGCTCGGCGAAACAATGGATCGAGCGCTTGCATCAGCCCGCAGCTCAACCCGGACGGCGATTGAGCCCTTCAGGCTCCATCTCGACGTCAGCGATCGCCATCACGGTGCGCGGACGAGTGTTTTGGTCGCCAGCTCCGTGGCCGATCGAGGCTCTTTGTGATGAAGTCTGCGCACCGTGCCAGGAAAGCAGAGCCCTTCCAGCCCTGGCGTTACTTCCCCGCGGCCGAGTCGTCATAGGCGATGCGGAACCCGGTGTGACTTGCCGCCGAGTCGGGGGGTAATCCCATGCGCGCTGCGATGCGGTAGCGGTAGCAGTATGAGATGTGGCACAGAAACGAGCCGCCCTTGACCACTCGTTGGTTGGCAGCGCGGGCTTCACTGTTCCGTTTCTTCGCGTCGCGGCGCTGTGAGCGGACCCGGAACGGATCGACGCACCACTCCCAGATGTTGCCGGCCATATTGAACAGGCCCGCCGAATTAGGCTCAAACGAGACCACCGGCGCCGTGCCCAGATAGCCATCCGCGACCGTGTTGTGGTCGGGAAATCGCCCCTGCCAGATGTTGCAAAGGACGGTCTCGTCGGTCGGCTCCGCGTCGCCCCAGGGAAACCGGGCGTCGGCTGCGCCGGCGCGGGCGGCGTGTTCCCACTCGGCTTCTGTCGGCAACCGGCCCCCCGCCCACCGGGCAAAGGCGACAGCGTCGTTCCAGGAGACCTGGACGACCGGGTGATCCGTCCGTCCCGTCAGGTCCGAACCGGGCCCCTCCGGCGATCGCCATGAGACGCCGTCCACCCGCCGCCACCACGGCGCGGCCGCCACGCGCGTGGGCCACCTGTCGGGATCTTCGAGCAAACCCGCGAAGACGAACGACCAGCCGATCCGCTCGGTCTCGGTCACATAGCCCGTCTCGTCCACGAACCGGGCGAAGCGACGGTTGTCGACAGCCGACGCTTCGATACCAAACGCGCGAATCTTGATCGGTCTGCGCGGCCCTTCGCCGTCCTGCGGCAACTCCGGGCGATCGGTACCGATAAAGGTGCGGCCACCGGCGAAGCGGGCAGTGGCAATGGCTCGCTCCGCCGTGTCAGATTCGGTCACCTGCGCACGGGAGGATCCAGCGATCCTCTCCGATGCCGGCCGGCTGACGATGCAGCATGGTTTTTCGGACTTGGTCACCGCTGCAGCTCACCTGCCAACCCCAGAAGCTCCCACATCGTCACGATCCACATCCAGACATCCGCGTCCAGGGTAACGACCGGCGGCCGGCAAGGTGTTCGCGCTCAGTCCACGTGGATACACGCAACGAAGTGTCCGGGGCTTTTTTCGTCAAGGCTCGGGGCGGTCGCGTGGCAGGCTTCGGTCGCGATCGGGCATCGAGTAGCGAAGGCGCAGCCACGCGGCAGGTCGATCGGGCTCGGCACCTCGCCCTCCAGCTTCACCGGCGCGGGGCTGTCCTCCCAGGCTGGCCGCGGGACGGCCGACAGCAGCGCCTGTGAATAGGGATGCTTCGGGGAGGCGAACACCTCCTCGACCGGCGCGATCTCGACAATGCGCCCGAGATACATGACCGCGACAACGTCGCTGACATAGCGCACCACCCGCAGGTCATGGCTGATGAACAGGATCGACAGACCGAACTGTTCGCGCAGATCGCGGAGCAGATTGATGACTTGAGCCTGGATCGAAACATCGAGCGCCGACACCGGTTCGTCAGCAAGCACTAAGGACGGGCGCGTGGCCAGCGCCCTGGCGATGCCGACGCGCTGGCGCTGACCGCCGGAAAATTCGTGCGGGTAGCGGTTCTCCAATGCCGGATCCAGGCCGACGATCTCAAGCAGCTCGCGCACCCGCACCTGGCGCGCCTTGGAATCCGTTTCACCCGCAAGCAGGAGCGGTTCACCGACCTGAAACCCGATCGACCGCCGCGGATCAAGCGAGGCGTAGGGGTCCTGAAAGATAAGCTGCAGTCGCCGCCGGAGCCGCCGGAGGTCGCCGGCCGGGACGTTGACCAGATCGACACCGTCAAAGCGCACCGAGCCCGCGTTGATCGGCGTGAGCTGGGCGATCGCCCGTCCCAAAGTCGACTTGCCGCAACCGGACTCGCCGACCAGCCCCAGCGTCTTGCCCTTGTGCAAGGTGAGACTGACCCCGTCGACCGCCTTGATCGGCACGCGCCTGGACCACGGGTACGGGCCCGATCGCGGACCGGGATAGTGGACCTTAAGGTTTTCGACCTCGAGGAGCGCCATTATTGCACCTCCTCGTCCACCATGTTCCAGCACGCGGCGGTATGGTTGTCGCCGATCGGTTCGAGACTTGGCCGCGTGTCACAACGCGCCGTCCGCTTGGCGCATCTGGGTGCGAACGCGCAGCCTTTCGGCAGGAATGCAAGGCTCGGCGGCAGCCCGGGGATCGCTTCAAGTGTCCGGGTGCGATCGTGCTCGAGGTCAAGCGACGACGCCAGCAGGCCGGCCGTATAGGGGTGGCGCGGGTCGGTGAGGACGGCGCGCGTCGGTCCCGCCTCGACCACGCGGCCGGCATACATCACCGCGACCTTGTCGCAGGTCTCCGCCACCACACCGACATCGTGGGTGATAAGCACGACGCCCGCGCCGATCTCATCACGCAACGCAAGGATCAGTTCCAGCACCTGCCTCTGGATCGTGACATCCAGTGCCGTGGTCGGTTCATCGGCGATCAGCAGTTTCGGTGAACACGCGATCGCCATGGCAATCATCACCCGCTGCCGCATGCCGCCGGAGAATTCGTGCGGGTAGCTGTCGAGGCGCGCGTGCGGCGAGGGGATGCCGACATGTTGGAGGAGGGCAGCCGCCTTCTCGCGCGCCTCCTCCCGTCCGAATTTCTCGTGGACGAGGATCGCCTCGGTCAGTTGCCGGCCGATCTTCATCGTCGGGTCGAGCGCGGCGAGCGAGTCCTGAAAGATCATCGCCATCTCCCGGCCGCGAAGCTTGTCGAGCTGGGTCCGGCTGAGGGGCACCACGTCGGTGCCGACCACGTTGATCCTGCCACCGACCACGCGCCCCGCCGACGGCAGCAACCCCATGATGGCGAGGCCGGCGGTGCTCTTGCCGCAACCGGACTCGCCGACGATCCCCATGATCTCGCCGGGCTCGACCGAAAGCGTGACGCCGTCGACCGCCAGGAAGCCGCCGTCACCGACGGAGAATTCGACACTCAGATTCTCGATCGACAAGACACTCATCACCGCGTCCGGAGTCTTGGATTGAGCGCGTCGTTCAACGCGTCGCCGATGAACACGAACGCGAGGATGATAAGGGACAGCGCGAAACCTGGCATGGCGACCAGATGCGGATCGGAGCGCCATGTCGATATGCCGGAGAAGATGAGGTTGCCGAGGCTCGCGCCGGGCGGCTGGATGCCGATGCCCAGGAAGCTGAGCGCGCTTTCGGCCAGCATCAGCGTACCGATGCCGGCCGACAGGTGAATGATCACCTGACCCAGAACGTTCGGCGCCAGGTGCCGGGTGATGATCCACCACCGCGATGCGCCGATCGATTTCTGCGCGGCGATGAATTCCTCCTCGCGGATCGACAGCACCTGCCCGCGGACGAGGCGCCCGAGCGGCGCCCACCACACCAGCGACAAGCAGGTGAAGACGACAAGATAGTCGAGGAACACCGTGTCGGAGAACACGTCCCAGCCGGTCGCGGCGTAAGCTGGTCCCGCGATCGCCGCCACTATCGGCTTGGTCACGACGGCGGCAAAGGCGGCCAGCCACAGCGCCGGGAAGTTGAGCAGGCCGTCGATGACCCACACCACCGCGGTATCCACCCAGCCGCCGATCAACGGCCCGATCGATCCGATCAGGATCCCGATGATCGCCGTCACGAACGACACGACGAAGCCGAGGAAAACGGCTGTGCGAATCCCCATGAGGATGCGGCTGAAGAGGTCGCGCCCGATGGCGTCGGTGCCCATCAGATGCTCCCAGCTCGGGCCTTCGCGGATCGCCGTCCAGTCTTGCTCGGCGTAGCCATAGGGCGCGATCCAGGGCGCGAAGATCGCGATGACGATACACAGCGTCGCGACGATCAGGCCGAACATTCCGGTCTTGGAGGCGCGAAAGTCGCGCCAGGCGTCGCCATAAAGACTGCGCGGCGCGCTCAGTTCGGGCTTGTCGTCGGCAGCCGGCGTTTCGGCCTGCTCCGCGTCGGCTGTCCGGCTCATGCTTCAATCCTCACCCGAGGATCGAGCACCCCGTAGCAGAGGTCGGTTACGAGGTTGACGATGGCCGTGATCATCCCGCTGACCAGCGTCGCCGCCGCGACCGTGTTGATGTCGCCGCTGCGAAACGCGGTGACGCTGACAAAGCCAAATCCTTTGATGCCGAAAACGGTTTCGATGAAGATCGTCCCCGACAGCAAGAACCCGGCGATCACGCCGATCGCCGACAGGAGCGGGGTCATGGAGTTCTTCAGAACGTGGCGACCGATCACCAGCCTCTCGGCCAGCCCCTTCGCCCGGGCAGCGCGGATGAACTCGCGGGCCATGGTGTCGATCACCGCGGCGCGGGTGTAGCGCACGACGATGATGAGCGGGCCGACCGCGAGCAGCGCGGCAGGCAGGATCGCCTCGACCGAGAAGATGCCATGCCATCCGAACCCGGTCGTCGGCAGGATTGGAATGGTCGTCACAAACAGGACCAGGGCGAGCGGCGCCAGGACAAATGGCGGGATCGACGCCAGGATCGTCGCCACCGTCACGGTGGCGTAGTCGCCGAACTTCCCACGATAGGCCGCGGCGAGCACGCCTAACGGAATACCAACAGCGAGCGCCATCACCAGTGCCGCCGCGCCGAGCTGCATCGAAATCGGCAACGCCTTAAGGATGAGGGGGCCGATTTCCGGGTTGCCCGGCAGCGTCCACGACACACCGAAATCGCCGGTGACGGCGCCGGCGATGAAACGGCCAAAGCGCTCCAGCACCGACCCGTCGAGCCCCATATTGACCCTCAGGGTCTCATAGATCTCCGGATCGAAGACGCCGTCATTGAGCCGTATCGTGCGCTCGAAGGCGATATCGGGTGCCGCGAACTGCCCAAGCAGAAACACGAATGCCGTGATGAACACCACCATCGGGATCATCAACAGCAGTCGGCGCAGGACGTAGAGCAGCATCGATACAGAGTCCGGGGGTCCGCTGCGTCAAGTTTGGATCGATCAAGCCCCCCGGTCCAGCCGGGAGGCTTGGGGTGCGGCGCACTTAGCCCTTTTCGCCGACCGACCAGGTCTCAAGGTTCAGGGGCTTGCTCTGGCCGGCATTGCGATAGAAGTCGAGGTCACCCTCCACCCAGGGCTGGACCAGATAGAAGGCCTTCGGAACTGCGTAGTCGATCGAGAAGACCTTGTCGTTCCAGATCTGGCCGATCTCGGCGACCAGCGCGCAGCGCTGGTCCGGATCGGTCGTCGCCATCGCTTCCTGGACCATCGGCACCAGCTCCGGAATGTACGGCACGTTGAAGAAGCTGTGGTTCAGGCCCTCCGGATAGGGCTCATCCGGAATGATGAAGATCATGTTCTGCAGCGTGTCGGTCAGGTCCGCGTACCAGGGCTGCTGCGTGTTGAGGTGCAGATGCACCGGGAACGGCGGATTGTTGCGATCCTCAACCTGCTCGGTGCGAATGTTGATGTTCGTGAGGCCAAGTGCCTGTTCCAACATCGCCCCATAGACCTCGATAGCCGGAAGCTCATCGGGGCTGCGCACGGAGATATTGATCTCCATGTCCAGAATGTCGTCTGCGTAGGCAGACTTGGCGAGTTCTGCCTTGGCCGCCTCCGGATCGAATGGCATGGCGGTCACCGCTGCCGTCTCCGCCTCGCAATGCGGGACGTTCGGGTTGCGGTGCATGTTGACTTCGTCGACCAGACGCAATTCGCTGCCGCCGTTGAGAACCGAGACGAGCGCTTCGCGATTGAGCGCCATCGAGAAGGCGCGGCGGACGTTGACGTCGTCCATCGGCGGGTTCGGGGTGATCCAGTACTGCTGAACCTGCCACATCGGGACTTCCATCATCTTGTCCCTGATGGCTGGATCGCCATAAGCCTGACGGGCCAGATCGCCGACCAGCGGAAACGCGACAATATCGAGCTCGCCATTGGCGAAGGCGGTCAGTGCGGTGTTGGGGTCTTCCGACACCGCCAGCACGTTGATGCGATCGATCTGGTGGGCCGGTCCGAAATAGTTGGGGTTCGGCACCATGGTGTAGCGCTCACCCGGCACCGCCTCCTCGATCATGTAGGGGCCCGAAGCGGCCGCGCTGGAGGTCCAGAAGTCGGAGATGTCGTAGTTGGCATCGGCGCCGGCGTAGAGGTCTTCGGGCTTGAACACCGCGAAAGCCGCGGTCAGGCGGCTCAGAAAATTCTCCGCAGGCCGCGTGAAGTTGATGCGCACCGTGTGGTCGTCGACCACTTCGATCCCGGCAAAGTCGCCGACCTCGCCCGTTCCGAACGGGTTGAACGCGACGTTCTCGGTGAACGCCTTCAGGCCCTCGATATCGCCAAACATGCGACGTGCGGAGCCGAAGTTGTCACGAAAGCCGAAGCTCTCGGGGTTCGTCATCATCGCCAGGTAACCCCACGACAGGGCAACGTCCTCGGCGTCGATCGGGGTGCCGTCGGAGAACTTTGCGTCCGGCCTGAGATTGAAGGTCCAGCTCTTGCCGTCCTCGCTCATCTCCCAGCTTTCGGCCAGGCTCTTCTCGGGGATTGGATTTCCGGCCGTATCGCCCGCGACCAGCGGCGCCCAGAGCAGGGAGTGGAACGACCACGTTCCCCGCCGCGCCGGGTCCAGGGCGGCCATGTCGCCGTTCGGAATTGTCGAGAAATAATTCGCCGCCACATTCAACTCTTCGGCGAAAGCAGGCCCGGTGACGGTCAGGGCCGCTCCCATCATCAAGCTTCGTACCAAGCTCTTCATCGTTCTCCTCCCAATAGCCAAGCGTGCGCTGGAACCCCGTTGGCAGTGATGTTAACTTTAACGCCAACTGATGTTAGCACTAACATATGATGGATTAGCTGGAAAGAGCAGTCAGGGAGGCGAAGGACGGTGAGCCGCACAATCAGATCGGGTCGACCGCCGAATGTGGTGATCGTGATAACCGACGATCAGGGCATCGGAGATCTCAGCTGCATGGGCAACCCATGGCTGAAGACCCCGGAACTCGACCGCTTCGCGTCCGAAGCCTTGTCGTTGACGGACTTTCATGCGGCGCCGCTGTGCACCCCCACCCGCGGCATGCTGATGACCGGGCGCGCGCCCCTGCGGAATGGTGCCTGGGCGACAGCGTGGGGACGCTCGATCCTCGACCACGATGAAGTGACGATGGCCGAGACCTTCCGGAAGTCGGGCTACCGCACTGGCATGTTCGGCAAATGGCACCTGGGCGACGCCTACCCTTACCGACCTCAGGATCGCGGCTTCGAGAAGGTCGTCGCCCACAAGGGCGGCGGCGTGGGCGGCACGCCGGATTTCTGGGGCAACGACTATTTCGACGACACGTATTTCCGCAACGACCGACCCGAGTCTTTCGAGGGCTATTGCACCGACGTCTGGTTTGACGAGGCGATGGCCTTCATCCGCGACAGCGCTAACGCGCCGTTCTTCGCCTACATCGCAACCAACGCGCCCCACGTGCCGTACTTCGTTGCCGACAAATACGCGGAGCCGTACCGCGCGAACCCGGAGATCGCCGAGCCCGAATTCTACGGCATGATCGCCAACATCGATGAGAATTTCGGACGGTTGCTGCAGACGCTGCGGGAGCTGGAGATCGAGGACGACACGATCATCATCTTCACGACCGACAACGGTTCCTCGGGCGGTGCCGAAGTCGACGCCGAGGAGCGCGTTCAGTCGGGCTTCAACGCGGGGTACCGCGGCAAGAAAGGATCGTACTACGAAGGCGGGCATCGCGTGCCCTTTTTCGTGCGCTATCCGAACGGCGGCATCACCGCCGATCGCAGGGGTGGTCTCGCGTCGATGATGGATGTGTTTCCCACGCTGATCGATCTCTGCGACCTGGAGACGCCGCGGGTGCAGTTCGACGGGATGTCACTCAAGCCGCAGATCTGCGACGGCGCGCCGCCCGACCGCGATCGTGTGCTGATCCAGCAGAACCAGCAATCGCAGGTCCCACCGGCCGCGTGGGACTACTGCGCCATGTCCGACAACTGGCGGCTGGTCCGCGGCCGCGAGCTATACGATGTCGACGCGGATCCCGGTCAGACCCGGGACGTAGCGGCTGACCACCCGGACGTCGTTGATCGCCTGGCCGCCGCCCATGATCGTTTCTGGTCCGAGGTTTCCGCAAACCTCGACACGCCATTGCCGCTCTGGGTCGGGCATGACGAACAGACGGTCGAGCGGCTCGACGCAATGGATGTCGCCGGCGACATCGCGTGGGATCAGGCGCAGGTGTTGGAACTCTTGCGAACCTCGGGACGATGGCGGGTGCGGTTCGTGGAGCCGGGTCAGTACCGTCTCCGGCTGCGACGCTGGCCGACCGAGCTCGGTCTTCCGCTCTCGGCAGTGCCGCAACTCACAGAGGACGAGCGTCGGAGCTTCGTGCGCTACCGGATGCATGGCGTGCCGAAACCGCTTCGGCCGGCATTTGCGGAGATCGCCTTCGGGAGTCGCGGCTGGCGGTGTGCTGTGGACAGTGAAAGCGAGGAGGTAACCTTTGAAGTCCGCGCCGAGGCCCAGGAGGTCGTACTTGACGCGGTTTTCGTAGATGCTAGCGGGGAGCGCTTCGGCGCCTACTACGTTTACGTTGAACGACTTACCGGATGAGCCGTCGCACCACCATCATTGACATTGCCCGCCGCGCCGACGTTTCGGCGATGACCGTTTCGCGGTACTTCAACACGCCCGAGAAACTTGCCGAGGAGACGCGCGTCAAGGTTCGTGAGGCGGCCGAAGCCCTCGACTACATACCAAACGCGACGGTCCGCGCTTTCTTCCAGGGACGCACCGACACCTTCGCCCTCGTCGTTCCGTCGATCTCCGATCCCTTCGTCATGCAGATCGCGCAAGGTGTCGAGGATGCGGCGTGGGCCACCGGATACGTCATCCTGATGTGCAACACCGACAGCAACGAATCGCGCGAAAGAGCCTATTATGAGCAGCTCGTGTCGCGCCGTATCGACGGCATCATCACACTGCCAACATTGCGGCCGCAGGCGGAAGCCGAGCAATCGCTCGATATCATCGAGCGGTATCAGATTCCGGCGGTCGTTCTGCTGCGGCAGCTTGAGGGCCAGACATTCGATACGGTCAAGGTCGACTCCTATGGCGGTGGGCGGCTGTTGGGCGAACACTTCACCCGCCAGGGGCTGAAGTCGGTGGTTTTCGTCGGCGGCACACCAGCGGTCGAATCGACCCGCGATCGCGTGAGGGGGCTCAAGGACGCGCTTTCGGGATCTGACGTCGAGCTCGACGTTCGTTTCGGTGGCTTCGATCAGGAGTGTGGCTTTGATATCGCCAGCGATATCATCGCTGAAGGGCGCCGGCCCGATGTGATCGTCTCGGCCATGAACGTGGTCGCGATCGGTATCCTGAAGGCGCTGAAGGCAGCCGACAGTTCGTTACCGGTCGCCAGTTTCGGTTCGCTTTCGACCGAACTGAGAGGCCTCTACGATCCGCTCTACGCCTTCATTGAGCACAATCCGCAGGAGATCGGCCGTCGGGCAGTCAGTGCGCTGCGCCGACGTCTTGATGACCCGGACGCCGACATCAGCGAAGCGATCGTCCCGGTTCGTTTGGTGGTTGGCGATAGCACCGGCGCTGCGTAGGGGTCCCAACTTGCGAGCCGATTGATTCGCCGTCCCATCGTGGCGTGATCTGGCTGCCCGCCGTCACAGTACCTGGTTAACCTATTGTCATCATGTCTTTTTTCGGACAGACACTCGGTCTCGCGCGGCCTATCGAGCCCGCCGATTGCTCTTGTGAGGATGGTTCTTTAGAGTTGATCTAGTTCCAGTGTATGACGCGCTGGACGGCCACCAAGGAACCACCGGTGCATATCACGCATCAGACCAACCACGCGCTGCGCATTCTGATGTATTGCGCTGCGAACAATCAGCGGCTCTGCAAGGTGCCGCAGATTGCGGCGCGCTATGCGATCTCGGAAACGCACCTGTTCAAGATCCTGCCGATCATGACCCGCGGCGAGCTCATCGAAACTGTGAGGGGGCGCAACGGCGGGATTCGCCTCGCGCGCGCGCCGGAACAGATCACCGTTGGCGGAGTCGTACGGTTAACGGAGGAGCGCTTCGCCTTGGCGGAGTGCTTCGAGGATTCCGACACGGACTGCCCGCTTGTCCTCAGCTGCCGTCTTCACTCGGTTTGGTCCGAAGCGCTGGACGCGTTCCTGTCCACCTTGGATCGATACACGATCGCCGATCTGATCGGGGCCGGCGACGAGGTCGCCGACCGGTTAGGGCTCGTCGCCGCCAACGGTTGATTGCGGTCCTTTCTCCCTGAGTTTTTCGCCGGCCCGCTGACCAGCGCTCACCCAGTCCGGAATGTCGAGCGAAGACGGCGAGGCTTCGCGGCAACGCGACCGTTCGACGTGAGCTGAAATCCCATCTCGAAGCGGTGTCACTGACCGCCCGGCCAGTCTAGTGCCGGGCGGTCCATGATCCGTTTTGTCGCATTTGGTCAAAACCTGACTTTGCAACTCAAGTTTTTGTCGATAAGACGTACCGTGCGGTGCAGCCAGCACCACACCATACCGGCCGGGCCTTGAACCCAGTCAACACGGAGAGACATCAAGATGCTGAATCGAAGGACACTTCTGCTACCGTCCGTACTTGCGATCACGGTTGCGGCTTTCGCCGTTTCGTCCGCGTACGCCGATGGCGAGCTGAACCTCTATTCCTCCCGCCACTACGATACGGACGAGCGCCTCTATTCGGATTTCGAAGAGCAAACCGGCATCAAGATCAACCGCATTGAGGACAGCGCCGACGTTCTGATCGAACGCATGACCGCGGAGGGTGCGAACAGCCCCGCCGACGTCCTGTTGACGGTCGACGCCGGGCGGCTTTACCGGGCGGATCAGGCAGGTTTGCTTCAGCCAATCGAGTCCGCGGTTCTCGCTGAACGGATTCCTGAGAATCTGCGCAATCCCGACGGGAAGTGGTACGGCTTCTCCCAGCGGGCCCGGGTCATCTTCTATGACGAGAACGAAGTCGCCGACCCGCCGCAGTCCTACCAGGACCTCGCCGATCCGAAATATGCCGGCAAGGTGTGCGCCCGGTCCAGCTCCAACATCTACATGATCTCCCTGCTGGCCGCGATCGCCGAGCACGTCGGCGAAGAAGCCGCGCAGACTTGGGCGCAAGGCCTTAAGGACAATCTCGCCCGCGATCCGGAGGGCGGCGACACCGACCAGCTTCGCGCTGTCGCTTCCGGCGAATGCGATATCGCTGTCTCCAACACCTACTACTTCGCTCGCGCGCTGGGCGGCGACGTTGACGGCTTGACCGGTTCGACGGACATGTTTGGGGTCGTGTTCCCCAATCAGGACTCGACCGGTACGCACGTCAACATCTCCGGCGCGGGCGTTGCCACCAACGCACCGAACCGCGACAACGCCATCGCTTTCCTCGAGTATCTGGCGAGCGACAGCGCCCAGGACTACTTTGCGGACGGCAATAACGAGTACCCGGTTGTCGTCGGTATCCCGCTTGCCGACGCGCTGTCGGAAATGACGCCGGAGGGGGGCTTCAAGGCTGACGACCTCAACCTTGATGTCCTAGGCAAGAATCAGGCGCTAGCGGTCCAGATCTACGATCGCATCGGCTACGAGTAGCCGGAGGCCAACTGGCGGGCGGTCCTTTCGCGATGCGTATCAGGACCGCTCGCTGGAAATTGCTCGGCTGAGAAGAATGACGGGCGCGAGCCCAACCACGACGATCACGAGTGAAGGAACCGCCGCCTGCGCCAGGCGTTCGTCGGAGGCAAGCCGGTAAGCCTGCACCGCCAGCGTATCGAAGTTGAAGGGCCGCAGGATCAGCGTTGCCGGCAATTCCTTCATGACATCGACGAAGACCAGCAGCGCCGCGGTGAACAGTCCGCCGCGAATAATCGGGATGTGCACGCGGAACAGCGTGGCAACGGCACTGGTTCCCAACGTCCGCGCCGCGTAGTCCATCGAGTGCGTCACCTTGGACAGGCTCGCCTCGACGGTGTTGAGCGCCACCGCCATGAAACGAACCGTGTAGCCGTAAAGCAGGGCGACGATCGAACCGGTCAGGAGCAGGCCGGTGGAGACATTGATCGTGCCGCGAAGGAGCGCATCGAGGCGATTGTCGAACCCTGCAAGCGGGACCAGCAGACCCACGGCGATGATTGAACCCGGCAGGGCGTAGCCGAGCGATGCGGTCCAGTTCGCGATCAGCGTAGCGCGGCCTGGGCGGAGTCTGGCCGCATACGCCAGCAGCAGGGCCAGCGACACCGTGATCAGCGCTCCCAACCCGGCGAGCGTGAACGAGTTGGCAACCAGAGTCCGATAGCGCGGCTCGCCCAATACCGCGAGACGCGGCATGGCCAGCTCGGCGAGGATGAGAACCGGAATTACAAAGCCAGCAGCCAGGGGAATCGCCGCGCCAACGAACGCCAGCATCCCTTTGGCGCCGGTCAGCGTGGCGAGTGTCACGCGCGGCCCTTCGGTGGTCGCGCGGTTCGGTGCCTTGTTTCGCTGCCAACGCTCAAGCGCGATCACAACGAAGACAATGCCGACCAGGCAGGTCGCGAGATGCAGGGCGGCGATGCGGTCGCCGAGGGCGAACCACGTTCTGTAGATCCCGGTGGTGAATGTCTGAACCCCAAAGTGAGCCACTGCACCAAAGTCGGCGAGAGTCTCCATGAGCGCGAGCGCCACGCCGCCGGCGAGCGCCGGGCGCGCCAGCGGCATCGCAACCGAGAAGAATGCCCGCAACGGCCCATGCCCGAGGGTCCGCGCCGAGCCGAAGAGCGTACTCGACTGCCGAAGAAACGCCGCCCGTGCCAGCATGTAGACATAAGGGTAGAAGACGAGGACGAACATGAGGGCGGCACCGCCCAGCGAGCGAACGTTCGGAAACCAATAGTCGCGCGGCCCCCAGCCGGTGACATCGCGCAGCAAGGTCTGAACCGGTCCTGAGTGCTGAAGGAAATCAGTATAGGCGTAGGCGATGACGTAGGACGGGACGGTAAGGGGCAAGACCAGCGCCCATTCCAGGACCCGCCGGCCCGGGAAGGCATACATGGTCACCAGCCAGGCGGTCGCCGTCCCAACGACAAGCGTTCCGATGCCGACCAGGATCACCAGCACGATCGTATTGGTGACATAGCGGGGAAGGACGGTCTCGACGAGATGGGGCCAGGCGCCGCCGCTTTCCCAGAAGACCGAGACCAGCACCGTCAGCAGCGGGATGGCGAGAACCGCGGCGATCGCCAGGGCGATCCGGGTGAGCCATTTACCACTGGCCCCGGCCGGCATTTGCGTGACACCGTTGGTGCTTCCCGCAGCTTCCGGAGATGGTGACCCGTCCGCCATCCCGGATCGTGTGGGAACGATGCGATCGTCTGACTCAGACATCGCGGAACTCCAAAGTGCCGTCTCCGCGCGAGTCGTGGTGGCAACGGTCACCAATCAGATTGTGTTTGCCGGCACAGAAACCAATCTCGACCTTCATCGTCAAGTTTTCCGTCGATCAGCGGCCAGATCGGTCGGACGTGAGGTTTTGCCGTTTGGCGATCGCGGCGGACTATCGATTGTAGGAGACCAGTTCCGGCTGCCCGTCCAGTCGGATCGTACTCAGGCTGGCGGGCTCCGCGGCCGCGAACCGCTCAGGCAGCAGGCCGAGAAATCCGTCGAGGACGGCGCGGATGACGCCACCGTGACAGATCAGCAGAAGGTCACGATCCTGCGTCTGCGCCATGTCGGCGTGCTCGCGCAGCGCATCGACGATGCGGTCGCGGAACCCCTCCCACGCCTCTCCGCCTGGCGGTGTATAGCGGCCGAAGCGCCAATCGTAGTAAGCGTCCGCGTCCTCGGCCAGCAAGGCTTCGATCGGCCGCCCCTCCCAGTCGCCGATATGGATCTCGCGCAGGCGCCGGTCGGTCCGCACCGCACCGACGTCCAGAAGTTCGGCCGTTTCGATCGTGCGGGCGAGATCGGATGCGACGACCCGGACGGGGAGGCCGTCGAGCGCGGCGCGTTGGGCCCGCACCTGAACACGGCCAGCTTCAGACAGGCCGATGTCCGCCTGCCCCTGCAGGCGGCGCGCAATGTTCCATTCGGTTTCGCCATGGCGCATCAGGTGTATGAGCGTCATGTGAGACGCGCCCCGTCGGCGTCGAAGACGGCATCGGGCTGGAGGGGCAGTTCGACATAGAGGGCGCTGCCATGGTCGCGCGCCTGCCAGTCGTCGACCAGTACGGTGATGCGCCCGACGTTGCTCTCAAGCTGGATGAAATGCTGCGCCCCGAACGGCAAAGCCTCGACGAAGCGGGCCTGCAAGCGCCGTTCGCCCGGTTGATCCGACAGGCCGATGCGTGACGGGCGCACCATGGCGCGCACGGTCTCGTGCTGGGCCGGCAGGGACTGTAGTGCGATGGCCTGGTCGCCCAACGTCCAGCCCGTTCCGTTGCGGCGAAGCGCAAACAGGTTCGCCGGTGGATTGCCGACGAAGCCGGCGACGAAAGCGGTTTGCGGGTCGCTCAGGATCGAAGCCGTCGATCCGTTCTGTTCAATGCGACCCGCGTTCATGACAACGATCTGCGTCGCCATGGTCATCGCCTCGACCTGGTCGTGGGTCACATAGACGATGGTCGCGCCTGTCTTGCTATGTAGCTTCAGCAGTTCCGCGCGCATCTCGACGCGAAGCTGAGTGTCCAAATTCGACAGCGGTTCATCGAACAGAAGCAGGCTGGGCTTGGGTGCGATCGAGCGGGCAATGGCGACGCGCTGCTGCTGACCACCCGATAACTCCGCCGGATAGCGCGCAAGATACGGAGCGATGTCCAGCATCTCGGCCACCTCGGCGAGCCGCGCGCGGCGCTCCGCCTTGCCGACACCGGCGATCTTCAGCGGCCAGGCGATGTTGTCGCGCACCGTCTTGTGCGGCCACAGCGCGTAGCTTTGAAACACCATGCCGAGGTCGCGCATGCCGGGCGCGACATGGACTCCATGCGCGACATCGGCGACCGGTTTGCCGCCGAGCCTGATGGCGCCGCTGGTCGGGGGTTCGAGACCGGCGACGGCTCTGAGCAACGTCGACTTGCCGCATCCGGAGGGACCGAGCAGCACACAGAAAGCGCCGTTTTCGACAGTGAGATCGACTCCGGCCAGAGCCACCTGGTCGGCATATCTTTTGGTGAGGCCCGAGAGTTCGATGGCAAAGGTCATCCGTCGCGCAACCACGGTTGGGAGGCCCGCCCGAAGCCACTGGCAAGCAGATGGGCGCCGACGGAGACAATGAGGATAATGGCCGCTATGGCGTGGGCGAATTGGGCAAACCCGTCCGATGCGTAACGGAAGGCGAGCACTGTCAACAGTGGCAGTTGCGGCGTGTAGAGCAGGATCACCAGATCGAGATCGCGCACCATCTTGACGAAGACGAGGACGAAGCCGGCGATCAGCTTGCCCGCGGCGAGCGGCAAGGTGACCGCGCCCAATGTCCGCAGCGATCCGGCACCGGCGACGCGCGCGCTTTCCTCGAGTTCGGGCGCGATCTGTGCGCGGGCGGACGCCACCGCCTGAACCGCAAACGGCAGCGTCGCCGCGACGCCGGCAAGAACCAGAATCGCCGCTGTGCCGTAGAGCGATGGGAACGGTCCGATCGGCGCGCCGTAAAAGCCGATGAACGCGGCGCCGATCGCCAGGCCGGGCACCAGCAGCGGGAGGAAGGAGAGCTGTTTCAAGAGCTGCGCCATGGCGCCATGCTTGAGCCTGGCGATGGCTGATCCGACGACGAGCCCGCAGGCGAGCGCCGCCACCCCCGTCATCGCGCCGACGCCGAGCGTCACCCACAGCGCATGGACGAGGTGCGGATTGCGCAGGACGCCGGCCTGGCCTTGGGCGATGGCCGGATCGGACGAACCGATCCAGTAATGCAGGGTCGGATCGGCGAACAACGCGCCGCTGCGCGGTGACAGGCTCGACAGCAGCAGCGCCAATGCCGGCACGATCGTGGTCGACACGACGAGCACCACCGCAATCGCCGCGAATGGCCAGCGCCAGCGTCCCAACGTCATGCGCCCGCGCTGCGCCGCCTTACCGGTCACTGTCGTGAAAGCCTGGCGACGTCGCTGCAGCGCCGCGCTGAGCGCCAGGAAGGCGCCGGCCACAACGATCATGACGGCAATCAGCACGTAACCGCGTTCTGGCGTGCCGGTTTCGATGGCCCCATAGGCGCGGGTGGCGAGAGTGTGAAAGCGAACCGGCAGGCCGAGAATGGCGGGGGCGGAGAAGCTCGACACCGCCTCGGCGAAGCAGAGCGCGCCGGCGGCAATCACCGTCGGTGTAACCACCGGGAAGACGATGGCGCGCAGAATTTGCGCACGTGTCGCGCCGGCGATCTCGGCGGCCGCCGTCATGTCACGGCCGACCAGGATCAGCGCGGCGGCGATCATCATGTACGCGATCGAGTAAAGGTGGGCGATCAACACGACGGTCACCGGCACACCGCCCCAGGCGAGCCAGGCAGGCACGTCGAAATCGAGCTGCGCGAACAGGCCCATCGAGGCTTGGCCCAGACGGTCGTCGCCGAACAGCACGGTCCAGGACAGCGCAACGGCGAAGGTCGGGATCATGAACGGCAACGCCGCCAGAACCCCGATGGTGTGTCGCATCGGCATGTCGGTCATGGTGACCAGCCAGGCGACGAAGCCGCCGAGCAGAATGCATGACGCTGCAACGACGAAACCAATGACGAAGGTATTGGTGAGCGGAACCCACAGCATGTTGCGGGCGATACGGCCGGTGAAGACGTCGCCGATCGCATCGAGCCCGTCCGGGCTTGCCAGCGATGCCGCAATGCCGGCCAGCGGCACGATCACCAGCAGGCCGAGGAGCACCAGCGCACCGGCCGTCAGGCCGAAACCGGAAGGGGGCAGGCGGCCGATCAGTCGGCCGCCCGCGTGATTGCTCAGTGTCACGAGGGACTGTCCACCAGACCCAAGCCGTTACTGCAAGGACAGAACCAGGTCGGCGACATCCTGTCGAGCGGCACCGGTTGCCTCCGGCGCGATCCGCCAGGCATTGAACCCATCGAGCGGAATGGCGTCCGGATGAGGCGGGATATCGGTACGAGTCAGGTAATCGCCCGCCACATAAAACGGCGCGAGCGCGGGACCGCCGGTCTCGCTGTCGTCGCCCATCATGAAGGTGATGAGCAGCTTGGCGGCGTTCGGGTTCGGCGCGTTTTCCAGAATCCCGAGGAATGCTGGATAGATGATACCCGGCGCGGGGGCGACATCGTTGGCGACCTGCAACGCCCAGCCTTCCTCTTCATTGTCGCGACGGTCGGAGTAGGAAGTGAAGCCGATCGGCGGGTTCTCCTGCCCGATCGCGCCAACCGCGGCGTTCACATCGTCGGTGGAGGACACGAACACGACATCGTTGGCCATCAGGTCGGCAACAAACTGCTCTCCGGCATTAGCGATGCCGTCGTCGAGTTCGATCGGAATGCCAAACTGCGCCTCATACGCTGCCGCCATGGCGTCGCTTTGCAGGACGATCTCGGTCAGCAGATCGAGATAGTCGCCACGCGTCGACGGATCGACCATGATGACGCGACCGCGCCAGTCGTCGGTGGTCAGTGCCCACAGGTTGTCGACCGGCGGGCCGTCCGGATGGGCCTCTTCATTGTACATCAGCACCTTGGTCGACAGGCGGTGCGCCATCAGCGGCGCTTCGAAGTTGTCCGGAATCCGGTCGGCGAACGCCGGTGGGACATAGCCGGTCAGATGGCCGGGCTCGACCAGGGCGCCGACGACGATGGCTGCGTCGGCGAGATAGGCCACGTCGGCGCTCGCGATGCCCGCTTCCAGTTCGGCGGTGATACGGGCGATCTGCTCCGTGGAGGAGATGTCGAAGGGAACGAGGTCGATGTTCGGATAAGCTTCCTCGAAGGCCGATTCGACTTTGAAGACGCGGCTGGTGAACGAATAGACGGTCACGGTGCCTTCGGCTTCGGCCGCTGCGACTAGATCGGCCATGCTCATATCGTCGGCAAGGGCCGGCGCGGCGATGAGCATTGCGCCGCACGCCGCGGCGGCTATAGATTTCACGGTCATGGATGTGTGTCCTTGTGTGCTGCTTGCATCTCAGACGCCGAACGTTGTCCCGGTTTGGGAGAGCGGTCGGCGGGCGGGTGGCTGACGCCGTTCATCGATCCCGGTTCCGCCTCCGTCGCTTGTCCAGAGGGCCGGAGGCGGGCCGGGAGGATGACAGGGGCTCGAACCGCTCGGCCACGGCGCCGATGCGATCGAGCGCGTCGGTTGCCCGTTGGGGCGCGCGCTTGGCAACCGCAATCGCCAATGCTTCCATCACGGCCAGGGGCACGGTGAGCGTCTGGTAGTCGCCGCTTCGTCCACGGGAGGCGGCGAGAATCTGGGCCTGCGGGCGCGCCATGTCGGGCGCCAGAACATCGGTCACCGCGACGATGGCGGCTTCTCGTTCGGCGGCGATGTCGAGCAGTGCGCCGAGATGGCGTGGCGGGGTCCGAAACGCGAAGGCAAGCAATGCGTCGTCGGATCCGAGTTGCGCCACGCGTTCGATGATGTCGCGTGGCGCGCCACGCAGATCGACGACATGGCAGCCGATGCGCGACAGGCGGCGCAGGGCGAGTTCGGCCAGTGTGGTCGCATGGCCACTGGCGAAGACATGGATGGTTCGCGCTGCCGCGAGCCTGTCCGCCGCCGACTCGAACGCTTGGTTGGAGACCGTGGTCGCTGCCATCGCCAGCGCCTCGGCCTGATGGGCCAGAAGTTCGGCCAACGTGCCGGCCTCATCGGCCGCCGTATCCACCAGCTTGCGCAATCGCTGGACCGGGGACGTCGTATCGCGCACTCTGTTGCGCAGCGCTTCGCGCAGCTCCACGAATCCGGAATAGCCAAGTTTCTGGGCAAAGCGAACGACCGTAGCCTGATTGACGTCGGCGCTCGTGGCGATGGCTTCGGTCGACTGAAAGACGGCGAGGGTCGGGTCGCGGCTCAGCTCCGCCCAGATGCGCTTGTCGGCTGTGGTCAGTTTGTCCGAATGAGCGGCGAGCCGCTCCTGGAGCGAGGCGTCGATCTGGTCCTCGTCGCCATGGGCTTGCCTCGCCGAGTCTGCAATGCGCATTGCAAGTCACCAGGATTGTGCATTGATCTATGCGCATCGCTAGCAGCTTCATCGAAGCGCTTCAAATGAAGTTTCAATGACGGCCAGCGCTCGTCGATCCCGGTCACGCGAACCGTTAGGGCGGGCGATGCGGACTTGCGACGATTTCGGGAGGCTCAGAAGCCGATAGCGCCGCCGCCGTCGACGAGGATGGTCTGACCGGTGATGTAATGCGCCGCCGGTGAGCATAAGAAAGCGCACGTCCAGCCGATGTCCTCGGGCCTGCCGAGCGTGCCGGTCTGAATCCGCGACAGGATCTTGGCCCGCCGTTCAGGGTCGCCGCGCGTTGCCTTGCGAAACAGGTCGGTGTCGATCCACCCCGGTGCGATCGACCTCGGTCGGGGTGAGCGGACGGTTTCGGAGACCCTCGGCCATCGGGAGTTCATTCTCACCTACAAGACCTTCGAGGCGCTGGGACCGGGCTGCCTGCCGGCCTCCGCTGGCGGCTGACCTTTTCGCGGGGGCTGGTCTCGCTCGATCCTAGCCGGCGAACACCCGGTGGATCGCGGCGCGGAAGTGGGCGTCGAGGGCTTCGGCCGACCCGTGGGTATCGCCTTCGGCCAGCTTCTCGATGACAACCAGATGCTCCTTGAGCGTCTCCGCCACCTTCGACGGCGACATCAGGTCGTGGCTGAGGACCCGGGCGAGCTTGAGGTTCTCCTGAAGCTGCGCATGGGTGTCGTCGATCATCGGATTGCGCAACGCCGCCACGATCGACCGGTGAAGGTCCTGATCGACTTCTCCGAGTAGGTGCCCGAGCGCGATCATGTCACTGCGCGGCGACACGCGGTCAAGCGCCGCCTGATGGCGCGTCCGCATGTCTGCCAGCCAGTCCGCCGGTACGGCCTCGGCGAAACGCACGATCGCTTCGCCCTCGATCAGTGTGCGGAACTGAAAGTTTCGCCGGATGAAGGCCACGTCCGGTTCGACCACGGTCACCCCGGCCCGGCGCCGAATGGAGACAAGGCCGTCCGCTTCCAGCAGCGTCAGGGTATCGCGCAGAGGCGACAGCGACATGCCCAGGGTTTCGCAAAGCTCCGCCTGGGTCAGCGTCACCCCGGGCTGGAGCTGACCGCTCAGCAGCGCGCCGCGAAACGACGCATAGCCAGCGTTGCCGCGATTTCCGGATGCTTCGTTCATCGAATCGGTCATTTAAATATATTTAAACAAGTAATTGACATGTGCAATTAGATTTTGCGTAGCTTTATAGTGATGTGAGGGAGATTTATGGAGATCACGGGTTTCTCCTGCTGGGTGGTGGAGCACGACCCGATGCCGGCTTTCGCCTGGCGCCAGGGGTTGCCGAGCACCGCGAGTGATTCCCCCGACCCGTTGCGACCGCGCAAGGCAGTGCTGCGGATGGAGACCGACACGGGGACGTTCGGCGCAACTGAACTCGGTAAGGGTGACGGTGTCGCGGATGCGGTCCGGCGTCGCTTCGACCGCTTTCTCGGCGCCGACCCGCTGATGACCGAACGGGTGTGGCATCTCATGTGGGAAACGGACCGGATCGAGGAGTTCCCGGTCCACACGACCGCGGCGATCGACCTTCTCTGTTGGGACGTCAAATCGAAGGTGGCCGGGATGCCGGTTCACCAGATGGTCGGCGGCAACGACACGGTGGTTCCGGCCTACGCGTCGACAGTGACGTGGCCAGATCTCGCCGCCTACGAGCGGCACATTCGGCTCTGTCTGGACATGGGCTTCACGGCGTTCAAGCTCCACGCCTGGGGCGACGTCGATGCCGACATCGTGCTCTGCAGGAGTCTCAGGCGCTGGGTCGGGCCGGACGCCGACTTGATGTATGACGGCTCCGCCGGCTTCGACTATGTCGATGCTCTGAAGATCGGGCGGGCCCTCGAGGCGGAAGGCTTCCTTTGGTACGAGGAGCCGATGCGCGAGCATCACATTGGGCACTATGCCCGGCTCCGCGAAAAGCTCGACATCCCGATCCTCGCCGCCGAGACCACCGATGGTGCCCACTGGAACATGGCATCGTGGGTGGAGGCCGCCGCCCTCGACATGGTCAGGGTGTCGGCGGCGTTTAAGGGCGGCATCACCGGAGCCCTGAAGATCGCCCATCTCGGCGAGTCTTTCGGGATGCGCGCTCAGGTTCACGGTATGGGCGAAGCGAACGCACAGCTCTGCGCCGCGATTCCCAACAACGACTACTACGAACAACTCGTCATCAACGAGGACCAGATCAGGGGTCTCGGCTCCCTCGGCGACCTTTCGGTCGTCGACGGCCAGCTCACGGTTCGAACCAAGCCGGGCCTCAGCCCCGACTACGACTGGGACGAGATCGACCGGGCCGCGCTTGCCCGCATTGACGTAACCGCGGACGGGATTCGCGAGGAGCGCCGCCGGTGACGATGGTCCGACTGGAAGCTGTCGCCAAGTCGTTTGGACCGCTCGAGGTTCTCCGCGACATCGACCTTGCCGTCGATCGTGGCGAGTTCGTCGTCTTTGTCGGACCGTCGGGTTCGGGCAAGTCGACCCTGCTCCGCCTTATCGCCGGCCTCGAGGACGCGACCGGCGGCGCCATCTTCATCGACGGTACCGACGTCACCTTCGCTGAACCATCCGATCGGGGGATCGCGATGGTGTTCCAGTCCTACGCGCTCTATCCGCATATGAACGTCTTCGGCAACATGGCGTTCAATCTTCAACTGGCGCGCTTCAACAAGTCGCGAATCCGCGAGCGCGTCGCCGAGGCGGCGCAGATCCTGCGGCTTGAAGACTTGCTGGAGCGCAGGCCCGGGCAGTTGTCCGGCGGCCAGCGCCAGCGCGTTGCCATCGGCCGCGCCATCGTCCGTCACCCGAATGTGTTCCTCTTCGACGAACCGCTGTCCAATCTCGACGCCGCGTTGCGGGTGCAGATGCGTCTCGAGATTGACCGGCTCCATCGCGAACTCGGAACCACGATGATCTACGTGACCCACGATCAGGTCGAGGCGATGACCCTCGCGGACCGGATCGTTGCGCTCGACGCCGGCCGCATCCAGCAGGTTGGTAAACCGCTGGAGCTTTATCACCACCCGGCTAATCGCTTCGTCGCCGAGTTCATCGGCTCGCCGAAGATGAACATCCTGCCGGCCGACTCGGTTGGCAACGGTTCCGTACGGGAGGCGGCAGCGGTTGGCGTCCGTCCAGAACATCTGGCGATCGGCGATCCGCACCGTGGCGCCAACGACGATGACCGGATCGTTATCCCGGCGCGGACGCGAGCCGTCGAGCGCCTTGGCAACATCAATTACGGATATTTCGAAGGTCGTGGCGAGAGCCAGCTCGTCGCACAGGTCGTCGGTGAGATCGCGGTCAATCCCGGCGACCCCGTCGACCTGACCTTCAGCGACAAGAACATCCACCTGTTCGCGCCCGACGGACGCACCCTGCGCTCGCCGATCCCGGGCGCGCATCAATCCGAAACACAAACTGGGAGGGACTCGTGACTGATCTTCGTTGGACTTACGCTGTGACTGGCGTGGTGCTGCTTGCAACCGCGCTCGCCGCACCGGCTGCTCTGGCGGCCGAGGGCAAGCTGACCGTTTGGGGCGATACGCTGCGGGTCCAGTCCTACAAGGTTTATGCCGAGCAGAACGATGGCGTCGAGCTCGACATCGTCACCGTCGCGCCGGAGGAGATGGTCACCAAGCTGCAGTTGGCGCTGCGGGCGGGAAGCGGCGTGCCCGATCTGGTGTTCATCTCGGACGCACCCAATTCGGCGATGCTCGCCACCCGGCGCGCCGACTATCTGATGAACCTCGACGGGCTCGTCGATGAGGCGCTGCTTGGCGACTTCTATCCAAACGCCAACGCGCCGTGCATCGTCAATGAAGACCTTGTGTGCTTGCGCAACGATCTCGCCCACAATCTCATCTGGTACGACAAGCCCCAGATGGAGGCGTTCGGATACGCGGTGCCGACTACCTGGGAGGAATTCATCGTCCTGAGCGCCGACCTTGCCGAGAATCATCCAGGCTATTTTCTCGGCTCCTCTACCGATCCGTATGGCGTCTACGCGATGATCATGTCGTCCGGTTGCGATATGGCGACGCCGGTGGCCGGTCGGGACAACACGTTGCTCGTCGACTTGAGCAACGACGCCTGCCTGCGCGCGGCGGACATGATCGACACGATGAACGCCAATGGGACTCTCATCAAATCCGGTCCCTTCGATCCGGAATTCGTCCAGACCGCTCAGGACGGCAAGCTCCTGCTCTATGTGGGCCCGACTTGGTTCGGCGAGTTCATCCTCAAGCCGAGCTATCAGATCCCCGCCGGAGAAATCGCCGCGGCGATACCGCCACGCTGGTCGGAGGACGACAAGCCACTCACCTGGAGTTTCGGAGGCGGCGCCTTCGGCATCTGGAAGGACACCGACAATCTGGACGCCGCCCTCGACATGCTGGTGTGGCTGACGACGAGCGAAGCCAACCAGAAGGATGCGGTGACCTTCCCGCCCTACGCGCCGGTAACCGTACTCTGGGGCGAGAAGCTGATCGATGACGCCTATTATGCCGACGATCAGGTTTTCGCCGCGATGGAGGAGGCGGCCACCTACGCCGATCCGCGAAACAACGCGCGTCGCTTCGACATGCCGTCGGTGATCGGCAAGATCGTCTCGCCCGCGGTTGCCTCCGGCCGCACGCTCCGCGAAACGCTGCCGGCTTTGGAGCAGGAGATCGTCAACACCGCTCGCGTGGCGGGATACGAGGTCGTCAACGAGTAGCCGACGACGCATCGGAACTCTGACGGAGACCGCCGATGACCGAGACCAGCGCTTTGTCCGCCGGTGCGGCGGCGGTCCCGGCAGCTCGGGCGCGTGCCGCCCGGACCAAGTCGCGACGGCGTTCGATCACCGCCTACCTTTTTCTGACGCCCTATCTCTTGCTCCTTCTTGCCTTCGGTGTTTTCCCGGTCGGCTACGCGATCGGCCTCAGCTTCTTCGATACGATCTCGGGTTCCTTCGCCGGGCTAATGAACTATGAACTGGCGCTGGACGATTTTCGGCTCGGCCAAAGCTTCGTCAACGTCATCACCTACGTCGCCATGTGGGTCAGCCTGATGATTGTCGGGGTCGTGGCATTGGCGACGATCATCGACCTTATGCCGCGGCGCCTAGGCACCACGGTGCGGACCGTGACGTTTCTTCCCAGCGCCGTGACCTCGGCGGCTGTCGTCGTGCTCTGGCTCTTCCTGCTGGACCCGCAAGTCAGCCCGTTCAAGGCGGTGTACGGGCTTCTCGGCTGGGAAAACCGTTTCCAGGTGTTCGACTCGATCGGCTTCGCCGGTGTCTTCACCCTGATGGCCTTCTTCGCCTATGCCGGCGGGTGGATCGTCGTTCTCCACGGTGCGCTGACCGCTCTGCCCGGCGAGGTGATGGAAGCGGGCCGGGTCGACGGATGCCGCCCGGTCACCTTGGCGCTGCGGGTCAAGATACCGATGATCTGGCGAACCGTCGCCCTGATGGCGGTCTTGTCGATCGCCAACGGCCTGCAGCTCTTTGTCGAACCACAGTTGCTTGGGCTCGCCGGGCCGCAGCTCGCCCGCAATGACTGGTCGCTCAATCAGCTCGCCTACCAGTACGCATTCGCACTAGGGGATTTCGGCGTGTCGGCGGCGCTGTCGACCATGATCCTAGCTCTGTCTGTATCGATCGCCCTGTGGATCGTGTTCGCGACCCGCTTCTACAGGATCGATTGATATGAACGCCGACGCATATCCGATCCGCCGACTGCGGCCGCGTCGCATCGCACCCTGGCAGTTCGTCGCCGGCGCGATCGTTCTCTTCGCCATGTGTTTCTTTGGTCTGCCGCTGATCTGGCTGTTTCTGGCCGCCAGCCAGACTGACGCGTCGCTCTTCAGCGCCCCGCCCTTCTCGTGGGGAGGATGGGACAATGTCGTTGCCACCTGGACCAACCTCGTCACTTATGAGGGGGCGCACCTCCGCGTCTGGATCGTCAATTCGATCATCTATTCGGTCGGCGGCGTCGGGCTGTCGCTGGTCGCTGCGCTACCGGCGGGCTACGCCTTGGCGACTTACGATTTTCCCGGCCGTCGGGCGATCCTCATCGTCACGCTGGTTGCGATGATCACGCCAAACGCGGCGGTGGTCCTGCCGATCTTTCTGGAGATGAATCTGATCGGACTGAACAACACGCGGATTTCGCTGGTTCTCGCTACCGCGTTCTTCCCCTTCGGCGTCTATCTCGCCTTCATCTACTTCGCGACGGCGCTGCCGCGCGACGTGCTCAACTCGGCGCGCGTCGACGGGGCGACGCCCTGGCAGGTCTTCCGCCGGATCGCGTTGCCGCTGGCCAAACCGGTGATTTCGTTGATTGCCTTCTTTTCGTTCATCGCAAATTGGGCCAACTATTTCCTGGCATTCGTTCTTCTATCGGACGACGACCTCTACAATCTGCCGGTCGGACTGACGGCGCTGATCAGTGGCTCGCGGGCCCTCAGCTTTTCGGCCGCGACCGGCATCCCGATCCGGCGGCCGGAGGCGATCCAGGCGGCGATTCTCGTGGTGCTGCCTGTTCTGGTGATCTTCCTGTTTTCGCAGCGCTTCATCCGCTCCGGCCAACTCGCCGGCAGCGAGAAGGGTTAGCGTCGGGCGGCGTTGCCTTTTGGGCGGCTCTGCGCCGGGTAGGGCCGAGGTCTCGGCGCCGATGAGAGGTGGCTGTTGATCCGGTTCAGCCGGTCGCTGAGACCGCGGCGCTCGCTTCCTCAACAATCGCGACATGGGCCCGGGCGGCGGATGCGGCGCCCGCGCTGTCGCCGCGCGCGATGGCGGCGACGATCACGTCGTGCTCGTCCCAGGACTTCGCCAGGCGGCCCGGCAGACGAAACTGGACGCGCCGGAACGGGGCGAGCCGGTTGCGGGTCAGATTGGCGAGGTCGGTGATGTGTACGCTGTGCGCGCCCTCATAGAGGCGGGAGTGGAACCGGGTGTTGTGGGCCTCGTAAGCGTCATCGTCGCCGTTGTAGACCAGCCGGGCCGAAGCCTGATGCTCCCGTTCGAGGGTACGGCGCTCTTCGGCGGACATGCGTTCGGCCGACAGGCGGGCGCAGATCGCTTCCAGCTCGGCCATCGCCTCGAACATCGAGTGGAGGTGCGCTTGGGTCACCACTGCTACCGTCGCGCTGCGGTTCGGCCGCCGGTCGACAAGCCCGATCGCGCAGAGCTGGCCAAGCGCTTCGCGGACCGGAGTCCGTGACACCGCGAAGTCGGCGGCCAGCGATGTCTCGTCGAGCCGTTCGCCCGGTCGTAGCTCGCCGGTGACGATACGGTCGGCGATGGCGCGCACCATCTGATCGACGGTGGTCCCGCTCCGCACCCGTTCCCTTGATTCGCCTATCTGTGCCCCCGGCAAGCGACGCTCTCCTTCGGTCGCAGCCCAATCCGCTGCGCTATGGAATCATGAATGTCTAAAAAATAGACAGTCGTCAAGTCGATGAAAAAATAGCCGCTATCCTGCGCATCTGCGGGAATCCTGGGCAGGCCTCATACGTTGATGATCTGCATAGGCCCTTGATCAGCATAGGAATTCGCAATGGCACACCCATTGCATACACTTATTCAGTCGCCAGCCGGCTTGCGTATTCCAACCAGACAGGACCGCATCATGACCGACAGATTTTCACTCTCCCGCCGCCAGCTTCTCCGGACCAGCGCCGCCGGTGCTGCCCTCGGCCTTGCCGCATCGGTCGCGCCACTCGGTCGCGCCCTTGCCGCCGAAACGGTCGTCGGGTTCATCTATGTCGGGCCGAAGGATGACTTCGGCTACAACCAGGCCCATGCCGAGGGCGCCGCCGTTCTGAAGGGCATGGACGGCCTCGTCATCATCGAAGAGGAGAACGTGCCGGAGACCGTCGACGTCCAGAAGTCGATGGAGTCGATGATCAATCTCGACGGTGCCACCCTGCTGTTCCCGACGTCGTTCGGCTATTTCGACCCGCACATGCTGGAGGTGGCGGCCAAGTCACCCGACATCCAGTTCCGCCACTGCGGCGGGCTGTGGTCGGATGGCACCCATCCCGCTAACACCGGCTCGTATTTCGGCTACATCGGCATGGGTCAGTATCTGAACGGCATCGTCGCCGGTCATACCACCCAGACCAAGAAGATCGGCTTCGTCGCCGCCAAGCCGATCCCGCAGGTCCTGCTCAACATCAACTCCTTCCTCCTCGGCGCCCGCACCGTCGATCCGGAGATCACCTGCCAGGTGATTTTCACCGGCGAGTGGTCGCTGGCGGTCAAGGAGGCCGAGGCCGTGAACGCGCTCGTCGACCAGGGCGTCGACGTTATCACCTGCCACGTGGACGGACCGAAAGTGGTGGTCGAGACTGCAGCGGGTCGCGATGCGTTCGTTTGCGGTTACCACGCCAACCAGGGGCCGCTGGCGCCGGAGAAATACCTGACCGGGGCCGAGTGGAACTGGGCCAACGTCTACAAGATGTTCGTGGAGAACCATCTCGCCGGCGAGCCGCTGCCCAACTTCACCCGCGGCGGGCTTGCCGACGGCTTCATCAAGATGAGCCCGCTCGGTCCGGCCGTCAGCGACGCCGCGCGGAACCAGTTCGACGCCACATTGGCCGAAATGATGAAGGGCGGATTCGCCGTCATTAAGGGTCCGCTCAACGACAACACCGGTGCGGTGATCGCAACGGCGGATCAGTCGTTCCCCGAAACGGCAATCGAACTGGAGAGCATGGACTATCTCGTCGAAGGGGTTGTCGGCTCGACCTCGTAAGAGACCCGACGCCAAGGGGCGAAAAGCCATGGCCGAGATCACCGGCCCGGCCGTTCTCGCCGAAGCGCCGACGGTTCACCCGTCGGCGCGCCTCGCGTGGCTTGCCCGGCGATCGGAATCGGTCGTTATTCCGCTTGCCGCCATTCTCGTCGGAATGGCGCTGTTCAGCATCTTCATTGCCTTCCTCGGCAAGTCGCCGGTCCAGCTCTTCGAGCTGATGTGGCGTGGCGGCTTCGGCAGTGCTTTCTCGATCCAGAATACGCTGTCGCGCGCCGCGCCACTCCTGCTCGTGGCGCTGTGCGTTGCCTTGCCGGCGCGCCTTGGTCTGGTGGTAATCGGGGGTGAGGGGGCGCTGGTCCTCGGCGGTGTCGCGGCCGCCGCCCTTGGCGTGGCGCTTGCCGGCGTGCCATCGGGCGTCGGCCTGCTCGCCATGGCGGCGGGCGGAATGATCGCCGGCGGCCTGTGGATCGGCGCGGTCGGCGCATTGCGGCACTACCGCGCCGTCAACGAGACCATCTCCAGCCTGCTGATGGCCTACATCGCCATCGCGATCATGAATCAGTTGGTCGAGGGACCGCTCCGCGATCCGGCGTCGCTGAACAAGCCGTCGACCGAGCCGCTGGCGGAGGCCTACCGGATCGGCTCGATCCCCGGGACGGACGTTCACTGGGGCCTGGTGATAGGCATCGTTGCATGCATCGTCTCGTGGGTCCTGATCGAGAAGACCCGCTGGGGATTCGCCGCACGCATCGCCGGCGGTAACGTTCGCGCCGCGCAAATTCAGGGACTGGCGGTCGGGCCTCTGATCGTCGGCTTCTGCGCGCTTGCCGGCGGGTTCGCTGGTCTTGCCGGCATGATCGAGGTGGCGGCGGTTCAGGGTTCGGCCAACGCGTCGCTGGCCGTCGGCTACGGCTTCACCGGCATCCTGGTCGCCTTCCTTGCCCGTCACAATCCGCTGGCGATCATCCCCGTTGCCGTGCTCCTCGGCGGCATCGACGCGTCCGGCGGTCTGATCCAGCGACGGATGGACCTGCCGGATGCCACCGTCGTGGTGCTCCAGGGCGTCTTGTTCATCGTCATCCTGTTCTCGGAGACCTTTTACGGCCGGTTCAAGGTCTTCAATCCCGATCTCTGGAAGAGAGCCGCCTGATGGAAAGCGACATCGGCCTGTGGAGCGTTCCACTGGCGATCCTTGGTGGCGCCATTCGTGTCTCCACCCCATTCCTTTTCGTCAGCCTCGGCGAAACCATCACCGAGCGCTCCGGCCGGATCAATCTGGGCCTCGAAGGCACGCTGGTGTTCGGCGCGATGACCGGCTACGCGGTCGCGTTTATGAGCGGCTCGCCGTGGGTCGGCGTTCTGGCAGCCGCGGCGGCGGGCAGCGTTTTTGGTCTCTTTCACGGCTGGATCTGTAAGTTCCCCAGGGTCAACGACATCGCGATCGGCATCGCCATGATGCTGTTCGGCGTCGGCCTCGCCTTCTTCTTCGGCAAGGCCTTCATTCAACCGGCGGCGCCCGACCTGCCCGCGATCCCGTTCGGCGCCTGGTCCGACATCCCGCAGGTTCAGGCGGCGCTCAACGTCAACGTTCTGTTCTTGATCGGCATTGCACTCGCGGTTTTTCTCTGGTGGGCGTTCCGCAACACCCGCCTCGGTCTGATCATCCGGGTCGTCGGCGACAGCTCGGACTCAGCCCGGGCGATGGGGCTCGATCCGGATCGGGTCCGGCTGCTATCGACCGCGGCCGGCGGTGCCCTTGCCGGGATCGGCGGCGCCTACCTCTCGCTCTACTACCCGGGAAGCTGGAACGAAGGCATCTCGTCCGGTCAGGGGCTGATGGCCGTGGCGCTGGTTATCTTCGCCCGTTGGAACCCGCTCGGATGTTTTGCGGCGGCGCTGTTGTTCGGCGGCGCGGGTGCACTCGGGCCGGCATTGCAGTCGGTCGGCGTGACCGAAGGCTACTACCTTTTCTACGCCGCGCCCTACGTCCTCACCCTCGGCATCATGATCGCCACCTCGTCCCCGGGCCGGTCCCTCGCCGGCGCTCCGGGCGAGCTGTCGATCACCAAATAGGAGCACGTGTCATGAACGGTCTCGGTGGTCTCAACAAAAGCGACAACGGCGTCGTCATCGGACTTGTCCAGCTTCAGCTTCCCGACGTGAAGACACCGGACGACCTCGCTGCTCAGACGGACGTGATCGTCTCGATGGTCGGCAAGGCGCGGCGCAATCTCGGAACGATGGACCTCGTCGTCTTCCCCGAATACGCCCTCCACGGCCTGTCGATGGACACCAATCCTGACATCATGTGCCGGATGGACGGCCCTGAGGTGGCGGCGTTTCAGGCGGCGTGCGCCGAGAACGATATCTGGGGTTGCTTCTCGATCATGGAGCTGAACCCCGGCGGCATGCCCTACAATGTCGGGCTGGTGATCGACAATCACGGCGACATCAAGCTCTATTACCGCAAGCTCCATCCCTGGGTTCCGGTCGAGCCGTGGGAGCCCGGCGATATGGGCATCCCGGTGATCGACGGGCCGAAGGACTGCAAGCTCGCTCTGATCATCTGTCACGACGGCATGTTTCCGGAGATGGCGCGCGAGTGCGCCTACAAGGGCGCGGAGATCATGCTGCGCACCGCCGGTTACACCGCGCCGATCCGGGAGTCATGGCGGTTCACCAACCAGGCCAACGCTTTCTGCAACCTCATGGTCACCGCCAATGTCTGCATGTGTGGCAGCGACGGAACCTTCGACTCCATGGGCGAGGGGATGATCGTCAATTTCGACGGAGCGGTCCTTGCCCACAGCACGACCGGCCGCGCCAATGAGATCATCACCGCCGAGGTTCGGCCCGATCTGGTGCGTGAAGCGCGGCTCGGCTGGGGCGTCGAAAACAACATCTACCAGTTCGGCCATCGCGGCTACGTTGCCGTCGAAGGCGGTGCTGGCGACTGCCCGTACACCTTCATGCAGGACATGGTTGCCGGGCGTTACCGACTGCCGTGGGAAGACGATGTCGCTGTCACCGACGGGACCGGCTTCGGGT
This sequence comes from Bauldia sp., assembly GCF_965232525.1. Lineage (GTDB taxonomy): Bacteria > Pseudomonadota > Alphaproteobacteria > Rhizobiales > Kaistiaceae > Bauldia. The sequence goes on along the minus strand of NZ_OZ246980.1, from coordinate 377,584 downwards.
TTCCGAGGCCCACGCGCCGCCATGGCGAAACGCTTCCCGACGCGGCCGAATAGGAGCGCCGATTCATGAACGTCAGGCCCGACATCGCGCAGTCGTTCGTCGACGCCGATCCCTATCCCTGGCCCTACAACGGCGACCTGCGGCCGGAGAATACCGCCCTGATCGTCATCGATATGCAGACCGACTTCTGTGGCGAAGGCGGCTACGTCGATCACATGGGCTACGACCTGTCGCTGGTGCGCGCGCCGATCGAGCCGATTAAGGCGGTGCTCGCCGCGATGCGCGCCAAGGGCTATCACATCCTGCATACCCGGGAGGGGCATCGACCCGATTTGGCCGATCTTCCTCCTAACAAACGCTGGCGCTCCCAGCGGATCGATGCAGGGATTGGCGATCCGGGTCCCTGCGGCCGCATTCTCGTGCGTGGCGAGCCGGGCTGGGAGATCATCCCCGAACTCGCGCCGATCGATGGTGAACCGATCATCGACAAACCCGGCAAGGGGTCGTTCTGCGCCACCGATCTCGAGCTGATCCTGAAGCAGCGGGGCGTCCACAACATCGTGCTGACGGGCATCACCACCGACGTCTGTGTCCACACGACGATGCGGGAAGCCAACGACCGCGGTTTCGAATGCGTCCTGCTCGAGGACTGCTGCGGCGCGACGGATCACGGCAATCATCTCGCTGCGATCAAAATGATCAAGATGCAAGGCGGTGTCTTCGGTGCGGTGACCGACTCCCCGACCCTGATCGGCCAGTTGCCATGAGTGACGCAGGTTCGCCCAGGACCGAAACGTCTGCCGCGGCGGTCGAAACGGTCGGCATGACCATGCGGTTCGGGTCGTTCACGGCGCTCGACGATGTCTCGGTCAGGATCGCCGCCGGCAGCTTCCATGCGCTGCTCGGCGAGAATGGCGCGGGCAAGTCGACGTTGGTCAAGTGCATGATGGGCTTCTATCGACCGACGGCCGGTCAGATGATGGTCGATGATCATGAAGTGAAGGTCGACAATCCCAGGGACGCATCGGCGCTCGGCCTCGGCATGGTCTACCAGCACTTCACGCTGGTGCCGTCGCTGACCGCTGCCGAGAACCTGGTGATCTCCCGGGAGGATGTGCCGCGGGTCATCGACTGGCGGCAGGAGCAGACGGATCTCTCCGCGTTCATGGAGCGTATGCCGTTCCATTTGCCCCTCGACGTCCCGGTCCGCGAACTCGCCGCCGGCGAAAAACAGAAACTCGAAATCATAAAGCAGCTCTATCTCGGCCGGCGTTTCCTGGTGCTTGACGAGCCGACGTCGGTGCTGACGCCGGGCGAGGCGGCGGAAGTCCTCGGCCTGATGCGGACGATGACCGAGGGTGGCGACCTCACCATCCTGATGATCTCGCACAAGTTCCACGAAGTGACCGCGTTCGCCGACGAGGTCAGCGTGCTTCGTCGCGGTCGCCTGGTCGGCTCCGGCAAGGTCGCCGATCTCGACCATCAGGCCATGGCGGCGATGATGATCGGCGAACAGTCCGTGGCCGTGGTCGACAACCGGGCCGACGCCAAAACCGACGCACCGATCGTGTTGTCGGTGAAGTCGCTGATCGCTCCCGATCGAACCGGCCTCAAGCACATCGACATCGGTGCGCTCGATGTCCGCGGTGGCGAGATCGTCGGGATTGCCGGGATATCCGGCAATGGCCAGAAAGAGTTTCTCGAGGTGCTCGCCGGCCAGCGACGGCCGACCACCGGCGAGGTCGAGGTCAAGGGGACGCCCTACACCGCGACCCGGAGCGAGGCGCGGTTTCTGAACGTGCGGGTGATCCCGGAGGAGCCGCTCCGCAACGCCTGCGCGCCGCGGATGACCGTGGCGGAGAATCTCGACTTCCGAACCTTCGATATCGACGACGAAGGCAGGCCGGTCACCTGGATCAATGGCCGCGCGATCCGCGCCTACGCCTCCCGTCTGATCGCCCAGTTCAAGATCAAGACGACCTCTCTCGATTCGCCGATCGCCGCCCTGTCCGGCGGCAACATCCAGCGCACCGTGCTGGCGCGAGAGCTGTCGGGTGAGGTCGATCTGCTGATCGTATCGAATCCCTGTTTCGGACTCGATTTCTCCGCCGTGGCCGAAATCCGCGCCCGGATCGTACGGGCGCGGAACGAGGGTGCGGCCGTCCTGCTGCTCTCCGAAGACCTGGACGAGCTACTCGAACTGTCGGACCGCCTGTTCGTCATGTCCGACGGGACGTTGACCTACGAGACCCCGATCGCGACCGCGGATGTCCAGACCATCGGCCGGTACATGGCGGGCCATCGCTGATGCCGGTTTTCGATGCCCAGCCCTTCGCGCTACCGTTCCGGCCGGAGACGACCGCGCTGATCGTCATCGACATGCAGCGCGACTTCGCCGAGCCGGGCGGCTTTGGCGAGAGCCTGGGCAACGATGTGTCGCGGGTTGGGGCAATTGTGCCGACAGTGCGGCGCCTGCTGGACGGTTTTCGCGCCGCCGGCCTGCCCATCATCCACACCATGGAGTGCCACCGCCCCGATCTTTCCGATTGTCCGCCGGCCAAGCGCGATCGCGGCGATCCGGCGCTCAGAATCGGCGATGCCGGTCCGATGGGGCGGATCCTGATCGCGGGCGAACCGGGCACAGCGATCCTCGACGAACTGGCGCCGTTACCCGGTGAAATCGTGATCGAGAAGCCGGGCAAGGGCGCGTTTCATGCCACCGATCTCGACGACCGACTGGATACCATGGGAGCGGAGACGTTGGTGTTCGCCGGCGTGACGACGGAGGTCTGCGTCCAGACGACGATGCGCGAAGCCAACGACCGCGGCTATCATTGCCTGCTTGCCGAAGACGCGACCGAAAGCTACTTCCCGCACTTCAAGGCGGCGACGTTGGAGATGATCATCGCTCAGGGCGCGATCGTCGGCTGGACCGCCACGACCGACGGAATCGTCGATGCGCTCGCCGACCGGTAACACCGTTCCCGCGCTCGTTTCGGGTGGCTGGCGCGACCTGAAATACACCAGGTTCAGGGATGGGATCGACGTGCATTGGCTGCTGACGGGCGGCAGCGACGCGCCCTCGGTTGCGGTCCTGAAGTACGCGCCGGGCGCCCGCGTCCCCTTGCACCGTCACGTTGGACTCGAAACGATCGTGGTTCTCGATGGCGCGCAAAGCGACGAGCGAGGCGAATACGCCGCGGGGACGGTGGTGATCAATCCGGTGGACAGCACCCACTCGGTCTGGTCGGACGATGGCTGTGTGGTCCTTATCCAATGGAACCGGCCAGTAGAAATGCTCGGGTGACATGATGACGGACTTGCCTTTCGATCTCACCAGCCTGCGCCAGGCCTACGCCTCCGGTACGACTCCGGCCGACGTGATCGCCGAGGTCTTCGCCCGGATCGATGCGGCTGACGATCCCGGCATCTTCATCCACCTCGCCGATCGCGAGCGGCTGTTAGCCGAGGCCGAGGCGCTTGGACCGCTGCCACCGGACGTCGGGCCGCTGTGGGGTGTGCCGTTCGCGGTCAAGGACAATATCGACGTTGCCGGGATGCCGACCACCGCCGGATGTCCCAACTATGCCTACGAGCCGGCAGAGGATGCCACCGTCGTTGCGTTGCTCAAGGCGGCGGGTGCGCTGGTCGTCGGCAAGACCAACCTCGACCAGTTCGCCACCGGACTGGTCGGTGTGCGCTCGCCCTATCCGATTCCCAGAAACGCCATCGACCCCGCGCTGGTCCCGGGTGGGTCGTCCTCCGGCTCGGCGGTGGCCGTCGCGCGCGGCATCGTCTCCTTCGCGCTCGGCACCGACACCGCTGGCTCGGGCCGTATCCCGGCCGGGCTGAACAACATCGTCGGCCTGAAGCCGACCGTCGGCGTAGTCTCGACCAAAGGCGTCGTGCCCGCGTGTCGAACCCTCGACTGCGTTTCGGTGTTCGCGCTTACCGTCGATGACGCTTATGCGGTGTTCAGCACGATCGCCCGCAAGGACGGCGCCGACCCCTATTCGAAGGCCGTAACCGTCGCCCCGCTGGCGCCGCGGCCGCCCAGCCTGACCGTGGGTGTTCCCGCGACGGCTGACCGGGAGTTCTTTGGCGACGACGCCATGCGGGCCGGTTTCGACGCTGCGCTCGACCAGCTCGCTGCCCTCGGCTGCGAACTGGTCGAACTCCCCTTCGCTGATTTCTTTGCGACCGCGGCGCTGCTTTACGAGGGAGCCTGGGTCGCCGAACGCTACGCGGCGATCGCCGAGTTTATGGAGGCCAACGCTGACGCCCTCCATCCGGTCACTCGCGAGATCATCGGCGGTGCTCGCGGCCTTACGGCGGTTGACGCCTTCAACGGATTCTACGCCTTGCAGGAGAAGAAGGCAGCCCTCGCTCCGCTGATCGCCTCGGTCGATTGCCTTTGTGTGCCCACCGCGCCGACCCACTACACCGTCGCTGCTGTCGCCGCCGATCCGATCGGCACCAACAGCCGGCTCGGGACCTACACCAACTTCGTCAATCTTCTGGATCTCTGCGGTATCGCCGTTCCGGTCGGCACCCGAACCGACGGCCTGCCGATGAGCGTGACGTTGCTCGCGCCCGCCGGACAAGACGCGCTGATCGCTGCGCTCGGTCGCGATCTACACGCCGCAAGCGCGCTGACCCTCGGCGCGACGGATTGGGCGTTGGCAAGCGAGCCGGCCGTACCGACCACGCCAGACGACGACTCGATCGAGCTCGTTGTCGTCGGCGCGCATCTCTCCGGCATGCCGCTCAATCCCAAACTGCGAGCCCATGGTGCGCGGTTCGATCGCGCGGCAAGGACGGCGCCGGCCTATCGCCTCTTCGCGCTTGCCGGCGAAGCGATTCCGAAACCGGGGCTCCTGCGGACCGCCGACGGTAATGGCGCGTCGGTTGCCGTCGAGGTCTGGCGGCTCGATCCGTCCGCCTTCGGCCGCTTCGTCGCGGACATCCCGTCACCCCTCGGTGTTGGAACCATCGAACTGGAGGACGGAGGCGCGGCCAAAGGATTCCTCGTCGAACCGGCCGGGCTGGACGGTGCGATCGACATCTCTGACCATGGCGGTTGGCGCGCCTACGTCGCGGAGAAGGCCGCGCCGCCGGTGAAATCTGAAGCAGGCGGCGGTGTGTCGCTCGCCGCTCAGGCCTAGTTGCCCCGCGTGGGCGCTGCCGTGTGGCGTCAGTAGCTCTCCGCGAGCTGGACGTCGCTGTAGGCCTTGCCGAACCGCGCCTCGATGCGCCGCTGGACCAGATCCCATAGCGTCGTGAGGATCAGGTAGTAGAGCGCCGCCACCGCGAACAGTTCGAGCACCAGGAACTTCTCCTGGATCAGAATCTGCGTCCGACGGAGCAGCTCCTCCATCGAGATCACCGACGTGATCGATGTGGTCTTGAGGAGACCGTTCACGCTGTTGCCGAGCGGCGGAATGATGATCCGCGCCGCCTGCGGCATGACGATGTAGCGCATCACCTGGGATGGGGTCAGACCGAGGGCCTTGCCCGCGTTGGTTTGACCCTTGGGTACGGCGAGGATGCCGCTGCGGATGATCTCGGCGAGGTAGGCGGCTTCGTTGAGGATAAGGCCGAGCAGCGCCGTTTCGAGCACGCTGAGGCGAACGTCGATCACCAGCGGAACGGCGGTGAAGATGATCAGAAGCTGGACGAGCAGCGGTGTCCCGCGGAACAGCCAGATATAGAATTGCGCGAGCCAGGACAGCGGCCTGATCGGCGACATCCGCATCATTGCCAGCAGGGTGCCGAGAACCAGGCCGCCGATGAGCGCGGCGACGGTCAGGCCGACGGTGTTGAGGGCCCCAAAGAACAGGAACTCGTTGAAGAGATATTCCTGGAAGCCCTGAAGGTCGAAAACCTGTTTGTTCATGATGCCTGCTCGCTGCGGCCAAAAAGAAGCCGCGCCCGCCGGGTGACGGGCGCGGCCTTATCGGTGTTGATCGAAGTTAGCTGCTCGGGCCACGGATGACGAACGGCTCGGTGTTGGTAAGCACGCCGTACTCGTCGAGGAGTGCCTGATAGGTGCCGTCCTCCATCATCTCGTTCATGACACCAAGTACCGCGTTGGCCAGGTCTTCATTGGCCATCGCCAGTGCCACCGGCGTCGCGAACAGGCCGGAGATCGCCCGGTCGAACTCACCGCGATTGGCGTATTCGGCGGCGGTGGAGTCGATGCTGACCGTCGCGTCGGATTGGCCGGCGCGCAGCGCCTGATAGGCGGTGGCGAAGTTGTCGAAGGTTTGGACGTTAATCGCGTCGAGCCCTTTCGCCTGAAGCTCTTCGTCGAGCAGCTTCAGCTTGGCTTCCTCGAAGCCGCCGATCTCGACGCCGACCGTCTTGCCGGCGAGGTCGTCCGGCTCGGAGATGCCGTCCGGGTTGCCGGCAGGCACGGAGATGCTGATCGCCTGCGCTTCGTAGGGGATCATCTGCATCATCGCGGCCCGTTCCTCGGTCCAGAAGATGCCGGTGTTGATCACGTCCCAGCGACCGGCCTGCAGGCCGGGAATCATCGCCGAAAACTCGATGCGGATGTACTCCGGCTCGAGGCAGAGCCGCTTGGCGACTTCGTTGCCAAGCGTAATCCGCATGCCCTGCAGTTCGCCATCGGAGTCGACGAATTGCATTGGCGGCAATGTCGGATTGGTCGACATCACCAGGGTGCCGGGCTTGATCAGCGCGCTGTCGGCGACCGCCGGCGTGCAATCCTGCGCTGCTGCCGCGGAAAGGCCGAGCGTGACCAGCGCGGCCGTGGTCAGTCCAAGGGTACGTGCTTTCCGTTTCATGTATTTGCCCTTTCTTGTTGTCCCATCTGGTTGCGATTAGGCCTCGTAGGGTCAGCCGGTCGCCGCCAACTGCAGCGATCCGGTCAGTCCAAGCGCGGTCATGTCTTCGATCAGTTCGGCATGCTCGTCGGCCGGTAGCGGCAGGCGCGGCATACGGGGCGGGCCGACCGGTAGCCCCATTTCGGCGAGCCCGGCCTTGGTGGCCGAGACATAGCGGTGCCCCCCGACCCAGCGGACGATCGGCAGCATCCGCCGATAGAGCGCCAGCGCGGTATCGCGATCCGAGTGGTCCGCGACGAGCTCAAACAGTCGGGCGGAGTCGCGGGGCATCAGATTCGAGCAGACTGCGACCCATCCGACGGCTCCAAGCCAGAACGACTCGTAGCCAAGGATTCCGGCGAACACCGATATCCGGTCGCCGCAGAGCTCGATGATGTCGCGAACCCGAGTCACCTCCAGCGTCGACTCCTTGACCATCGTCACCGCATCGATGGCCGACAGCGCTGCGATGACATCGGGGGTCATGTCGATATTGGCGGTGGCGGGGTTGTTGTAGACCATGATCGGGATCGAAATCGCTTCGCCGATCAGGCGGAAATGTTCGAATAGCTCCGCGTCGGTGGGGCTCGCATAGAACGGCGGAATCACCATGACGCCGTCGGCGCCCATCGCCTCCGCTTCCCGCGACAGGTCCACGGCGTGGACGGTGGATTCGGCCCCGGTGCCGATCAGCACCGGCACGCGGCCGCGGGCCTCGGCGATGCAGATCTCGATCACCTGCTGACGCTCTTCGCGGGTGACCGACAGGAACTCGCCGGTGCTGCCGAGGGGGATGATCCCGTGGATGCCCTGGTCGATCTGCCAGTTGACCAGCGTGCGCAACGCAGGCGCGTCGACGGCCGCGCCGTCCGGCGTGAAGGGTGTCACCAGAACCGTATAGGTTCCCCTGAACTCCGGCATGGGCGATCCTCGATCGATAGTGTCCGCGACATAATACATCGAATATTTTCTCTGTATACGATGAAAATATCGGCTATTGTGCTGATGTTCTGGGCGACGGCGAAACGAGGTTACGGACGCGCCAAGGTCATGAAGACATTGAGGATCGTCCGACCGGGCGTGGTGCCGAACGGCCCCCGGGTGTCATTCACCTTCGATGGCGCCCCGATTGAAGCCTATGCCGGGGAGACCATCGCTTCGGCACTGGCGGCATCGGGTATCGCGGCGATCCGGACCCACGAGATTGCCGGCCCCGACGGGCTACCTCAGTCGCGCGGCCTCTATTGCGGGATGGGCGCCTGCTACGACTGTGTCGTCACCGTCGACGGGCGCGCCGGTCAGCGCGCTTGCCTTACCCACGTCGCCGGCGGGGAGGTTGTGCGCTCGGTCCCGCCGGCTGGAACCGCCGACGATCCGCTGCAGCCCTTGGCGGTCGAGCCGGCTGGCAAGCTGCCCGAACGAAAGACGGACATATTGGTGATCGGCGCGGGGCCGGCCGGTCTCGCCGCGGCACTGGCTGCTCGCCGGGCCGGCGCGGCTGTCATCGTCCTCGATGAGAGACCACAGAGCGGCGGTCAGTACTACAAGCCGGTTGCCAAATCCCACACCGCGGCCGGCCCGCCGGACCGGCAATTCGCGGAAGGCGAGGTGCTGGTCGACGCGGTTCGCGATGCAGGCGTGGAGATCGTGCAAGCTGCAATCGTGTGGGGCGCGTTCGCCTCCGACGAAATCATCGCCCTGGTCGATGGCCGCGCCGTGGTCTTTCGGCCACGCCGGCTCGTTCTGGCCACCGGGGCCTACGAGCGCGCCGCACCGTTTCCCGGGTGGACACTGCCCGGCGTAATGACCGCCGGCGCCGCCCAGACCCTCGCCCGTGCCTATCAGGTCGCGGCCGGTCGTCGCGTGCTTGTCGCCGGCAACGGACCGCTGAACTTCCAGCTTGCCGCCGACCTTGCCGAAAACGGGATCGAGGTGGTCGCGGTGGTGGAGAGCGCGCCGAAACCATCGATCGCGGCCGCCCGCAACATTGTCCGGGCAGTGGCGACCGACCCGACCAAGATGCGCGAAGGCGCCGGCTACCTGCTGCGGCTTCGCCGGCATCGTGTCCCGATCCTCTGGTCGCAGGTGGTCGCGCGGGCGCGAGGCGACCGTCGGGTCTCGACCGTCACCACTGTCGGTGTTGCGGCAGACGGGCGAGCCCTCCCCGGAAGCGAGCAGGACCATGCGGTCGATGCCCTCTGCGTCGGCTACGGCTTCATGTCGTCGATCGAGATCGGCAACGCGCTCGGTTGCCGGACACGTCTTGATCGACACGGGGTTGGCGCGCTGTCGCTGGCTGTGTCGGACGACGGCGAGACCAGTGTCGCGGGCGTCTTCGCGGTTGGCGACGGGGCGTCGGTCGCTGGTGCCGATGTCGCTCAAGCCTCTGGAACCATTGCCGGAATCGCCGCTACCCGGCAGCTTGGCTACGAGACTGACACCAGAGCCGCACTCGCCGCCCGCCGCCGCCGCGACCGCGCGCGCCGCTTCCAGGACGCGCTCTGGTCATTGTTCCAGGCGCCGCCGGTTCATCTCGATACCGTGCCCGATGAGACCGTGCTCTGCCGTTGCGAGGACCTGAGCTTCGGCGCGGTTCGCCGCGACATTGACGCCGGATCGCAAAGCCTTGCGGTTCTCAAGCGTCGTACCCGCCTCGGCATGGGGCGCTGTCAGGGACGCTACTGTGCTCCGCTTGCCGCCAAGCTTCTGTCGGAGATGACCGGGCGGCCGCGTGACGTGGAAGACGGGTTCGCGCCGCGGCTGCCGGCGAAGCCGTTCCCCGGGGCCGCGCTCAGCGTCGAGAAGCGTGAATGGGGCGGGCATCGCCGTGCCGGCTCTCCCGATCTGTCCCGCCCGCTGCTGGCACCGCCGTTCGGCGATGTGGAAACCGAGGTCGCGGTGATCGGCGGCGGCGTTGTCGGTGCTTGCGTTGCCTTCGAACTCGCGCGCGCCGGTCGGGATGTGGTGCTGCTGGAGCGCGATGACGCCAACCTCCAGGCGTCCGGAGCCAATGCCGGCAGCCTCCATGTCCAGCTCCTCTCCTTCGATTTCGGCGACAAGGCGGAAGCCGGCGGCGGCCCTGCCGCCGATACGCTGGCGCTCGGGCCGTGGGCTGTGTCCCTATGGCAGGCGCTTGCCGAGACCTGCGGCCATGATTTCGAGATCCGCGTCACCGGCGGCCTCATGGTCGCCGAGACCGACGCTGGGATGGCGTTCCTCGAAGCCAAGGCTGCGCTCGAACGCCGCCACGGCGTCGAGGCGGAGATCATCGGCCGGAACGAACTCCGGTCGCTGGCGCCGGCGCTCTCGGAGCGGCTGATCGGCGCCGAGTACGCGCCGCAGGAGGGCAAGATCAATCCGCTCACTGCCACCTATCGTGTTCTCGAGCAGGCCGAACGCCTCGGCGCTCGCGTCTTTCGCAGCGCCGATGTCAAAGCCCTGGCGCGCGAGCGGAATGCATGGCGGGTCGAAACCGGGCGCGGCACCGTCCGCGCTGGCCGTGTGGTCAATGCCGCCGGTCCGTGGGCGCACCAGGTCGGTGCGCTGGTCGGGCTCGATCTGCCAGTCTACAGCGCACCGCTGCAGATGATCGTCACCGAGCGCGCGCCGGTGCTCGTCGAACAGCTGGTCGGCCATGCCGATCGCCACCTCAGCCTCAAGCAGCTCGCCTCCGGCGGCATTGTCATCGGCGGCGCGTGGACGGCGCGCTACAGCGAAAGCCAGAACATGAACGTCACTGTCCGTGACAGCATCGAGGGCAATCTCTGGGTCGCCAATCGTGTGCTGCCGCAGCTCACCGGCCTGCACGTCTTGCGGACCTGGGCCGGCATGAACGTCAACATCGACGGCGCCCCGATCGTCGGCGAGGCCCCCGGCGCACCGGGCGTCTTCAACGCGGTGACCTCCAACGGCTACACCCTCGCGCCGGCGGTGGCGCGGCTCACCGCCGACCTGATCTGCCGCGGCCGCGCCGACCACGACATTCGCCCCTATCAGCTCGACCGTTTCGACAAGGTACCCTCATGATCACCATCGATAACGTCTCAAAAACCTTCGGCTCGTTTCAGGTCCTGAAGGATTGTTCGACCAGCGTCGCCAAGGGCGAGGTGGTCGTCATCTGCGGCCCGTCCGGTTCCGGCAAGTCGACCCTGATCAAATGCGTCAACGGGCTGGAGCCGTTCGATTCGGGCACGATCATGGTCGGCGACACTAGCGTCGGTGCTCCGTCCACCAACCTGCCGAAACTGCGCAGTCGGGTCGGGATGGTGTTCCAGAATTTCGAGCTCTTCCCCCATCTCACCATTCTCGAAAACCTGATGCTGGCGCAGCAGAAGGTCCTCGGTCGTAGCGCCGACGAAGCCGAGGCCAAGGCGCGGTCGCTGCTGGAGCGGGTCGGCCTCGCCAATCAGGCGCCGAAGTACCCCGCCCATCTGTCCGGCGGCCAACAGCAGCGGGTGGCGATCGCCCGGGCGCTGGCGATGGATCCGATGGCGATGATGTTCGACGAGCCGACATCGGCGCTCGATCCGGAGATGATCAACGAAGTCCTCGACGTCATGGTCGAACTCGCCCGCGAGGGCATGACCATGATCTGTGTCACCCACGAGATGGGTTTCGCGCGCAATGTGGCTCAGCGGGTGATCTTCATCGACAAGGGCGAGATCGTCGAGGACCGCGATACGGAATCGTTCTTCACCGCCTCCCACAGCGAACGGGCTCAGCGGTTCCTGGCCAAGATTCTTCACTAGCGGAGGCGCGAAGCGGGTGACGACCTACGCGCAGACCGTCAACGGACCGGTGCCGGCGGAGACCTTGGGTGCGGTGCTGATGCACGAGCACATCCTCTGCGATCTGCGCGCGCCGGCGACCCGTGCATCGAATTCGGGGGCGCCGATCACCATCGAAAACCGCTTCGCGGTCGACTACTTCCAGAACCGCAACCCCCGGAACACGGTTCTTGACGAAGACGCGATCGCGATCCGCGAGCTTGAGCGATTTGGTGCGAGCGGTGGCGGGGCGATCGTCGAACTCACCGTCGGCGGCCTGGACCCGCAGCCGCAACGCCTTGCGGCCATCGCTGAAGCCGTCGGCGTCGCCGTGATCATCGGTGCAGGCTACTACGTTGCCGACTACATGCCAGCCGAGATTCGCGAGGCGGACGTTGATACGTTGGCAGACGTGATGCGAACCGCCCTGGACATCGGCGCGCATGGCACCGACGTCCGCGCCGGCATCATCGGTGAACTCGGCTGCTCCTGGCCGCTCGCCGATGTCGAGCGCCGGCAACTGACCGCCGCCGCGATCGTCCAGGCCGAAACCGGCGCGGCGATCACCGTCCATCCCGGCCGCCATCCGGACGCGCCGTTGGAGATCGCCGACATCCTTGTCGCGGCCGGTGCCGATCCGTCCCGCTGTGTCATCGGTCACATGGACCGCACGATCTTTGACCGGCCCCGGCTGTTGACCCTTCTCAATCGCGGCTTCGTGCTTGAGTGGGACTTCTTCGGTATCGAGACCTCGCAATACTGGATGGCCGACGAGGACCTGGACCTCCCCACCGACTACATGCGGCTTGACCTGATCCGCGACCTGATGGCGACCGGCTTTCGGGATCAGATCACGGTCTCCCACGACATCTGCACGCGCACCCGGCTTGCCAGCTATGGCGGGCACGGATACACGCATCTGCTCGATCACATTGTTCCGATGATGAGGCGGCGTGGCTGGCGCGACGCCGACGTTCACCGCCTTCTTGTCGAAACGCCCGCGCGCCTCTTGTGCTACCTCGGCGCCCCTCCAAACACCTCCGAAACCCGATGACTGAGACGCTCCTGATCACCTCGACCCAAGATCCCGGCGAGGCCGACAGCCTCGCCAATCGTGCCTATCGCGCCATCCGATCGATGATCCTCGCCCGAACCCTGAAGGGCGGCGAGACGGTTTCGGAGGATCGTCTCGCCAACCGGCTGTCAATCTCGCGCACGCCGGTGCGGGAGGCATTGTTTCTGTTGCAGAGCGAGGGGCTGATCGAGAAGCAGGTCAACCAGCCGTTCCGGGTGCGCGTCGTGTCCAATCGCGAATATTTTCAGACCATGCGGCTGCGCGAGCTCCTTGAGGGCGAAGCCATCGCCATGGCGACCGGCAAGATCGACGCCGGGGCGCTCGACGGCGTCGAGGCCGACATGCTGACGCTGAAGGCCAATCCGGCGGTGCCGGCCGAGAGCCACTGGGCGGCCGACGAGAAGCTCCACGACATGATCGCCGATACCTGCGGCAACGATGTCATGGCCGGTGTTATCCGCGAGCTGCGGGTCACGACCCGCATCTTCGAATTGTCCGGTCTGCCGTCGCGGTTCCGCCCCGACACGGAAGAGCATCTCGCGATCATCGCGGCACTTCGCTCCGAGGACCCGCAAACCGCGCGCGAGACCATGGTCGCCCATATCCGTAGTCTCGCCAACGATGTGCTCGCCGCCATGGCGGCGCTGTGAGCGCCGATCGCGACCAAGAGATGGCGGCCGCGGACGGCGATCGTCGCCTCCTGTCGGATCTGGTCGTCGCGGGACGCGAGGGAACGCCCGCCGTTCACGCCGTCCTCGAAGCGGCGATGGCCACCGCCGGCTGCACCACCCGGTTCCTCGACTACGACCCGGCCACTGTCTCGCTGACCGACGAATTCGCCGATGGCTCGGTCTCGGCCGGCACCACAGAGCGCTGCCTGATCGGCCGCCTCGATGGGAGCGGCGACGGCCGAAGCCTGATCCTGTTCGCCCATCCGGATACCGAGGAGGGCGGCGCGGGTGCCGGCTGGTCATCCGATCCATTCACGCCGGTGGTGCGTGACGGCCGCATGATCGGCTGGGGTGTCGCCGATGACCTCGCCGGACTAGTAATGCTGGTGCGCGCAATCGCGCGACTGCATGGGGAGAGGCTGCGGCCACGCGGCGATGTCGTCCTGGTCAGCGCGCCGAGCAAGACGCACCGTCGGGGGATCGCGGCGGCGCTGCATGACGGGGTCGACGCCGACGCGGCGGTCTATCTCCACCCCGCCGAATCCGGACGCGGGCTCGATGAGATCAAGGCCTTCGCGCCCGGGCAGTTGGAGTTTCGGATCACGATTGCCGGCGAAGCGCCCGATACCGCCGAGCCGGCCCATACCGCGTTCAGTCACCGGGCGGTCAATCCCTTCGACAAGGCGCGGATCGTCGCTGCGGCACTCGACAGGTTCGGCGAAGCCCGCGGCCGGGCCGTCCACCACCCACGTCTCGATCAGGCGATCGGCCGCTCGGCCAACCTGATGCTCACCGAATGCGCGTTCGGCGACGGCAACCTGACCCGGATCGCTGAGACATGCCGGCTTGCCGGCGCGATGACATTGGTCCCCGGCGAGCAACTCGAGGTCGTTCAGGCCGATGTCGAGAGCGCCATTGCCGCGGTATCCCGCCACGACCCGTGGCTAGCGGCCCATCCGCCGGAGATCGCGTGGCTATCCGGGGTAAGCGCAGCCGAAACGCCGGACGATGCGCCCATCTACCGGACGGTTGCCGCGGTGCTCGCGCGGCACGGCGCCACGCCGCAGGTGAATCCGCTGCACACGTCCAGCGATATCCGGAACCCGATCGTCCAGAAGGAGATTCCCACCGTCGGCTTCGGCCCGCTCTGCGGTGACCTCGCCATGGCCGGCGGTATCGGCGAATGGGTCGATCTTGCCGACCTCTCCTGCGCCGTCGCGGCGACGGCCGACATCATCTGCGACTGGTGCGGTGTGGTGGAGGACGCTGACGGTCGCCGTCAGTAACCGCGCTCCTGGCGGCGAAGGGAGCGCATGTTGTCGACGATGTGCTCGCCCGAGCCGGTCACGTGAGTCGCGATGATCTTGGCCGCATCGTCGACGCGATGGTTCTTGATGGCCTCGATCAGGGCGCGGTGTTCTTCCATGATCTTTGCCCGGCGGGTGAGCGAGAACGGCAGCCCGGTTCCGACATTGATCGATCCGAGGATTTGCCGGTGCCGGCGCCAGGTGTCGACGGCGTGGCGGTTGTAGTGCCGCTCGTACATCAGCGAATGAAACCGGGTGTCGAGATTGGAGTGAACGCCGTAGTCCCGGAAGTTATGTTCCTCCATCTGCCGCTGGATATCCTCGATCTCTGCGATCTCCTCGACCGAGACAACATCGATGAACCAGCGGATCAGGTGCGGCTCGATCAGGGCGGCGATTTCGTAGATGTCGCGTACGTAGTCTTCGTCGATCGGGCGGACCCGGGCACCGCGGTTGGGGAGGAACACCACAAACCCCTCGCCACGAAGCTGCTGAAGCGCTTCGCGAACTGGATTGGTCGATGTCCCGTAGCGTTTCGCCAGCTCGGCGACCTTGAGCCGCTCGTTGGCTGTCAGTTGACCCTTGAGGATATCGCTTCGGATCAGCTCATAGATCGTTGAAGCCTGATCGCCGTCGGCTTGCAGGAAGTCCGTCTCCGACGGTGTTGTGTTTTGTTTCAGTGGCTTTTGCAAATCGCTTACTCCGCGTCGTGCGGATTGTCTTAGGTCGCGTTTCGCCGTTGACAAATAATGTACGATTTGTGAGTATTTGACCACTAAAATCCGGTACCGTGTATTTTTTAAGCCGGCTTCGTCGGACGGCAATACGCCGCTGGCCAAGCCACGTGTGGGAGGAGACATGACGTATCAGGCCGTATTCCGCGGAGCCGCTGTCACGACGATGGTGGCCGGCTTCATCACCGCTGGCCTTGGCTCAACGGCGCTGGCCAGCGACTACAACCAGGCGCCGATGCTCGATCCGCTGGTCGAAAGCGGCGAGTTGCCGCCGGTCGGGGAGCGTCTGCCGGATAATCCGTTTGTCGAAACGATGATCGATGACATCGGCAAATATGGCGGCACGCTGCGCACCACCATCCTCGCCAACGGCGACCACTACAACATGACCCGGACGACGGCCAACGAGCTTCTGGTCCGCTGGGATCCGACCTGGTCGGAAATCGTCCCGTCGATCGCCGAATCCTTCACGGTTTCCGACGATGCGACCACCTACACCTTCACGCTTCGCGACGGCATGAAGTGGAGCGATGGCGCGCCGTTCACGGTCGATGACATCATGTTCTGGTACGAAGATGTCTTCATGAACGAAGACCTGACGCCGGCCCGCAATCCGGTGTTCACCGCAGGCGGCGAGCCGGTAATCGTCACCAAACTCAACGACAACACTGTCGAGTTTAAATTCTCCCAGCCCTACGGCCTGTTCGTTCAGCAGCTCGCTTACGGTCAGGGTCACCTGCCGGTGATCTACCCCAAGCACTACCTCAGTCAGTTCCATGAGAAGTACAACGCTGAGGGGCTGCCGGCGCTGATCGAAGCCGATCCGTCGGTCGGCGATTGGGTGTCGCTGTTCAACTCGAAGGTCTCGCTGACCTTCCAGCCGCCGTTCTGGCTGAACACCGAACTGCCGACGATCAATCCGTGGGTGCTCACGGTCCCCTATGCCGATGGCGAACGGGTCGCGGTCGAACGCAATCCTTACTACTGGAAGGTCGATCCTGAAGGAAATCAGCTTCCGTACGTGGACGGTATGACCTGGGCAAAGATCGACGATCCCGAGCTGATGGCGCTCCGCATGACGGCCGGCGATTTCGATTTCGCTTTCCGTCACATCAACAACCCGACCTATCGGTCGGTTCTGTTCGATGGCCAGGACACCGGCAACTTCCGCTTCGTCGACGTCAAGGACCTGCCGGCGAACGACGCGGTGGTGCTCCTCAACCTCAACATCGAGGATCCGGTCAAGCGGGAGATCTTCCAGAACAAGGACTTCCGCATCGCGCTGAGCCACGCCATCAACCGTCAGGAGATCATCGATCTGGTCTATGTCGGTCAGGGCACACCCGCCCAGGTGGCCGTCCACCCCGGTCACGAGCTCTACAACGAGCGTCTGGCCACCCAGTACATCGAGTACGACCCAGACCTCGCCAACCAGATGCTCGACGCGATCCTGCCCGAGAAGGACGCGGAAGGCTTCCGTCTCGACAAGAACGGCGACCGGCTCACCATCAATTTCATGGTCGCCGACGTGTTCGGAAACTCCTATCCGGACGTGATGCAGCTGGTTCAGCAATATGCCCGCGATGTCGGCGTCGACATTCAGATCCGCACCACTGACCGGGCGCGTCTGAACACGATGTGGTACGCCAACGAGCACGAGGCTTACATCTGGAACTGCGTCGGCGGTTTGTCCGAGGCGTATGCGGATGTCCGGTGCTACATGCCGTTCCAGAAGGCGGACCTGTTCTACGGCATCCGCTGGGCCGAGTGGTTTGGCGATCCGAATGCCGGCGAAGAGCCGCCGGAAGAGATTAGGGAGCTGATGGCCGCCTACAACGACGTCACCCGGGCGGCGACCGACGAAGCCCGGTTGGCGGAGATGAAGGAGTTCCTTGAGCTCTCCGCCGACAACTTTCTGACCATCGGCATCTCCCGGCCCGAGCCCAAATACAAGATGGTCAGCCGCGATCTGCGCAACGTGATGGACGGGATACCGATCACCGGCAATCTCTGGCATCCGGCGCCGACGCTGACCCAGTGGTACTTCGATCGCGACAACTGATCGCTTTTCTCCCGGCGGCGGGGCGGCTTCGGCTGCCCCGCCGGATCGCGCCGTCCGCAGCCCAAGGCAACCGCGCGCGACCTAACCCTTCGATCGGAGTGGATCGTATGGCTCACCGGTCCATTTCGTTGCACCCGCGCAAGAACACCCCCATGATGCGCCGAACCAGCGCCAGCCCGGCGATCCCGATCGGGCGAAGTCGCTCGACGCGCTAGGCCGCTATGCTTGCCTTCATCGCCCGCCGGCTCCTCTACGCGATCCCGACACTGTTGGCCGTGTCGGTGGTCGCCTTCATCATCATTCAGTTGCCGCCCGGCGATTATCTCACCACACTGATGGCCGATTGGGCGAGCCAGGGCGGCGCCGTCCAGGAAGGCACGGTCCTGGCGATGCGGGAGCGCTATGGCCTCGATCAGCCGATCTACGTCCAGTACTACAAGTGGATCGTCGGTATCGTTACCCAAGGCGATTTCGGTATCTCGTTCGAGACCGGCCAGCCGGTCACCGATATCATCTGGGGACGGCTCGGCTTTTCGTTCCTGCTGGCGTTCCTGACACTGTGCTTCGTTTGGCTGTTCGCCATCCCGATCGGCATCCTGTCAGCGGTCCGGCAATACTCGATCGCCGATTATTCGGCCGCCTTCGCCGCGTTCTTCTTTCTCGCCGTTCCCGACTTCGTTTTCGCGCTGACCGCCATGTACATCTGGTCGACCTTCTTCGGCCAGAGCGTCGGCGGCCTGTTCTCCGACCAATTCATCGACGCGCCGTGGAGTTGGGCGCGGCTGGTCGACTTCATCAGCCACGTCTGGCTGCCGGTCGTGGTCATTGGCCTTGGCTCGCTGGCGGCGCTGGTCAGGATCATGCGCGCCAACCTGCTCGACGAGCTGTCAAAGCCCTATGTCGCGACCGCGCGGGCCAAGGGCCTCTCCGAGTTCGAGCTCTTGATCCGCTATCCGGTGCGGATCGCGCTCAACCCGCTGATCTCCACGCTCGGCTGGATTCTGCCGGCGGTGATTTCCGGCGAAATCATCGTCGCCGTGGTCATGAGCCTGCCGACCACCGGACCACTGCTGCTCCGCTCCCTCCTCGCCCAGGACATGTACCTGGCCGGCTCGCTCATTCTCCTGATCTCGGTGCTGACCATCATCGGCACGCTGATCTCCGACATCCTGCTCGCCATCGCCGATCCGCGGGTGAGGCGCCAATGAGCGCGACCGACGAGGAAATCTTTGCGGCATCCGAGGAGCCGAAACAGGGCGACATCGCCGTCGCCGGCCAATGGAAGCTGTTCCGGCTGAAATTCCTGAAGCACAAGCCGGCGGTGATCAGCCTGTTCGTCATCGGTTTCCTCTATCTGATGGCGGCCTTCGCGAATTTCATCGCGCCGTTCGATCCGAACGACACCAACGCCCGGTTCACCTACGCACCGCCCCAGGCCCTGTCGCTGTTCCACGATGGCGCCTTCATGCCCCATGTCAACGCGCTCGACATGGAGCTGAACCGGGAGGCGATGCGGCGGGAGTTCACACCGAACCCCGACAAGCCGCTCCGCATCGGCTTCCTGGTGCCCTCCGAGCCGTATGACCTGCTCGGCTTCATCCCGATGGAGACCAAGTTGTTCGGTCTGGTCGACCCGGGGCCCGGCGATTCCATGTACCTGCTCGGCGCCGATCGTCTGGGCCGGGACATGCTGTCGCGTGTGATCATCGGCGCCCAGGTCTCGCTGTCGATTGGGCTGGTCGGTGTCGTCATCAGCCTGGCCCTCGGCCTCGCCATCGGCGGTGTCTCCGGCTTTTTCGGCGGCAAGATCGATCTCGTCGTTCAGCGCTTCATCGAGTTCCTCCGCTCGATCCCCACCATTCCGCTGTGGATGGGGCTCGCGGCGGCGATTCCCGTCGCTTGGCCGCCGCTTCGGGTCTATTTCGTCATTACCATCATCGTGTCGCTGCTCGCCTGGACCAGCCTTGCCCGCGAGGTCCGTGGCAAGTTCCTGTCGCTGCGCAACGAGGATTTCGTCATCGCCGCCCGCCTCGACGGTATGAGCGAGTTCGGCATCATCTTCCATCACCTCATCCCCTCCGTCGTCAGCCACATCATCGCGACGCTGACTCTGGCGATCCCGGTGATGATCCTCGCCGAGACGGCGCTGTCGTTCCTCGGCATCGGCCTGCAGCCGCCGGCGATCTCGTGGGGCGTGCTGCTTCAGGAGGCGCGCAACATCCGCGCCGTCAGCCAGGCGCCGTGGCTGCTGTTTGCGCCTGCCGGTGCCATCGTCATCGCGGTGCTGTCGTTCAATTTCCTCGGCGACGGACTGCGCGATGCTGCCGATCCGTACGGGTCCGAATCATGAGCGCCGCCACCGATCGCGTCCTCTTGAAGGTCGAGAACCTGCAGACGCATTTCCCGACCCGGACCGGCGTGGTCCGTGCCGTCGACGGCGTGTCGTTCGAGGTGAGGGCCGGCGAGACCCTGTGCGTCGTCGGCGAGTCCGGCTCCGGCAAGTCGGTCACCGCCCGCTCGATCCTCCAGATCGTCGATCGCCCCGGTCGCATCGTCGCCGGCTCGATCCTGCTCAACCGGCCGGACGGGACGCAAGCGGACTTGGCCGCGCTCAATCCGCGCGGCCGCGCCATCCGCGACGTGCGCGGCAAAGAGATCGCCATGATCTTCCAGGAGCCGATGAGTTCGCTGTCTCCGGTTCATCGCATCGGCGAGCAGATCGGTGAGACGCTGCGCATTCATGAACGGATGGGCAAGGCGGCACGGCGCGCGCGGGTCCTGGAACTCCTGAAGCAGGTGGAAATCCCCAATCCGGAGACCGCGATCGACCAGTACACCTTTGAGTTCTCCGGCGGCATGCGCCAGCGGGCGATGATCGCCATGGCGCTCGCCTGCAATCCGTCGCTGCTGATCGCCGACGAGCCGACCACCGCCCTCGATGTCACCACCCAGGCGGAAATCCTCGATCTGATCCGCCGACTCCAGACCGCGCACGGCATGGCGGTGATGTTCATCACCCACGACATGGGGGTGGTTGCCGAGATCGCCGATACGGTGCTGGTCATGTACAACGGTGGGGCGGTGGAGCGGGGGACGGTCGACGCGATATTCCACGCGCCCCGCGAGCCCTACACCCAGATGCTGATCGGCTCGGTGCTCAAGCTGGAGGACAAGGCCGAGATCCGGGTCGCCCGCCCGCCCGTCGATTCCGCCGTGGCGCCGGTCCTGTCGGTGAAGGACCTGTCGATGCATTTCGATCGGTTCGCCGCCGTCGATGGTGTCGACATGGAGGTTCACCGCAAGGAGACCCTCGGCATCGTCGGCGAATCCGGCTCGGGCAAGACGACCATCGGCCGCTGCCTGCTGAGAGTCTACGATCCGACCTCCGGCCGCATCGACTTCGCCATGGCGGATGGCAGCACCGTCGACATCTGCACCGTCGACAAGGCGACCCTGAAGCGCGCCCGCCGCCAGATGCGCATGGTGTTCCAGGACCCGGTCGGCTCACTCAATCAGCGCAAGACCGTCCGCGACATCATCGGCGAGCCTATCCGCCTCGCGGGGATCGCCCGCGGCAAGGCGCTCGACGAACGCGTCGCTCTTCTGATGGAGCAAGTCGGGCTTGAGCCCGCTTGGCGCGAGCGTTACCCCCACGCTTTCTCCGGCGGCCAGCGCCAGCGGATCGGCATCGCCCGGGCGATCGCGTTGGAGCCTCGCCTGGTGGTCGCCGACGAGGCGACGTCGGCGCTCGATGTCTCACTGCAGTCTAAGATGCTCGATCTTCTCATGCGGTTGCAGGACGAGCTCGGTCTGTCCTACGTGTTTATCTCGCACGACATTTCGGTGATCCGCTATGTCTGCGATCGGGTCGCGGTGATGTATCGCGGCAAGATCGTCGAAACCGGCGAGACCGATCAGATCGTCAACGCCCCGCAGCACCCGTATACCCAGGCCTTGTTATCCGCGATTCCCAACCCCGATCCCCGTCACCGGCGGATTCACGAACGTTTCCGGTATCAGCCGGACGCGCCGACTTGATGATCGCGGGCGCATCAAGCTCTTCGGCCGGCATCCAAAAGGAAAGACTTGAACCATGAAGATTTCAGCCATCCGCTCCTATCCGGTCCGCGTCGGCATCCGCAACCAGTTGGTTGTCAAGGTCGAGACGGACGAGGGCGTCTACGGCTGGGGGGAGAGCGGCTTATCGGGGCGCGAGAAGGCGGTGGTCGGTGCGATCGAGCACTATGCGGAATTCGTCGTCGGCCGCGACCCGATGCGGATCGGTGCGCTCTGGCAGGAGATGTATCGCAGCCAGTATTTCGAGGGCGGCCGGGTGCTCCAGGCGGCGATCTCGGCCATCGACATCGCTCTCCACGACATCAAGGGCAAGGCCCTCGGCGTTCCGGTCTACGAGCTGCTCGGCGGCAAACAACGCGATCACGTCCCGACCTTCGCCACCACCCATGCGCCACCCGGGCCGGAGATGATCGAAGAGGCCAAAGCGCTGATCGACGCCGGCTGGACCTCCATGCGGTTGTCGCCGAGTGGCCATCGCGATGGCGACATTTACGAGCCGCGCGAACATATCGCCACCTCGGCGCGCTGGTGCACTAAGGCGCGTGAGGCGCTCGGCGATGACGTTGTTCTCGGCATCGACTACCACCACCGCCTTTCGGTTGCCGAAGCGGCCAGCTTCTGCCAGAAGATGCCGACCGGCACGCTCGATTTCGTGGAGGAGCCGATCCGTGACGAGACCCCGGAGGCCTACGAAGCGCTGCGGCGGATGACCGACATTCCGTTCGCCATCGGTGAGGAGTTTGCGTCGAAGTGGCAGTTCCTGCCCTACATCGAGCGGGACATCCATCAGTTCAACCGTATCGACGTGTGCAACGTCGGCGGCCTGACCGAGGCGATGAAGGTCGCCGGCTGGAGCGAGGCCCACTATGTCGACATGATGCCGCACAACCCGCTGGGGCCCGTCTGCACCGCGGCGACCGTGCATTTCGCCGCAGCCGTGGCCAACTTCTCATGGCTGGAGACCCGAGCCTCGCCGGTCGAAACGAAGCATCTTGGCTTCGATGATGCGGAGCTGTTTCCGGTCGGGCCGCGGTTGGAGGGATCAGTGTACCCTGTCTCCGATGCGCCAGGCCTTGGCGTCGAGGTCGACGAGACGCTGATGGCCAAGCAGTCCTTTGCCTTCTGGGAAGCGCCGCACCTCACGCGTCGGGACGGTTCGGTGACCAACTGGTAGTGCGCAGGAGCGACGAGATCGGCTAATCCGCGGCACCCACCCGGAAGACCATCTCTTCAGAGGACGCCGGGTCGAAAGGTTCGCCGCTCCAGTCGCCCATCAGGCGTTCGATGCGCAGCCCAGCTGCGTCCAGCCGGTCGTCGATCTCCTCCGCGGTCATGAAGCGCAACACGCTGCGCGAGACCAGGGTCTCGTCGGGAAACCGGTAGCGGTGCTCAAAGGTCATCCGATCGCCGTTCCAGGCGAGGAAATGGCGCGTTATGCGGACGTCCCCGTCGGGGAGCCTGTGGACGATCTCGGCCTTGTCCCAGATTTCGGCCCAATCGATCGCTGGATTTCGTGACTCAAATACTGCGATGCCGCCGGGTGCGAGTTGCCCCCGCACGGTGGCGAAGGTCGCAAGCACGTCGACATCGTTGAGCAGCACCTGGAACGCATTTCCGGTCATGATGATCAGGTCGAAGCGCGTGTCCGAGGCGTAGGTCTGCGCGAAGCCGTGGACCCATTCGATCGCTTCGCCGTGCGGTTCGTGGCGTCCGGCTTCCAGCATCGCCTCGGCTGGATCGACGCCGGTGACGTGGTGACCGCGAGCGGCGTAGGCGCGCGCGATCAGGCCGGTGCCACAGCCGAGATCGAGGATTCGCATCTCTCGATCCCGGGCGAGCGCCAGATAGAAGTCCCGGTCCTCGGACCAGCCACTATCACGGTCGTAGATCGCCGCGAGTCGCGGATGGACGTAGTGGGTATCGGGCATCGCGAATCGCGCCTTCCGGACGACCGGTTTTCTTTCGCGGCTCAGAATCGTGCGCACATTCCATGAAAAAAGCCTGAACTACAGGGAATAACCCCCCGATCATGGCGTTCTTCGGACAGTCGCGCCGTTCGCGGCCGACCGAAACCAAGGGGAACGCAAATGGAAATTCTCAATCGTGGCCGGCTGGACACCGCCAAGCGCGCTTTCGCCACCCGCCGCGTGCCGGCTGGCGCGGTCCGCGGTCTGCTCGCGACCGGGCAGCCGCCGGCCCCCGGGGACTTGGTTCTCGCGAGGGTCACGGGATTGGGCTCGCATAGTCGGATCGAACTGCCGTCGGGGCGGCGGGCCATGCTTCTTCCTGGGGATGAAATCGTGCTCGCCTACGGCAACCGCTATGCGCCGGATCAGTACGAGGCCTATGTGCCTGAGGACCTCGCGCCCTGCCACATGGTGGCCGCTGGCGGAATCGCGGCGCGTGCGGTCGGTTGGCATGACCGGCTCAACGGACCGACCGAGATTGAACCGATCGGGCTGCTCGCGGACCGCGACGGATGCGTGATCAACGTCCGCGACTTCGCGCTTTCGAGCAGTTTCGTCGCGCCGATCGCGGCGCCGACCGATGTGTTCGCTGTCTTCGGCACGTCGATGAACGCGGGCAAGACGACGACCGCCGCCGGGTTGGTCAAGGGGTTTGCGGCAGCCGGGTATCGGGTCGGTGCGGCCAAGATCACCGGAACTGGCGCCGGCGGGGACCTCTGGCTGATGCGCGACTACGGCGCGGCCGAGGCGCTCGACTTCACCGACGCCGGTCATGCCACCACGTTCGGCGTCGAACACGATGAGGTGCTGGCGGCCACCCAGTGTCTGTTAGCCGCTTTGGCCAAGGCACGGTGCGATGTCGCCATCCTCGAAATCGCCGATGGCTTGTTCCAGGCGGAAACGGCGGCGCTTGCCGAATCCGAGGCGCTGACTACCGAACTGACGGGGACGTTCTTCGCTGCCGGTGACGCGATGGGCGCGGTTGCTGGCGCGGAGCATCTGGCTCGCCTTGGGCACAAAGTACTTGGAATATCCGGCGCCTTGACCCGGTCGCCGCTGGCTCAGCGCGAGGCGTCGACGGCAACCGGCGTACCGGTCCTACCGCTTGAGCAGTTGACGGACCCGGGTGCGGTTCGGGCCTGGGCGTCGGCGCAACGATCGGCGCTCGCCGCGGCGGAGTGATCCGCTATGCCCCGCCTGTGGACTCGGGCGCGCCTCATCCTGATCAGTGTCCTGTCGGCGATTGGCGCGCTTCAGGCCGTCGCCGCGATCGTCGCCGCGATGGCCGCATCCCGTCTGCTGGGCGCGCCGGCCGAGGGCGGTATGGCCTCGGCGACCGCGGTTCTTGCCGGGGTGGCGGGCCTCATTGCGCTGCGTGTCGTGCAGCGGCGCTGGGCCGAACGGTTTGCGCTCGGCTACGTCAAAGCGCTGCGGTTGGCGTTGATGAGCCACGTCATGCGGCTTCCGGCGAACGGCCGATCCGCGTCGACTGGGCTCGTGATGACGCGCGTGGTCAACGATCTCTCGGCGATCAAGCTGTGGCTGAGCGATGGCGTTGTGTCGATCGCCGTCGCCGCCTCGCTGATCGGCTCGCTGCTAACTTTCCTCGTCATTGCTCATCCCGGCCTAGCAGCGGCACTGCTTCCGGGCCTGCTTGCCTGGGGCGCGGTGCTCGCGGTCTTTGCCGGTCCGCTCAATCGCCGGATTGTCCAGAGCCGGCGCGTGCGGGGACGGATCGCCAATGCCGCCGGACGCATTCTCGCCGGTCGGCTGACGCTGCTCGCTCACGGTCGGCACGGCACATCACTCCGCAAACTCGAACGCCAATCCGATGACCTCAACCGGGAGCTGGTCGGCCGGGCGACCGTGTCCGGCGTGCTTCGTGCGGCGAGCGAGCTCGTGTTCCCGATCACCGCCGTGTGTTTCGGGTTGCAGCTATTCGGCGGCGGTGCCACGTCGCTGGAACTTCTCGGCCTCCTGATCCTGGTGACGGCGGTATTGGTCGGTCAGTTGAACGCCGTGGCGATCGCGCTGGAATACCGTCTCGCCAACAACGTCGCGATGGCGCGGCTGCGCAACGTCTTCACCCGACCCGCCTTGGAGCAGGCGGATGAGGTCAGGCCGCTGCGCCGGAAGCGCGGTGGCCGGGCGCTGGCGGTTTCTGACTTCTTTCTCACGGGAACCAGTTCGACCCTGTCGTTTTCCGTGCCGAAGGGCGGGATCGCCGTGTTGCGCGATTTACCGGAAGACGTCGCCCGTGGCTTGTTCGCGCAGCTCGCCGGGATCGATTACATCAGCGCCGGCCATGTCACCATCGATGACGTGCCCCTCGAACGGTTCGATCCGGCAGATCTTCGCAAGACCGTCGCGTACCTCACCGGCGCCATGCCCATGGTGCCGGCGTCCCTCGCCGTCAACGCTTCGCTCGGCAGCCCGCGCGCGGTCACCTCGGCGGCGCGCGCGCAGGTGCTTCAGACGCTTGGCCTGACGGAAGATGTCCTGTCCGTTCGTCCGGATGACGCCGTTCGGGTGTCGAAGCGAACGCTGGCCGCCGTGCGTGCGGCCCGCACCATGCTTCGCAAGGCCTCTGTCGTTCTGGTCGACGATGCCGACGTGATGGCCGACCCCGATCTGCTCTGTCCGCTACTTCATGAGCTGCAGGCGCGCCGCATCACCATCGTGCTGGCGCCCGGCGTGGTGGAGATTCGCGGGAGCCTGCCCACCGACCTCCGGGCCGATATCGTCTGGATCGAGACTCAAGACGCCGCGGCAGCGTGACGCCGTTCGGTCTGTTGTGGGTCAGTTCGGGCCGATGGCGCCAAGCGCGGCGGCTTCCTCTGCCTCCTCCAGCGGCGCCATTGCGCCGACCGCGGTGAGGTAGGCGTCGAGCGCCTCCAGCGAGGATGCCGGCGCGTAGCCATCGTCGCTCGACGCCGGAGCGGCGACCATGAACTGCACAGCCCAAGCATCGGCCTGGCGGCAGGCCACCGCAACCACGGTCGTGCGATCCACTTCGTCGACTTCGAACTCGCGGCACAAGGCGCCGTCCATGTCGCGATAGGAGGCGATGGCGTGCAGGCGGGCGCCGGTCTCCGGCAGGGTCGCATCCGAACCGGACGGCAGGGATCCAAGTGCCGCGGCGATTCCTGGTGTGTCGAGCTTCGCCGTGATTAACCCGTCCGAATCATTGTCGACGATCGCGATCGCGTAGCCGGCGACTGCGCCGACCACCAACGCGATCGAGGCGGCCAGCGCCGGGAACCATGTGGCCCGCCGGCTTTCGTTCACTTGCGCCGGTGGCGTGCGAAACGGCACCATCGTGGTCTCGTCCCCGGGGTCGGTCGCCTGCTCATGTTCCGCGATCATCGCCGCCACGCTATCGCGCAGGGCATCGGGAACGCCGCCCGCGGCGACGTTGGCCGCGTCTCGCGCGCGTCTCCGCGTCTCGGCAAACACGGCCACCCGCGCTGCGAGGTCGCGATCGGTGTCGATCGCTGTCGTGATCGCAGCCGCCGTGTCGGCATCGGCCTCGCCGTCGACATAGGCCATCAGCTGTTCGTCGGTGAACCGTTCCGTCATCGAGCTTCGCGTTTCTCCACGCTGTCAGAACGGATTGGTAAGCCGTCTATTCCCAAGTCCGCAGCAAGTTTCTTGCGTGCCCGCGCCAGCCGGCTCATCACAGTTCCGATCGGCAGGTCGAGAACCGCGGCGGTTTCCTTGTACGAGAGCTCCTCGATGCATACCAGCACCAGAACCTCCCGCTGATCCTCCGGCAGACGGCTGATGGCGGCCATGGTTTCGCCGAGGGCGAGTCGACTTTCACTCGCTGCGACCCCGTCGGTTCCCACCAGCTCGGCGGTATCGACGGCATCGGTTGCTCCCTCCGTTTTGCGCTTGCGGATGATGTCGATCCACGCGTTCCTGAGGATGCGGAACAGCCAGGCATCCATCCGTGTCCCGGCGGCAAAGGAGCCCCGGTTCGACAGCGCCTTCTGACAGGTCAGTTGCACCAGATCGTCGGCGACGTCTGCCGAGCCGCACAGCGAAAGCGCGAACCGTCGCAGATTGGGAAGAAGCTTGATCAGTTCCGCGCCGAAAGGGTCCGGCATGTCAACGTGTCTCGGTTGTCTCCGTTGGTCGGAATCTTGTGTATCCGGCTTTCGCCGAAAACCTGTCACGTTGGCTGGAATAAAGCGTTGCCGCCGTCGTTAGACAAAGCGCAATATAGCCGAACGTCGGGAGACCACAACATGACCCTGCCACCTGCTTGGTTTAGCGTCGCCACCCTTCCAAAGGGTATACGTCGTGTGCCACTCGTCGCATTGCTTGCCGTCGTCCTTGGTCTCGGTGGGCCGGTTCCGTTCGGCGAAGAGCCGTTCTCGCCAATCGGCAAGGCGCTGGCCGACAAGGACGACGATGACGATGATGACGACGACGATGATGATGATGACGACGATGACGACGGTGGCAGCAAAGGCGGTGGTGGTAGCAAGGGTGGCGGCGGCAGCAAGAGCAGCGGCGGTGGTGGCAAGAGCAGCAAGTCGTCACGCAGCAGCGGCGGTTCCGGTTTCAGCGAGCGGTCCGAAGGCGGTGGCTTCCGGCTGTTCCGCAAGAAGCCCAAGCCTAAGCCACAGCCGGCACCCGTACGCCGCGTGGTGAAGCCCGCACCGCCTCCACCCCCACCGCCGACGCGCGCCCGCAACGAGATCGTCGCGCTCGGATTGACCGATGTTCAGATCGCGACGTTGGCGGGTGACGGCTATGTCGCTGTCGAGAGGCGTGCGGTCGCGTTGGTCCCCGGTGAGAACGTCCGGTTCCGGGTTCCGGCCGGTACCACGCTCGAAGCGGCTCGCGCCCGAATCGCTGCGTTGAACGCTGCGGCAGCGGTCGATTTCAATCACTACTACCGCCCCGGCACCGGCGCAGAGAGCGGTCTTGCGGACTGCACCGAGCCGGGATGCGCGGCACCCAAGTTGATCAACTGGCCGATCAAACCCGGCGTTCGGGACACTTGCTTGGCTGGCGCCCGGGTCGGCCTGATCGACACGCGGATCAATACCGAGCACACCGCCTTGGCCGACGGCAACCTCGAGGTCCTGACCACGGATGGGGTCGTCGAGCGGACGCCATCGCGGCGCCTGCATGGCACGGCCGTCGCGGCGCTGTTCCTGGGTTCCGAGGAGAGCCGCAGTCCCGGACTGCTGTCCGGGGCGACGGTCATCGCCGTCGACGCGTTCCATCGCGGCTCCCGCAACGACGAGCGGGCCGATATCTATTCGCTGGTCAACGCCATGGACCTCCTCGCCGATCAGTCGGTCTCGGTGATCAACTTCTCACTGGCCGGTCCCGAAAATGCGCTGCTCGAGGAGATGGTCGACCAACTGACTGCCGCCGATGTCACGCTGGTCGCCGCCGCTGGTAACGCCGGGCCTAGGGCCGACCCCGCCTATCCGGCGGCCTATCCGGTGGTGCTTGCCGTGACGGCGATCGACCGCAACAAGCGGGTGTACCGGCGTGCCGGCCGTGGCGACCATATCGACTTCGCCGCGCCTGGCGTCGAAGTGTGGACCGCCGCCTCGATCAGCGGTGCGCGAACCAAGACCGGCACGTCATTCGCAACGCCGTTCGTGACCGCGGCCGTCGTCCTCGCCCAGCAGGGGATGGGGCTGAGCGATCCCGAGGAAATTGCCGCCGAACTCGCCGCCGCTGCGGTTGACCTCGGCGATCCCGGCAAGGATCCGGTCTATGGCTACGGCCTGATCCAGGCCGTTGGAGCCTGCGCGCCGGGTTAGTGGAGCGATGGTCAGTCGCACTCCACCTCGTAACGAAAGAAGGCGTCATTGCTGTTGCTGCCGCCAACGGCTTCCACCGTTATTGTGCCCCGGGCACCGGCGTAGGCTTTCGTGCCACCGATAATGTCGAATGTCGAAGTTCCGGAGGCGGGGGCGAGCATCTTCTCGCCGTGTCCGGCTGCCTCGCCCGGGAAGTTGAACATCAAAGAGTTGAAGATAACGCCATCGTCGACGACGGTGACACCGCTGCCAACACGCGCGTGTGACACGCCATCGGCGTCTGTGCCTTGCACATCCTGTACCCAATAGCGCATGCCGATCAGATTACCGTCAGCATCGTTAAGGACTCGGCCGCCAACCAGCTTGTCACCATCGCCTGGACCGTCACCCGTAAGGTCCACATGGTAGGCTTCGCGCTGCTCGCCCGGCGAATGAGCGACAAATGAGGCACATGCGGCGGCGGCAGACGCCAAGCCCATGGACGCGGTCGTGGCAACGGTGGTTGTGATGAGCAGACGTTTCATGGCGGCATCTCCCCTCGATGAGAACGGACTGGCAAACAATTTACAGGGCATTCGTCTTCAGGCTGGTGAAGGTGCCCCTGGACAGCCGTGCCGCAACCACGCAAAGCCGCAGATACTCGTCATACGATTAGGCAGCGCGATTACTGCCCCTTCGGCCGCTCGGTCGCCAATTCGGCAGGCCTTTCACCGCTCGATTGGTGCATCGTATTATGAATACACTGCCCTACAATACCGACAATGAACAGGCCGGCACGCTCGTCGGTCGATGAACATCGTCAAGGTGTTTACGGATTTAATAACGTATGCATAATCCCCGTGTGAAACAGAGGTAGCGAGAAATGACGAGTGGGGAGCCGGTTCGCGTCGCCATCATCAAGGGCGACGGCATCGGCGTCGACGTGGCCAACGCTGCTTTGGCAGCGGTCGACGCGGCGCGGTCGGCGGTTGGCGGATTTACCATCGACTATCGGGAAATCGCCGGTGGGGCCGGGTACTTCCGGGAAACCGGGCACGACCTCGAACCGGGTGGCGAAGAGACGGCCGGTGAAGCGGATGCCATGTTCGTCGGCGCCATCGGCCTGCCCAGTGTCCGCAAGTCGGACGGCACCGAAATCGCGCCCCACCTCAGACTTCGGGACCGATATGGACTCTATGCTGGCGTGCGTCCGGTCCGCGCCTATCCGAACGCGCCGCGGCGGTTGGCCGACCCGCGCGCGGGGGAGATCGACCTTGTCATATTGCGGGAGTCGACCGAGGGCCTGTTCTATACGGCAGCCGTTCACGGCCGCAGCGAGATTGTCGACGACTTCGAGGCCCGTGACATCATGCGGATCACCCGGCCGACGACCGAGAAACTCCATCGGTTCGGTTTCCAGTTGGCCGAGCGTCGGCGTCGGCGCGGGGCTCGTGGGCTGATCACCTGCGTCGACAAAGCCAATGTCTTCGTCACGATGGCGTTCTTCCGTCAAATCTTCGACGAGATCGCCACCGAATTCCCCGATGTCGAGACTGGTTACAACTATATCGACGCACAAGCGTTGGACCTGGTGCGCCAGCCTTGGGAATTCGACGTTCTGGTCACCGAGAACATCTTTGGCGACATCCTTTCCGATCTCGCCGCTGCCCTGGTTGGGGGAATGGGGATGGCCGCTTGCGCGGAGATCGGCGACACCACCGGCTTGTTCCAGCCGGCCCATGGCAGCGCGCCGGACATCGCCGGCCAGGACAAGGCCAATCCGCTGGCGGCGATCCTCAGCGCCGGCATGATGCTCGAATATCTGGAAGGGAAGGCTGACAACCCATCGCTCGGTGTCGCCGGCCGGCTTATCGACGACGCGGTCTATCGCGGTTTCGCTGAGAAGCGGATACGGCCGATGGAGTTTGGCGGCGATATGGGCACCATTGCCGTAGCGCGCGAAGTGGTGGCGCTCGTCGGGGAAGCCAGGACGCGGGAAGTCGCCACGGCCAGCGCATGAAACGCAGACTCGAGCCAAGTCGAAGAGCGTGCGCGATTCTGGATAGCGGGTACGGATCATGAGTGTCGTTCTTGGCGCGATCGCCGACGATTTCACTGGCGCGACCGATCTCGCCAACACCCTCGTCAAACAGGGCGTTCGGGTTACCCAAGTGATCGGCGTTCCCGAGCCCGGTTTCGCGGTCGGCGAGGCGGACGCTGTCGTCGTGGCGCTGAAGTCCCGTTCAGCGCCCGTGAATGAGGCTGTAGACACGTCGCTTGCGGCCCTCGCCTGGTTGCGCGCTGAAAGTGCCGAACAGATCGTCTTCAAGTACTGTTCGACGTTCGATTCCACGGCCGAGGGAAACATCGGGCCAGTCGCCGACGCCTTGCTGAAGGCGCTTGGCAGCGATTTCGCCTTCGTGTGCCCGGCGTTCCCCGAGAATGGACGTACGATCTACAACGGCTATCTCTTTGTTGGCGATCGACTTCTCTCCGAGTCGTCGATGAAGGATCATCCGCTCAACCCGATGCATGACTCGAGCCTGCTGCGGTTGATGGCTGCGCAGGCACGACGCGGTGTCGGGCTTATTCCGTACACGGCGGTCCGCGAAGGACCGTCGGCGATTTCGACCGCAGTCGACCGGTTGCGCGACAACGATGTCGCTTACGGTGTCGTGGATGCGATCACCGACGCAGACATGTGGGCGATTGGGCGCGCCGCGGACGGACATGCCCTGGTCACCGGCGGTTCGGCCGTGGCGATGGCACTGCCAGAAAACCTGCGCGGCCGAGGCCGGCTTCCGTTGGCCGCGCCGCCGCGGTTGCCGGAGGTGAGGGGCCGCGCATTGGTGCTGGCCGGAAGCTGCTCGGAAGCGACACGCCGGCAGATTGTAGCGGCCGCCGAAACCTGGCCGAACCGGAAGCTGGACGTTGACGCGCTCGCCGCCGGGGCGGGGGTCGGTGACGTCGTGGCCTGGGCGGCTGCCACCCCGCCCGATGTCCCGGTCTTGATTTACTCCTCCGCCGATCCGGAGGCGCTAGCGGCGGTTCAGGATCGTCTCGGCGCCGGGAACGCTGGGCGCTTGATCGAGCAGGCCTTCGGCAAGATCGCCCGGAAGGCGGTCGACGCTGGGTTCCGCCGGCTGATCGTCGCCGGTGGCGAAACCTCGGGCAGTGTGGTTTCGGCGCTGGGCGTTCAGGCTCTGCGCATCGGGCCGGAGATCGATCCGGGCGTGCCGTGGACCGAAGTGATCGGTGCGCCGCCGCTCGCCTTGGCGCTGAAATCGGGCAACTTCGGCAGTGACGATTTCTTTCGCCGCGCCTTTGGGATGCTGTCCGAGGGGTGATGCGCGATCGGGTCGGCGTCTGCCAGGACAACGAGAGACATCGCGATTGGTGAGGTGGCGATGTCGGTGGTGACGGGAAGGACGAAGAGATGACCGAGGGGCTGCGGGTCGCTGTCGTTGGGGCGGGGTATTTCGGCCGGTTTCATCTCGACGCCTGGGACCGGAACCCGGAAGCAACGCTGGTCGCGGTCTGCGACCCCGATCCGACGCGTCTCGCCGCCGCGACGGAGGGACGCGCCGCCGTGGGCTACGAGGACTTCGCCGCGCTGCTGGCGGCGGAAGACCCTGACGTCATCGACATCGTCGCGCCACCGGTCACCCATGCCGATCTGATCCGCGCGGCCCTCCGTTCCGGGCGAACCGTCATTTGCCAGAAGCCGTTCTGCACGTCGCTGGTCGAAGCCCGCGCCGTCACCTCGGACGCGGCCGCGGCGGGGACGCGGGTCATCATCCACGAAAACTTCCGCTTCCAACCCTGGCACCGTCAGTTGAAGCGCGAACTCGACGACGGGGTCCTCGGCACGATCTACGGCGCGCGGTTCGCGCTACGGCCCGGCGACGGGCGCGGCCCCGACGCCTATCTCAGCCGCCAGCCGTCCTTTCAGGCGATGCCGCGCTTTCTCATCCGCGAAACCGGGGTGCATTTCGTCGATCTTTATCGCTGGCTGTTCGGGCCGGTGATCGCGGTGTACGCCGACCTTCGGCAGCTCAATCCGGCGATCAAGGGCGAGGACGCGGGCCTGATGATCTTCGACCATGACAGCGGCGCCACGTCGATCTTCGACGGTAACCGCCACGCCGACCACATCGCCGAGGACAAGCGCCGGACGATGGGCGATATGCTGGTGGAGGGCGAGGGCGGTGCGCTCCGCCTCGACGGGTTCGGCCGGCTCTGGCTTCGCCGCTTCGGCGACAACGACGAGCACGCGGTGCCGCTCGCCTGGTCGGTGGACGAGGCGACCTATGGCGGCGGCTGCGTCGGCTATCTGATCGACCATGTCGTCAATGGTCTGGTGCGCGGCGCGCCGATCGAGAATACCGCCGAGAGCTATCTCGAGGTGGTCGCCATTGAGGAGGCGGTCTATCGGTCGGCCGAGCTCGGCAAGAAGCTCCGGCTCGACCAGGACCTCCCGCCTCCCACGGCCAGTTAGGGGGCAGCGATGTTCGCCGTATGTGTTTCCTTCGAGATCGACCCGGCACAGGTACATGCCTTCCGGCCGCTGATGCAGGCGCAGGCGCGTAACTCGCTGGACCGCGAACCGGAGTGTCTACGCTTCGACATCTGCACCGACCCGGCGCGGCCGACCGAGGTGTTCCTCTACGAGCTCTATGTCGACGCTGCCGCATTCGCCACGCACCTCGAGACGGAGCACTTCAGGAGCTTCAATGCCGCGATCGCGGCGATGGTCGTATCCAAGGACATCCGCACTTTCACCGTCGTCGAGACGTGAGGCAGAGGTCCGGGGTGTGGCGGGCAGGGCCAGGCTGTATAGTCGGGGCAGCATGAGGGAAAGGCTGGGCCGATGGCTGACACTGCGAAGACGACCCGGGTCGACAACGCCTATGAGCGGCTCAAGGCGGAGATCCTGATGAACCGGATGCCGCCTGGCTTCCAGGCGCCGGAGCCGGAGATCGCGGTTCGCCTTGGCATGAGCCGGACGCCGGTGCGCGAGGCGTTGATCCGGCTCGAGGCGGATGGGCTGGTCGAGCTCATCCCCCGGCGCGGCGCTCGCGTCCTGCCGGTCTATGCCGACGACATGCGCGACATCTACGAGATTCTCACCGCGCTTGAGCCGGAGGCAGCGGCGCAATTAGCCCAGCGCAATCTCGACCGCGATGCGATCGGCGAACTGGAAGCCGCCACCGCGGATATGGAACACGCGCTGGCCCACAACGACCTCGACGCCTGGGCCGAAGCCGACGATCGGTTCCACCGTAAGCTCCTCCGGCTGCACGGCAATCGCCGAATGACCGGCTTCGCCGAGACCCTGTTCGGCCAAGTGCATCGCGCCCGGATGATCACCTTGCGGCTCCGCCAGCCGCCGGTCCGCTCGACCCAGGAGCATCGCGAAATCCTGGAGAACATCCTCGCCGGCGACAGCGAGCAAGCCCGGGCTACCTACCGTCGTCACCGGCAACGGGCGAACCGGGAGCTGATGGCGATCCTCGAGGATTACCGGCTGCCCCAGCTTTGAGAAACCGCTGCGAGGCCGCCGGACAACCATGAACGAAACCGCACTCAGGGACCGGATCGCCGCCGTCGGTCGCTCGCTGTTCCAGCGCGGCCTCACCTTCGGATCGACCGGTAACATCAGCGCGCGTGTCGATGACGGCTGGCTGATGACGCCGACCGGCTCGTCCCTCGGCGACCTTGATCCGGCCCGCATCTCCAAGCTCGACGGTGCCGGCCGTCATGTCGGCGGTGACAAGCCGACCAAGGAAGCCTTCCTCCATACCGGCTTCTACGAAAGCCGACCGAACGCAGGCGCGATCGTCCATCTGCATTCAACCTACTCGGTGGCGGTGAGCTGCCTGGCGGATATCGATCCGGCCGACGTGCTGCCGCCGCTCACCGCCTACTACGTGATGCGGATCGGTCGGCTACCGCTGATCCCCTACTATCCGCCGGGCGATGTCGATCTCGCCCGGGCGGTGAAGGAGATGGCCTCGGATCATCATGCGGTGCTGCTCGCGAACCATGGCCCGGTGGTCGCCGGCAAATCGCTGGACGATGCGGTCGACGCGACCGAGGAGCTGGAGGAGACGGCGAAGCTGTTTCTGCTTCTACGCGGCAGCCCTACGGCGCCGCTGACCGCCGAGCAGGTGGCCGAGGTCCGCGCCCGCTTCCCGGTCGCGACCTGAGGAAATCGCGGATGGTCGTCAGCCGCCGGGCGCGCCGCCGGCTGGATTCTCGACCGGCCAGTGGGCCGGTAACAGGTTGGCGATCACCTGACGGGCCGTCGCCTCCATTGGCGCCATGGTTCTGTCGAGGATCGCGATCCGATCGAACAGTTCCGGGTGGTCCGCCAGCGTCTCGCGTAGCGCGGCGCCGAAGGTCATCCGCAACTCGGTGCCGATGTTGAACTTGCAGACCCGGCTCGTCCGCGCGAGTTCGGCGCGCGTCCCGGCAGTCAGGCCGCTGCCGCCATGGAGGACGAGCGGTGACCGGGTGACTGCCTCGATCGCTCGCAACCGGTCCCAGTCGATGACGCTGGATGAGTCTTCGACAAGGTGCACGTTGCCGACCGAGATGGCGAGCGCGTCGACCCCCGTCTCGGCGTCGAAGCGCGCGGCTTCGTCAGCCTCGGTGCCGTATGATTGGCCTCCCCCGGAATAGCCGACGACGCCGACTTCCCCTTCGACCGATACGCCGGCGGCGCGGGCGATTTCGACAATGCGGGCCGTTGTCTCGATGTTTTCGGCGAGCGGGCGTTTCGATCCGTCATACATCACGGATGTGAAGCCGTACTCGATCCCCGCCACGCATTCATCCAAGGTGAAGCCATGATCGACATGGCAGACCACCGGCACCGAGGCCTGGTCCGCCAGCGTTCGGAACATCGTCCCGAGAACCGCGATCGGCGTGTGTTTCCGGCAGCCCGGACCGGCTTGCAGGATCACCGGCGCGTCGAGTGCCTCGGCGGCGCGAACGAACGCAACCACGTCCTCCCAGCCGAGGACCACCAGCCCGGCAACGGCGTAGCCGTCGCGCAGTGCCGGCTGTAGAACGTCGCTGAGGGTCGCCGCCGGCATCGCCTATTTGAACTTGGCGATCATGTCTTTGATGCCGGGAATGGTCTCCACCTGATAGGCGTGGGTCGGCTGGAAGTATTGGATCAGCGGCCGCTGGCTCAGGCCGCCGAGGATGGTGAAGTAGTACATCTCGTAGCCGGGCAGGGCGACACAGGGGTGATAGCCCTTCTCGATGAGAAACGTTGAGCCATCGACGATGTGGAACGCCTCGCCCGGCTTGCCGTCCTCAAGTTGCAGGAGCTGCATCCCCATGCCGTGCTTCGGCTTGAAACGGAAATTGTAGACCTCGTCGTGACGGGTTTCGTCCGGCAACCGGTTGGTGTCGTGCTTGTGTGAGGGGAAGCCGGACCAGCCGCCGGCGCCCACGGTGAAGAGTTCGGAAACCAGCAGGCGGCTGACCTGGTCGGCCTGTTTCTGGCCGATGATGTGCTTGATCTTTCGATGGGTCTTGGTGTCGTCCGAGCCGTACTGGACGAGGTCGATGTCCTTGGCGCGGACGTCGAATGGCTCGAGCACTTCTTCGCATTTGGCGCCGGCGATAAACACTTCGGCGGTGTCGCTGGTACAGCGGAATGTCGCCTCGGCACCCTTCGGGACATAGACGCTTTCCGGTTCGCCGTCCCAAACGTCGACACCGCGTCCCCCGATCGCTGTGAAGGTCTGACCCTCGACGGTGACGTCGATCATGCCGGTGGCGGGAACCACGCAGCTCTCGTAACCGGGCAGTTGATAGGCGAAGTCCTCGCCTTGAGAGAGCTTGACGATGTTGAAGTAGACGAGCGGAACCCTCGGATCATTGACATCGACGATCGGCTGATTGCGATTGTCGAAAGGCAGGATGTGCATGTCTACGCCCCTTCTTTGGCGGGAATGAGAGTCCGGCTGGCCATGAAGGCCGCGAGTTCAGCGTTGTCCGGCATCGACGACGCACAGCCGTCACGGGATACGACAAGTGCCGCAGCTGCCGCCCCGCGTTCCAGCGCCTCATCGAGCGCCTTGCCGCCGGCCAGCGAAGCAAGCAGCGTACCCAGAAAAGCATCGCCGGCGCCGAACGGCTTTCTTGTCTCGACCGGAAAAATCCCGGTCTCGATGACTTCATTTCCAATATGGGTTCGCGCCCCGCGTTCGCCCATCTTGTAGACGGCGAGCGCGCCGGCTTGGGCGGCGAGATCGCGCGCGTAGGACTCGCCGCGATCGCGTCCGCCCGCCGCAACGCCGAACTCGTCGTCGTTGCCGATCAGCATCTCGCTGAGATCGGCGGCTTCCCGGTAGACCCGTCCGGCTTCGTCGCCTGAGCCCCACGAGTAGGCGCGATAGTCCATATCGAGGATCGTCGGCGTTCCCGCAATTCTCGCCTGTCTCATGGCTTCCAAAGTCGCCTCGCGCGAAGGCTCGCGGGCAAGCGCCGTCCCGGTGGCGATCACGGCACCGACGGAACGGTGATCGATCTGGGCCACGTCCGCGATCGAAAGCTCGAAATCCGCGACGCCGTTGCGATAGATCACCACCTCGCAGTCTTCGGACCGGATCTCGGCAAGGGCCAGGGTATTGCGGTACTCGCCGCCGATGGCCCGACACAGCGCCGTGTCGACCCCGTATCGGCCGAGGGTGTTGCGGGTGAAACGGCCGACCGGATCGTCGGCAAGCGGAGAAATCAGGCTTGCCTGCGCGCCAAGGCGGGCAAGGGACACGGCGATGTTGCCTGCCGATCCGCCGACATCGGAGCGGAACCGATCCGCCTCGGCGATTTTGGTACCGAAGGGGTCGGGATAAAGGTCGAGCCCGGCACGGCCGATAACCACGAAGCGATTGCGCCGCAGCCGATCCTGAAGGGCAGAGGAAATCACGTCAGACGCCGATCCGCTGGCGAGCGCGCCCGGCGTTCCAGTCGTCGCGCGCGGCATCAACGCTTTCGCGCTCGCTCACCTCCGGCAGGCCCACCTCCCACCAGGCGTGGCCTTCGTCGGTCCAGCCCTCGAACGCATCGACCTTGAGCGCGATCACCGTCGTCCGGTCCGCGGCCTTGGCGCGGACGAACGCTTCTTCCAGCTCGGCGATGTTGTCGACCGATTCGGCCAGGGCGCCCATCGACCGGGCGTGGGCGGCGAAGTCGACCGCGAAGGGCTCGCCCTCGATATTGCAGTCGGCGATCAGGTTGTTGAACGACGCGTTGCCGGTATTGTTCTGGAGCTTGTTGATGACCGCGAACCCGCCATTGTCGCACACCACGACAATCAGCTTCTTGCCGGTGAGGACCGACGAGTAGATATCCGAGTTCAGAAGAAGATAGGAACCGTCGCCGACCAGAACGACGGTGTCCTGCTCCGGTTCGGTTTCCATCTGGGCGATGCGGGCGCCCCACCCGCCGGCGATTTCGTAGCCCATGCAGGAAAAGCCGAACTCCACATCGACGCTGCCGATCGACTTGGTACGCCAGTTAGCGGTGACCTCGGCCGGCAGCCCGCCGGCGGCGGCAACCACCCGATCGCGCGGCTCCATCAGCCGGTTGACCGCGCCGACCACCTGCGCGTAAGAGGCCGGCCGGTTGCCGGCGCGGATGTTGCCGTCGACATAGGCGTCCCAGGCTTGGCGCTCCTGTTGCGCTTCCGCCATCCAGCCGTCGGGCGCTGCGTAGTCGCCGAGGGTTTTGTCGAGCTGGCCGAGGACGCACTTGGCGTCGCCGACCACCGGGACCGACATGTGCTTGGACGCGTCGTGCCGCCCGACGTTGATGGAGACGATTCGTGCGTCCTTGTCGAATACTGTCCAAGAGCCGGTGGTGAAGTCCTGGAGTCGTGTTCCGACCGCCAGCACGACGTCCGCGCGTCCGGCGATGGCGTTGGCGGAGTTGGAACCGGTCGAGCCGATCGGGCCGATGTTGAGCGGATCGTCGAAGGTGAGGTTGGCGCGGCCGGCGATGGTTTCGACGACCGGGATGTTGTGCGTCTTGGCGAATGTGTTGAGGTCCTCGGTCGCCTCGCTGTATTGGACACCACCGCCGGCAATGATCACTGGTCGCTCGGCCTCT
Source organism: Bauldia sp. (assembly GCF_965232525.1). Classification (GTDB taxonomy): domain Bacteria; phylum Pseudomonadota; class Alphaproteobacteria; order Rhizobiales; family Kaistiaceae; genus Bauldia. The sequence goes on along the minus strand of NZ_OZ246980.1, from coordinate 338,178 downwards.
CGCAACAACGCGACGGCGTCGGCGATATCGGCGGGATCGGCCTCCTGCCGGCGAATGCGGTGGGTTCGCGGCGCGAAGAATTCTTCCGGATAGTCGAACGCCCAGCCCTGGACATCCTGCGGCAGGCCAAGGAACGTCGGGCCGCAATCGGCCGGGTCAAGCATGGTGTTGAGGGCAGCCGGCAGCGACTGGATGATCTGCGCCGGATGGGTGATCCGATCCCAGAAGCGGGTGACCGAACGGAACGCGTCGTTCACCGAAATGGTCGGGTCCCCGAAATTCTCGACCTGCTGCAGGACCGGATCGGGTAGCCGGGTCAGGAAGATGTCGCCGCAGAGCATCAGCACCGGCAGCCGGTTGGCATTGGCGAGTGCCGCCGACGTCACCATGTTGACGGTGCCGGGACCCGCTGAAGACGTTGCGAACATGAAACGGCGGCGGAGCTTGGCCTTGGCATAGGCGGCGGCCGCCATCGCCATCGATTGCTCGTTCTGGCCGCGCCACAGGGGAAGCTCCTCGCGATACTGATAGAGTGCTTCGCCCAGGCAGGGCACGTTGCCGTGTCCGAAAATCGCGAAACCGCCGCCGCAATAGCGGACGCGGTCGCCATCGATTTCGATGTACTGGTTGGCCAGAAATCGGACGATGGCCTGAGCCGTCGTCAGTCGGATTGTCGTCATCGCTTTCACCGTCGAACACAGCCGGGAACGCCTCGCCGGCGTCGATTTTTGCTCATTTATCAGCCGGAAGGCGCTTTCGCTTCCCTGAAACCTATGTTACGCGGTGGTTCGCGAATTGCAAGCGCTTGCAAGCGGGTGGAGCCATGCGAGACATCGGTTTTGGGGTCGTCGGCACTGGCTACATGGGCAAGGCCCATTCCGTGGCCCTCAAATCGGTCGGAACCGTGTTTGGCACCAACCTCAGGCCGGTGTGCGAGATGATCTGCGCGACCACGGAGGAAGGCGCGAAGGCCAAGGCGGCGGAATATGGTTACCGTCGGTCCACCGCGGACTGGCGCGAACTCGTCAACGACCCGAAGGTCGAGGCGGTCTCCATCGCCTCGCCGCAATGGACCCACCGGGAGATCGCGCTGGCCGCCTTCGCCGCCGGCAAGCCGGTGTTCTGCGAGAAACCGCTCGGCGAGACCGTTGACGATTCGCTGGCGATGGTCGCGGCCGCGGAGGAATCGGGCCTCCCCAACATGGTCGGCTTCAACTATATCCGCACGCCGGCGTCCCAGCTTGCTCTGGAGATGATCGAGGCCGGCGAACTCGGCCGCATCATCAACATGCGGGCCGAGCACACCGAGGACTTCTTCTCCGATCCGGACGAGATGGGGTCGTGGCGCACCCAGAAGCGCTCCGGCGGCAATATGGGCGACCTGTCGCCACATATCATCAACGCGGTGCACCGGCTGATGGGGCCGATCGCCTCGCTGGTCGCCGATATCGAGACCGCCTACGCGACCCGGCCGGGGCCGGACGGGCCGGAGACCGTCGAGAACGACGACCAGGCCAACATCCTCTGCCGCTTCGCCTCCGGCGTGATGGGCTGCATCAGCATCAGCCGGGTGTCCACCGGCCGCAAGATGGGCTTCGCTTACGAGATCACCGGCTCGAAGGGCGCCATCCGCTTCGACCAGGAGGACCAGAACGCGCTGCGGTACTACGACGCGAGCGCCCGCACCGGCCGCCAGGGTTTCACCAAGATCCTCATCGGCCCCGACCATCCCGATTACGTCAATTTCTGCCTCGGACCGGGGCATGGCACCGGCTACAATGATCAGATCATCATCGAGATGCGCGACTTCCTGACCGCGATCGAGACCGGCGCGCCGGTGTGGCCGACCTTCCGGGTCGGCCTCGAAGTCAATCAGGTGATCGCCGCCGCTGAGACCTCCGCCCGAGAGCGGCGCTGGGTCGACGTTTAGAGTTCAGGGAGAACCACCATGGCCATTTCGATCGGCAATGCCCCGTGTTCGTGGGGTGTCGAATTCGCCGACGACCCCCGCAACCCGCCGTGGCAGCAGGTCCTCGACGAGGCCAAGGCGGCCGGCTATCACGGCATCGAACTCGGGCCGATCGGCTACCTGCCGGAAGACCCGGCGGTGCTCGGCGACGCCCTGCAAAGCCGCGACCTCGAGCTGATCGCCGGCGTTCTGTTCCAGCCGCTGCACGATCCGAACGCCTGGGACACCGTGCTCGACGCCGCCCACCGCACCGGCCGTAGCCTCAAGGCCCACGGCGCCGAGCATTTCGTCATCATCGATTCGATCGCCGAGTTCCGGGTTCCGACCGCCGGCCGCCCGGACGAAGCGCGGCGTCTCACCGAAGACGAATGGCGCGGCATGGTTGGCCGCCTGACCGAAGTCTCGCGGATCGCCCGCGACGAATATGGCTTGATTCCCTCGATCCATGCCCATACCGCCGGCTGCATCGAGTTCCGCGATGAGATCGACCGGGTGCTCGACGAGATCGACGAGGACTTGTTGAAACTGTGCATCGATACCGGCCATTGCGTCTATGCCGGCTACGACCCGGTCGAGCATTTCCGCGTCAACCGCGACCGGACTCCGTATCTTCATTTCAAGGACATCCACGAGGGCGTGAAAGCCGACGCCATCGCCAACCGCACCGGCTTCTACGACGCCACAGCGCAAGGAATCTTCTGCACCCTTGGCGATGGCTTGGTCGATTTCGCCGCCCTCAAGCATGCGCTGGAGGAGTTGGGCTATGACGGTTGGGGCACGGTCGAGCAGGACTGCGATCCTGCCGCCGGCAACCCGGTGGTCGAGGACGCCAGCGCCAACGCGACGTTCCTGAAGTCCGTCGGTATCTCCGTCCAGTAGAACGCACGGAAGCGTCGGACGCAGACGCCGTCCGAGCGCTCGTCGTTCCCCATCAGTCAGCGCAAAAAGAAACGCCCGCCGGAAACGGCGGGCGTTTCCCAGGACGCCTTTGCCGTTACTGGCAAAGGGCGGGAGGGTTGTCCGTCACGCCGGCGCAGATACGGTCCTTGGTGGCCCATCCGACGTCAACGGTTTTGTCCAGGTTGGTGGCGTCGATCCGCTCGACCGGCAGCAGCACGGCGTCGAGTTCGACTCCGTTCGGCCCCTTGTCGAACTTCATGGCGCCTTCGACTTCTTCGCCCTTGGCGAGCGCCAGCGCCACCGTGGCGGCGGTCTGGCCGAGCTCGTAGGCGTTCTTCCAGATAGTGAAGGTCTGCTGGCCGCGGGCGATGCGGTTGAGCGCGCCCGGAGCGCCGTCCTGGCCGGAGATCGGGATCACCATGCCCTGTTCTTCAAGCGCCTTGGAAACGCCGCTCGCCATGCCGTCGTTCATGACCATCACGGCCTGAACGTCGTTGTTGTTGGCGGTCAGCATCTGCTCGATCACGTCCTTGGCGGTTTCCGGTCGCCACCCGTCGACGAACTGCTCGCCCACCACGGTGATCGCGCCCGAATCGATCGAAGGTTGCATCATCTCGGCGAACGCGCCGAACATCTGGTGGGTGTTCGGGTCGCCGTTGTCGCCCTTGATCAGCGCGTAGTTGCCTTCCGGCGCGACTTCGAGCATGCCCTCGGCGAGCGCGTGCCCCACCGATCGGGCGTCGAACGAGGTGTAGAAGACGCCCGGCTGCTCGATGATCTGATCGTAAGCGACGACCGGGACGCCCTCGGCCAGCGCCTGGTTGACCACCGGGCCGACCGCGTCGGCGACACCCGACATGATGATCAGCACGTCGGCGCCACGGGTGATCAGGTTTTCGATGTCGGCGACCGACTTCTCGGCCGAGAAGTCGGCGTCGGCGGAAATGTACGTCGCGCCAGCCTTGTCGAGCACGTCGATGATTCCGGCTTCGTCGATCTTCCAGCGCTCGTCGGCGAATTTATACCAGCTCACGCCGACGGTGATGTCATCGGCGGCAAGCGCCGAGCCCGCGAAACTCATCGCAACAGCCGTGGCGACGGCCGCCTTGGTGATGAACGATCGCATCCATTCCCTCCTTGGTATCCCTATGAGGTGTTCTCGCGCACCTCGAATTGCAAACGCTTGCAGTTTATTGCCGAAGGCAGCAGCCTGTCAAATCGCGTTTTTGTGTGCGCAGCCGCTGATGCATCGGAGGAAATGAACCGCGGTTTTCCCCTAACAATCTATATTATATGAATATTTCAGCTTCATCTCACTTGGAGGGTTGCGCGGTGTCGTCCACATATTGGCTTTCGCCGGGTTGTTCGGACGCGTTCGACGGTTGCAAGCAATTGCAAGCGGGCTTAAGGGTGTAGTCAAAAGGCCCGCGTCGAACGGGCCGGCTGAAAGATGGGTGGGCGTTCGCGAGGGAGGGCTCAATGGCGGTCACGGATCAGGTCGAGGCGCCAGCGAAACCAAATCGCTTCACTGACATGCTCGACATCGACCTGCGCCTGCTGTCGATGATCGGCGCGTTGGTGGTCACCTGGCTGTTCTTTAACCTGGTGACCGGCGGCCTGTTCCTGTCACCGCGGAACTTGTGGAACCTGTCAGTGCAGACCACCACGGTCGCGCTGATTTCCACCGGCATGGTGCTGGTCATCGTCTCCCGCAACATTGACCTGTCGGTCGGCTCGCTGCTGGCCTTCCTCGGCCTGTTCGGCGGTTTTATCCAGACTGAGGTACTGCCACTCGAGGGCGCCAACAGTTGGTGGGTGTCGATGCTGGCGATGGTGGTTGCCGGCGCGCTACTGGGTGGCATCCAGGGAGCGATCATCGCCACGTTGTCGGTGCCGGCCTTTGTGGTGACCCTCGGCGGCTTGATGTTTTTCCGCGGCGCCGGCTGGTTGTTCACCAAGGGCCGAACGATCACACCGCTCGATTCCACCTACAGCCAGATCAGCAGCTCCATTGGTGAAACATGGAGCTGGGTCGTCGGCGCGATCTGCTTCCTGATCCTCGCCGCCGTCACGTTCTGGAAGCGCTCTCGGCGCGCCGGCTTGGGTTTTTATGTGAAGCCGTTGCCGATCGAGATCGGCTTGTTGGCCGTGTGGGCCTCACTGATCATTGCGTTCGTCTCGACCATGAACGCCTATCCGTTCCCGCGCTCGGACGACGGCCGCGGCATTCCGGTGCCGGTCCTTATCCTCATCGTGATTGCGGCGATCATGATGTACGTCGCCAACATGACCCGCTTCGGCCGCTACATCTACGGGTATGGCGGTAACCCGGAAGCGGCGCAGCTTGCCGGCATCAACGTCAAACGGGTGATCATTACCAGTTTCGCGCTGATTGGTGCGTTGACCGCCGTTGGCGCGATGATAACCACCGCGCGCCTCAACGCGGCGCCATTGTCGATCGGCCAGTTGCTCGAGCTCCAGGTCATTGCCGCAGCGGTGATTGGCGGGACGTCACTAGCCGGCGGCGTCGGCACGATCGTTGGTGGGCTGCTCGGTGCGCTGCTGATGCAAAGCCTGCGTAACGGCATGGTGCTGATCGGCATCGAGAGCTCACCTCAGCAGATGATCATGGCCGGCGTGCTCATATTCGCCGTCTGGTTCGACGTGTTCTATCAGCGCAGGCGACGGTGAGAGCGGAGGGCTTGGTTATGGCAAAGGCAGACGCCCTGGTGAAAATGCGCAATGTCTACAAGCAGTTCGGCGGGATCCGCGCTGTTGAGGACATGAGCATCGACATCCATGAAGGCGAAGTTCTCGGTCTCCTCGGGCACAACGGCGCCGGCAAGTCGACCCTTATCAAGATCCTGTCCGGCGCCTATCCGATCGATTCCGGCGAGATCGTCATCGGCGGCGAACAGGCGGACATCCAGAACCCCCGGGACGCCAAAGCGTACGGGATCGAGACCATCTATCAGACGCTGGCACTCGCCGATAACCTGCCGGCACCCGCCAACATCTTCTTCGGACGTGAGATCAGGACCCGCTTCGGCGCCCTGGACGAGGCGGCGATGGAGCATGCTGCGATCAAGGTGATGAAGCGGCTCAATCCCAACTTCAAGAACTTCCACGAGGCGGTGTCCAACCTCTCCGGCGGCCAGCGGCAGTCGGTGGCGATTGCCCGCACGCTCCAGTTCAACGCCCGGATCATCATCATGGACGAGCCCACCGCTGCGCTCGGGCCGCACGAAACCCAGATGGTCGCCGACCTGATCCAGAATCTGAAGAAAGAGGGCATGGCCCTGGTGATGATCAGCCACGATTTGCACGATGTGTTCGACCTCGCCGACCGGATCACGGTGATGAAGAACGGTCGCCACGTGTGGACCGGTCGGGTCCAGGATACTGACAAGGATGAGGTGCTGCAGATGATCATCCTCGGTAAGCTGCCGGATGGCAGTTACGCACCGGGGATCGTTAGTGAGGATGCGGCTTAACCCTCTCTTGCATCGACTTCGCAGTGTCACTGGCGCGCGTGATTTGACGAAGTCCACCGTCTCGTTGGCCCTCGGCGCCGCCCTCCTGGCGGCCGCCCACCCGGTCGCGGCCGGCGAGATTGCGTTTGTCGATCGCGCTCCCGGCTTCGACTTCAGCCACGAATACACCGGTGGATGGGAGCATTTTGTCGGCGGCGGGGTCGCCGTTTTCGATTGCAATGGTGATCGCTTCCCCGATGCTTTCCTGGCCGGTGGCGAGTCGCCCTCGCGGCTGATCGTCAATCGATCGGAACCCGGCGGCCCGGTTCGGTTCGGGGAGCATCGCCTTCCCGATGGGGTCGGCGGCGGTGTGACCGGTGCCTATCCCCTCGACATCGACTCCGACGGCGCCATGGACCTGGTCGTTCTTCGGGTCGGCGAGAACCTGATCCTGCGCGGCGATGGTGCCTGCGGCTTCGAGCCCGCCAACGCGCTCTGGGGAATCGACGGCGGCGATGGCTGGACCACGGCGTTCAGCGCCACGTGGGAGGATGGCAAGGCGCTGCCGACGCTGGCGTTCGGCAACTATGTCGATCGTGCCGCGCCAGACGGTCCCTTCGAGGCCTGCGATGCCAACTGGCTGTTTCGCCCCGCTGGCAACGAAAGCTACGCCGAGCCGATGGCGCTGGAGCCCGGTCACTGTGCGCTGTCGATGCTGTTTTCCGATTGGGACCGGCGCGGCCGAGCCGATCTCCGGATCAGCAACGACCGGCACTACTATGTCCATGACGGTCAAGAGCAGCTCTGGGATATGAGCGGGGCCGCGCCGCGCCTCTACACGGCCAATGACGGCTGGCAGACCTTAAAGATCTGGGGCATGGGCATCGCGAGTCGCGACATCACCGGTGACGGTCTGCCCGAGGTCTATCTCACCAGCATGGCCGACCAGAAACTCCGGGTGCGTGAGCCTGGCGTCGAGGGACCGCATTTTCGTGACGAGGCCTATGCCCGCGGCGCCAACGCTCATCGGCCCTATACCGGAGACGACGGCCGCCCTTCGGCTGGGTGGCACGCTGCCTTTGGTGATGTCGACAATGACGGCCACGACGATCTGTTCGTCGCCAAGGGCAATGTCGAGCAGATGCCGGACATGGCGATGCGCGATCCCAACAACCTGCTGATCCAGCAGCCGGACGGGAGCTTCGTCGAACACGGCCTGGAGGCGGGCATTGCTTCCTTCGCGCGGGCTCGCGGCGGCGCGCTCGCGGACCTGAACCGCGATGGCCAGCTCGACATCGTTGTTCTGAATCGACGGGACAACGTCGAGATTTTGGAAAACGTCTCCCCGGCTGAGGGCGGCTGGCTCTCGGTCGTGCTCACCCAGCCGGCACCGAACCCCAACGCGGTCGGCGCTTGGATCGAGGTCCGTGACGGCCGCCGTCATCAGCATCGGGAGGTCACCGTTGGTGGTGGCCATGCCGGCGGCGTTGCCGGGCCGGAGCATTTCGGTCTCGGTGATGCGACGAGCATCGAGGTGCGCGTCACCTGGCCTGATGGCGCGCGCTCGCCGTGGATGCCGACGGCGGCGAACGCCGAGGTGCGGATCGTGCGCGATGCGGGAATGGAGCGGCTAACCGACTGAGGTCAGTCGAACGGGAGGCCACTCGGCACCCGATCCGGTCGGCCGAGGCGGCCGTCGAGGCTGTCTTCGTCGGTCAGCGACTCCAGAAACGCGATCAGGTCGGCGACTTCTTTTTCGCTCAGCGTGACCGGTTCGAGGTCGAGGCTCGCCACGATCCGTGCCCGCTCGTCATCGTCCTCGTGCATCGCCCAGTCGGTCGCCGTCGCCTCGGGAAAATCCGGGAGGATAACGTCCGCTGGTGTCCACGCCTCGAAAGACGTCGCGGCCGACAGATGGTGTCGCACGACGTCGTCGAGTGTCGCGAAGGCGCCGGTGTGGCCGTAGGGGGCTGTCGCGGCCACGTTGCGAAGCGTCGGGGTGCGGAAACGGTAGGCGTCGTCTGGGTTTCCGGTAACCCGCATGCGCCCCAAATCCACCGCCCGGCTCTCGAATCGCGCGGTGCGGCCGGGGCCGAATTGGGGCGTGGCGATGCTGTGAAATCCCTGATCGGTCAACAGGTTACCGCTGTGGCAGTCGGCGCAGCCGGCCTTGCCGTAGAACAACATCATCCCGGCCTTCTGCTTTGGCGTCAGCGCATCGTCATCGCCGGCGAGGTAAGCATCAAACGGGCTGTCCGTCGCCCGCCACTCAAACGCGATGAAATCGGCGATCGCATTCGCGACATCGGTGAAGCGGATTTCATCAGGTCTTTCAATATGATCGTAAGCGGCGACGAACCGCTCGGCGTATTCGGGGACGGCTGCCACCCGCTTGGCGATCAGATCCCAAGCGCCACCGGCGCCGGTGATCTCCCCCTTGCGCACCGCTCGCGAGATCTCGTTCTCACCGTAGTGACCGGCCATCTCGTCCCCCGAGATCACCGGGAACATGGCCTGCGCGGCCAATAAGCCGCTGAAGCCTTCGACCATCGAGTCGCCCAGCGGCGTCCGGAAGCCCGCATCGCCATCGCCTTCGACCTCGAGCCGGCCATCGTGGAACAGAACCTGGACCGGTCGGGCGCCGAGGTTGAAAAGCGGCGGTGCGTTGCGACCGATCCGTTGTTCGGGCCGATTGTCTCCGGCCAAAGGAAGCCGCTCGGGACCGAGACCGGCACCGCCTTCGCCGATCGACAGCGGCACTCCATCGCCACTGGCATGATCCGGGTGATGGCAGGTCGCGCAAGAGATGTTGCGATTGCCGCTGAGGATCGGGTCAAAAAACAGGTGCCTGCCCAGCGCGACCCGTTCCGTCGGTGGCGACGGGAAATCGGCATCGGTCAAAGGTGCGGGCAGGTTTGCCGGTCGGTCAGAGGCGGCAACGGAGAAGCAGGCGATTGCCACACCGAACAAGGCGATGGACCGGAGCGCTCTGATGGTTGATTGTCGGGGCATGGACCTCAGTGGATTCCGCGGCCGCGAAATGCGTTGCAAGCGCTTGCAGCAAGACTTACACAGACGATCCGTTGCATCAACCAATACGCAGGGAGAGAGAGCATGAGCCAGCGTCTCCGTTGGGGACTCGTCGGTGGCGGCGAGGGGAGCCAGATCGGCGACGCGCATCGTATCGCCGCCCGCATCGACGGGCTCATCGATCTGTCTGCTGCGGCGCTGGATATCGATCCAGAGCGAGGCCGGGCCTACGCCCGGGATCTCGGCGTCGCCCCCGATCGTGCGTATGGAACCTGGCAGGAGATGCTGGAGGGCGAGCGAAGCCGGCCGGACCGCATTGAACTGGTTACCGTCGCGACACCCAACGCGACCCATTTCGAGATCGCGAACGAGTTTCTCCGCAATGGGTTTCACGTCTTCTGCGAGAAACCGCTGACGATGACCGTCGAAGACGCCAACGCGCTGCTCAAGACAGCAGAAGCCAACGATCGGCTGCTTGCGGTCAACTTCGGTTACTCCGGCTATCCCATGGTTCGTGAGGCACGCGCGATGGTCGCCCGAGGCGACCTTGGCAGGATTCGACTCGCGGTCGCCGAGTTTGCACATGGTTTCCACGCGGATGCGGCGGATGCCGACAACCCACGGGTCCGTTGGCGGTACGACCCGAACCAGGCCGGTGTCAGTTCAGTCGTCGCCGACTGCGGCATCCATGCAATGCACATGATCGGATTCGTCACCGGTCAGCACCTGGAAGCTGTTTCCGCGCATTTTGCTTCTTTGGTTGGCGACCGGATTCTGGAGGACGATGCCGCCCTTAATCTGCGGTACTCCAGTGGAACCTTGGGACGGCTTTGGACCAGCGCCGTCGCCGTGGGGCAGATGCATGGGCTCAACTTCCGCATCTTTGGCGAAAAAGGCGGGCTGAGCTGGCATCAGGAAGCGCCGAACCAACTCTTCTGGACACCGCTTAGCCAGCCGACGGTCGTCATTGAGCGGGGGCATCCCGAGGCCAGCGATGCCGCTCGGGATGCGACTCGGATCACCATCGGTCATACGGAAGGGATGCTGGTCGCGTTTGCGAACCTTTATCGTGATCTTCATCGTGCCATCAGCGCCGGCGAACAGGGTGAACGAGACTTGGCTTTGTCGCTCCTGCCGATGGGGGCCGCCGGCGCGGAGATGGTGGCAGCCGTCGATGCCGCCGCCCGATCGACCAAGGACAACGGAGCCTGGGTCGAGCTCCCTAAGACGTCTCTTTAGTCGACCGAAGTGTTCCACGCACGACAGCCTTACACGCAAACAGCCGGATCTGTGCCGCGCCTCCCTCACCGTCGATTTGATCGTCGATCATGGCGACGGCATTTTCGACGATGTCCTCGAACGGCTGCCGGATGGTGGTGAGGTCATAGGCCGGCCAGCGCGCCATCGAGATATCGTTGAAGCCGATCAGACCGATATCGTCGGGAATACGTTTGCCTTTGGACCGGATGACGTCGGCCGCGCCCATGGCGACGATATCGTCACCGCAAAAAAGCGCTTCAAGATCGTTATGCTTGCTCAGCAGCGATTCCGCCGCCTTCATTCCGGCCGAGTGAGCGTAACGATCGGCGAAGGTCTCAACGCAACTCAGTCCGTTCCTCTCGATCACTTCGAGAAATCCACGGCGACGGTCGATGGTGGTCGTGGCGTTGCGCGGACCACCAACGAAACCGATCTTCTGGTAGCCGCGTTCGTGCAACATGCGGGCAGCGACGGCCCCGCCATCGGCGTTGTCCGCGGCAACCGAGCCGATCGATCCCGGCGTCAGGCTTCGTCCGAAAGCGACAACCGCCGGAATGTCGGACTTCTCCAGTGCGTTGAAAAAGGCCTGCGGCAGTGTCGATGACGCAACTATCACCCCGTCCGCCCGATATTGGAGCAGGAGCTCCAGTGCGTCGTCATAGTTGGTCGAAGCCGACAGGTTGAAGATCAAAGGCCGAAGCCGCCGCTCCTGGAGCGCCATGGTGAATCGGTCGAAGATCTCCATGAACGCCGGATTGCGGAAGTTGGTGGAGACGATCCCGATCAACCGCGACCGCTGCGTCATCAGGCTGCGAGCCAGGACGTTCGGCGTGTAGCTCAGAGTCTCCGCCGCCTTAAGCACCTTCTTTCGGGTACGCGGCGAGATGCTCGCGCCCTCGGTGAAGGCCCGCGACACGGCAGACACTGACACGCCCGCTGCCGAAGCGACTTCTCGCGCGGTGATCCTGGGCTTCTTCATCGCCGCCTAGGGAAGGGTCTCGTTTTTGTTCCCCGGTTCCGTAGCCTGATTCGCGAGTTCGACGGTGAAACAATGCGCCCGGTGAGAACCGCAGCGCCCGGTTCCGCGGCGGCATCGTCCGGGGGATCGCCTGTGTCCTTCGGGGCGACCGCGACTATGCGATCGCCGTCGATTGCGATGGTGGCGAGGAAGGGGGCCGCCCCTGATCCGTCAAGTACCGACGCGTTGATCAACCGCCAGTGCGCCATCGTCACCTCCCTTGCAAGCGCTTGCACATGTTGCCACGAGCCGACAACTTTGACAAAGGCTTGGGTCAGGGCCGATTGAACGGTGTGATGACCTGGATTGGGTTGGGCGACGGTGCGGGCGCTGCCGGCAGGGCGCGGTGGTAGCGCATGATGGCCTTGCACGCCTCGGTCATGTCGCGGCCGAGATCGTGATGCAGAACCGCATTGAGGCGCCCGTCGTCGAGCAGGCGGCTGTTCTCCGCGTCGAGGTCGTGGGCGATATAGACGGCGATGTCCCGTCCGCTGTTTGCGAAGGCTTCGAGAATCTCCAGGTTGCTTCCTCCGATTGAGTAGACGGCCCGAAGGTTCGGCGCTTCCGCGATGGCCGTTGCCACCTGGGGGCCGAGCGGCGGCCCACCGGCGCCCTGGGTAATTTCCACCAGGCCGAGATGGTCGTATCGCTCCCGGATTGCGATCCGGAAACCGATCTCGCGCTCTTCCTCGCCGCGAAACCGGGCGTTGCGTGTCGTGACCAGAATCGATGCGTCGGACGACCCGAGCCACTGCCCGGCCAGGTAAGCGGCTGTTGCGCCGGCCGCGCGATTGTCCATCCCCGCATAGGCGACACGAGCCGAAAGCGGCAGGTCGGTCGCGAAGGCCACCACCGGGATCCCGGCGGCGACCAGCGAAGCGACCACCGCGTTGGTCTTTGCCGTGTCGCGCGCCATCAGGATCAGCCCATGGCTACCGCGTTTCTTGAGATCGGCGCCGATGGCCTCCAACCGGTCGTCGGTGATTGCGATGTCGTTGACGTAGCGGGCGCGGATTACGGCCGGCTGCAGGAGGGGAGCGTTGGCGGTCAGTGCGGTCTGGGCGTCCTCGAAGAACGGGCGCGGCGCTTCGATCACCACGTCGATGATGAACTTGCGCCCGGTGAGACCGATCTGTGTTTCCTGGCGCTCAAGTTCGGCTATCGCCTGCTCAACGCGTCGCTGCGTCTGCGGGCGAACCCCGCCTCGGCCGTTGAGAACGCGATCGACCGTCGCGATACCGACACCTGCCTGTAGGGCGATATCCTTGTGAAGAAAACGGTGCGCCATTGATGGATTTTTGATGGCTTCTGATCTGTCCGGAGGTCGGCAAAGCAGACTATCTTTCGCTCTAACAGCAAAGACAAGCTATCGAGGAGAGAACGCCATGAACTTGCATGTTTCCGGACCGGAAAACGTTTGGCTTTCCGAAGAGTCGTGCACACTCGAAGACTTCAAGACCGTTCTAGCCGACCGCTCCGGCTGGTCGGGCGCACCGAATGCGATCACTGTCGAGCGCGACATCCCGATCTACGACGCGCGGTCGATCAAGGACCGGATCGACGACCCCCAGTCCATCGGCACGTTGATGGCCGAGTGGGCGCAGATTTTCCTCGACGGACCGGGCATCGTCGTCTTCAAGCACGCGATCGACGACGCGGCGATCATGGACGATGCGACGGCCGTTCTCGATACGATCATCGAAAAGGAACGCGAGACCAACACCGGCGGTGACCACTTTGCCAAGACTGGGGCCAACAGCCGGGTTTGGAACGCGCACGAGAAAATGTGTGTGGCCGCTCCCGAGGTCTTTGCCCGCTACTATGCCAACAACGTCATTCCGTTGATCGCCCGTTCGTGGCTCGGTCCCTACTACCAGGTCACCGCACAGGTGAATGTCGTGCGCCCCGGCGGCCAGGCGCAAACGCCACATCGCGATTATCATATGGGCTTCCAGTCGTTCGACCAATTGCGTCAGTACCCGGCGCATGCGCATCGGCTGTCGGCCGCTCTGACGCTGCAGGGAGCCATCGCCCACAACGACATGCCGATCGAAAGCGGGCCGACCAAATTGCTCCCCTATTCACAGCGCTACCTGCCCGGCTACTTCGCCGCCAACCTGGTGCCCTTCCAAGCTTACTTCGAAGAGCATTACGCTCAGTTGCCGCTTGAGAAAGGGGATATGGTGTTCTTCAATCCGGCGGTGTTCCACGCTGCGGGCGCGAACCGGACCAGCGACGTCCACCGCTTCGCAAATTTGCTTCAGATCGGTTCAGGCTACGGCCGCTCGATCGAGGTCGTCGATCGCGGTCGGATGGCGGTTGCGCTCTATCCGGTGGTCTCGGCCATGAAGCGCGAGGGCGTCTTGTCCGATCGGGCCGTCGACAATGTCATCGCCGCCGGCGCCGAGGGCTATCCGTTTCCGGCCAACCTTGACAACGACTCGCCAACATCGGGCATGGCACCGCCGAGCCAGCAGGAGCTGTTCGCGACCGCGATCGCCGAAGGCTGGGAAGCGGATCGCTTCGCCAAGGAGATCGACGCCTACGAAGCCCGCCGGGTTTCGCACTAGACGGGCGACACGGTTCAGTGCGGCTCGCGAAACGACTTTAGCCGAAAAACGGCTGCATCGGAGTTCGGACCGACGTTCGAGCTCAGCCCCCCACACTGATCGACACCGGCGGTCCGGTGACGGCAACGCCACAGCGACGCAGGCGGTCATCTCAAGCCGCGTCCCTGGCCGACGAAATCCAGATGATCCAAAGGCGCGCAATTCCCATTTTCGCGTTGCGTACGGTCAGTTAATCGATTAACTTACCTCGAACGAACAAGAACCAACACGCAGAGGGAGGAATCGGGATGATCAGGAGTAACAAAACCGTCGGGGCTGTTTGCCTGGCAGCCGGTTTGGCGTTCGGCATCGGCCACGCTTCGGCGGAGAACTTGACGGTCTATTGGAACGCCGGCCACGCCTACGACACCTATGCAGACGTTATCGCTGAGTTCGAGGCCGATCACCCAGGCTGGACGGTGCAGTGGGAGAAGTTTCAATGGCCCGATATGCGCACCAAGCTTGTCGCCGACTTGGCCGTTGGCAATACGCCCGATCTGGTTGCCGAGCCTGGCGGCTGGGTGCAGGAATTCGCCCAGCAGGGTCTGCTCACGCCGCTTGACCCCTACATCGAGCGGGATGGCGTCGAGATGGGCTATCCCGATGATTGGCAGGAGTTCGCCGTCAATCGCAATATGATCGACGGTTCCTACTACGGGGTGCAGATTCACCTGACCTGCGCCACACTCGTCTACAACGTCGATCTTCTCGCTGAAGCCGGCTATGACGCGCCACCGACCACCTGGGAGGAGTTCCGCGAGGTCGCCAAGGCGACGACGGGCAGCGGCCGGTTCGGCTTCGCCCCCAATCCGGTCCCGGCCTATTACTGGCCGTGGTTGTTCCAGAACGGCGCCGACTACTATGATCCGGAAACCAACACCGTCGTTTTCGACAGCCCGGAGGCGGCTGAAGCGCTTCAGTTCGTGACTGACCTTATCCATGAAGACCAGGCAGCGCCGCTGCCGGTCGCCGGCGCCGACTACGAGGGGCCGCAACGCTTGTTCACCGCCGGTCGTGCCGCGATGATCATCACCGGTCCCTGGGACGTCACCCCGATCCGGACCGGCAATCCCGATCTCAACTGGGCGATCGCGCCGTCGCTGGCCAAAAAGGAGCAAGCCACGCTCGCGGGCGGCGTCAGCCTGATGATTCCCGCCGCGGCCGAGCACCCCGATGAGGCCTGGGAACTGCTGAAGCGCTTCGTCTCGCTGGAGGCGGAACTCGCTGCGTCGAAGGCGAACGGCATGACCATGCCGCGCAAGAGCTGGGCGAAGGATCCGGCCGTGCTGGACGACGATGTTCTTGGCCGTTACGGCGCGTGTCTCGATTATGCCCGCGACATCACCGCGGAACTTCGGCTCACCGGCAAGAGCGCCGAGATCGAGCAGTTGCTCAAGACGGCGATCGACGAGACCGTCTACAACAATCGGCCGGCGCAGGAGGTGTTGTCCGAATACGCCGAGCGTGCCAACCAAATCCTGGCTGAGTGAACCGAAAGCCCCTGTAGAGGCTTTGCAACGCGGGCGGCGTCGGCAAGTGGCCGACGCCAGCCCCTGCCTTAGTGCCGCTGGTGGCCTCAAGTGACAACCGTCCCGCTCGGACGATCGCCGCAGGGAGTTTCGACGATGGCCTGGCTCCGCAGGCGGCGAACGCGTGACGCGCTGGTCGCCTACATGTTGCTGCTCCCGGGTATCATCTACTTCTCGGTCTACTTCTTTTATCCGATCGCCATCGAGTTCTGGGCGAGCCTGTTTCGCGGACAGCCGCTGATCGGTGCGTCAGAATTCGCCGGGCTTGCCAACTACACCGCCGCACTCACCGACCCGACCGTCCGCCACTCGTTTTGGATCACGCTGATCTACGCGGTCGGTACGACGTCGATCACGCTGCTTATCGGCCTCGGCCTTGCGTCGATTCTTTGCGGCCCGATGAAACTCAATGCTGCGATCCGCGCGATCATCTTCTTCCCCTACATCATCTCGTTCGTGATTGTCGCGCTGATGTGGAAGAGCCTTCTCGATCCGTATACCGGCTTGCTGAACAACCTCCTGATAGTTCTGGGGCTGCCGACCCAGAACTGGCTCAACACGCCGAGCACCGCCCTACCGACGATGATCGCCATCACGGTCTGGAAGGATGTCGGCTATGCGATGCTGATCTATATCGCCGCGATCCTCGGGATCCCCTCGACGCTCTATGAGGCGGCGACGATCGACGGTGCCCAGCCGCGCCAGACGTTCTTCATGATCACCCTACCGCTGTTGATGCCGGCGACACTGTTTCTCGCGGTCGTCGGGATGATCGGCAATCTGCAGGACCTTTCTGCGCCTTACCTGCTGACCGGAGGCGGGCCCGCTAATGCCACCCGCCTGTTCAGCCTGCATGTCTACGAGACGGCCTTTCTGGAACTTAACATCGGCTATGCGTCCGCGCAGTCGTTCCTGATGTTCATTGTCATCCTGATCGTCACTTTCGTTCAGTTCAGGTTGCTCAACCGGCAGGTCTCCTACTGATGTCGCCCGGGTCGCATCAGCGTGGGCCGTTGGGGAAGACGATTATCTATCCCGTGCTGGCGATCGCCGTGCTGCTGGCGGTCTTTCCGTTCTTCTACATGGTCTCGCTGTCCCTGCAGAGCGACGCGGACATTTTCGGCGGTGTCCCGATCATCTTTCCCGAGGTTCTGCAGGTATCGAACTATGTGGACATTTGGGAGCGGGCGCCATTCGCCCGGTTCATTCTCAACAGCTTCATCATCGCCGGCGGGATCACCGCGCTCCATCTGATCTTCGATCCGCTGATCGGCTACGTTTTTGCCAAGATGGATTTTCCCGGCCGACGCTTCCTGTTCGTGGCGACCCTGTCGACCCTGATGCTCCCCTTCTTCATTCGCCTCGTGCCCCTCTATATCCTTACCGCGCAGATGGGGTGGCTCAACACGTATCAGGGCTTGATCGTGCCGTTCGCAATGAGCGCCTACGGTATCTTTTTCATGCGTCAATTCATCCTGCCGATCCCCGATGAACTGATCGACGCTGCACGCGTCGACGGGGCATCCGAGATCAGGATTTTCCTCTCGGTGGTGCTGCCTCAGCTCAAGGCGCCACTGGCGACGCTGGCGCTGTTGACCTTTGTCTTTCAGTTCAATGAATTCCTGTGGCCGCTGGTCGTCGTCAGCACGACTGACATGCGGCCGATCACCACCGGACTGACCCTGTTCAATCAGGAATTCTTCACTCAGTGGAATCTCACCGCAACGGGCGGGGTCATCCTGTTCCTGCCGAGCTTCCTGCTGTTCCTCGTGACCCAACGCTATTTCATCCGCAGCGTGATGCTGACCGGCATGAAGTGATCCCGAAAGTACCACCGCAATGCCCAATCACCCGAATGTCATCGTCTTCTTCACCGATCAGCAGCGCTGGGACACGGTCGGCGCCCACGGCAATCCCATGAACCTCACGCCCAACTTCGATCGCCTGGCGAGCGAGGGTGCGTTCATCCGTAACTCGTTCACCTGCCAGCCGGTGTGCGGTCCCGCCCGGTCGGTGTTGCAGACCGGCCGCTACGCCACCGCCACCGGTTGCTACCGCAACGACATCCCGCTGCCACGACAAGAAAAGACGCTAGCCCACTATTTTGGCGCCGGCGGGTTCGACACCGCCTACATCGGCAAGTGGCACCTGGGCTCGCGCGATCCGGTGCCGGCCGACGAGCGCGGCGGATATCAGAGCTGGCTTGCCGCCAATATCCTCGAATTCACGTCGCAGGCTTACGATACCGTTGTGTACGACGAGCAGGATCAGGCGGTGCGGCTGCCCGGCTATCGCGTCGACGCGCTGACCGACGCCGCCATCCGCTATCTTGATCGCCCCCACGACCGACCATTCTTTCTGTTCCTGTCGTTCCTGGAGCCCCATCACCAGAACCAGAGCGACAGCTACCCGGCGCCGATCGGCTATGAAGAGCGGATACTGCAACGCCTGTCCTTGCCGGAGGACCTGGAGGTACTCGGCGGAAGTTCGCGCCAGCACTTCGCCGGTTACATGGGCATGGTGGCGCGGCTCGACGAGGCGCTCGGGCGGTTGGTTGAGGCGCTCTTCAGCCTGAGTCAACTCGACGACACTGTGATCCTCTTTACCTCCGATCATGGTTGCCACTTCAAGACCCGCAATCGGGAGTACAAGCGCTCCTGCCATGAAGCGTCGATCCGGGTCCCGACCCTGTTTCACGGTCCGGGCTTTAGCGGAACCGGCGCATATGAAGGTCTGACCAGCCTTATCGATCTGCCGCCGACATTGCTCGACGCGGCCGGGTTGCCGGTCCCGGATGCAATGCAGGGACGTTCGGTCCTCGCCCGGCGGCTCGACGGCGACGAGGGAGATGACGACGTCTTCATCCAGGTCAGCGAAGACCATGTCGGCCGGGCCCTCAGGACTCGCCGGTGGAAGTACGAAGTCATCGCGTCTGAGGCCGATGGCTGGAAGGACAAGGGCAGCGACACTTATGTGGAGTCGCAGCTCTACGATCTCGAAAGCGATCCGGCCGAACTCGACAATCTGATCGAATCCGGTGGCAAGGCGTCGGTGCGGCAGCGGCTGCGGGAACGGCTTGCCGAGCGCATGGTGGCTGCCGGCGAACCGAGGCCAAAGATCGTCGAGGCTCCCGCGCCCGCGCGCTCGCCGTCCACCTGACATCGCGCGAACGACATGGTGGCCGGACCAAGGAGCATGGCGCGTCAACCGACGATGATGGATGTCGCTCGAGCCGCGGGCGTTTCGACCGCGGCGGTGTCGTACCACCTCAGCGGCCGGGCCGAGTTGGTGAAGCGTGTTGGCCCTGAGGCGCGGAACCGCATCGAACACGCCATCGCAAATTTGGGCTACGTCCAGAACAAGACGGCGCGGCATCTGCGCCGACAACGGACGGAACGCATCTGCGTCCTGCTGCCCGAACTCGGCAATCCGTTCGCCGACAAGATCGCCCGTGATGTCGACAACGTCGCGCAAAGCCGAGGATACACGACCGTGGTGACGATCGGCGCCGACTTTGACGCGCGCCGTCAGATTTTGCGTGAAGTCGAGGCCGGGTTGACGGACGCCGTGGTGGCCAGCGTCGATGGCTGCTCGACGGCGGAAATCAACGATTTGTTCGCACCGCTCGTGCGTGCGAACCGGCCTTGCCTGGTGATACACCCGACCGCCGACCCGAAAGGAATCTCCGTCGTCAATCACGATCGGGTCGGTGGCTTGCGTGCCGCGCTTGCGCATGTGTTGGATCGGCAGCATCACACCATTGCTTATTGCGCCAACGGTGATGGAACGCTGAGCGATCCACGGATGGCACTGGTACGTACGTTCGCAACCGCCCACCGCGATCGAGTCGCCGAACCAATCCTGTTCGGCGGCGCGGAGTCCCGGCCCGGCGCCGTGGAGGTGGCTCGACGCCTTGTCGCCATGTCACCCCGACCGACAGTCGTCCTGTCGGAGTCGGATTTCTCGGCCGTCGCCATGATCAACGAGTTTCAGCGATCGGGCCTACGGGTACCGGACGACATCGCGGTGATCGGCTGTGGCAACGCCGAGGAGGGTGTCTTCTGCGCGCCACGCCTGACCACCATCGGTCCGACCGAGGTATCGCTCACCCGCGAGACGCGTTACCTCATTGATGTCGTCGAGGAACGGGTTGAGGAAAGATGGCGTCGTTTTGTCGTCCCTTGGCAACTCTACGTGCGCGAAAGCGGCTGACCGGCGGGTTCCTCGCTCAAACGAGCCCGGCGAGTTCGGTGATGCGGCGTGCCGAGGACGTGACCGCGGCAAGGATGGCGTCGACGTCCGGTCCATCGGCGCTGCGCAACGTCGCGACGACCAGAGCAGCCTTGGCCTTGGACTGCGGTGTGCCGACGAGAACGCCGACGTCGATCCCGCCGACAAAGCGCTCGCCGTCGGAAATCTCGTACCCGCGCTCGCCGACGGTGCGTACGCGGGTCAAAAACGCGTTGCGGATGTCTTCCGGCAATTGGCTGAAGTTGGTGTAATCGGACAGGAACGCCGTACGCGTGTCGTCGTCCATGGCGGCGAGGATGATACGCCCGGAGGTCGTCGACAATGGCGAATGGCGAGACCCCACCTCCACCGAAAGCCGCAGCGACTTCGGGCTCTCATGCTGGGCGAGCACGACGATCTCGCCATCGCGAAGCGTGGTCAGATGGCAGGTTTCGCCAACGCTCTCGGCTAGTTCCCGCATGACCGGCAAGGCGACGCGCAGCAGTTCCTCGTAGGGTGAGTGGGCGCGACTGAGTTCGAACAGCTTCAGCGTCAGCCGATACTGGCCGGCCGCCGTGCGCCGGATGTAGCCGCGGGCCTCCAGCGCGCTGAGAGTGCGAAACATCTCGCTGGCGTTCTTGCCCAACGCCCGCGATATCTCCGTCTGCGACATCGAAACGGCGGTCTCCGACAAGAGCTCCAAAACGTCCAGGGCCTTGTCGAGAGCCGGAACGGCGTACTTGGCCGCAGGCTTCTTCTTGGGCTTGTCCTTCACATTCATCGGATAGCCTTACAACGATTCGCCAGCCGAGATGGGTCGCCACCCGGCTGTTGCGGCCTGTCAATCGGCAGGTTGCTTGCGTTTGACGAGGTAGAGGTGATCACAAACTAGGACCGTCTCGCCGTCCTGGTTGGTGATTTCGATGGCTTCGACGATGAAGCCATGTGTGTTTCGCTTCGGATGATCGCGTTTCTCGGTAATCGCTGCGCGAACGGTGATGGTGTCGCCGATATGCACCGGTCGGACGAAGCGAAGGCGATCGTATCCGTAGGACATGGCGTGTGGGTTGATCGTCGATGCCGTCATGCCGATCCCCACCGAGAAGACCAGGGTCCCATGCGCCACCCGGCGTTTGAAGTCCTGGGTGGCGCACCACTCTTTGTCCATGTGATGGGGAAAGAAATCGCCGGTTTGTCCAGCGTGGAGAACGATATCGGCTTCGGTGATCGTGCGGCCGAAGCTTGTTCGCTCGGTCCCGATTTCATAATCCTCGAAGAACATTTCAACGATCATTCGGCATCCTTCAGCTGGCTTGACCGGTCTCGGCTCGATCGAACGGCGCGTCCGTGTCCAGGGCCTCGGTCGGGTCGTGGTGGTGGGACAGCTCGAAGAGTTTCAGGGTCAATGCATAGCGGCTGGTGCCGGGGTCCTGCGAGAGGTATCCGCGTTCGGCGAGATATACGACGACCCGGTAGATCTCGCCCATCGTCCGGCCGAGCCTCTCGACGATCTCGTTCATCGTCAGACCGTCCGGTGCGTCGGCCAGCACTTCCAGGACATCCAGCGCCTTCTCGACGGCGGGAACCGCCGACTTGCCCTTTCTGGCCGCATCCGCGGCGGGATCGTCCTGCCTGGTCATCGGGCGTCCTGGTCCGCCGAGCCGCCGGGTCGGATCACCTCGGCCTTGGCGAAACAGAGGGATATCAGTTCGTTCTCGTATCTGAGCCCCTGCTCGATCGTCAGGTCCAACGCACCGCGCACCGCGGCCTTGACCGCCCGGGTGGCGACGGTGGAATGGGACGCGATCGCCGAGGCGACCTCGCGGTCGACACGCAGTTCTTCGCCGTCATCGACCATGCCGATGCGTTCCAATTGCTATCACATTACATGCATATCTGAGCAGCGGTGCAGGTCGGCCCGCCACGTGAGTCGGTTGGATTTGCGAACCGCGCGCGGCCCGGCATGTTACCGTTGATCGCAACGGAGTCCCCCTTTTTTCCACGGAGCGACAATGGCGAATCCGAACGAGAGCGCTGACAGTGAAATCTGGAACCAGCCCCGGTGGGCGACAAGCCGGCACAACTGGGACCCCGCGATCGCCGTGCCGCCGCATTCGGTCGAACTACACGACCTGACCATCCGCGACGGCGAGGAGTCGGCCGATCTCGCCTTCACTACCGCCGACAAGGTGCGGATCGCCGAGGCGTTGGCGCGGCTCGGGATCAAACGCACCGAGGTCTTCCTCACCGTGCCCGGCTGGCAGGAGGTGGTGCGGGCGCTGCTCGCCCGCAACCTCGGCATGGACCTTTGGGTCACCTGGCAACCCGGTCGAGTCGAGACGGCGCTGGACCTCGGCGCCCGACACGTGATGGTCTGGTACCGCATCGGCGAGGTCTTCCAGCAGCATGTCGCCAAGGCGAGCCGCGCCGAGCTAATGGATCAGATGCTGGAGCAGGTCCGGGCCGCGCGGGCAGCCGGCTGCGTCGTCAACCTGTTCATGCCCGAGTCGACCCGGGCCGATCTGGAACACATCACGACCGCAGCGAAGGCGGCCGAGCAGGAAGGCGCCGAGGCGGTCACCGTGGTCGACAGCCAGGGCATCGCCCGGCCGAACGCCATGGCCTACCTGGTGCGCCACCTCAAGGCGGAAACCGGACTGAAGGTCGAAGTGCACTGCCACAACGATTTCGGCCTCGCGGTCGCCAACGTCCTCGGCGGCTACGAGGGCGGCGCCGACGTCCTGCAGGTCTCGATCAACGGGATCGGCTACCGGGCCGGCAACGCTGCCATGGAAGCGGTCGCCGCGGCACTGGAAATGATCTACGGCGTCGACACCGGTCTGCAGTTGGATCGCCTGCCGGAGGTCTGCCGGCTGGTCGAGGAGATCAGCGGACTACCGAACGGTTACTTCAAGGCGATCGTCGGTGACGGTGCCTTCCGCTACGAGCAATGGAGCGCCACGGCGGCGCTGATCGCCGGCGGTGAACGGCCCTACGCCTTTCCCTTCGAGCCGGAAGTCGTCGGCCGCACGCCGGAGCTGGTGGTCGGCAAGTGGAGCGATACCGGCGCGGTCGTCCAGAAACTCGCCGACTACGGTTTGCAGGCGACTCCGGATCAGGTGCAGCGGATCCTGGTGCGCAGCCAGCGCACCGGCGCGGCGAAGCATCGTCCGCTCGCCGACGCGGAGTTCCTGGCCATCGCCAATGCAGCCGGCGCGAGCGAGGTGGAGGGTTAGGGGTCACGTCCTGTGACGGCAAGCCAACATCCGGGACGCCGATAATCCGATGCCGCTCATGTTTCGACAGATGGACGTTTCCGATCTCCCGTCGGTGTTTGCGGTGCGGCAGTCGACCGTCGAGAACGCCATTACCATGGACCAATTGAGGGACGACTACGGCATCACGCCGGAGTCTCTTGCCAGGGCCATGGAGTCGGACGTTCGCGGTTGGTTGTGCGAGGAGGACGGCAAGGTGGTCGGGTTCTCGATGGGCGACCGATCGAACGGCGAGGTTCAGGTCGTCGCCGTCCTCCCCACCCATGAAGGTCGAGGGGTCGGATCGACGCTGCTGTCGCAGGTGCGAGACTGGCTCGCCTCGGAGGGGTACGAGGAGATCTGGCTGCTGGCCAATCCCGATCCGAATATCCGCGCGACCGGTTTCTACAAAAAGCTCGGATGGCGGGCCACTGGAGTCATGCGTGGCCACGATGAAGTGTTTAGGCTGCGGTTGCGGTGAGGCGCCGCTGAGCATCAATCGGGCGGCTTCTCGCGACGAATCGCCTCTTCGACAATGGGACGCATCATGAAAATCAAAGATATCCGCGCCTTCACCATCACCCGGCCGGGCATCGGGCAGCCGGTGGTGGTGTCGGAAGAGGGGCGGGCGCTCCAGCGCCGGGCGCCATGGATCGAGGATGCCGAGGTCGCGAGCCCAATGGCGCGCTTCCCGCGCTACAAGGCCCGCCGGGCGAGTTGGCGGGCGACATGGCCGGCGGTCGGATGCGTCGTGATCACCGACGACGGCACCTGGGGCTTCGGCACCACCAGCTTGGGCGACCCGGTGGTCGCGGTCATCAACCAGCATCTCGGCCCGCTCCTCGTCGACGAGAACCCGATGGCGATCGACAAGCTCTACGACCTGATGCTGCGCCTCGCCTCGCCCTATTCGCCGGCCGGTCTCGCCTCCTACGCGATCAGCGCGATCGATCTGGCGCTGTGGGACCTGAAGGGCAGGGCGCTTGGCCTGCCGGTATTCGAACTGGCGGGCGGCCCGGCGCGCGAACGCCAGACCTGCTACGCCACCGGCAACGATACCGACTGGCACCTGGAACTCGGTTTCACCGCGACCAAGCTCGCTTGTCCCTACGGTCCGGCTGACGACCTGGCGGCGATCGACCGCAACGAAGCGCTGGTCGCCGAGACCCGCGAACTGATCGGGCCGGATGTCGATCTGATGCTCGACTGCTGGATGGCGTTCGATGTGGCTTTTGCGGTGCGGCTTGCCGAACGGTTGAGGCCCTACGGCCTGCGGTGGATCGAAGATTGCCTGATCCCCGAGAACCCGTCGGCGCATGACGCACTGCGGCAGCGCCTCGCGTGGCAAACGCTCGCCACCGGCGAGCACTGGTACACGCCGTATGCGTTCTTCGACGCCGCGAGACGGCAGGTCGTCGACATCTTCCAGCCGGACATCCACTGGGTCGGCGGCTTCACCGCCTGCCAGCGGATCGCGGCGATCGCCGAAACCGCCGGTCTCGAAGTCATCCTTCACGCTGGCATGAACACGCCATATGGCCAGCACTTCGGTTACGCGAGCTCGGCCTCCCACTGGGGTGAGTTCTTCGTCGGCGGCGGGCCGGGCGTGCCGCTCGACAAAACGATCGGGTTCCCCGGCATGCGGGTGCCGCAGGATGGATCACTGACGGTCAGCGATGCCCCCGGCTTCGGTCACGGCCTCAGCCTCGAGACGATCGAAACGCTTTCGGGCTAGGCGTGCGCGATCCCGGCTGGCTTGGGGTCGCGTCGACTCGCCGGACGTGCTGGAGTTCTACCCTCACGACGCGGCGGATGCCGCGCGGACCTCCTCCATGTCCTTCTCGTTTTTCCTGAGGAGCGTGATGCTCGCCTGCCGCGCCCGGACAGGATCGCGATCCCGGACCGCCTCGGCGATCATCAGGTGATCCTCGAGATTTCGGAGGAAGGCCTGGTCGACCTGGATCGACAGCTTGAAGTTGGCCCGCAGCAGTAGGCCAAAACTGTGCGCGAGCGATCGCAGCAGCGGATTGCCGCAGGCCTCCAGCAACGTCTCATGAAAACGAACATCGTACGGGATCGCCCGCTCGTCGTCATCGACGTGCGCGCACATGCCATCATAGCAATCCAGGAGCTCGAGGATCTGCCGGTGCGTCGCGCGCTCGGCGGCGAGTGCCGCCGCGGCCGGCTCGACGATCATGCGCAGCTCGGACAGCGCCTTCAGCAGTTCGGCGCTGGTCGAATCGTCGGACAGCATCCAGTCGATGATCTGCGGATCGAAGAGGTTCCACGCAGCGGCCGGCTGGACGATGGTGCCGACACGACGTTCGCTGCGCACCAGGTTCTTGCCGGCCAGTGTCTTGACGGCCTCGCGCACCGCGTTACGGCTCGCGCCGTACTCCATCATGATGTCCTGCTCGACGAGGCTTGGGCCACTGGCGGTGAGATCGCCGCGCACGATACGCCGGCCGAGGCTGTCGACGATCTGCTGCGCGATGTTGAGCGATGCGGTGTCGGACGTCATGTCGATCAGAACTTGCCGTGTTTCAGATAGGCGTCCTTGGGCGACTCGCCCTCCAGGATGGCCTTGCGGACAAGGTTCTCGGTCTGCATGACCGCTTCGACCTGATCGATCACCTCCTCGGCGATATCGCCCGGAATCACAACGGCACCGTCTATGTCCGCGATGATGTAGTCGTTCGGCGCTATCGTCACGCCCATGAAGTTCAGCGGTTCCTGGAGCGTGTCCGGCGTCCAGGCGCCGACAACGTCGCGTGGGGTGTAAAAGCGCGCGAACACCGGAAAGCTGATATCGATGATGAACCGGCAATCGCGACAGCCGCCGTCGGTCACGTAGCCCTTCACGCCACGAAACTGGAGCGTCTCGGCGCTGAGCTCGCCCATCAGCGCCCGGTCCTGGTCCTGGCCGGTGGAGACGACGACATGGCCTGAAGGGGCGGCGGACAGGAACTCGGTCCAGGCGATCAACGATTCATGGCCGCCGATCCCGCTCTTTGGGCTGCCGGCGACGGTGAAGACGGGACCGGCAAGGGTCCGTGTCGGGTCAAGCGGCCGGACATCCTTAGGCAGGACCGTGTTGGTGACCCCGCGTTCGCGCAGAACATCGTAGACAGCGCCGCTGTAGCATTTCTCCAGCCGTTGGCTGAGTGTGTGCATGTCCCCCTCCCCGCGTTTCAGATCCAGCCGCCGTCGACCGTGTAGGTCGCCGACGTGCACATGCGACTGTCGTCGGAGGCGAGAAAGGCAACCAGATTGGCGACGTAGGCCGGATCGATCAGTTCCTTCAAGCACTGCCCGTCCAAGACGATCTTCTCCAGCTCGGGCGTCAGCCACAGCTTGACCTGGCGCTCCGTCTTGATGAAGCCGGGAATGATGCAGTTGACCCGGATGCCGGACGGTCCCAGCTCGCGCGCGAGGCCGTTGGTGAGCCCCTCGATGGCCGCCTTGGCGGTCACATAGGCCGAAAGCTCGCCGAGGCCCAGGCGCCAACTGCACGATCCCATATTGATGATAGCGCCGCGGCCGCGCTCGACCATGCCTTTGGCTACAGTCTGCGCGGCGAAGAACTGATGATCGAGGTTGACGGCCATCCGGTCGCGCCAGAACGCCGGCGTGACCTCGTCGATCCGATGGCGCTGATCGTTCGCGGCGTTGTTAACCAGGACGTCGATGCCGCCAAGCGCATCGTCGAGGCGTTCGATGGCGGCGATGTAGGCGTCGAGATCGGTGACGTCGGCACGCTCGAAAAGTGGCTGATGGGCGATATCTTCGGCGCCCAGCCGGTCGAGCAGTGCGGTGCTGGCGCCGTCGTCGGTGTCAACGAAGCCGACGCGTGCGCCCTGGCGCGCCAGATGTTCGACGATCGCGGCGCCGATGCCGCTGCCGCCGCCGGAGATGAAGACCGGGCGGTCGGGCAGACTGGGGTAGAGGGCGAATTGATCCTGATCGGTGCTCAAGGTGCAGCTCCCTCTCCCAATCCCGCGAGTCGTTGGCCGTTGGCGTCGAACAAATGAAGGCGGTCGGATCTCACGCGCAGCGTCAGCCGCTCACCCGGATGCAACGGCGCCTCGCGCGGCAACTGCGCGGTGATGAAGGTGGAGTCGACCGGGCGCCCGCTGACGGGTCGAGCATAGAGGATCGTTTCCCGGCCGAGCCGTTCCTCCAGCTCGACGATTGCGTCGATGACGACCGCGTCTCCGGGGCCTTCGCCGATATGCACATCTTCCGGCCGCACGCCCCAGATGACGGGTCCGTCGGGCACCCGCGCGGCTGGGGTGAACGCACCGACCCCTTCGGTCTCGATGCGCTGGTCGTGCACCGTGCCTTCGAAAAAGGTCATCTTCGGCGAACCAAGAAAACCGGCGACAAAGCGGTTGGCTGGCTGGTCGTAGAGATGTTCCGGCGCGCCGAACTGCTCGATCACGCCATCCCGCAACAGGACGATCCGATCGGCCATGGTCATCGCCTCGATCTGGTCGTGGGTGACGTAGATCATGGTCGCGCCAAGGTCGCGATGCAGGCGCGACAGCTCGACGCGCATCGTCGCTCGCAGTTCGGCGTCGAGATTGGACAGCGGCTCGTCGAACAGGAACACCGCCGGGTCCCGAACGATCGCGCGGCCGATCGCGACGCGCTGGCGCTGGCCGCCCGAGAGCTGACGCGGCTTCTTGTCGAGCAGCGACTCGATCTGCAGGATGCGCGCCGCCTTCTCTACCGCAACCCGGCGCGTCGCCTTGTCCTGCCCCGCCAGCCGCAGGGCAAACCCCATGTTCTCCGCGGCGGTCAGATGCGGGTAGAGCGCGTAGGACTGGAACACCATGGCCACACCCCGGTCGCGCGGCTCCTCGGCGGTGACATCGCGGCCATCCACCGCGATCGAACCGTTGGTGATGGTCTCCAGCCCGGCGATCGAACGAAGCAGGGTGGACTTGCCGCAGCCCGACGGTCCGACCAGCACGACGAACTCGCCCTCGTTTATGTCCAGCGAGATATCCTTGAGCGCGTGAAATCGTCCGTAGTGCTTGTCGACACGCTTCAGGCTCACTCCGGCCATGCTCTATCCCTTCACCGATCCGGCGGTCAGGCCCCGGATCAGGAACTTGTTCAGAAGTACGAAAAAGATCAAAACCGGCAGCCCGGCCAGCACGGTAAAGGCGAGAAGCACGCCGACCTGAGTGCTCCATTGCCCGAGCACGGCCGAGATACCGACCGTGATGACCTTGCTGGTGTCCGAACTGACGAAGGTGAGGGCGAACAGCAGCTCGTTCCAGGCGAGGATGAAGGCGAACACCGCGGCGGTGGCGATCCCCGGTGCGGCCAGTGGCAGCACGACACGGACGAAAGCGCCAAACTCGGAACAGCCATCGACTTTCGCCGCCTCAGGCAGGTCGCGTGGGATGCCGACGAAGAAGGCGCGCAGCGTCCAGGTGGTGAACGGGATCGCGAAGGTCGTATACGACACGATCAGCGACAGAAGGGTATCCGCGATCCCCATACGCACGATCAGCAGGTAGAGCGGCACGAGGAACAGAACGTTGGGCAGAAGATAGACCAGCAGGAACATCATCGAGAACATGCCACGGCCCCTGACCTGAAGGCATCCGAGGGCGTAGCCGCCGAGGGCGCCGATCGTCACCGACAGCAGCACCGTGGTCAGGGAGACGATCATCGAGTTCCGCAGATAGATGAGGAAATTGGTGCCCCACAGCGCCTCGACATAGTTGTCGATGGTGAACTCGGCCGGCACCAGCCGCGGCTCGAGACTGAAGATCTGGCTGATCGGCGCAAAGGAAAAGATCGCCGCGTACGCAAAAGGAAACAACACGACCACGGTGACGACGAGCAGCCCGACGGCCAGCGTGACGCGCATGACGATCGTCCATGCGGTGAGGGTGCGTTTCATCCTCGCACCTCGGTCTCGGACCGCGCGTATTGCCTGAAATAGACGGCGACGATCACCGCCACGATCGCGAACATCAGCACCGCGCCGGCCGCGCCCTTGCCGAGGTCACCGCCGATGAAGGAGGTGTTGTAGACAAGGATCGGCAGGATCTCGGTGCTGGAGCCCGGCCCACCGCGGGTCAGAAGGTAGACGGTCGAGACATCGTTGAACGTCCAGATCGTCTGCAGCAAGAGGATGATCAGCAACACCAGTTTCAGGCCCGGCAGCGTGACGTGAAGGAAACGCTGCCAGGCGGTGGCGCCGTCAAGCTTGGCGGCCTCGTAAAGGTCCTTGGGGATCGTCTGGATGCCGGCCATCAAGAGCAGCGCGGCGAAGGGGAACTCGCGCCATGCCTTGACCCAGATTGCCGAGAAGATCGACAGATCGGGATCGCTGAGGAAACCGATCGGACGGGAGATCAGGCCGGAGGCAATCAACGTGCTGTTGATCACCCCGTAGATCTCGTTGAACATCCACACCCAGATGTTGGCGGTGGTGACGATCGGCAGGATCCAGGGAATGAGGATCAGCGCCCGCACCAGCCCGCGGCCCGGGAAGGAATTGGACAAGAGTAACGCCACTCCGAGCCCGGCCGCCAGTTGCAGGGCCACCGCGCCGATCGTCCAGATCAGGCTGAGGCGAACCGCGTTCCAGAAGACCGGATCGCGCAACCAGTCGGCATAGTGGGTTAGTCCGGTCCACGAACTGCCGGCCCCGCCTGCGAGCGCCCGCTCCTCCAAGCTGATCCCCAGCGAAGAGATCGCCGGGATCACCGCCAGCGCCAGCACCAGGCAAAGCCCGGGCACGAGCATCAACGCGCCCGTGCGCCGGTTCAGCCAGCGCGATACCCGCGACCGCGCCATCAGCGTCAGTCGACGAGGTACCTGTGAAGCTCGCCTTCGAGCCGTTCAGTCGCCTCCTCTGCGGACACGCCGTCGACCACGACATCGAGCACCGGCTTCTCCATGACGTTGTTGCCGTAGAAGCTGGCGAGCCGCGGCTCCGGTCCGACCTTCCAGAGATAGGCCTTGGTCTTCTCCAACTGCTTGGAGAGGGCGACGAAGTGCGGATCGCTGGTCAGTTCGGGTGCGTCCTGTGCCGCCAGGGCGGACGGCTGGTTCAGCATGCCGGCCTTGGCGAGGGCGACCTGCGACGCGGGACGATTGAGATAAAGGAGCAGCGCCTTGGCCTCGTCGGGGCGTTCGGTCGCCTTGTTCACCCACAGACCCGAACCGCCCAGGAACGAATATCCGGGACCCATCTTGCCGGGGATGGTGACGGTGCCGACCCGATCTTCGTCGAGCAGTTGAGGCGCCTCGGCGGCGATCTGCTGCTGCACCGAACCGTTGCCGAAAATCATGCCGGCGACACCGAGGTTGAACAGCCGATTGATCGACTGGGAATCGCCGGCCGTCGTGCCGGGCGGCATCACGCCGGCCTCGTCGAAATAGGTGTAGCGGTTCAGCGCCTCAACGAAACGCGGCTTGTCCAGCGTCACCTCAAGGGTGCCGTCACTCTTGCGCTGGGCGAGGGTGCCGGACGCATCTTCATCGACGTTCAGGTAGTAGGTGAAATTGCTCTGGCCGGTGAAGAACGCCCGGATGAAGGGCAGCGCGATGCCGAAACGCCGGCCTTCGGTCAGCGCCGTCGCGGTTTCCTGCAGCTCGTCCCAGGTCGAGGGCGGTGCCAGCCCGGCTTCATCGAACCAGTCCTTGCGATACCAGAGAACGCGGGTCTCGAGGAACCACGGAACGGAGGTCACGCCGCCATCGTAGAGGCCCCATTCGGAGGAGAAGTAGTTGTCCGCACCGAGGTCCTCCAGCACGTCGCTGAGGTCGAGCAGGTGTCCCTGGTCCCAGTAGATCGCCGGGAAAAGGCCCATGCCGCCGCACTGCGAGACGTCGGCACCGGTTCCCGCTTCGAAACTGGTGGTCCAGCGGCTGAACACGTTTGACCACGGCACCACCTGCAGGTCGACCTCAATGCCGGTGTCCTCGGTGAAATCGGCAAGGATGCCGCTCACCGGCGCTTCGTTCTGGCTGTCCATGATCCAGAAACTCAGCGGCGGGCGCTGCTGGGCAATCGCGAAATGCGGCAAGGATGCCGCAAGACCGGCGGTGGCCGCCCCCTTCAGCACGGTGCGGCGGGTGATCGGTTTCCTGGCCTGGATGTCCTTTCCGGTCGTCATAATCGAGCTCCTCCCGTTCCCTACGCGCCGTGGCCCGAAGATCAGGCCTTGTGGCGCGATCAGACGTCTTGTTGCCCCGGTAGCAGTAGCGAACGATAAGTGGTATGTAAAGACACTAAAAGTCCTACATAGGGGGGATGCAGTGACCGAGCGGCGGACGACGGACCTTTGCGGTCCATGGCAAATCTGGTTCGACGACGAGGCCGATTGGGAGTCCGGACCGGTTCACCTGCCGGGGACACCGCTGACCGCGATCCAATCCAACCCGCCCTCCGGCGGCTGGGACAACTTGGCAAACGGCGAGCCGATCACGGTGCCGGCGGTCACCGACGATGTCAGGGCCGACTATATCGGTGTGTCCTGGTGGTCCCGAACGATTACGCTCGCCGGCCGCTCCAATGCGGTGCTCGCATTCGCGGCGGCGCGGCTTCGCGCCGAGGTGTTCCTCGATGGCGAACTCATCGGCCACGACATTGAAGGCTACACGCCCTTCGAGATCGCGATTCCGGACCATCTCAACATGGCCGGAGACCATCAGCTCGCGGTCCGGATCACCAATCCCGGCGGCTCCGACAACTGGGAGGATCTGTTTCCCATCCGCTGGGCAGGTATGGTCTTGCCGTCGAGCCACCATTTCGGCGGCATCTGGCAACCGGTCCATCTTCACGAACATGACGGCCTGCGGATTGCCGATCTGTGGGTCCGCACCGCGCTCGCCGACCAGACGATCAGCGTCACGGGCGAGATCGAAGGCGAGGGAGCGACGCGGGCCAGGATCACGGTGACGGCGCCCGACGGCGAAATCGCGTTCGACCGGTCCTATGATTACGACGAACCATGCACGCGCATCGCCGAAACCGTGTCGCTCGATCAGATCTCGGTGCACGAGGTTCTGGCGCCCCGGCTCTATCGCGTCCGACTGGAGGTGGGCCGAGATGAGGTGTCCGACGCTTGCGAAAAGACGAGCGCGTTTCGTGAACTCGACATCCGCGACGGCAAGCTGCTTTTCAACGGGCGGCCGATCTACCTGGCGACATCGATATCGTGGAGCCTCTATTTCAACGGGCCGATCGCAACGCCTGAAGAAATCGACAGTGAAGTCTCGGCGATCAAGGCGATGGGCCAGAACATGGTCACCGCCCATCGCCGTGCGGCCAATCCCGAGCTGATCGATGCCCTCGATGCGGCGGGGCTGTTGCTCTATCAGGAACCCGGCGGCGTGCCCTCATTGCGCGAGCGCTTCGGCGGCGGACACTGGCTGCCCGAGCAGGATTTGGAGACCGCGCTCGCTTTCGCGGAACTGCGTATCGCGAGGCTTTGGCGGCGTGACCGGTCCCGCCCTTCGCTGGTGTGGTGGAACCTCGCCAATGAATGCCTCGATCCCGGCGATGGCGATCCCGGCGCGCCCGCGCACCGCCTGCTCGCCGTGGCCCGCGACAACGACGACAGCCGGATTACGACATGGACCTCGGCGTGGAATCCGACGCCGCTCTACACCCCCGACACCGACGAACCCGGCACGACGTTCGACTTCCATGCCGTACTGAACTGGCCGTCGATGTGGCACCAGCAGATGGAGGCCGAAATCGCCGCCATCCGGCCGCCGGGCGACATGCCGTACGTCGCCGGCGAAAGCCAGAATTTCACGTCCCTTGCCGGGCTCGAGGCGCTGGCGGAAAAGGCAGCCGATCGCCGAGTGAAGCGCCGGTTCGACGGCAAGGTTCTGTCATGGAAGACAACGTTTGACGAGGACCTGACCGCCGTCGATCCGGACAAACGGCTCGGCGGAGCTGACGCCCTGATCGCGGCAACCGCGCGCGTCCAGTCCCACGGCGTGGCCAAGCTGGTGCGCCATCATCGCGCCAACGCGGATTGCGATGGCCTGGCCATCAATGGCTGGCATTCGCATCCCCTGATCGGCACGATGGGTATCCTTCGGGTCGATCGCAGGCCCGCAGTGAATACTGACGCGATTGCCGAAGCCAATGCCGCCTTGCAGATCGTGCTGACCGGTGTGGATCACGATGTGGCGGCGGGCGATGAAATCCGACTGACGCCGGTCGTCCTGAACGCCGAAGCCGTCGCGGACCTGACGATCGACGTTACCGTCGCGATTGACGGCGACAGCGGCGCCCGGATCGCGGGACGGACGTCGGGCGACCGCCGTCAGATTCTCGATCCTGTGACCTTTGCGGCGCCGGCGCGGGCATCATCGATCGTCCACCTCGATGCCGTCGGCACGATCGGCGACGCGCCGGTGGCGGAGACGATCGAGATCGCGGTCAGCGATCCGGGGAAGCCAAGCTGCGCCGATATCGACGTCTTCGATCCCCGCCGGGCGCTCGCCGGGATCGTGGAACGGCCGGGCGCACCCTGGCGGCTCGGCTCGACACGCCCCACCCTGATCTGTGCGAACAATATGCGCCTGATCCATACCCTGTTCGCCGGCGGTCCCCGGCGCGCGGCCGTGCTTCTTCGTCCCGATCTGCCGGGCGCGAGCGTGCGTTCAGTGCCCGGCGATCTCGCCCGCCTCGGCGTTGCCCGTCGCGATGCGCGCTACATCAACGTCCTGGGCGACTGGAACGGCGGCTGGGCTTTCGACACCGGCCACCAACTGCTTCCCTCGCTCGGGACGGCATCGATCTGGAACAGCCCGCAGTGGCGCCTCTTCCCCCGCCAGATGATGTGGGGACTGGAGGGAGAAATCCTGACCGGGGCGATCAGCTTCGAGGGGGCGGGTGTGTTCGAGACCGGGGATCTGCGGATCGGCGCGACGACGGTGATCCTGAGATCGGAAGGCAACGAAGTGCTGGTCACCACGCTGCCACTGACCGAGGCGGCACGCACGAGCCCGCTCGCCCGGAGCGTCATCTCCGATATCGTCAACTGGCTGGTCAGTTAACGCGTGCAACATCCGGCGGGCGCCAGTGGCGATCGTCGGGACATGCGGCCGGTCATGACGATCCGTGAGATTGTCGGCTGAGATTCGCCTGAGGTTCAGGTTGAGTCACGCGTTTGCCTGAAATCGACAAACGTCCTCGCTGAGAGGCAACGCCGCGGCGCCCAACCCGGCGTCGCTCCTGATCAGTTGCAATAATCCTCTGCATTTTCATCGGCTTGGCCGCGGACCGCGGAAACGCCGTTGACAGCGTCATGGTCGTGATCAATAGTTCCAATTATGAAAATAATGTCTCAATAATAGGGACGGAAATGCAAAGCCTTGAGGGCGTCCTGCCCATCGTCCCCACGCCCTTCAACGTTTCGGGGGCGCCTGACCATGAGTCCTTGCGACGGGTCGCCGGGCACGCGGTACGCGCCGGATCGGTGGCGCTGGTCTATCCAGGCGTTGCGAGCGAGGACCTTTATCTGACGGCGGAGGAGAGCTCGGCCTGCCTCGACGTGGTCATCGATGCCGTCGCCGGGCGACGGCCGGTGATCGCGGGCGTGAACGCTGCCGATCCCGAAGACATGGTGTCGCTTGCGCGCAGGGTCGCAGGGCAGGGCGCGGAGGGCATCATGGCGATGGCCGTGCCGGCGATGCGCGACGACCTGAGCGGCTGGTTTGCCCGGATCGAAGAGGCAGCCGGCGGGCGGCCGATCATCCTGCAGAACCTGTTCGCCCCGCGCGGCGCCGATCTCAGCGCCGACGAGATGATCGCGTTGTCCCGCGCGATCCCCGCGATCCGCTATGTCAAGGAAGAGGGCATACCCTCCGGCCCGAAGGTCAGCGAACTCGCGAAAGCCTGTGGACCCGATCTCGACGCCGTGATCGGCGGCGGCGGCGCCCGCTATCTGATCGAGGAGCTGGATCGCGGGGCGGTCGCGACCATGCCCGCGATCGAACTTCTCGATCTGCATGTGGCGCTGATGGCCGCCTACAAGGCGGGTAGACGGTCCGAAGCCCTGTCGCTCTACGAACGCTCGCTGCCGCTCCTGCTCATTCAGGCGCCCTACCGGATGCGGCTGACGAAGCTGATCCTGAAACATCGCGGTCTGATCGAGACCGATCTGGTGCGCGAACCGCTGCCCGAGATGGACGACGTTCTGCAACGGCTGGTGCTGGAACTCTACGAGCGCGCCACGGCCGAGGAGACGGTCGTTGCATAGCGCCATCGACGATATCCGGGTGTTCGTCTTCGAGCGCGGGCGCGGCGACATCTATCTCGGCACCCCGGGCGCCAACGAATTCGCCCTCAACGCACACCACCTCGTGCGACGGTTCAACGGTACGGTCTACCCGACCAAGGACCGCTCGGTCGTGGTCAAGCTGACCGACCGGGACGGCGCGGTCGGTTGGGGGGAAACCTACGGGCTGGTGGCGCCGAAAGCGGTCGCCGCGATCGTCGACGACCTGCTCGGCCCCTACCTCAAGACGCTCGCGCCATCGACGCCCGACACGGCGTGGGACGCACTCTACGATCTGCAGCGGGTGCGCGGATATTGGGGCGGCTACCTCGCGGACACCCTCGCAGCACTCGACATCGCGCTGTGGGATCTTTACGCGCGCGCCCGGGGCGAGAGCCTGCAGGCCGCGCTGGGGCGGGCCGGAGCGGGTGCGCTCCCGGCCTATGTCTCCGGCCTGCCCCTGAAGACCACCGCCGAGCGGGTCGACCTTGCGGCACGCTGGAAGGACCGCGGCTTCGATTGCCTGAAGCTGCCGCTTTCGGCCACCGAGGATGGCGACGCACCGCGCGAATTCGCGGCGCTGCGGGATCGGCTCGGCGACGATCACAAGATCGCGCTGGACGTTCACTGGACCAAGGACGTGGCGGGCATGCTCGCGCTCGACCGCGACCTCGCCCCTTACGATCCGTGGTTCCTCGAGGCGCCGGTCAAGCCGGAGGACATCGCCGCCCAGGTCGAGATCGCTCGCGCGGTCAAGGCACCGATGGCGCTCGGCGAGGAATGGCGGACCGAGTGGGACTACATCCCGCGCGCCGGCGCCTGCACCATCGTGCAGCCCGAGATGGGCCACACGGGCGTCACCCAGTTCATGCGTATCGCCCGCCGGGCCGAGGCGATCAGCAGCCGCATCATGCCGCACGCCACCATCGGGTTGGGCATCTTCATGTCGGCCAGCCTGCGCGCGGCGCATGCCGCCGGGGCGGAAAGCCACGAATACCAGCACACCATCTACGACCGGAACGCCGAACTTCTCGACGGGGCGGCGCCCTGCGCGAACGGCGCGTTCCAGATACCCGACACGCCCGGTCACGGGGTGGTGCCCAACGCCGACGGGCTCGCCCATCTGACCGAACTCAAGCTCTAGAAAAGCAACGGAGGAGAAGACCCATGGACCTGTTCACCAAGACGATGGCGGCCGGCGCGCTCGCCGTCAGCACGGCCCTCACCGCCGTCCCGGCGGCGGCCGAGACCCTGACCTTCGTCAGCTGGATGAAGGACGAACCCGGCTATGGCGACTGGTGGAACGAGATTATCGCCGAGTTCGAGGAAACCCATCCCGGCGTCGAGATTAATATGAGCCGCGTCGCGCGGGACGAATATGCCGACACGATGTTCACCATGTTCGCCGGCGGCAATCCGCCCGACATCGTGCACCTCGCCGCCTTCGAATTTCAGCCCTTCGCCAACGAAGGCTGGCTCGAGCCGCTCGACTCCTACATCGCCGAAGCCGGTCTGGACCTGACCGGCTGGGCCGGTCAGCCGACCTGCGAATGGGACGGCGACACGGTCTGCATCATGCTGCTCTATACCGGCTTCGTTCTGGCCTACAACGAGGAGCTCTTCGAGGAAGCCGGCGTCGAGATCCCGACCGACTGGGAAAGCTATGTCGCGGCCGCCACTGCCCTGAAAAAGGACACCGACGGCGACGGCATCAACGATCAGCTGGGCATCGCGCTGCCGTTCCAGGGCGACGCGACCGTGATGCAGGAAGCGTTGAACTACGTGCTGGATGCCGGCGGCCGCTGGACCGTGGACGGCGAACCGGCGTTCGACAGCCCCGAGGTCATCGAAGGCCTGCGTCGCTGGAAGTCGCTGTTCGACGACGGCCTGACGCCGAAGGAGCTGAGCTCGGCCGATGTGCGGCAGTTGCTGCTTGAAGGACGCCTCGCGATGACCGTCGATGGCGGCTGGATCAACAATACCTTCCGCAGCGCCTCGCCGGAGGTGCAGCAGCATCTGAAGATCGCCAAGTCGCCCTTCAGCCCGCCGCTCGGCGGCACGTCGAACGTTCTCGGCATGCCCTCGGACATCTCGGACGAGAAGAAACAGTTGGTGTGGGATTTCATCGCGCTGACCGCTTCGCAGAAGTACCAGCAAAGGTTCGCCGAATGGGGCAAGGCGCCGGCGCCGCGCCCCGGGTTGGATTACAGCCAGTTGATGGCCGATAATCCGTCCTTCGAGGTGCTGGCCGCAGCCGCCGCGGACGCCGCCGCCGCCAATGTCGACCGCCTGCCCAAGGGACTGGAACTGGAGAACAACGAGGTGGTGAAGATCTTCTTCAACATCGCCCAGCAGATGATCATCCAGGACCTGTCCCCTGAAGAGGCCGCCAAGATGCTGCAGGAGCAGGTCACCCGGATCGCCGGCTGACCGAGACGATCGACGAGCAACGGGCCGGCGCTTTCGGGCGCCGGCCACAAGGGGGGAGTTCTCCTGACCGATACCGTCACACAGCGCCAGGGCAGGGTGCTGGGAGGGATCATCCCGACCATCGACTTCAGCGCGCCGCGCCACCGGGCGAAGTTCGGCTACCTCCTGCTGGCGCCGGCTGTCCTGCTGATGGCGGCGATCATCGTCTACCCGATCCTGTTGTCGGTCGACATCAGCCTTCAGGACGTGCGCATCGCCCGCGTCGGCGACGAGCGCGAGCCCTGGACGCTGAAGAACTATGAGTGGCTGTTCGGGTCGACCGAGTTCTGGCACGCCATCTGGGTGACGTTCAAGCTGGTGGCGGTGGTCGGTGGGCTGTCGATGATCATCGGCTTCGCCACCGCCATGCTGGTGAACCAGAAGTTCCGCGGCCGCACCGCGGTGCGGCTGTTCGTGGCGTTGCCCTGGGCCGTGCCAGAGGTGGTGGCCACGGTGATCTGGGCCTGGATGCTGGACAGCTCCTTCGGGGTCGTGAACTGGACGCTGCTCAAGTCCGGTATCATTGCCGAACCGATCCAGTTCGCCTCGAACCCGACCGCGGCCTTCGCCGCCGTCTGCTTTGTGATGATCTGGAAGGGCTATCCGCTGATGTCGATCATGCTGCTGGCGGGGCTGCAGTCCATCCCCGAGGAGCAGTATCAGGCGGCAAAGGTCGACGGCGGCGGCCCGTGGCAGCGCTTTGCCTACATCACGCTGCCCAACATGCTGCCGGTTGCCGGCGTCACGCTGGTGATGACGACGCTCTGGGTGTTCCGCGACTTCGCCATCATTTACGTCCTGACCCAGGGCGGGCCGATCGGGGCGACCACGACGCTGTCGATCCTGACCTTCGAGCAGTCCTTCGAGTTCTTCCGAATGGGGCAAGGCGCGGCCGTCGGCGTCTTCACCATGGTGCTGTGCGCCATCATCAGCCGCGCGCTGGTCGGGCGCATGGCGAAGTCGGTGCACTAGGAGGGGGCGATGCACAAGCGACACCCTCTCGGCACCTTCGCACTGTACGCGACCGCGATCGGGACGTGCGCCATTCTGCTCTTCCCGATCTACTGGATGATCGTCACGGCGCTTCAGCCGGCCACCAATCTTCGCGCCTATCCGCCGCAGTTCTGGCCGGCCGAGCCGCAGTGGAACGTGTTCCGCGACCTGCTGGCGAATCACCCGTTCGCCCAGTGGTTCATCAATTCGATCCTCATCGCGGTGGCGACCATGATCCTGTCGCTGGCGGTGTCCGTCCTCGCCGCGTACGCGCTGTCGCGCTTCCGGCTGCGCGGCGGCCAGGGACTGGGGCTATTCATTCTGACGTCGAAGATGCTGCCGGCGACGCTGATGATCATCCCGCTGTTCGCGATCTTCAGGTCGACCGGGTTGGTCGGCTCGCTCTGGTCGGTGATCATCGCCCAGGCGACGCTGATCTTGCCGTTCTGTACCTGGATGCTGAAGGGCTATTTCGACACCATTCCACAGGAACTGGAGCACGCCGCGCTGGTCGACGGGTGCTCGCCGCTTGGAACCATCGTCCGCATCCTGCTGCCCGTGGCTGCGCCGGGGCTGGCGGCGACGGCGCTCTATGCCTTCGTCGTGAGCTGGTCGGACTTCCTGTTCGGCCGCACCTTCCTGACCACCAACGACCAGAACTGGACATTGCAGATGGGCATCGCCGCGTTGAAAGGCGAGTTCGTGACCGAATGGAACGTCATCATGGCAG
Organism: Bauldia sp.; assembly: GCF_965232525.1. GTDB lineage: Bacteria > Pseudomonadota > Alphaproteobacteria > Rhizobiales > Kaistiaceae > Bauldia. The sequence continues at coordinate 298,442 of NZ_OZ246980.1, read as the reverse complement.
GCTCTCTGATGGCGTCAGTCCCGATCATATTCGTCTATCTGTTCCTGGAGCGGTTCCTGGTGGGCGGCCTCGCGGCCGGGTCCGAGAAGTAACGAAGCAGAGCGATGGCAACTGTACGGTTCGACAACATCCGCAAATCCTACGGCGCCGTGGAGGCGATCCGCGACTTCAATCTCCACGTCGACGACGGCGACTTCTGTGTCCTCGTCGGTCCCTCCGGCTGCGGTAAGTCGACGGCGCTGAAGATGCTGGCGGGGCTCGAACCGACGAGCGCGGGCTCGATCCATATTGGCGGGCGCGACGTGACCGAACTCGGCCCCGGCAAGCGCGATATCGCGATGGTGTTTCAGAACTACGCGCTCTACCCGCACATGACGGTGCGCAAGAACATCGGCTTCGGCCTCAAGATGCGCAGATTTCCGCCGAGCGAAATCGAAGCCAAGGTCGAGGAAGCCGCCAAGGTCCTGGAACTCACGCCATATCTCGACCGCAAACCCAGGGCGCTGTCGGGTGGCCAGCGCCAGCGCGTCGCGCTGGGCCGCGCCATCGTCCGCGAACCCAGCGCCTTTCTGATGGACGAGCCGCTCTCAAACCTCGACGCGAAGCTGCGGGTGCAAACCCGGTCGGAGATCGTGAACCTCCAGAAACGGCTGGGTGTAACGACGATCTACGTCACCCATGACCAGACCGAGGCGCTGACGATGGCCACCAAGATCGTCGTTATGCGCGACGGCCTGATCCAGCAGGTCGGTCCCTCGAGCGAACTGTTCGAGAAGCCCCGCAACATCTTCGTCGCCGGTTTCATCGGCTCGCCGGGGATGAACTTCTTTCGTGGCCCCATCGAGCTCGAAGGTGGGCAACCGGCGACCCAATTCGCGGGCCGACCGGTGCCTCTGCCCGAGGCGACCGCGCGGCTCGCCGGCCGTGATGCGATCTTCGGCATCCGCCCGGAGCACATCCGGCTGGAGGAGGGCGATCTCAATGCGCAGCTGACGCTGGTCGAAAGCCTCGGCACCGAGAAGATCATGCATTTCGCCACGCCCGCAGGGCAGAGCCTTTCCAAGGACGAGGCGGATTTCGGTCCGGACGAACAGGCCCGCGACGTCCAGTCGATGCTGATCCGGGTGATCGACGACCACTCCTATGCCGAAGGACAAACCGTTCCGATGGTTTTCCCCAAGGCCAAAATCCATGTATTCGATCCGGAAACGTATGACGCGATCGGCGGATAGGCTTGAACAGGTTCGATGATATCGCAAAGCGCTTTCCGGGCGCCGGAACGCTGGTCAAGGGTATCCAGATCATGGAATTTCTGGCCGAGGCGGGCCGGCCGACGACCTCGGCGGAGCTCCTGCGCCAGACCCAGCTTCCGAAGGCCACGCTCTACCGGCTGCTCGGCGCACTGATCGACTTCGGCTATGTCCGCCGCGACGCCCGGCTCAAAACTTACTCGCTGGGTCAGCGGCTGATCGAACTGGGTGGCAGCTCGCTCGCCACTATTGACCTGCGCAGCGCCGCCGAGAGCGAACTGACCCGCCTCGCGTCGGAGATCAACGAGACGGTGAGCCTGACGATGCTGGATGGCGATCGCTCGATCTATGTCGATGTCCGGCGGTCGTCCAATCCGTTGTCGGTGGGCATCGAGATCGGCAAGTCGCTCCACGCCGTCGAAAGTACCTCGGGTCAGGCTATACTGGCCGCCCTGCCGCCCCACCGGGTGAACGGCATCCTCGCTGCCCTGTCCCGCGAGGAGCAATCGCAACTGATGGCGGACTTCGCGATCAGCCGGGCACGCGGCTACACTATCGGGCCGTCGCGGACCATCGAAGGCGTCATCGTTATCGCGGTCCCGGTCATCGGCCCGCCGGACATGGGTAGCGGCGCGATCGTGGTCACCGCGTTGGCCGACCACACCCCACTGGAACGCCGCCACGTCATCGGCCGCGATCTGATGGAAGCCGCCCGCAGGATCGTCGGTAACCTGGGGAGCGCGTCGGTGAGCATCACGCCCAATCCTCGTCCCAGCCGCCATGTCAGCGAGACGCTGCGCTGCGTTGCCCGCGTCGGCGCGATCGTCGGCGAGGGCCCGGTCTGGGACGCGTCGGCCGGCGTCCTTCGCTGGGTCGATATCGCCGCGCCCGCGATCCACTGCTACGATCCCGCCACCGGCGAGAACCGCATGGATCCGTGCCCGCATCTGGTCAGTGCGGTGCTGCCGGCCGAAGACGGCCGCATGGTCGCGATCTCGCAGAACGGGCTCGAAGCGCTCGATGTCGCCACCGGCGCGCTGCGGCCGCTCTACGACCCGGAGGCGCATCTTTCGACCAACCGCTTCAACGACGCCAAGACCGATAGCCGCGGGCGGATCTGGGCGGGCTCCATGAGCCTCGATGCGTCGATGCCGTCCGGATCGCTCTACTGCTTCGACACGTTGCGGAGCGCCCGCGCCGTCGACGGCGGCTTTCAGATCTCGAACGGTCTCGGCTGGAGCCCGGACGATACCCGGTTCTACTTCGTCGACAGCGCGCTCGGGACCGTCTTCGTCTATGACTTCGACGTCGAGACCGGGACGGTGGCTAACCGTGAGGCCTTTCTCACTTTCGAGCCCGAAGAGGGCAAGCCGGACGGGATGTGTGTCGATAGCGCCGGGAACGTCTGGGTGGCGATGTGGGACGGCTGGCGGGTCGGCTGCTACGACCCCTCGGGCGACCTGATCCGCACGGTCGATATGCCGGTGCCGCGCCCGTCGAGCTGTTACCTCGGCGACGACGACCTGAAGACGCTTTACATCACCAGCGCCTCGATCCGCCTGCCCGCTTCCGTGCTGGAGGAGGCGCCGCTCTCCGGCAGTCTGTTCGCCATCGACGTCGACGTGCCCGGCCTGCCGACCAACGAGGTCCGCGGGTGTCCGTGAGCTATGACGATTTCCGCGGCCGCCATGTGGTCGTCACCGGCGCGGGCGCGGGAATCGGCCGGGCGACGGCGGTTGCGTTCGCGGGGCAGGGCGCGCGCGTCACTGCCATCGACAGGGACGCCGGTGCGCTGGACGAGACCGCGGGGATGGCGGTCGGCATCACCGTGGCGCTGTGCGATCTCGCCGATCACGATGCTCTGCGCGAAACCATCGGGGGCGCACTCGACCGGGACGGTAAAGTGCGCTGTCTCGTCAACAATGCCGGCTCGGACCGGCGCATCGCATTCGGCGACATGACGGCGGAGAACTGGCGGTGGACGCTTGCCGTCAATCTCGACCACCATATGCTGACCGCCGCGTTGGTCGCGCCCAGGATGGACCTGGCCGACGGCCACGCGGCGATCGTCAACATGTCGTCCTCCGCCTTCATGAAGCTCGCCGGCAATCTCACCGCCTATCATGCGGCGAAGGCCGGCATCGTCGGGTTCACCCGTGGTCTTGCCCGCGACCTCGGTCAGCGCGGCATCACCGTGAACGCGATCGCGCCTGGGCGGGTCGTCACCGAGCGGGTCGCGGCCAAAGTCACCGCCGACTGGGAGGCCGAGACTCGTCGTATCCAGTGTGTTCCCGACCTGATCTCCCCGGCGGACATCGCGGACGCCGTTCTCTGGCTCGGTTCCTCCGCCTCCCGTTTTGTCACCGGGCAAACGCTGGTCGTCGACGGCGGCGTCGTCTGACCGCGGGCTCAGCAACGCCAAGCGTGGGTGCGGAACGGCATTTCATTGCGGCAGGAAGCGGTGGCGCGCCCGGGACGATTCGAACGCCCGTCCCCAGATTCTTAGTCAGGGTCAGGCAGTGGCATCAGGCCTTCAATCGGACGGGCGGGCGCCGACGGCGCCGGTCTCGGCGAGTTGGTCGATTTCCGTGGCGGTGAACCCGGCCTCGAGCAGAACGTCACGGGTGTGCGCGCCGTAGGCCGGTGCGGCGGTCAGCGTTGGGTCGGGATTGTCGGAGAAGCGGATACCCGGCGCCACGGTGGTGTATTCGCCGGCGACCGGGTGATGCATGCGCACCATCTGTCGCTCCGCCTGCGGATGCGACAGAAACGCATCGTAGTCCTGAACGACACCGCACCAGACACCGGCGGCGTTGAGAAGTGTGTCCCAATGCGCGGCGGTGTCGCCCCGCAGCCGCTCGGCGACCAGTTGGCAGATGCGGTCGCGCCAATGGTTGACCGCGGCAGCATCCCGTTGCGGCGGTCGCGTGGCCTTTAGTTCGCTGAGCTTGGGGATTTCGAGTTCGCGCGCCAGGACATCGAGGTCGGCCTGCGCAATCGCCAGATCGCCTTCCCTGCACTTGTAGACGCCGTATGGCGGCTCCATCCAGATCGACACCTGTGGCATGCGGCTGCGTGCCGGCGGTGCGTCGGCGGCGAGGTGGGAGGTGATCTCCTGAAGCTGCATCTCCATGATCGCCGACATCAGCGAGACCTCCACCTTCTGGCCGACGCCGGTTCGGCCGCGGGCGATGAGTGCCGCAAGGATGCCCTCGCAGGCCATGTGAGAGGCGGCGGTGTCCACCATGTAGAGCGGTGACGGGTGAGGCAGTCCCCCGTCGACGCCGCCGTTGTAGGTGAGGCCGGTGAACGACTGGACCAGCAGGTCCTGTCCGGGCCGGTCCTTCATCGGTCCGTCTTCGCCGTAGCCGCTGATGGCGGCATAGACCAGCCGCGAGTTGATCGTCGACAGCGTCGCGTAGTCGATGCCGAGTTTCTCCGCGACCCGCGGGCGGAAGTTCTGGATGAAGACGTCCGCGTCGCGGACAAGACGATGAAGAACCTCGCGCCCCAGGTCCGACTTCAGATCGAGCACCAGGGACCGCTTGTTCCGGTTGAGCGTGACGAAACAGGTGGCATCGCCGAACGCCTCGATCCCGGCCATCGGCGAATGGCGCGAGAAATCCCCCCCGCCAGGGGCTTCGATCTTGACGATGTCGGCGCCCATCTCGCCCATGCGCTGCGTGCACAACGGACCGGCCATGGCGATGGTCAGATCGAGAACGCGAATTCCGGCGAGAGGTCCGGTCTGCGACATGGCGCTTCTCAACGTCCCTTGTATTGCGGTTCGCGCTTCTCGGTGAAGGCGCGCATGCCTTCGCGGGCGTCCTCGGTCGCCATGCAGTAGGTGTAGCCATCGTTCTCCCAGGCGAGCCCAACGGTGATGGCGGTCCCCTGGGTCTCGCGAATGATATTCTTGGCGGACTGCACCGCGATCGGCGGGTTGCGCGCAAGCCGGTTGGCGATGGCGCCCACCGTCGGCATCAGGTCATTGGCTTCGACCAGATCCTGGACAAAGCCGACACGATGCGCTTCCTCGGCCGGAAAGATGTCGCCGGTGAGCACCCACCGCGCCGCATTGCCGTAGCCGATCAGCCGCGGCAGGATCGATGTGTTGCCCGAGCCCGCATGCCAGCCGAGCCGCACCTCGGGCGCTCCGAATTGCGACCGCTTCGTCGCGACGCGAATATCACAGCACATGGCGACCTCCAGCCCACCGCCGAGGCAGTATCCGTCGATCGCGGCGACGGCCGGTTTGCGCAGGCGGAGCAGCGGATCGATATAGTCGCGGTCATAGATCGCCCGATTGCGCCCCTCCCACGGCGTGCCGAGGTCGTCGAGCATGGCGACATCGCTGCCGGCCGAGAACGCGCGGTCGCCGGCACCGGTGATGATCAGGACGCGGATCGCGTCGCTGCGATCGACCTCTCGACAGGCGGTGACGAACTCGGCGGCCATCGCCGCGGTGATCGCGTTAAGCTTCTTCGGCCGATTGAGGGTGAGCGTCGCCACCGCGCCCTCCACCTCAAACCGGATATCGTCGTTCTCATTCATCGAACAGTCCTTCCTGTAGATTTTCGGCGTCGAGCAGCCTGATCTCGATCCGCCAGGCGCGAGACTCTCCCGAGGCAAGCCAGATCGCGGCCGGCGCGGTCAGCGCAGCGGCGGGCGCGCTGGTCGGCTCGACAGCGACCTGATGGACCGGCGATTCCGGCGGCCAGCCGCCATAGTCGAACCAGAGGCCGACAGCCGGCAGATCGCGCGCGGACCAGCGGAGCGCGATCGCCTGTTCGGGAGAGCCCGCCACGATTCTGGCATCGGATTCGAGGTTGCCGTAAAGCTTTGCCATCACCCCGGCGTCGATACCCCGGACGGGATTGAACTCGGGGAAGCCCGGCCAGCGGATGCCGTCGCCGGGGCTGCCACCGTTCGGAAAGAGCGGGCCGACGCCCGAGACGGCGACGCGCTCGCCCTCCTGAAGCGAAAGCAGCATGTGCTGGCTGTAGAGATAGGCGAAGCGTTCCGCGCCCGTATTGGAGATGGTGTAGTCCACGCTGATGGTGTCGCCGGCGACACGCAGGTTGCGGCTGAAACGAAACCGCGAATCGGTGCAGACCGCCGTCAGACCGTCGGCCTCTTCGCGGCACTGCCATGGCCGTCCCCAGAGCGCGCCATGATCGCGCAGGCGGCCGGGCCATCCAAATTCCACACCGTCAGTCGATATGATTGTCGGGAAACACTCGTCCCAGCCGCGGGCTTGGTCGGCGCCATAGCCGGCGTCGTCGGCGGACGATCCGGTCGGTTCACCTTCGATCAGCCATTCGCGGCCAGTGCGCAGATCGCGGAGCGAGGTAACCCGCGCGCCGAAATCGGGCTCCATCTCGATGGTGACGATATCGTTGGCGTAGCGCATGGCGTCGGTTCAACCGCCTTTCGCGGCCGCGGCGCGAGACTGCTGTCGCTCGGCCCGGGCCATGCGCCACTGGCCGATCGCGACGGCGACGACCAACAGAAGTCCCTTGGCGACCAACTGGTAGAAGGTCGGGATGCCGAGGAGGTTCATCCCGTTGCTCAAGGTGGCGAGCAGCGTCACCGCGAGCATGCTGCCGACGATCGTGCCCTTGCCGCCGGCGAGAATCGCACCGCCGAGGAACACGGCGGTGATGGCTTCGAGTTCGAGGCCCTGGGTTCCGGAGGCCGGCTGGCCGGAACTCGTCCGCGCGGTGACGATCACGCCGGCGAGCCCGGCGAGCGCGCCGGAGATCGAATAGATGTAGAACTTCATCCGGGTCAGATTGATCCCGGCGAGCCGGGCCGCGGTCGGGTTGCCGCCCATGGTGTAGATCGAGCGGCCAAACACGGTCGAACTCATGACGAAATGGGCGATCCCGGCGATCACCAGCAGGATGATGAACGGGATCGGAATGCCCGGAAACTCACCGACCGTGAACACGCGGCCGGAGCCGAGCAAGGCGAAGGTGGGGTCGAGGACACCGACCGGTCGACCCTCCGGTGCGATCAGAAAAGCAAGACCGCGAAAGGCGGAGAACGTTGCCAGTGTCGCGACCACCGGATTGACCCGGAGGAAGGTGATGATGGTGGCGTTGACCGTGCCGAGAAGTGCGCCGAGGGCGATGCCGAAAGCGACACCGCCGATGATCGTCCCGAAACTGGCGACCATGATCGCAGAGACGACGGAGGCGGCGCCGGCGATCGAACCGACCGAAATGTCGAGGCCGGCGGAGACGATCACCAGGGTCATGCCGACCGCGACAAGCCCAACGACGGTCATGTTCTGACCGATGTTGAGGAGATTTCGGGCGCTGAAGAAGTGCTCGGTCTGGCTCGCGATCAGGACGACGAGGATGGCCAGCGCGATCAGCAGGGAGAGGTTTTCCGGCCCGACAAACCGGGTTGCCGCCTGCCATGTGCGCAACAAACCGGAGCCCGCCGGTGGCTGCATCGTTTGCGACGATTCCACGGATTCCCTTTCCATCGGTATCAGGCGGCCTCGCTGTCGAGGGCGTGGCTGAGGATCGCCTCCTCGGAGGCGTCCGCCTTTTCGATCGGATCGGACAGCGTTCCTCCCCGCATCACCATGATCCGGTCCGCCAAGGCCAGCAGCTCCGGCATCTCCGAGGAAATGACGATGATCGCCAGGCCACCGCGGGCCAGTTCGTCGATGAGGCGATAAATCTCGGCCTTCGCGCCGACGTCCACCGCGCGCGTCGGCTCATCGAGGATCAGCACCTGCGGTTTCGCCGCCAGCCAGCGGGCCAGAACCGCCTTCTGCTGGTTGCCGCCCGACAACTTGCCAACCTCCTGACCGAGCCCGGTGATCTTGATGCTGAGATGGTCGATGTAGGGAACAACCTCCCGGTGCATCTCCGCCCTGCGGAGCACGCCAAACCTTGCAAAGCGGGCGAACACCGCCAGGCAAACGTTTTCAATCACGCTGCGGACCATCACCAGTCCCTCGGACTTGCGGTCCTCCGGAGCAAAGCCGATTCCGGCGGCGATCGCGTCAGCGGGATGTCGAATCGTCACCGGCTTTCCGTTGACCCTGATCGTTCCCGACTGCCTGGGAAGGTCGCCGAAGATGATCTTGGCAAGTTCTGTGCGCCCGGCACCGACCAGCCCGGCGATGCCGAGGATCTCGCCGGCGCGCACGTTGAGGCTGATGTTCCCGTGCCAACGGCTCGTCAGGTTCTCGACCTCGAGCACCACGTTGTCGGACGTCGTCTCGGCACGCTCGTAGCCCCCGGACAGATCGCGTCCGACCATCAGCCGAACCACGTCCTCCTGCCTCGTCTCAGACGTCAGGAGCGTGCCCGCATGGGCACCGTCGCGAAGCACGACGATGCGGTTGGAGATCTCCATGACCTCATGCAGCCGGTGCGAGACGTAGATGACGCCGAGCCCGTCGTCGGCGAGCTGCCGGATCAGGCGAAACAGACGTTTGGTTTCGTCGACGGTGAGCGAAGAGGTCGGCTCATCGAAGGCCACGACCCTCACCCCCGGCTTCAACGCGCGGATGATCTCGACGATGTGTTTCTGGGCTGGCGACAGCAACCGCCCCAGCGCGTCGACATCGATCAGGCCGGCGAAACCGTATCGCGTCAGCATTTCGGTGACGGTGGCCTTCATCATCCGGAAATCGACGCGGAAGCCTGAGGTCAGGAATTCGCCGATGAAGATGTTTTCCGTGACCGTCATGTCCGGCACGATCTCCGGCTCCTGGCGTACCAGTCGAAACCCGGCCTGCCGCGCTTCGAGCGGACTGACATGGTCGACTGGCTCGTCGCCGAGCCAGATGCGGCCCTCATCGAGCTGATAATCACCGCTGAGGATCTTGAGCATCGTCGATTTACCGGCGCCGTTCTCTCCCACCAGAGCGACAACCTCGCCGGCCGCGACATCCATGCTCACATCGGCAAGCGCACGCACGCCCGGGAAGGCCTTGCCGATGTTTTCCACGCGCAGGACGGTCTTCGGCGTCATGGTCTTTTGCTCAAACCCCAATGCCGGCGGCGGGCAAGGCCTGGCCCCGCCCGCCGATCCTGGCTTAGCCGCAGGGCATCACGTCCGCGTAGGTCTCAGGCGTTACGATCGTGGTATTGGCCACGGTGTTTGGCGGCAACGGATCGCCCGACTCGATGCTGTTGATGAGGGCTCGGGCCGCCGCGTCGCCGACGTCGGCGCCGCTGAGATAGAGCGCGGCCTTGAACATGGTCGGCACGCCCGCCGCCCACGGCCGGCATGCCTCGTAAGCGCCAAGTCCAACGGCGATGCCATCGTCGGGGCCATAGCCGGCGTTCTGCAGGGCGTTCACGGTGCCGAGGACACCTTCGTCGTTGCAGGCGAACACCACCCATTTGTCCACGGACGGATTTGCGGTAATCGCCGGCCCCGCGGCTTCGAGTGCCTTGTTCGCCGTCCCGTCATAAGGCACGGCGATGAAACGGTCGGCATCGACGCCGATGTCAGCGAGCTGGGCCCGCGCCGCATCGGTGCGGTCGTTACAAACGGACAGGGTCTGCACTTCAACGCTAAGGACGCCGTAACTGGCATCGTTCATCCAGCTGGACTCGCCGAGGAGTTCGGCGGCGGCCTTGCCGACGCGCGTCCCCATGTCGACGCCGTCGAAGCCAACGAACGGAACGTCCTGACCGCCGCCGTCCTGCAGGCGGTCGTCGGTGGCCACCAGGGCGACGTCAGCGTCAGCGGCGGCCGCGGCAACAGCCGGCCCAAGTGCCTGGTCGGGCGCGGTTATGCCGATGCCGCGGGCGCCGGCCGCGATGGCGTCGGACACCGCGCTGATCGCCAGGTTGGAGTCGAGCTCCACATTGATGATCCGGGAATCATAGCCGAGCTCGTTCGCTGCAGCTTCGAACCCTTCGGCCTGATCGATAAAGTATTGCTGCGTCCCGCTCTTGTAGATGGCGGTCACCAGCTTTTCCTGCGCAGCGGCCGGGGCGGCAATCGCCAGGGCCAGTGCGGTGACGGCAGCGCCGCCGAGCAACGACTTAACGGACATCTCTCTCCCTCTCCAAGATCAACGTTCCTGCTCCCGGGCGGCGCACTTCACGGGCGCCGGCCCCTGTTGACCAAAAAGACTATTATATGTTTATCATATAAATAGCAAGACTGTGCGTTGGCCAGTCGAGCGCAAAGGGAGGCAAATGCAGCGTCTGAGCGACAAAGTGGCCATCGTCACCGGCGCCGGTCAGGGCATCGGCGCAGCGATCGCGCGGCGTTTCGCCGAAGAGGGCGCGCAGGTCGCGATTGCCGAACGGAACCCGGAAACGGGCGCACGTATGGCCGCGGAGATTAGCGGCGACACCGGCGCGACGGCCATCTCCGTTGTGACCGATGTGGCCGACAGGACGAGCGTCGAGGCGATGGTCGCGGAGGTTACGGACCGCCTCGGCGATCCGGACGTGCTCGTCAACAACGCTGGCGTTGCCGTCTTCGGCGATCCGCTGTCCATCACCGACGAGGACTGGGCGCGCTGCATGTCGGTGGACCTTGATGGCGCCTGGCACTGCGCCCGCGCCGTTCTGCCGGCGATGCGGGCGCGGAAGAACGGGGCGATTATCAACATCGCCTCCAACCACGCGCTTCAGGTCATTCGCGACACGTTTCCGTATCCGGTTGCCAAGCACGGCGTCATCGGCCTCACGCGAGCGCTGGCTTTGCAGTACGCCGGCGAGGGCATCGCCGTGAACGCGATCTCGCCGGGCTACATCGATACGCCGATCGCCGAGTGGTACTTCAAGCAGCAGCCGGACGCGGCGGCCTTTCGACGGGAAACCGAAGCCAAGCAGCCGGTCGGCCGCCTGGGTCGGCCGGAGGAAGTCGCCGCCGTGGCTGCGCTCCTCGCGTCGGACGAAGCGCGTTTCATGACTGGCGCCAACCTGGTGATCGATGGCGGCGTCACAATCCGGATGTACGAATAGGGAGACCGACCATGCGGGCGGAGATAGCGGTCGAGAGCGGCGACAACATCGGCGAGGGCGCGTTCTGGCATCCCGGCCTGAACCGGCTGTTCTGGCTCGACGTGCCACCGCCGTCGAAGCTCCACATCTACGACCCGGTGACCGGCGCGCGTGAAACCCACGACATGCCGCAGATGATCGCGAGCATGCGGCCCTGGGGACCGGGCCTGCTGATCGCCGCCCATGCGGGACTGTACCGATACGATCTCGCCGATCGGATCTTCGCCCGGGTGGTCGCGCCGGAGCCGGATCTGCCCTTCAATCGCTGCAACGATGGCGGCACCGACGCCGAAGGGCGGTTCTGGTTCGGGACGATGCAGAACAACATCTCGCCGTCGGCGACCGACATCGACCTGACGGAAAAATCGGGAACGCTTTACCGCCTCGATCCCGATCTGACACTCAACGCCGTGGATCGCGATATCCTGATCGCCAACACCCTGTGCTTCAGTCCCGACAACAGGACCCTCTATTTCTGTGATACGGCCGAGGGGGCGATCCGCACCTATGACTACGATCTCGCCACCGGGAGCGCGACCCGGCGCGGCGCTCTCGGTTCGTTCGATCGCGGCGCGCCGGACGGGTCCTGCGTCGACGCCGAGGGCGGGGTTTGGAACGCGCGATGGGATGGCGGCTGTGTCGTCCGCTTCGCGCCCGACGGCTCGGTCGACTGGGTCATCGAGGTCGCGGCGCCGAAGGTCACCAGCGTTGCCTTTGGAGGGGCCGATCTCGACACGCTTTTCATCACCACCGCCCGCTGGGGCGGCGAAGCCGGCGGTGTGGACGGTCACCTCTTCGTCGCGAGTCCCGGGGTTCGGGGGATGCCGGTGACAAGCTTCGCCGGCGCCTGGACATGAGGCTCAGCCCGCTTCCACGTCCCGGACCGGCCGTCGTTGTCGGTCTCGAACCGTCAGTCGTCCAGCTGCAACACGTTCTTGCGGGCGGCCATCGCGGTCAGCGCCGGTCCCTGGCCCCACGGGACGATCTGGTTGGTGGGTACGTACCAGTAGTGCTCTTCGACGAGCGCCGAATACACGGCCGCCGTGACTCCCATCAGGTTTCCGTCGGCGTCAAGGTTGCCGATCATCGCGGCGTAAGCCTTGTCGGCCGCTTCCCGGAACTCCCGAGGGTCGAAGACGCCGATCGCAATCCCGCGGTAGAAGGCCGTTGCCATGAACGCCGCGGTGGATGCTTCCGGTCCCGACCGCGGCTCGTGGACGAGCGCATGCCAGTTGCCGTCGGCAAGTTGGTAGTCGACCATGCGTCGGGCCAACCGCAACGCTTCCTCGGCCACATCGCTTCGGCCGGCCGCGTCGGTGCGAAGATGCGCCACGACATCCAGGAGCCCGAGCAGCGCCCAGCCCTGACCGCGCCCCCAGCCGCGCGTGTAGACCCGGCCCGTCTTCTCGAGCCAGAAATGGCAGTAGAGGCCCGTCTCGGGATCGAGCAGCAGGGACCGATAACCGAGGATTTCACGAACCGCCGCATCGGCCCATTCGGTCCCGGCGCCGAGTTCGGAAAGATGGGCGAAAAAGGGCGGATCGAAATGCATGCAGTCGAGGTAGATTCCGGCACCCGGGTCACCGAGCAGCACGGCTTCCTCACTGGTCATACGCACGTCGCCATAGGGCTCGCGCAACGATCGCAGGGTGTCCTCGAACGTCACCGAGACTCCGTCGATCTTGCGGCGCGCGAGCAGATGCTTGGCGAGATCGATGACTCCGGCCCTGAGGACGGCATCGCCGGTCTCGCCGACGACCGCACACATGACATGGCCCGGTGCGGTGTTGTCGTCGGGCTGGTATGGCTGGCGACGGGTCGCCCAGGCGCGAAAGAAGCCGTGAGAGAACGACCGATAGGTGGGATCGCCGAGCAGGTCCGAAGCGGCGATCAGGCCCTCAAAGCCGATCGAGTCGCCGTAGAACCAGCACTGAAATTGGTGCTCTAGCAGGCGATCGGCGATACCGCGCGCCATGTCGTGCGGGTCGTGGTGTTGATCCAAGATGTGATCTCCAGTCCGGCTAGTCCAGGAGCGCGAAGCCCTCCTCAGCGTCGGCGATGGCGCGCTCGATCAATCGCCGCATGGCCTGCTCGGCGCCGATCGCATCGCCGCGCATATACGCTTCGAACACCTGGCGATGGAGCTCGGTGCTTTCATCCATGCCGATGAGCTGCACCTCGGAGCCCTTGGCGCGCATCTGGAGATCGATGAGCAGGGCAAGCGCCGCCTGAACGACACCGAAGAGTTGATCCAGAATCTCCGAACCGACCGCGGCAAGGAACTCGCGGTGGAAGACAAGATCGGCGTCGATGAACGCCTGGCGACGCGCCGGCCCCGGAAGCGAGTCATCCTCCTCAACCGCCAGCTTGGTTTGCCAGGCCGCCGCGATCCGCGCCCTGGCGTCTTCGGTTGCGGTCGTGGTCGCCACGAACACGACGCCCGGTTCCAGAACCAGACGGACCTTCAAGAGGTCCTCAAGCAGGGTGCGCGTATCGCCGGCGCGGATTCGCCAATCGATCAGGTCAGGATCGAGCAACCGCCACTCGGATCGGGGAAGAACCTTGGTGCCCTCCATCTGCCGGCTGCGGATCAGACCCTTGGCGCTCAACACCCGCAACGCTTCGCGCACCACCGATCGGCTCACGCCGAGGCTGTCGATAAGGTCCGATTCCCTGGGCATACCGTCCGCCCATTCGCCGGAAACGATCCGGCATCCGAGATCGCGGACGACTTCGCCCATGAGCCCGCGCACCGGCATCACGCCGTCGAGTATCTTGAGGTCCCGGCGGTCGCGCATTGAGATCGTGTTCATAGGCACTCCCAAGGCTTAATCATATAATAAGATAACTTGCCGTCAAGCGCGTGAATTCGAGGGGTAAGTGATGCTTGGGTGACGCGTTGCGTTTGTCGCCTTAAGGTTGTATATTGCCCATTACTTCCTGTGGATACAGAAGAATATCCGATCAAACCGAGGGAGCTGGGCGACGAAAAAAAAGCGATGCCCAAAATGTGGAAAGTCGATCCCCTGGGTCGCCGTAGTCTGTCCTGTCTGTCGGTCTGACATCAGACCACGGTCACCGGAGGAGGAAAGACGGGAGAGGTTCTGGAATCGCGCGGAATTCGTCAAGAATTGGATTGGCTTTCCGGTCGCAATAGTTACTGTGTTTGCTGCGCTGATTGTTCCGGCGGTCGAAAACGTCCGTTCCCTGCTGAGGCTCGACGGTGCGGCGATGACCTTCGAGGTGATGAGGCCGGGCACCATTAACGTCGGGTCTGATGACACGCCTGCATCACAGCAAGTCGATGTGATATCACAACACGTCCACTTCTTAGTAAGTGCGCTCGTCAACCGGGGGCTGTCTCCGGCCGCGGTTCAGCCGGATTTCAAATGCTCTGCGACAGATCGATTTTCTGGCGCGACAGTAACTGGGATCTTTCACTTCATAGACATCAATTCTCAGAAAAAAATATTGGAAGATATTACCGTCAATGCGGGTGAAACGGTATTCGTCAACACGATACTTGACTCTTTTGGTACGAAGGAGTTCGGTTACGAGTCGACTGAGAGAAACGAGACTTGCGAACTGATATATTCAGATAAATATGGAAGCAAGTGGATCGTAAGTGACATTAGCAGCTACGATTACTTTCCGCTTGCGAGTCCTGGGGTCACTGACAGCAGGGTCGAGGTCAGGGAAAAATACTGCGTCGACATGATAAGGGGCATCAAACTCGGTGACGAACCGATTGACTGCATAAGCGATAGTCACATCCTGGCGATAGAGCCAATTTATCTTTGGGAGCGGGCGTTTGGCAGGGCCATAAGGCAGGCGGACGAGTTTACGCGATCCACCCAAGAGAATGCGGTACGCACCCCGGGGCTGGTACTTGTGGATTGCGACGACGCGAACTGTGCGCAGGAGTACGAAGAGATGAGAAGCGCCCTCAAGGGATTTGTGCCGCGTATCACGGTTTGGCTATGCGATCCGTCGGACACCCCCTCGGTTAGGCGGCATGGAGATGGGCTTTCGTCATTCTGCACCGTGGTACTCAAGTAGACACTGGGCAAACAGTCGCGCGGGTGGCTCGTGGGCATGCACCTAAACACCTGAGTGGTGGGGCGCGACTGGAGCGAAATCAGGCCGAGGCGGCTTCGTTCAGAACGAATTCGGTGACGATGCTGTCGTCCTCGACCGGCACCATCTCGCCGTCCGCAATCCGACGCATGTGGTGAAACATGTGAACCTGTCACGACAGCCTGCGGAAGACTGCCATAGGCTGGCGGACGGCGGATCGCCCCGGTTTTTTAGAGGCGAGAGCCCGGATTTTCAGCCGGCCGTCAGCGTCCGCGGTTCGATAGTTCGGGCGCGGTGCGGTTTCATAGAACGAAACTGCGAGGGTGACAGGGAGGTTTGTCGCTTGAAGGCGGACGCGAAATAGGCCGACGAGCCGAAGCCGCACTCAAGCGCGATGTCGGTCACGCTCATCTCCGGCTGGGTCTGGAGCAGGAGTTTCGACCGGGCCAGCCGCAGCGACGACAGATACGCATGCGGCGTGGTGTTGAGGATCGAGCGGCAGTGTTCGATGAACGCGCTTCGCGACACGCCGCACTGCTCCGCCATGTCGCCGACCGACCAGTCGTAATCCACGTGCTCAGGCAGCCGTTCGAGGAAAAGCCGAACCGTGTGGCGCGCACCATCACGGGCCGGAACGCTGTAGTCGTCGCCGAGGTCGAGGGTGTGTAACAAGCCGATCAGAATCGCATTAAGCACGACCTTCGCCTCGGTTTCCGAGCGGTCCACATCGCCCAGTTCGAGCAGGTCGATAAGCTGTCCGAACGGTGCCGCCATCTTGGCTCCGTTCCAGACGTTCTTGTCGGTGTTCTGAACGATATGGGAGAGGCGTTTCTTCTCGCGGCCGGACAAGAGAATCCAGTCCGGCCAGCGCCAGGCCTGGTTGGGCCGTCGGACCTCAACATCGAGGATGATCCAGACCAGCCGGCTGGGACCGACCAGCGGATCGCCGACCTCGTGAATCTGCCACGGCCTGGTGACCGTGACCTCGCCGTCCTGAAGCCGATGCGCCCGCCCTTCCGCGGTGAAGCCAAGCGAACCACCGGCGAGATAGGTGATCTCCAACCCTTCGTTACAGTGTTCGCCGAGCCCCCAGCTTTGTTCGGCGTTCGCGTCCCAGACGCCGATCGAGCAGATGCCGGAAAGCCTGGAACCCTTGATCTCGACGCCCGGATAGTTGCCACGGGCCCAGCCGCTGAAGGCGACTTCCCCGCGTCGCGTCGCGGCCTTGAGCGGTTCGCAGGTGTCCGGCCGAAAAACCCGTCCGGCATCCTCGAAGACCCTCGGCGCGCTCACTTCAACCCTCCCTCGTTTGGTTGAGTCTGTTGTTTCATGTCCGCCGTTCCGACGCGCGGTTGATCAAGCATGCGCCGAACAAACCGACGCTTTCAAGGAAATCCGGACGGCGGCATCACGGATTTTGTCCCACCTCGACGGACAGGGCTTTCGAAAAAGTCCAAACCACAAAGGTGAAAGACGGGTCCACCGAGGCTCCCTATCGTTCGCGAAAATAGCGAACCCTAGGGAGGTCGGTGATGAAGGTCGGGTGTTTTGCGCTGGTCGATCCGTTTTCGATTCTTGAGCATCAGCTCGAACGAATTGCCGGGTTGGGCTTCAAATACGCGGACGTGACCGACAATCATCCCGGCGGGCTGCTGGGGCGGGAGTTCGGGTTCAGCGCAACAGCTAGCCTCGACGACAACCCGGCGGACCTGACCGCCATGTTCGCGCGCCATGGCCTGACGGCGACGAGTGTGTGCGCTCATGCCAATCTGCTCGACGCCTCGGCGCCGTTTCGCTACGGCAACGCCGAGATCAGCAAGGCGGTTCGTCTCGCCTCGGGCATGGCCGTGCGCGACGTGATCACCACCGAGGGCGAGCCTCACACCGATTGGGGGCGCGGGCTGTCGCGAACGGAGCAGGTGTTCGTGATCGTCGAGAAGCTGCTCGAGGCGGTTCGTCTCGCCGAGGCACTGAACGTGCGGGTGTTGCTGGAACCGCACGGCCCGGTCACCGGAACGATCGACGGCATGGGCGCCGTGCTCGACCGGCTCGGCCATCCCGAAACCGTCGGCGTCAACCTCGACACCGGCAATTCATGGCTGGCGGGAACCGACCCGGTCGAGATGGCCCGCGCCTTCAAGGATCGCATCTGGCACGTCCATTGGAAGGACATGTCGGAGGACTGGGTCGAGAAGCGCGGCCAGATCTACGGCTGCGGCATGGCGGTGATCCCGCTGGGCAGCGGTGTGGTCGACATCGACGGCGTCTACGACGTCGTCAAGGACAGCCCCGCCGAGTACTCGACACTCGAGATCGCCGGGGACGAAAACGTCCGCCAAAGCCACGACTATCTCAGAAAACTCGGATGCGAATGACCGCCAACAAAAGCCGGGACACCCGGTCGCAGGGAGGACAGGTATGAATCGAGCCATCATTGCAACGGCCGCCTTGGCGATGCTCGCTGCTTCGTCAGCGTACGCCGAGCCGATTACCCTCGAAGTGTGGGGGATCGACGCGCAGACCGGCAGCGGCACGCCCGGCCAGACCCAGATCTATGCCGACGAGTGGAACGCGACCCATGACGACGTGAAGGTCAACTACCGGTTCGTCGCCTTCGACAATCTCAACAGCGAATACACCCGCGCCATCGCCACCGGCACCGGCCCCGACATCTTCATGATCAACACCACCGACACACAGCTCTACGCGTCGCGCGGTGTGTTGGTCGATCTGACCGATCGGATCGCCGCGTCGGAGATCATCGACGCCGATGAGATCTTTCCCGGCTATCTCGCAGCGGTCACCTTCGACGATCGCATCTGGCAGGTTCCGCGCGCGTCGGACACGATCGCGCTTTATTACAACATCGACAAGTTCCGCGAAGCCGGGCTCGATCCCGACGATCCGCCCCAGTCCTGGGAGGAACTGTACGACTACGCCAAGACGCTGACCAACCCGGAGGAACGGGTCTTCGGCCTCGCCTTCAGCGCCAAGAACAACCAGGAAGGCCCCTGGCAGTTCATGCCGTTCGCCCGCATGGCCGGTACCGAGTTCGACAACATCAACGCCGACGGCGGTGTCCGCGCCCTCGAGTTCTGGGAGCGGCTGGTTGAGGACGGCATTTCGTCCCGGGATGTGGTGTCGTTCTCGCAAGGAGACGCCGCCGACACCTTCCGTGCCGGCGCGGCCGCGATGGTGATCCAGGGCAACTGGGATTTGCCCAACATGGACGGGCTTTCCTTCGAATACGGGCTTGCGCTGCTGCCCCCGGAGGAAGAGGGCGGACTGCGGGTCTCGGCCGCCGGCAACTTCACTTACGCGATTTCCGAGGCATCCGAGCATCCCGACGAGGCGTTCGCCTTCATCGAATACGCCTACTCGCAACAGCACCGGAACTGGAACGAGTTCGGCCTTCTGCCGCCGCGTCCGATCCCGGTCGAAGATGCCCGCTGGCCGGAGGCCTATGCGCTGTTTAGCGAGCAACTGCAATTCGGGCGGGTCCTCGGTCCGTCGCCCAGATGGAACGAGGTTTCGATCGCGCTCCAGCGAGCGATTCAGTCGACCTTGACCGGCCAGACCGATGCCCGGGAAGCGCTCGACCGGGCCGCGGCTGAAATCGAAGCGCTCGGACACTAACCGGGCATGGTGAGGCCGGCGCTCCGCCGGCCTCGAACCAGCGCAAACCCACGGCAATGACTCCGGTGTTGAACTTCATCAGGGATCGGAACGGCTTCGATCTGATCCTGATCGGCTTTTCGGTTCTCTACCTGCTTGTCTTTGCCGGCCTGCCGTTCGTCTTCAATGTCGTCATGTCGTTCCAACAGGTCGACCTGTTCAACGTCGCCCGGCTGGATCGCGATTTCGTTGGGTTCGAGAACTACCGGCGGGTCTTCAACGATCCGGATTTCTGGCTGATTGCTGGCAACACCGCCATCTTCGTCGGTCTGTCGAGCATCCTGCAACTCACCATCGGGTTCGCCCTGGCGCTCTTCTTCAGCAACAGCTTTCCCGGCGCCAACTGGCTGCGCGGCTTGTTCCTCGCGGCCTGGATCACACCGGCCTATGCCAACGGCCAGATCTGGAAATGGATGCTCGCCGGCGACATTGGCATCTTCAACTATGGCCTGGAATCGATCGGGCTGATCGACGAGCCGGTCTACTGGCTTTCCAATCCCGACCTGTCGCTCTACTCGGTGATCCTGGTCAATGTCTGGCTCGGCATCCCCTTCTATCTGCTGCTGATATCGGTCGGCCTCTCGGCGATCCCGGAAGACCTCTATGAGGCGGCCGAACTCGACGGCGCCAACGCGTTCCAACGATTCTTCGGGATCACGCTTCCGCTGATGCGCGATACGGTTCTGGCGCTCGTGGCGCTGGGCGCCATCCTGACGCTCCAGCAATTCGACCTGATCGCGGCCCTAACCTCAGGCGGCCCCGTCAACAGCTCCAACGTTGCCCAATACTGGTCGTGGCAGCTCTCGTTCAAGGCCTATCAGATATCGCTCGGCAGTGTTGTCTCGGTGCTGATGCTGCTTATCGTCAGCGTGGTCGCCGCGATCTATGTGATGTCCACCCGATCCGAGCGACTGAGTTAGCGCGATGCCCGGCCGCCAATACGTCATCTCGCTGATCGCGATCCTGATCCTCGCCCTGTATCTGTTCCCGATCTACTGGATGTACGTCACCAGCTTCAAACCGATTTCGGAACTGTCGCAATATCCTCCAACGCTGTGGCCGCAGCATCCTGAGTCGAACCACGTCGAAATCTTCGAGAACTTCGCGGTCGCGCGCTACTTCTGGAACAGCATCGTCATCACCGCGGGAGTGACCTTCATCACCGTCGTCGTCGGCACCGGCACCGCCTATGGCCTGGCGCTGGTTCGCAACCGGTTCGTCGAGGTCGTGCTCTTTACGATCCTACTCCTGCAGGCGCTGCCGTCATCGCTGATGGCGACGCCGCTCTTCGTGTTGTTCAACGTCGTCGGTCTCCTACAATCGCCGCGGCTGGCCGTGATCCTCGCCGCGACCGCCAAGAGCCTCCCCTTCTTCATCGTCATCTGTCGTGCGGCGTTCCTGCAGATCCCCAAGGAATTGCGCGACGCCGGACTGGTCGACGGCAATTCCAGGGTCGGCGTGTTCTTCCGCATCGCGCTGCCGCTCGCTCGTAACAGCATCCTGATCACCGCCGTCCTGATCGCGATCCAGGCAATGGGCGAGTATGTCTTCTCTCTCTCGTTCATCGCCCAGATCGAACTCCAGCCGCTCACGCTTGGCCTCAACAACTTCATCGGCGCCAACCAGACCGACTGGAACGGTGTGATGGTCTTTGCCTCGATACTGGTGACGCCGATCCTTTTCGTCTTCGTCTTCCTTCAACGCCGGATCATCAGCGGGCTCACCGCCGGGGCGTTGAAGTAGGGGAGCAGCTATGGAACAGGTCACACTCCGCTCGGTCGACAAATACTACGGCGATTTCCACGCTCTGAAGGACATCGACCTGTCGATCGACAACGGTGCCTTCGTCGCGCTCGTCGGCCCCTCCGGCTGCGGGAAATCGACGCTGCTTCGCACGATCGCCGGTCTCGAAACGATCTCCTCGGGGGAAATCCGCATTGCCGGCGAACGCGTCAACGAGATTCCGCCGCGGCGTCGCAACGTCGCGATGGTGTTTCAGTCCTACGCGCTCTATCCGCACATGACAGTCGAGCGGAACATGACGTATTCGCTGCGTCTGCGGCGGACATCGAAACCTGAGATCGATGCTCTGCTGAAGAGCGCGGCGACGACACTAGGTCTTGACGAACTGCTCGCCCGCTACCCACGTGAACTGTCCGGCGGGCAGCGTCAGCGCGTCGCCATGGGACGGGCAATCGTCCGCCAACCGGAGGTGTTTCTCTTCGACGAGCCGCTTTCGAACCTCGACGCGGAATTGCGCACGCGCATGCGCGGCGAAGTTCGCGCGTTGCATGAGCGGCTGCAGGCGACGTCGGTTTACGTGACCCACGATCAGATCGAGGCGATGACCATGGCCGATCATGTCGTCGTGCTGCGCTTCGGGCGTATCGAGCAGCAAGGGCCACCGCTCGATCTTTACGACCATCCGGCCAACAAGTTCGTCGCCGGTTTCATCGGGTCGCCTGCGATGAACTTCTTACCCGCCACCATCGGCCGGAACGGCGATGAGGTTGTCGTCGATGGCCAGTTGGCTTCGTTACCGCTCAGCCGCCGGTTCGCGCCCGGTCGAACGGTCGAGGTTGGCCTACGACCGGAACACCTGCAGCCCCGCGAACGCGGACCGCTCGTGGCGGACGTTACCGTGATCGAGGCCACCGGCAATCAGGCCTACATCCTCGCCGACGCGCGTGGGCAACAACTGGCTTTCCTCGAACAGGGGCGCACCGCGTTGCGCCGCAACGACACCGTCGCGCTCGGCATCGATCCCGGTCTCGTCCACCTCTTCGATCCCGACACCGGCGACACCTTACGCCCGCTTTCGAGCTGACCCGTCAAGGAAACGACAATGCCCGACACCTGCCACTGGACCTACCGACCCGGCCACAACGTCAGTCTGCTACGCGGCG
Organism: Bauldia sp.; assembly: GCF_965232525.1. Taxonomy (GTDB): domain Bacteria; phylum Pseudomonadota; class Alphaproteobacteria; order Rhizobiales; family Kaistiaceae; genus Bauldia. The sequence goes on along the minus strand of NZ_OZ246980.1, from coordinate 276,536 downwards.
ATCGGGTGCTGGCGACCTACAGCTTCGCCAACAAGGATGGCGCCAAGCCGTTCGTCCATCCGTTGACGACGGTGCAGGGCGTGCCGCTGACCGCGTTCCAGCCGTCGGATCATGTCTGGCATCGCGGCATCTGGTTCGCCTGGAAGTACATCAACGGCGTCAACTATTGGGAGGAGGACCCGGTCGAGGTCGACGGCGAGACGCGAAGCCTGAGCGAAGGCAGGACACTGGTGCAGGACGACGAGACGGTGACCTTTTCGTCCGGTTGCGCCGAAGTCGCGACGTGGCTCGACTATGTCAATCCAGAGGGCCTGACGGTTATGCGGGAGCGCCGCCTGGTTCGCATCTGTCCACCGCAGAGCTACGGCGACTTCGTGATCGATTGGGAGCAGGACTTCACCGTCGGCGACAAGGCGGTGTCGTTGAGCGCGACGCCGGTGGCGGCGGAGACGCCGTGGGGTGGATACGCCGGATTCGGCTATCGCGCCGGGCGAAACCTGCGCGACTTCCGCGTCCTCACCAGCGAAGGCGCGACCGGCGCGGAAGCAAACGGGGCGCAGGCACGCTGGGTGGATATCAGTGGCGTCGCCGACGGCAGCAAAGATATCGCTGCCGGAATCGCGATCCTCGACCATCCGGACAATCCACGGCATCCGCCGCCGAGCTACGTTTTCTTCGACACCGCGCAGTTCGGCTACATCAACCCCAGTCTCGTTCGGGACGAGCCGCTGGATCTGCCGGCGGCGGCGAAACTGAACCTGAAATACCGGGTTGTTGTCCACGATGGATGGCCGGACTCGGCCGCCCTGGAACGCGACTACCAGGCGTTTGCATCCACCCAATAGCCCGTCCCGCGACCAACCGGCGAAGGAAAAGAGCATGACTGAACCGTCGTCACCCCTGCGCGCCGCCATCGTCGGTGTCGGACAGGCCAGCGGTAAGGGCAGTCCGACCGCCGGTGCGTTCCGGATCGGTTACGTTCATGCCCGGATGTACGAGCGGACTGCGGGGATCGACCTGGTTGCCGCGGCCGACATCAACCAAGCCAACCTCGACGCGTTCGTGGAGACCTTCAGGGTCGCGAACGCGTATCCCGACCTCGGCTCAATGCTGAAGGACGCCCGTCCGGATATCGTCAGCATTTGCACCTATGTCGGCCTGCACTTCGAGATGATCGAAGCGTGCGCGGCCGCCGGTGTCCGCGGCATCATCTGCGAGAAGCCGTTCGTCGAGTCACCTGCCCAATTGACCGCGCTGCGCGATCTGGTCGCGCGCACCGGCGTCAAGATCGTTGTTCCGCACTTTCGGCGCTATCTCGGTGCTTTTGCCCGCGCGGAAGAAGTCTACAATTCGGGCGAGATCGGTCAGCCGCTGGTTGTCACCGCCGCGATCGGCGACGAATGGGACCTAAGCGAATGGGGGTCTCATTGGCTGGATATGTTCCGCTTCTTCCATCGGGACGCGATGCCCGAGTGGGTGCTGGGCCAGGCGCGTGTGACGACCAGGCGCGGGTTCGGCCATGCGATGGAGGACCATGCCGCCGTGATGATGGCGTTTCCCGGCGGCGGCCGTGCGGTCCTCGAGACGGGGGTCAATTATCTCAACGACGGCGTGACGATGGTGCTCTCGGCGAGCCGCGGGTCGATCGTCGTTATCCGTGAAGATCAGCTTCGGATTTATTCGGCCGAAGGCGAGCGGAGCGAGTCGTTCGAAGACCCGGAGGGCGGGCTCAAGGCGTGGTCACGGATGGCCGCGGAGCTGCGGGACTGGATCAACGACGGCACCGTACCGCGGCTGGGCTTCGATCATGTCGCCGGAACCGCCGAGCTCAACCTCGGCTGCTACCTCTCTATGGTCGACGGTGATCGGATCGACTTTCCCCTTGCGCACGCGACTCAGGAGTGGCCGGTCGAAGCGCTTGCCCGCCGGCGCATGGCATCGAAAGGTTAAGTGCGAGCCTGGTCTCCAGTTCGAAGCAATGGTCATACCGGTCGGGGCGAGACACTCGGCTACCCACCTCATTTTGTGGCGCAAACCGATCGGCGTCCCTGCCGTTCGATCTCTTTGCAACGCATTTCCACGGCTGCCGCAAAAAAAAGACCCCGAAGCGTGTTCGGGGCCGTAAGGGTCGCTGTCGTGAACTTGGGATGGGATCGGATCACTCGAATCCGCGTTCGGCACGGACGCGGGCGACGCAATCTTCGTGCCCCATGCCGACTTCTTCGGGCGTGATGCTATCGCTCAGGATGCCTTGGCTTGCGTGCCAGAACCACGGGACGTTGCAGGCATTGTCCTCGATCATGTCGCCGAACGGAACGGCCGCGGTCGCTTCGCCCAACAGCCCCGCGATCTGGCGATACTGCTCCGAGTATGCCCAGTCGGAGTTGTCCATCCGGTAGGGCGGAAGCTTTTGCGTTCTCTCCGCCCAGATACGCTGGGCGGGCTCGCTCATCATGTACTCGAGGAACAGCTTTGCCTTTTCGGGATGCTCCGATGTGTTGCTGATGCTTGCGACGAGCCCGGCCGTGACGAGATCGCTTTGCTGTCCCGGCGCCCCTTCAACCTCGGGGAAAGGGATCACGCCCCAGGACAGGTCTTCCGGGCCACTGTCCGCGATGGTGCCCATGAACCAGGATCCCATCGTGAACAACGGCGCCTGGCCGTTCAGGAAAAGCGCGTTCGCTGTCGGGTAGTCGTCTGCAAGGTAACCGGCGGTGAAGAAGCCGCGATCGAGGAGTTCCTTGTACATTTCCCAACCACGTATCGCCACGTCGTCCGTCCACGTCACATCGGAGTTCACCGAGGGATCGAGCGTCCGCAGGAAGATGTTGGTGTAGTCTTCGAAGCCGAGCAGGCGAAGCATGGTGTGGTTGTAGATGTGGTTGCCCGGCCAGCCCTCGGAGTTGCCGAAAGCGATCGGTGTGATCCCAGCGTCCTTGAAAGTCTGCGCTGCGTCGACAAATCCCTGCCAGGTGTTGAGTTGCTCGGGATCGATCCCGTGCTCGGCCAGCATGTCGGTGTTGAAATACAAGAGGTTGCCGACGTTCAGCTCGAACGGAATGGCATAGTCTCTGCCGTTGAAACGATAGAAGGACTCAAGCCCAGGTAGGATCGTGTCTCGCCGTTCCTCGACGAAGTCCGTCAGGTCGACAAGCTGATCGGCCTCGGCAAACTGGTACATGACCGCCCCGGCGTTGACGATCACGATGTCAGCCGGATTGCCGCCCAGGAAAGACGTCTTCAAGGTCGTCTCGTAGGGCGTGTTCTCGTACCCGGTATGGACGATTTCGACTTCGTCCTGGGATGCGTTGAAATCGGCAACGATCTGGGCGAAGGCCGACGCACCGGGATCCGCCGAAAACTCCGACCAGACATCGATGCGATCCTTCGCGACGGCGGCGTTGGTCCCCAATGCCGCCGCGATCACGGCGGCCAAGGCTGAAAAGGTGGCTTTCCGGCGCCTGATTTCTTTCCTCACTGTCTCCTCCACACATTGATTGTTTTTATCTAATATACCGGTATACTAATGTGTACCAAGTGTCAATCAATGGTGTGCTCGATTTCCCTGCCTGCCAGGGCAGAAGCCCAGGCGTGCGCGACATCGCACCGGCGTGGCGATGGCGGACGACCGTGATGTCATTGACGATGGTTTCGAACCGCGAGACACGCCGCGTGAACGCTCCGGAAAACGGTCCGTCGGCTCACGGATTGAAGTAGACGCGCTCCATTTCCAGCCAGCCTTCGGCGCCGGGTAGCGGCACCTGCATCGGATCGCAGAGCTCGAGCCATGCGATGTTTCGTGGATGGCGATTGAGCTCGGCCATATCCCTCTCGTAGTCATCGCCCACATATTCGTAGTAGGCGAACTCATAGTGCCGGCCGTCCGGAAACGCCTGGATGAAGATGTTGAAGTTGCGGATGTTCGCCGCTGTCAGCAGGTCACGCACGCCCGGGCCCGCGTGAAGCCGCTTGTACTCGGCCACCGCCTCGGGCCGCAGGCCAATGACCATGCCGAACCGTCGTGTGCTCATCGCCCGGTGATCCTTTCTCACATGCTCGCCGATAGGGCGGCTTAGCCCCAGTCGATCAATGTTTGAGCGCGCCGTCGATCAGGCCGCTCTGGATCTGTCGACGGAAGATCAGGAAGACGATGATCGGGGGCAGGGTCGCAAGGGTCAGTGCCGCCGTCTTCAGGGTCGTGTCCGCCGAGTATTGGCCTTGGAAGTTCATCATGCCCAGGGTCACGGTTCGAATCTCGACACTGTTCAGGTAAACCAGTGGCCAAAGGAAGTCATTGAAGATCCAAACGAAATAGACGATGCCCACGGTGACGAAGGCCGGTCGGGCAAGCGGCAGCACAACGCTGAAAAAGATCTTGGCTTCGCTCGCGCCATCGATCCGCGCAGCCTCGGTCAGCTCCGACGGCACGCTGGCGAAATAGGCTCTGAAGAAGAAGATCGCGAACGGTACCCAGGCAAAATACGTGAAGATCACCGAGAAATAGGTGTTCACCAGGCCGATCGAGCTCATGATCCGGAACGACGGAATGAGAATGACATGAGGTGGAATCATCATCCCGGCGAGGAAATAGAGAAAGACGACATTCGAGCCGCGGAAACGGAAATGAGCCAGTGCGTAGCCCGCAGCGCTGCACATGAACAACAGCCCCAGCACCGACACGGTCGTGATGAACAACGAGTTGAAGTAGAGCCTGATGAACCCGCCAGTCTCCCAGGCATTCGCGAAATTCCCAAGCTGCCACTCAGCGGGCAGCCCAAAGGGATTCTGGACGTAATCGGGCAGCGACTTGAACGACGTTAAGATCATCCAGGTGAACGGCAGCAGGATCGATCCTGCCAGGGCGAGGAGCAACAGATAGGCCGCGATCCGCGCCGGCAGCGGATATTCGGAGAACCTCATCGGTCGGCCTCCATCCCGATCACCATCGACTGAGGCGAGCTAACGTCAACTGTGCGGTCGTCACGCACAGAATGAAGATGAACAGGACGATGGCGATCGCCGTGCCGTAACTGGTTCGGCCCATCGCGAAGGCCTGCTGGTACATGTACGTGCTCAGCACCTCCGAGGCATGGAAGGGGCCGCCGTTGGTCATCACGATCACGAGGTCGAAGAGCAGGAAAGCGTTGTTCACCGCCAATACGATGACGACGATCAGCACGTTGCGCGTCAACGGGATCATGATGTTCCACACGACCCGAAACGGCCCGGCTCCGTCGATCCGCGCAGCCTCGATGTAGTCTTTCGGCACGGCGTGCAGTCCGGCCGAGATCAGCAGGATCGCGAACCCGAGTTGCTGCCAGATGTATACGCCCAATATGCTGTAGGTCGCGGTCGCCTTGTTACCCAGAAGTTGGAGATCGCCGAGCCAGTCGATCCCGAGATAGTCACCGAGCCCAGACAGGAAACCGCTCGTCGGGCTGAGCGCCAGGCCGAATATCAGGCCGACGACGACGTTCGACAGCACAATCGGCAGAAAGAAGATGGTGGCGAACGTGCTCTGGCCGAACGGGCGGGCGTTGAGGATCAGGGAAATCACCATCGAGATGGTGACGATTGCCAGCAACGATCCGGCAACGAAAATCAGGTTGTTCTCGAGCGACTGCCAGAAAAACCTATCGCCGAACAACGCGATGTAATTGTCCAGACCGGCCCAGCGAATCCGGTGCCAGCCGATACCGTTCCAGTGCGTGAAGGACAACGCCACCGCGCCGAACATCGGTAAGATCCAGAAGATGGTGTAGAACACCATCGCCGGCGCAATGAAAAACAGATAGGGGCGCCGCGCGAACCAGGCTCCGAGCCGACGGAGCGTGATGCGCCTTTGGGCTGTGATGTTGTCGACCCGCGCAGCCCGATTAGGGTACTCCAGAGTCATAGCCTTCCCACGCGGAATCAGAGGTAATTCAGCCGATCTTGCAGCACCTCGACAAGTAATATATTGATATACTGCACACCCCGCGCTGTCAATGTAGCGCCGGCCAATCGACATGCCGATAGGTTGGCGTTAAGCGGGGCAGCGCCTCAACCGGTTGAGCAGCACGAAGGGGTTCAGGTCGCGACGTGGGCGGTACATCCGACCACAGCGGCCGACGTGACACAGTGGACGGCACATGAGCAAAAGCACCAATACGAGCATGCGGGCGGAGCCGTCACAGCGGGTTCAGAGCTCCAGACGCGCCAAACGCCCGATCGACGTCGGCGCACCGCTTCCCGATGATGTTATTGCGACAATCAATCCGGAGCTTCCGAAGGCGGCACAGATATATGAGGTCATTCGTCACGCGATCGTTTCACTGGCTCTGAAACCGGGGGCGATCATTAACGAGAAGGAGATCTGCGATCGGCTCGGGACGTCGAGGACCCCCTTCCGCGAGGCGATCCTCAAGCTCAACAACGAGCACCTTGTCACGATCGTTCCCAACAGCGGAACCTACGTCGCCAAGATCAACCTGCAGGACGTTTTCGACGGACAGCTCATTCGCGACGCCCTGGAGCTTCGCGCCGTGCGATTTGCCGCGTCGCGCATGACCCCGGAGTTCGAGCGGGACCTGGACTTCAACGTTTATCAACAGAAGCGATTTGCCGCCGAAAAGAACTACGACCGCTTCTATCTGCTCGACGAACAGTTCCATTTCCTGATCTGTTCATTCGGAACTTCGGAGCGCGTGTGGCAGGTCGTCCATGAAGCCAAGGCGCAGCTTGACCGCATCCGGCGGCTGGCGTTTCCAACCGACAACCACATGAACATCGTGCTCGCCGAACACCTCGAGGTCTTCGAGGCTCTGAAGGCGCGCGATCCGGATTTGGCGGTGGAGGCGATGTCGCGCCATCTTCGCCGCGTCTTCCGCACGATCCGCATGCTGCTCGACGAGGACTCGGAGTATTTTCACGAGGGCGCCGTCGATATGCTCAAAGAATACGAGCTTGCGATCCCGTAGGAATGCTCGATCGGCGTCTCTCGGGTGCTTCGAACGAGGGGACGCGTTGCGCCCTCAGAGCCTCACCGTCGCCTTCACCAGGCTCTCACGGTCGTTGACCCAGGCCATCATTGCGTCGGCAGCATTATCGAAGTCGGTTGCGTGGGTGTTGAGCTTGTCGACCGGGATGTCGCCGGCGCGCATAGCGTTCATGACCGTATAGAAATCCTCGCGGACCGCATTGCGACTGGCGTGGATACTGGCTTCTCGTTTGTGGATGTCCGGATCGCTGAACGACAGCGTATCGTTGACGACGCCGAGCAGCACGTAGGTGCCACCATGCGCAAGATAGTCCAGTGATCTGCTCATCGAGCCGGCGTTGCCGGTTGCGTCGATCACGATATCGAAGGCCGAACGCAGCCGGTCATCATGACCGTCGCCGACCAGCGAAATGTCTGCCGGTAGGATCGACGTCGCCAAGTCAAGACGCGTTTCGCTGACGTCACGGAAGGTGATCGAACCGCCGGCCATCCGGGCGAATAGCGCCGCGCCGATCCCGATCGGACCAGCACCGACCACCAGCACCCCCTTCCCCGAGCAATCGCCGGCGCGCCGGACACCATGCGCGCCGACCGCCAGAAACTCGACCATTGACGCGCTGCGTTCGTTCAGCCCGTCCGCCGGATACAGGTTTCCGGCGGGAATCGGGATCCGCGCGCGCAGCCCGCCGTCGACATGTACGCCGAGGACCGAGAGCGACTCACAGCAGTTCGGCTTACCCGCCAGGCATGCGCGGCACTTGCCACAGGACATGTACGGATTGACGACCACGAGGTCGCCGGCTGCGAACCGGCCATCGTCGCTGTCGGCGACGACCCGGCCTGAGATTTCGTGCCCGAGCACGATCGGATAGGTCAGGAAGGGGTGCTTGCCGAGCAGGATGTGGAAGTCGGTGCCACAGATCCCGACACTGCATACATCGATTTCGATGGCGTCGGGCTCGGGAATACGGTCTGGGACATCCCGAACCGCCAACTCACCAGGTTCTACACACATCACCGCCCGCAACGCTATCTCCCCGATCAATCGGCCAACTAAAGGCCGCCGGTGACGATGGCATGTGGGCTCGAAGTCCGGCAGCGCCACAGCCGATATTCTAATATATCCTTTTAGCTGGAGAGGCAACGATCCCGTTTGTCGATCATCACCGTGCCGCGGCAGACAGCGATATTTCTATTGCGCTCTGGCGAATTGACAATAGTGATATATCAGTATATCGATAGAGCTTTGACTGACGGGAGGGTCTTCCATTGACAGAACCATACACGCCGGACTGGAGCTCGCTGCGCCGGCATCAGACGCCGCAGTGGCTGCGTGACGGCAAGTTCGGCATTTACACTCATTGGGGGCCGTACAGCGTCCCGGGCATCGGCCCGAACGTTTCCTGGTATCCTCACAACATGTACCGGCCGGGGACTGCCCAGCACGCGGCCCACGCCGCCGAGTACGGCGACCCCTCCGAGTTCGGTTACAAGGATTTCATCCCGCTTTTCACCGCTGACAAGTTCGATCCTGACGAATGGGCGGATTTGTTTCACGGAGCCGGGGCCAGATTCGCTGGCCCGGTCGCCGAGCATCACGACGGATTCCCGCTGTGGGATACGAAGTTCGGTGAGTGGAACGCTGCGAAGCAGGGCCCGAAGCGCGACATCGTCCGCGACCTTGAGGTCGCGTTTCGGGCCAAAGGCATGAAGTACATGGTCGCCATGCACCATGCCGAGAACTGGTGGTTCTATCCGCACTGGATCAAGGGCACCGATACCAGCGATCCGCGCTTCGCCGACCTCTATGGCGAGATCCACAACACCGACATCCGCCATGTTTCCGAGGACTGGGACGACCACAACATACTGACCCGTCAGAAGGAATGGACATCGCAGGATATGCCAAACAAGGCATTCCTCGATCGCTGGATGGCTCGCCTCAAGGAGCTCGTTGACGAATACGGGCCGGATTACATCTGGTTCGACTTCGGGCTCGCCGCGGTTCCCGACTCCTACAAGAAAAACTTCCTCTCCTATTACTACAACAAGGAGCACGAATGGGACCGCGAGGTGATGATCTCCTACAAGGCCCATAACCTCCCACCCGGAACCGGCCTCGTCGACTTCGAACTCGGTGGCATGTCGCAACAGACCTATTTCGAGTGGATCACCGATACGACCATCGACGACGGCAGCGGCTGGGGCTACATGCGCGAGGAGAACTTCAAGACGGCCCGCGACCTCATCCATTATCTGGTCGATAACGTCAGCAAGAACGGAAACATGCTGCTGAATGTGGGGCCGAGACCGGATGGCACCATTCCGGACGGTGCCAAAGAGACACTACGGGGTATCGGCCGTTGGCTGGAGGTCAACGGCGAGGCTATCTACGACACCACCCCGTGGCATCGCTACGGCGAAGGTCCGACCCGTATGACGACCGAAGGTCACTTCGCCGACACCAAGGAGAAAGTCCGCTACACATGCGACGACTTCCGCTTTACCACCAAGGGTAACGCGATCTATGCGATTGCCATGGAAGAGCCCCGACCGAACTTCACCATTGAGGCGTTTGCCGAAAAGCGCCGTCAGCACGAATCGTTCGGCTTCAATTCGTTCACGGGTTTCTACCCGAGCCAGATCCAGTCGGTTCAAATGCTCGGTGTGGACGGGGAGCTCAGCTGGCGGCTGACGGATCGCGGATTGAACATCGATCGGCCAGAAAAGCTGCCGTGCGAGCATGCCTTCGCGATCAGGGTCTCCTGCCGCGACGATCTGTAGTCTATTCCGGGGTGGTCGCTTGCGTCTCTTCCCCTCAGGCGAGCGGTCTAGCTGAAGTTGATCTAGCGGAGCGATCTTTATCCGAACCCGCTCCCCAGGGCCGACCACCGTGCCCAACACAAGAAAGCTACGCGTCTCGCCAAATGCGTGGCTAGAAAGAGACTAAGAATAAGTGCTGTTTAGTCTTTGAAAAAGAATGGCGCGCCCGGGAAGATTCGAACTCCCGACCCCCAGATTCGTAGTCTGGTGCTCTATCCAGCTGAGCTACGGGCGCTTGGTTCCGGTCGGCGCTTCGGCGACCGGAAGTGGCGGCCATAGCTAAAGAAGGACCGGGGGGATTGCAAGCCCGACGGGCGCGGTCGGGACAGCGGCTGAGCCAACGACGGTGGGCCCCGGGGACGGCGTCAGTCTCGGCCGGTCCGGCCGTTCTGTTTCGGCGCGCGCGGTCGGTCGGGGATGGTGATCGCGAAGCGGGCGCCGGGCTCGTCCTTGTCGACCAGGGCAACCGCGCCGCCATGGGCGCGGGCCAGCTCCGCGGCGATCGCCAGGCCGAGGCCGGTGCCGCCCGGCCGGGCGCTGCCCTGAAACGCCTTGAACAGGTGCGTGCGCGCCATCTCCGGGACACCGGGCCCGGTATCGTCGACGGTGATGGTGACCGTCGCCCCATTCCGTTCGGCGGCGATGGTCAGCCGGCGGATGAGGGCCGGGCTCGGATCGCTGGAGAGCGCCTGCATGGCGTTGCGGGTCAGGTTAACGAGAATCCGGAAGAGCTGATCGGGATCGGCGTCGACCTCCAGGCCCGCCGGAATGTCCTGCTCATAGGCGATGGTGGCGTGGCCGACCAGACCGACCACGTCCACCACCTCGTCGACCAGCTTGTCGAGGGCGACCAGTCGGCGCGAAGGCGGCGCCTCGCGGGCGCGGCCATAGGCGAGCGTCGTCTGGCAGTAGGTGATTGCCCGGTCGAGGGCGCCGATCAGCTTCGGCGCGAAGCGCTGCACGGTCGGGTCGGGCAAGCCGCCGAGGCGATCGGAAAACAGCTGGGCCGAGGCCAGCATGTTGCGCAGGTCGTGATTGATCTTCGACACCGCAAGGCCGAGATCGGCGAGGTGGCGCTGTTCGCTGAGCGTTGTCTGAAGGTCGTGCTGCATGGCGGCGAGATGTTCCTCCGCCACCCCGATCTCGTCGCCGCGCCCGCTCGGCACGATCACCCGTGACGGATCGTCCGGCGCCTCCGAAAAGGCGACCATGTTCTCGGTGAGGCGGCGGGTCGGCCGCACGAACATCCGGTCGACGCACAGGAACAGGAGCCCGGATAGGATCACCGATATCGCTACCGCCAGCCACAGGAGGTTGGCCGAATACTCGATCATCGCCGCGCGCAGCGGCGCGTCGGTGATGACCATCTCGACGTAACCGTCGCCGCTGGAATGGCCCACCACCCGCAGCATGCGTGGATTGGCAGCGAACAGCGTCTCGAAAGCGTCGACGATCTCGCCGACCGGCTCCATGCTGCGCAGGTCGACGGTCTGGTCGACCGCCGGGGGCATCTCGATGGTGGCGATCAAGCGGCTGACCGAACCGTTGCGCACCGCGATCGCGGTGGCGCCGACCGACTCCAGCAGCTTGTCCTGGATGTCGCGGGGAATGTCGACGGCATCGGAGGCGGTGAGCACGACGCTGGCCGCATCGGCCATCGCCAGCCGGTCCGACAGCCAAGTCAGCCGGAAGCCGGCGACCGACGGGACGTAGATCAGCATCGCGCTGACCATGACGAAGAGCAGCGTCAGGATCAGGAGCTTCCAAGACAGGCCGAGCCGCCGCCCGGGGGGCTTGGGTCTCGCCGGTGTATCGGCGGCGGGCTCGATCGCTGTATTCAGCGGACGATCGTCCATCCGGGTCAGCCGAGTTTCCTGAGAGCGTCAATGATGCGCCGTTGCCATTGCGGCGTCAAACTTGGACCGCCGAGGGCGGCGGCGACCTGTCGCGAGGCGCTGGCGCGGCTGGGATAGGGCGGCGACAGCCCGGCGACGGCGCGCAGGTTCAGGCGATTGGCGATCGCCAGCGACCAGAAGGCGATAATGTCGCCGGCCTCGCGACCGACAGCGGCCGCGCCGAGGATCTGACCGCCCGTGGTGGTGATCACCTTAATCATGCCGGTGGTGGTCCGTTCGGCCAGGGCCACATCGCTTTCGTTGAGCGGCAGCCGCAACACGCGGACATCCTTGTGGCCGGCGCGGGCGGCGGTCTCGTCAAGACCGGTCGTGGCGAGCGCCGGGTCGGTGCGCATCAGTGACGAAAAGGCGGTCTCGTCGGGGGCGATCCGGCGCCCGAACAGCGCCGCGTCCGTCACCAGTCCAGCCTGGTAGACCGCGCGGTTTTCAGCATCCGGGCCGGAGACGCAGTCGCCAACCGCATAAACCCGAACGTTGGCGGTACGCAGCCGTTTGTCGATGCGGATGCCGTTGGCATCGTGGGCGATCCCCGCGTCGTTCAGCCTCAGGGCGTCAAGCGCCGCGACCCTCGGCGCGGCTACGAGCAGGTGCGAACCGTCGATGTTGAACGCCTCCGCATCCCCGTCCGTCGCCGCGATGATCCGGACACCGCCGCGACGGCGCGCCACGGTCCGGATCGCGACGTTGTCGCGAATGCGCACACCCTCGGCGCGCAAGCGCTGGAGGACCAGGTCGGACAGTTCCGGATCGGCGTCGGGCAGCGCCGGCCCGGTATCGACGACCGTGGTGTCGACGCCGAGCCGGGCGAAACCCTGGGCCAGCTCCAGGCCCCGCTTGTCGGCGCCGAGTACCAGCAGGTGGTTCATCTTGCGCGGTGTATCGAAGACGGTGCGTGGGGTCAGAACCTCGATATCATCGAGGCCGGGAAGGTCCGGCAGGCGCGGCTCGGCGCCGGCGGCGACGATGAACCGGCGGGCCCGGATTGCCGTGTCGCCGGCGTCCACGGTCCGCTCATCGCGGAAACGGGCCGCCGCCTTGATGACGGTGACCCCCAGCGCGGTCAGACGCTCCGCTGACACCCTGGCGGCGGCTTTCGCCCGGACATCGTGGACGTGTTCGAAAACGCGGGCGATGTTGACCTGCAGGGGTGCGGCGGCCAGGCCGAAAGCCGGTCCGTCGCGCAAACAGGCGTAACGAGACGCGGCGGCAAGCAGGGCGCCGGCGGGCACGGATTCGGCTAGATTGGAACCGCCAAGTTCATCTTTTTCGACGAGGACGACAGGGACGTTGGCCTCGGCCGCGGCCTCGGCGGCGGCAATCCCCGCTGCGCCACCGCCGATGATGCATATGTCCGGATTCTGCGCCTCTGCCATTGATCTTCTGTAACCGCGACACGACTTGAATGATAGCGGGCCGTTGCGTTGACTCGATTCGGCCCGATCCTTATAAGCCCGTCGCATTCCCCGCGCGCGGAGAGAAGAGATGAAACGGACCTATCAACCGAGCAAACTGGTGCGCAAGCGCCGGCACGGCTTCCGCGCCCGGATGGCGACGAAAAGCGGCCGCAAGGTCGTTGCGGCGCGCCGCGCTCGCGGCCGCAAGCGGCTGTCTGCCTGAGGACGGATCGGTGCCTTGCCGATCGAGCGGCTGAGGCGCCGACGTGACTACCGCGCGGTCGCGCGCGGGCGGCGGTTTGCAAGCCCAGGCTTTGTCCTTCAGGCGTTGCAATCGCGTAAACACGAAGAACCAGCGCGTTTCGGCTTTACCGTGACAAAGAAGACCGGTAACGCCGTAGCGCGAAACCGTATTCGTCGTCGCCTCAAGGAGGCGGTGAGACTGTCGGCTGACGAGATTGCCGTTCCGGGGACAGATTATGTCTTGATCGGCCGCCGGGCTGCCTTAAGCCTTCCTTTTGGCAAGCTCGTCGATGACTTGAGACACGGGATGGCGACGCTTTCGCGGACCGACAACGCCGGAGACAGGCCCCGGACATGAACGACAACAAGAACCTCCTTCTCGCCATCGCGCTGTCGGGCGCGGTGATGATGATCTGGCTAGCGTTCTTCCAACCTGAGCCGCCCAGTCAGCCGACCAACCAGCAGACCACCGAAGCATCGGTGACCGCCGACGGTCTGGTTCCATCCGGGACCGTCGAGGGACAACCGGCGGCACCCAGCGGCGCGATCCCCGGCGCCGCGCCGTCGGCCGTTGCAACCCGCGATGCCGCGATCGCCAACGCGCCGCGGGTTCCGATCGAAACGGAGCGGCTCTCCGGTTCGATCAACCTCGACGGCGGCCGCCTCGACGATCTTCACCTCAACGACTTCCACGAAACCGTCGATCCGACCAGTCCAACCATCGTCCTGCTGTCGCCGGCGGATGGGCCGGATGGATACTTCGCCGAGTTTGGCTGGATCGGCTCGGCCGATGCCGGCCCGATGCCGGGGCCGGATACGGTATGGACCGCGGAGCCGGACGCGACGCTTTCGGTCGAAACGCCGGTGGTGCTGACCTACGACAATGGCGAAGGCCTAATCTTCACCCGCGAGATCAGTGTCGACGAGTTCTACATGTTCTCGGTCACCGACACGGTTGCCAATTCGACCGACACCGCTCTGGCACTGCAGCCTTACGGTCGGATCACCCGATTCAACGAGCCGGTGATCGAGGGATGGTTCATCCTTCACGAAGGGCTGATCGGGGTTTTCGGCGACGAGGGCCTGGAGGAGATCGACTACTCCGATCTCGAGGACGAACCGCCGATGGTCATGCCGCCGGCAAGCCGCGGCTGGTTGGGGATGACCGACAAGTACTGGGCGACGGCGCTGATCCCGCCGGCCAACCAGCAGTTCGACGGTCGGTTCGTCCGCTCCGATACGTCGACGATCCTCTATCAGGCCGACTATATGAGCGCGCCGGTGACGGTCGCCGCCAACGGGTCGGTCGAAAGCACCAGCCGCCTGTTCGCCGGCGCCAAGCAGGTCGCGGTGGTCGACGGCTACCAGGCGACCTATGACATCGAGAGCTTCGAGCTGCTGATCGACTGGGGATGGTTCTATTTCATCACCAAGCCGATGTTCTTCGCGATCGACTTCCTGTTCCGTCTGCTCGGCAACTTCGGCGTGGCGATCCTGGCGGTCACGGTGCTGGTCAAGCTCGTCTTCTTCCCGCTCGCCAACAAATCCTACAAGTCGATGAGCGCGATGAAGAAGGTGCAGCCGCAGATGGTCGAGCTGCGCGAGCGCTACAAGGACGACAAGGCCAAGCAGCAACAGGCGTTGATGGAGCTCTACAAGAAGGAGAAGATCAACCCGCTCGCCGGCTGCTGGCCGATTGCCATCCAGATCCCGGTGTTCTTCGCGCTCTACAAGGTGCTGTTCGTCACCATCGAGATGCGCCATGCGCCGTTCTTCGGCTGGATTCAGGACCTCTCGGCGCCCGACCCGACGTCGATCTTCAATCTGTTCGGGCTGATCCCGTGGCAGCCGCCGTCGATCCTGATGCTGGGTATCTGGCCGCTGATCATGGGCCTCAGCATGTTCATCCAGATGCGGCTGAACCCGACGCCGCCGGACCCGACCCAGCGGCTGATCTTCACCTGGATGCCGCTGATCTTCATGTTCATGCTGGCCGGCTTCCCGGCCGGGCTGGTGATCTACTGGGCGTGGAACAACACCCTGTCGATCGCCCAGCAGTATTACATCATGCGCCGCCAGGGCGTGGAGGTGAACCTGCTCGGCAACATTCAGGAATCGCTTGGCCTGAAGAAAGTCACGCCGGAGGCCGACAAGACAGCCGAGACGGCGAAGAAGGATACGTCCGACGACAAGGCTGAGGACGAGGCGACCGCCGCCAAGGCCGATGATGCGACCGTGGACAAAGGAGCCGACACCGCCGCAGGCGAGGCTTCGGAGGGTGAGGGCGAGGAGGCCGCCAAGGCCCCCGCCCAACCGGCCAAGGCGCAAGCTGCCAAGGCTGCCCAGCCCAAGAAGAAAAGCCAGTCGCGGCAGCGGAAGCCGGCGAGGCGCCGGCGGCCGAGCAGTCGTGCCAAGTCGAGCCGGCCAGCCGAGGCAAAGGGCTGATACCGCGGGGGACGGGCCCGCGCCATGAACGAAACGACCGAGCCAGAAGAAGCCGCCGCGCGCCTGGAAGCCGGACGATTGCTCTTCGCCAAGCCATGGACGTTCGCCCGCGGCGTCGCCAATGCACGGGGCCTCCCGGCGTCCGACGGCATCGAAGTGGCGTTTGCCGGACGCTCCAATGTCGGCAAGTCGTCGCTGATCAATGCGCTCACCGGACGCAAGGCGCTGGCGCGAACCTCCAATACCCCGGGCCGCACCCGGGAACTCAACTTCTTCACCGCCGGTGCCGGGCTGACGATCGTCGACATGCCCGGCTACGGCTACGCCCGCGCTTCAAAGCGCGAGATCGCCGGATGGACGCGGCTGCTGTTCGACTATCTCAGGGGACGGGCGAATCTCAGGCGCGTGTATCTGCTGGTCGACAGCCGCCACGGCCTGAAGGCCAGCGACAGCGAAGCGCTCGACGTGTTCGACCAGGCGGCGGTGTCCTATCAGATCGTGCTGACCAAATGCGATCAGCTGAAACCGGACGCGCTGACCAAGGTCCTGGACGACACGGCCACCGCGATCGCCAAGCGGCCGGCCGCCTACCCGGAAATTCTCTCGACATCGGTGACGACCGGAACCGGCATCCCCGAACTGCGAGCCGCGATCGCCGCGCTGCTATAGGGGCGGGAACGGCGTTCCTGGCTTGTCTGGTCGGGGCGGTCGCGTCATTCCCCCTCCCGGATTTCGAACCGGTTCCAAGATCGGAACCACCCCATAATGCTTTGGGCTATCGACCGCCAGCCCCGGAAACCATCGTCATGACGGACCAAAGGCCAGTCATGCACTAGCAATCAAATCGGACCGCTCAGGTGTGGCTGATCAGCTCTAAGCTGTGTGTTACAATGCGATTTGGATGTTACTTTTGAGAGGATCAGATTCATGCGATTGTTAGCAAAGGCAACTGCAGTTGCGTTTTTTTTCATTAGTTCAGGCGGATTAGTCTATGGGGGTAGTTTCTCACCAGGGTGTCCTTCTGGCTGCACCGCTGAGAACTCATCCTGTTGGCCCACTGTATATTACTGCAGTGGAGGGACATGCTCCTGTACCGATATCCAAGTGGGCGGAGGCACAGGCGAGGTTTCGTTTGCGGCGTCTTGCGGGAGTACGGGAAATCCCAAGAAACCCAAGAAGGTAACGCAATGTAGCACGCCTGATGTGGATATTACCTGTCAGAAAGACAAAAACGATTCGTCCACTACTCGAAGCTGTCGCTGCGACAAGGGTGGTATGACCAATCAAGGCTTCAAAATGAACGTGAAAATCGAGTGCTAGCCTCGGAATCGACCCGAAAATCAGGGAGGGATTCTCCGGGTCATCGTCGGTCGGGCCGTCGGCACTATCACCGGGTAGGCGTCGTTTGTGGGCCTGTCGCCCAGGGGCTATAGAACCGGGCGACAGAGACGAGGCTCAGGCGAACTGATGGATACCACCCACGACCCGGTGACCGAGGACGCGATCGCGCGGGCGCGGTTGATCTCCGCGGCGCTGCCCTACATGCTCCATTATGAAGGCAAGACCGTCGTGGTGAAATATGGCGGCAACGCCATGGGCGATGCGGACCTCGCCGTCGCCTTTGCCCGCGACATCACCATGATCGAGACGTCGGGCGTGCGCCCGGTGGTGGTCCACGGCGGCGGGCCGCAGATCGGCAACCTGCTCGAGCAGCTCGGCATCCAGTCCGAGTTTCGCGCAGGGCTCAGGGTGACCGACCGGCGGACCATCGAGGTGGTCGAGATGGTGCTTGCCGGATCGATCAACAAAGAGATCGTGATGGGAATCAATGCCGAGGGCGGCAAGGCGGTCGGCCTCTCGGGCAAGGACGGCAACATGGTGGTCGCCGAGAAGGTGACCCGGCGCGAGGTCGATCCGGACTCCAACATCGAAAAGATCGTCGATCTCGGCTTCGTCGGGGAGCCGACCACGGTGGACCGGACGGTCATCGACATGGTGCTCGGGGCCGAACTGATCCCGGTGATCGCACCGGTGGCGCCCGGCGCCGACGGGGAGACCTATAACGTCAACGCCGATACTTTCGCCGGCGCCATCGCCGGGGCGCTGGATGCGGCACGGCTCCTCTTTCTCACCGACGTGCCCGGCGTCCTCGACCGCAACGGCGAACTCATCCGCGAGATCACGGTCGCCGAGGTCCGTGCGCTGATTGCCGACGGCACGGTTTCCGGCGGCATGATCCCCAAGGTCGAGACCTGTATCGGGGCGCTGAGCCAGGGCGTGGACGGCGTGGTCATCCTCAACGGCAAGACGCCGCACGCGGTGCTGCTGGAATTGTTCACCGACCACGGCGCCGGGACCCTGATCCTGCCATGAGCGACGCCAACGGGTGGGTCAACGGCCATTCCGGTGAGGCGCTGGGGGTGTTCGGTCGGATCGATGCCTGGGTCTTCGATCTCGACAACACGCTTTATCCGCGCCACTCGAACCTGTTCAAGCAGGTCGACGCCAAGATCCGCGACTACGTCCAGCGGCTGCTCAGTCTCGGACCGGTCGAGGCGCAAAAGCTCCAGAAGGACTACTATCGCCGCTACGGCACGACGCTGCGTGGCCTGATGGTCGAGCACGGTATCGAACCGGACCATTTCATGGAGTACGTCCACGATATTGATCACAGCCCGGTGCTGCCGAATCCGCGGCTGGCGACGGCGATCGAAACCCTGCCGGGACGGAAGTATATCCTGACCAACGGGTCGCGCGCCCATGCCGAAAAGGTCGCGGCGCGGCTCGGCATCACCGATCATTTCGACGATATCTTCGATGTGGTCGCCGCGGATCTCCTGCCCAAGCCGAACCGGGAGATGTACGACCGGTTCATCGCCGCGACGGGGGTTGAACCGAAAACGGCGGCGATGTTCGAGGACCTGTCGCGCAACCTGGTGGTGCCGTCGTCGCTCGGCATGCTGACCACGCTTGTGGTTCCCGTCGGGACGCGGGAGGTGTTTCACGAGGACTGGGAGATGGAGGGGCGCGATGCACCGCATGTGCGGTTTCTCACCGACGATCTCGGAACGTTCCTCGAAAAGGTGCTCACGGCGATCGCCTGACACTGCCGGCGCCTCGAGACGCCGCCTGACTCGAGATCGCGTTCAGGCGGGTTTGCTCGGTGTCGCCGTCTTGCTCGGCGCGCCACCGGCATTCGCCGCGGATGGCGCCGAAACGATGTCGCCGGATCGGCTGCAGTCAGCTATTGGCCAAATGCTGATGCTCGAATTCCACATCGGTGTTGACAGATACCAAGCCGACAAGGGTGGCGATCATCGGCTGGCGATTGCCGACATGACCGGTCTCGCGGTTGACTTCGATCTGGGCGGATTTGTCGTCGAACACCACAATGATGCGCTTCTGCTCGATCCGGACTTCGCCGCGGTGCGAAGCGTGGTTGGCCTGGACGGCCTCCAGCCGTTGGTTGCCGTCAACGAGGAGGGCGGTCGTGTCCAGATCGCAGCCGACTGGTGGTACGATCACGACGCCACGTGGATCGGCTGTACGAGCCTCGGGCCGATTGCCGGTTATCGGGCGAACCATCCCAATTCCTCGACCTCCTGGACCTGTCCCGACCATGGCTGGGAAGACGGCGCCCACTACCTGCCGTTCCTTCGCAGTGCGCACCTGATGGGCGCGCGCTGGACGGAGGATGAGACCGCCGCCCATGCGGAGGACATCGGCCGCGCACTGGCGGTGCTTAATGTCACCGTCGACCTCGCCCCGGTGCTTGGCGTTTCGGACGGCACGAGCGCGGCGTCGGCGCTCGGCGATCGAACCTTCGCGGACGATCCAAACAGAGTGGCCGCCTGGGCCGCGGCCTTTTCGCGCGGGATCCGATCAGGCAGCGGCGGCCGGGTGGCGACGATCGTCAAGCACTTCCCCGGCCTCGGTTCCGTGACCGCAAACACCGACGACGACCCGGCGCGGTCGCCGCCGCTTGCCGATCTGGTGCGTCGCGATCTCGTCCCGTACGAGCGTTCGGTCGACCAGTACTACGAGGCGAGTGGCGTGATGATGTCGAATGCGATGGTCCCGGGCCTGACCTGCCCGGAGAGCGATCCGGCCTGCACGGTACCGGCCACGCTGGCCCCGAACGCTTATCGGTTACTGCGCGATGCGTATGGCTGGGACGGCTTGGTGATGACCGACACGTTGCAGACGCCGGCCGTCCTTGGCGAGGCGCGCGCGATGGCCGAGGCGGCTGTTGCCGCCGTCGACGCGGGTGCCGATATGGTGCTTGTGAAGCCGGCATCGAACGACCCCTCCCTGGACGACCATCGCCAGATACTGTCGGCGGTGCGCGATGCCCTGCTGGCATGGGTCGAGGCGGCGCCCGAGCAGCGACGGCCGCGGATCGCGTTGTCTCTGGCGCGGATTGAGGCGGCCAAGGCCACAATCGCCAGCCAACCGCCGCGATGATGACGCCGGACGGGTTCCTGCTCGACCTTGGACATTGAAATGCTCATCGTCGAAATCGCGATCATCCTCGCCCTGACACTGCTCAACGGCCTGCTAGCGTTGTCGGAGCTGGCGATCGTCTCGTCGCGGCGCTTTCGCCTGGAGGCGATGGCCACCGAGGGCAGTCGCGGCGCCCGAACGGCGCTCGCCCTTGTCGACGATCCGAGCCGGTTCCTGTCGACGGTGCAGATCGGCATCACGGTGGTCGCCATCGTCGCCGGCGCCTTCGGTGGTGCCACGATTGCGACGCGGCTGGGCGCGGCGCTCGACCGGGTGCCGTGGATCGCGCCGAACGGCGATCCGATCGCGGTCACCGTTGTCGTGGTGGCGATCGCCTATGTGTCGCTGATCATCGGCGAACTGGTGCCGAAGCGGATTGCGCTGTCCAATCCGGAAAAGGCTGCCGTCCGTGTCGCGGGGCCGATGATGCTGCTGTCGCGTCTGGCGACGCCGGCGGTCTGGGTGCTGCGCCATTCGACTGACGCGGTGCTCCGTCCGCTCGGTCTTCTCGGCACCCGCGAAACGGTGGTGTCGGAGCAGGAGGTCAAGTCGCTGATCGCCGACGGAACCCAGGCCGGCATCTTCGCGCCGCAGGAGCGCGACATGATCGATGGCGTACTGCGTTTGGCCGATCGGTCGGTGCGGGTGATCATGACGCCACGGGCGGAGATCGTCTGGATCGACCGGGCGGCCGGCCGCGAGGACCTGCTCCAAGGCGTAGAGATCGGCGGGCACACCCGGCTTCTGGTCTGCGATGGGGACATCGACCAGCCGATCGGTTTCGTCGATGCTCGCGATATCCTGGCGGTGGCGCTCAGGGACTCGGCGATCGATCTCGATGCGTTGACGGCGACGCCGCTGGTCGTCAACGATCGGGTGACGGTCCTGCGGCTGATCGATCTGATGCGCCGCGAGGGCGTCCACATCGCGCTGATCGTCGATGAATACGGATCGACCGAAGGGATTGTCGCGTCAACCGACGTTCTCGAAGCCATCGCCGGCGACATGCCGGAGCATGGCGAACCGGCGGAGCCCGACTATGTGCTGCGCCCCGACGGGTCGTGGCTGGTCGAAGGGCTGATGCCGATCGATGAGTTCGAGGATCTGGTCGGCATCCGCGGTCTCGCCGCCGACACGGACTTCGAGACGGTTGCCGGGTACATGCTGTCCGTGATGGGCCGCTTGCCGAACACCGGTGACCGGTACGAGCGGCCGGGCCTGACCATCGAGGTGGTCGACATGGACGGGCGGCGGATCGACAAGCTGGCAGTCTGGCGCCGCGAGCTCTCAGGTGAGGGCGCCTGAGCAGTTGCCCGCGGGGCGCACCGTCACGACGGCGGCTTCAACGGCCGAATGAAGCGGCGCTTTATCTCCTCGATCCGGATCTCGCGGATGCTGTCGAGGAAGACGGCGAGGAGGATGATGCCGCCCTGCATCATCGGCTGCAGGTAGAGATTGACGCCGGTGTAGACTAAGCCGGTCTTGACCAGCTGGATCATCGTCGCGCCGATCACCGCGCTGAACGCCGTGCCCATGCCGCCGAACAGGCTGGCGCCGCCGAGCACGGCCGCGGCGATCACGTCGAACTCGCGGCCCTCGCCGAAGGCGGTGTCAAGGCGGCCGATCTGGGCGATCAGGATATAGCCGCCGAGACCGGCGCAGGCGGAGCAGATGACGTAGACCCGCGCCCGCACGAAGGCGGTGTTGATGCCGGCCTTGCGGGCCGCCTCGGGGTCGTTGCCAGTGGCATAGACCTGACGTCCGAAGGTGGTGCGCGACAGGACGATATGGCCGGCGATCGCCACCAGGGCGAAGATGATGATCGGGATCGGGATGCCGAAGACGTTGGAGAGGCCGAACTCCCGGACTTCGTCCGGGAAGTCGAGCGCCCGCGAGCCGGTGAGGAAGGTTCCGAAGCCGCGGAAGAAGAACAGCGTCGACAACGTGACGATGAACGGAATGATGCGCAGAACGACGACGAGAAAGGCGTTGATCGCCCCCATCAGCGCGCCGGCGAAGATCGCGACGGCGAGACCGACATAGACACCGATGCCGTAGTCGCGGATGAGGATGCCGGCGATCAACGGCGCCAGATACATCACCGAGCCGACCGAGAGATCGATACCGGCGGTGAGCAACACGAACACCATGCCGACGGCAACGATGCCGATGAACGAGGCCTGCTTCACCACGTTGGAGAGGTTCTCCGGGCTGAGGAAGCCCAGCGACTGAACCCCGAAATAGACCAGGATGCCAACGAAGATCAGTAGGGTCGCGTGACGCGTGAGCAGCGTAATGGCCTGCTCGAACGGGCGGTTAGCCATCGGTCGACTCTCCAAACGCCATGCTGAGAATCGCGGGCTCGGAAAACGCGTCGCGGCTGAATTCGCCCATGATCTCGCCACGGCTCATGACGGCGATGCGGTCGCACATGCCCATCAGTTCCTCCAGCTCCGAGGAGATGAACAGGATGCCGTTGCCGTTCGCGGCCATGCGGTCGGCGAGGCTGTAGATCTCGTATTTGGCGCCGACGTCCACGCCGCGGGTCGGCTCATCCATGATGAACAGCCGTGGATCGCTGAGGAGCCATTTGCCGATCACCACCTTCTGCTGATTGCCGCCGCTCAGCGACTTCGCCGGCTGGGTAGCGATGTCGCCGGCCTTGATCTGGGTCTCGTCCCGGATCGCTTCGGTGCGCTGCTCAAGCGTGGTGGTGTCGAGCAGGTCGAGGGGGCCGCGGCCGAAATCCTCGATGGCGACCAGGCTGAGATTTTCGGCGATGGTCGAATCCATCAGCAGCCCTTCCTCGCGCCGGTTCTCGGTCACGAAGGCCATGCCGCGCGCGATCCTGTCGCCGATGCCGCGGCTTTTCATGACCTCGCCGTTGAGGCGGATCGTGCCGGTCTCGAAGCCATCGATGCCGAACAGAATGCGGGCCAGTTCGCTGCGGCCGGAGCCCATTAGCCCGAACAGGCCGAGAATCTCCCCGCGGTGCACGCGCATGCCTACATTCTCGACGATTCCCGGCTGCGACAGGCCGTCGACGGAGAGAACCTCGTCCGCGCTCGGTTGGCCGCTGCGCTCCGGGAACATGCCAGCGAGGTCGCGGCCGATCATCAGGCGGATCATCGCCGGGACGTCGAAGTCGCCCGCCGGTCCGCCACCGACCAGTTCGCCGTCGCGCAGTACCGCGATATGGCTGCTCAGCGCTTTGATGTCACCGAGGATGTGGGAGATGTAGATGATCGTCTTGCCGCTTTGCTGCAGCCGCCGGATGGTCTCGAACAGCCGCGCGGTTTCCCGTGGTGTCAGCGATGTCGTCGGCTCGTCGAAGATGATCAGCTCAGCGTCGCGATGGAGCGCCTTGGCGATCTCGACGAGCTGACGCTCGCCGGGCGGAAGCTGATCGATCACCGCGTTCGGCGACACGTCGAGCTCGAGACGATCCAAAAGGTCCTTCGAGCGCTTGTTGATCGCCGACCGATCGACGAGTCCGAGGCGGGTCGGGAATCCGTCGATATAGATGTTCTCGGCGACCGACAGGTTGGTGAAGAGGTTCAGTTCCTGATGGATGAAGGCGATGCCGCGCTCGGTCGCGTCGGCGGCGCTGCGCGGCGCGTACGGTTCGCCCCGGTAGCGCATCTCGCCGGAGGTCGGCGGCAGGACCCCGCCGATCATGTTCATGAGCGTCGACTTGCCCGCGCCGTTTTCGCCGATCAGGCCGAGCACGGCACCCTCTTCGACCTGCAGCGATAGGTTCTTCACCGCCGGCACGCCGAAGAACGCGCGGGTGATGTCGATGGTTTCGATCAGCGGGCTCATTTCGACCCCACAGTGACCAGCCGCGAGCGCAGCACGTCGAGGAGGGCGGCGACGAGGATGACGCTACCCTTGACCATGTCGATGGTGAAGGCGGACAGGTTCATGAGGTTGAGGCTGTTCGACAACAGCACGAAGAACAAGACCCCGAATACGGTCCATTTGATCTTGCCCTTGCCGCCGAACAGGCTGGTGCCGCCGATGACGGTGGCGCCGATCACGTCGAGCAGGAAGTTGCCGTCGCCCAGCGTCGGTCGGCCGGCTTCGAGGCGGGCGGAGAACAGGATGGCGCCGACCGTGGCGCAGAACGCCGAGATCATGAAGACCTGGGTGATGACGCGGCGCACCGGCACACCGGAGATCTCGGCGGCCTTCCGATTGGTGCCAATGGCGAAGACGTAGCGGCCGAAGACGGTGCGGTTGAGGAGGACGTGGGCCATCAGCGCCAGCAGCACCGAGATGATCATCGGGTAGGTGATCAGCGAGTAGATCTCGCGGCGCGGGATCCGCGGTTCGTCCTGCTCGCCGAGATACACCGAGACGATGTCGCCCTTGCCGAGCTCGATGTAGGCCTCGGGGAGGTGGCGGATATTCTCCGACTGGGTCAGGTAGATGCCGAGCGCCGAAATGGTGATCATCGCGACCAGCGTGACCATGAACGGCGGCATCCGGAACACGGCGACGCCAAGGCCGTTCAGCATGCCGATGAAGGTGCCGGCCACCAGGGTGATCGCGATGCCGATGATGAGGGCGCCGGGCACGCCATGCAGCAGTCCGCCGCTTTCGTCGATCAGCACACCCCAGATCGGGGCGTTCGACAGAACGTCGGGCGAGGCGGTCGTCGCCAGCAACGCCGCGGCGACGACGCTGGTGAAGCCGACCACCGAGCCTTGCGACAGGTCGATGCCGGCGATGGTCAGAACGAAGGTCTGGCCGACCGCGACCGCCAGCAACGGCCACATGTTCGACAGCACATTGGCGATGTTCGCCGGATTGTAGAGGGTCGGCAGGAAGGGGACGAGAACGAGAAAATAGGCAAGCGACAGGTAGAGGACGAAATAGTCGGACAGGAACAAACGGACGGCGGTTTGCCCGATCCGGCTCGCCAAACCGCCCGCCGCCTGATCACCTGCAGCGGCCATGCGCGTTTCCCGGGGCTCTCTGGTTCACATTCGGGCCGGCCCCTTGCGAGGCCGACCCGAACGCTCGGAGGAACGAATACTTACTGGTCGAGGAAGCCTTCGGCCAGAAGCACGCAACCCCACATGTCCATCTCGCGCATGTCGATGTTGCCGGCGGTCAAGGCGAAGCCCGGGTCCTCGATCACCGCGTTGGGCTGGGTTTCGCCGGCCTCGATGGCGGTGAGGATGGCGGTTAACGCTGCCTCGGCTTCGAAGAACAGGTCCTGCACGCCAGTCGAGTCGATGTAGCCCTCCTTGAGCAGGCGGCAGGCGGTGGCATCACCGTCGAGGCCGCCCATGATCACGTGGCCCTGCTGGCCGGCCGGCACCCACATGCCGCGCGGCTCGAACACGGACCGGATCGTCGGGAACAGGAAGTCCGACGAGGTGAACAGGAGGTCGATCTGCGGATTGGCGGTGACCGCGGCTTCCAGATTGGCGAGCGCGGTGGCGGCGTCCCACTCTGAGGCCACTTCGATCGGCGTGTTGAAGTAGTCCGGGTACTTGTTCATCACGTTGTAGAAGCCGTTCTTGCGGCCGACCGCGTTCGGATCGCCAAGATCGCCGACTATGATCAGCGGCGTCAGCTTCTCGCCGGTGATCTCGAACCGGGCGATCGCCTTCTGGGCGAGGAACTCGACGGCCTGCTGGGCGATGGTCTCGTTGTCCGCGACCACGATCAGGCCCTTGCTCAGATCGGACGGCGGTCGGTTGAACACCGCGATCGGCACGTCATTGTCCTGCGCCTCGGCGACGATGGTGACCGCGCTCTCGCCGTCTTGCGGAATGATGATGATACCGTCGACACCTTGAGCAATGCAGTCGCGCACCTGTTCGAGCTGCCGGTTGGCGTCTTCATTGGCGTTGCGCTCGATGACCGTGTGGCCCGCCTCGGTCAGCGTGCGGGTGATGGCGGTGTGGCCGGCAACCCAGAACTCCGTCTCCAGATCCTGGAAGGCGAAACACACGGTTGCCGCGGAGGCGCCAGAGTTTGCGCCGATTCCAGCGAACGCGATAGCCGACGCGGCCAGTATCCCCTTGATTCCCTTCATTCGATTTCACTCCCTCTTGTCCTTGGTTTGCAGCGCCGGCTCTCCTCATGCGAACCCGCGACCGAGCCGGCGCGGCTCATCGCCCGATCACTATGGCACATGTTATACACATTATACCAGTAGGTATCGCGGCGCCTGATCGCGACGTTGGGCCGCGCACTGTCGGACCGTATGCGACGGGCGGTGAGGCTTGTCGGGGCGGGGGCCTGCGGCCCGATTGCGCATAGGGCGGTGTTCGCCTAGGTTCCGGCGCTTGCCCGCGCTTTTCGAGGACATGATGACCGATATCGCCACCCTGCAACCGACGATAGATGCTGCGTTTGACGATCGTGACAAGATCTCCGCCGACACGACCGGTCCGGTCCGCGAAGCGGTGACTATGGCGCTCGATGCGCTGGATCGCGGCGAGGCCCGCGTCGCCGAGAAGAAGGGCGGGGAATGGGTCGTCAATCAGTGGCTGAAGAAAGCGGTGCTGCTGTCGTTTCGGCTAAATCCTATGCAGCCGATCGGTGGCGGGCCGGGTGGCGCCCATTGGTGGGACAAGGTGCCGTCCAAGTTCGAAGGCTGGTCGTCCCCGGATTTCGAGGCGGCCGGGTTCCGCGCCGTCCCGAGCTGCATTGTCCGCCACTCCGCCTATATCGCGCCCGGCGTCGTGCTGATGCCGTCCTTCGTCAATCTCGGTGCCCATGTCGACTCCGGCACCATGGTGGATACGTGGGCGACGGTGGGATCGTGTGCGCAGATCGGCAAGAACGTGCACTTGTCCGGCGGTGTGGGCATCGGCGGCGTTCTGGAGCCGCTTCAGGCCGGTCCAACGATCATCGAGGACAACTGCTTCATCGGCGCACGATCGGAGGTGGTCGAGGGCGTCATCGTCGGCGAGGGGTCGGTGATCTCGATGGGCGTGTTCATCGGCGCCTCGACCAAGATTGTCGATCGCGCCACCGGTGAGGTTCACATGGGCAAGGTGCCGCCCTATTCGGTGGTGGTGTCGGGCAGCCTGCCCGGCAAGCCGGTGCCGGGCCAAAACTGGGGGCCCTCGCTCTACTGCGCGGTCATCGTCAAGAAGGTCGACGAGCGCACGCGGGCCAAGACGTCGATCAACGATCTACTGCGCGACTAGTATAGGTTCATCCGTCTTCGCCACGGTCATGCCTGATTCCGGGCGACATCTGCGTGGTGGTTCAGGAGTTGCGGCCGCGCCGGTGCGTGCGAGGGGGTAGGCGCTGTTCATGTCCACGTCCGTGATCGATCCCGCCGCCTGTCTCAAGGCACTGGTGGCCTGCCCGTCCGTCACCCCGGCGGACGGCGGAGCGTTGCCGTATCTCGACGATGTGCTGAACGGGCTTGGCTTCACGACCGAGCGGTTGGTGTTCTCCGAGCCCGGGACCCCGGACGTGGAGAACCTGTTCGCCCGGATCGGCGACGGCGCGCCGCATCTGGTGTTCTCGGGCCACACCGACGTGGTCCCGCCGGGTGACGAGCATCTATGGCAGCACCCGCCGTTCGCCGCCGACGTGGCGGATGGCGTGCTCTACGGTCGCGGCGCGGTCGACATGAAGGGCGGGATCGCGGCCTTCGTTGCCGCTGCCTCGCGATTCCTCGACGATGGCGGCACACCACCCGGAACGCTTTCCCTGCTGATCACCGGCGATGAAGAAGGGCCATCGATCAACGGGACGGTCAAACTGCTTGACTGGGCGCTGAACCAGGGCAATCGGTTCGACGCCGCGCTGGTCGGCGAGCCGACCAGCAGGGCGCGCCTCGGCGATACCATCAAGATCGGCCGCCGCGGCAGCCTTTCGGGAACGGTCCGGGTCGCCGGTCGGCAAGGCCACGTGGCCTATCCCCATCATGCCGACAATCCGGTGCCGGTGCTCATCAAGCTGGTCAATCGACTTGCCACCATCGAACTTGACGAGGGGAGCGAGGATTTCCAGCCGTCCAATCTGGAGGTTACCAGCGTCGATGTCGGCAATCCGGCGTTCAACGTCATTCCGGCGGAGGCCACCGCCCGTTTCAACGTGCGCTTCAACGACCGGTGGACTGCCGACTCGCTTCGCGATCGTATTCATCATGAACTCGCCGACGCCGCCGGCGGCCGCGACTTCACGCTCGACATCGTGCGTCCGGTGAGCGCCTGCTTCCTCACCGGGCCCGGACCCCTGACCTCGGCGCTGACCGCTGCGATCGAGGCGGAAACCGCGGTAACGCCGGATCTGTCGACCGGTGGCGGCACGTCCGACGCCCGGCACTTCAAGGCCGTCTGTCCGGTGGCGGAGTTCGGCCTGGTCGGAACCACCATGCACCAGATCGACGAGCGCGTGCCGCTCGCCGAACTCTCCGCGCTCACCTCGATCTACGAGGGCTTTCTGCGACGCTTCTTCGGGGCCGCCGGCGATGCTTGAGCGCTCCGAAGTCGAAAGGTCGCTGACCGGCGCCTGGGCCTTGTTCCTCGATCGCGGCGACGCGCTGCAGTGGTTCGATTTCAGCGTCGACGGTTTCTGGCGCTCGTTTCGCGCCATCATTCTGGTGATACCGGCTTATTTCGCGTTCGTCGTCGCCGAGCCGATCATGGCCACCGCGGTGACCGACGAGGCGCCTTCGCCGAACCTGGCGGCAGGCGCCGTCGCGCTCGTACTTGAGTGGATCGCCCTGCCGATCGTCCTGGCTGTCATCGCCGGCCAGCTCGGCATCGCGGCGCGCTACGGAGCGTTCATCGTCGCGCGAAACTGGGCGTCGGTGGTGGCGATTGCCCCGACCGGGGTCGTTGCCGTGCTTCTGCTGCTGGGTCTGATCGGACCGGTGGCGACCAACTTCCTGATGTTCATCATCCTGCTGGTGATGCTCCGCTACAGCTACATCGTCGCCCGGCGGACCCTGGAAATCGGTCCCGGCTTCGCCGTCGGTATCGTCGCCCTCGACGTCGGCCTCAGCCTGACCATCAGCTCCGGGATAGACCTGCTGTTCGGTTGATGCCCGGGTCGGCGTCAATAGTCGACGGCGGCAAGGTAAAGACCGTGCGCCGGGGCAACCGGTCCCGCACGCCGCCGATCCCGCGCCGCCAGCACCTCTGCGACCGACTCGATCGGCCAACTGCCGTCGCCGACCTTCTTCAGCGTTCCGACCATCGAGCGCACCTGGCTGTGCAGGAAGGAGCGCGCCGAGGCGCGGACCACGATGCGATCACCGTCGCGCACCACGTCGAGCCGGTCGAGGGTGCGAACCGGCGACTTCGCCTGGCACTGGGCGGCGCGAAACGTTGTGAAGTCATGCCTGCCGATCAGTGCCGTTGCCGCTTCGGCCATCGCGCCATCGTCAAGCCGCGACGACACCCACCAGACCCGATCGCGTTCGAGTGCCGGTCGTGCGCGCCGATCGGTCAGGCGATAGAGGTAGTGGCGCGCGGTCGCCGAGAAGCGGGCGTCGAAGGCGTCATCGACGATAGCCGCTTCCAGCACGACGATCGGATCGTCTCCGAGATGGGCGTTCAGGGCGTCCCGGACGGTATCGGTCGGCCAATCCCGGGTCAGGTCGAGATGGGCGACCTGTCCGAGGGCGTGAACACCGACGTCGGTCCTGCCGGCGCCCTTGACCACAACCGGCTCGCCGGTGAAACGTGCGGCAGCCTCCTCCAGTGCCTGCTGCACGCCGCGGCCGTTCGCTTGCCGCTGCCAGCCGACGAAGGGGGTGCCGTCATATTCGATGGTGAGCTTGTAGCGGGGCATTGACGGTGAGTTATGATGGATGCGACCTGCGCTCAACGACAGATTTTGCTTCGGGCGGCGCAGCGCCGCAGCGCGTGGCCGGCTTCAATTCGATATTGTCGCTCGGAGCAGGCATCTTCGGGCGCGCGCGGCTGGTGTCGCGCGTCAAAAGAGTGAACGGAGTTCTGCTAGCGTGAATCGGTATCGGGTCCTGCGCTTTCCTTTGTGGGCGGTGGCCGCGCTTTGGTGCGTTCAGGCCGCGGTCGCGGCGGATTCCTGCGAAACGGCGCTGGCGCCCGGAAAGGCCCTCAAGACCTATCAGGCGGTTCTCAAGGCCCTCGACAACGGCGACCCTCCCGCGACTATAGCGGATATCGAATGCCTGGTTCCGGGCGCTGAGAGGAGCACCGCGGCGGAGGCCCGGTACCAACTTGTTTCCACGTCCTTCAACGAGAACGTGCTCCACGATTTCCTGGAGCGGCAGGTCGCGACGGTCTTTGAGCGGTACGAGGCGAAGGGCTCCTCAGCCATACTGGCCTGGCGCGGCGGCTACCTGTCCGAGACCGCCCTCACCGCCTATGAGCGGACTGGAGACACACGGTTTCTCGATCTGTTCGTCGATTACTTCACCGAAGTCCTGAGCTACCGCGACGACAAGCACGACCGGTTCGATGAGCATCATGGCCGAGTGATGAAGAGCTGGGGCGAAGAGCGCCCGGTCGCCGGCTGGTTCGGGCGAGAGGACAGGCAGTGGGTGGCGCATGTCACCCACGCCGCCCGGATCGCGCTGGCGCCGGCGAAATTCGCGCGGATGGTCAGCGCCGATCCCGCATTAGCCGCTTATCGGCCGACCGCGGATGTTTTTCTCACCGCAGCGCGAGAAGCAGTCGCAGAGTTCGCGGAGGATTGCGTCAACGTCGAGGGACTGGACGGATGCTGGTATGAGCGGCCGATGACGGAGGGTCCCGAAGCGACCAACCACATCCACACACTCGCCAGCGTTCTCATCCACTTCGCCGCGCTCGATGATGACCCAGCGACGCGCGCCGAGGTTGATCGCATCGCGGATGTCTTCGAGCGGGGTGTACAGACCGCCGAGGACGGAACGGTTCACTGGAAGTACTTTCCGTACTTCGCCGATCAGACGATCGGCCCGAACGGGCGCGAATATTCGGAGCGAATCTGGAAGGCCTCGCAAACCGTTCCGTTCGTCTATCGCGCCTACTCTGAAGGATACGACGTCCCCGAGCCCCTGGTCGCGGCAATCGTCGACACGTTTCTCACTCACATCATTCGCGGCGATCGCGTGATGCGCAACATCTCGCCAGTCGAATCTCGTGAGATCGAGGTCGACGACGAAGAGAGCAAGCACATCGACGGGATCGTCACCTGGCTCGAGTTTGTCGACTACGAGCCGGAGATCGCCGAGCGCATTCGTCATCTGGTCGCGGCACGCCCCGACCTCTTCAAGAAAGGCTGGTTTGAGACAACCAGCAGCGCGCGGGGCTATGCCCATTTCCTTGGGGACAATCGCCCGGCATCTACGCCAGAGTCTCCGGCATCTGGCGCACGCCCCGCAGAAACGCTTCCGAACTGACCGGCTGTTTGCCCGCCCGCTGGAGTTCGGTCAGGCGTATCGCGCCGCTGCCGCACGCTATGGTCAGGTTGTCGCCGAGGATCGTCCCGGGTAGTCCGTCTCCCGATGCGCGTTCGGCCCGAAGGACCCGGATGCGTTCGGGTTTCTTGCCGAAGGTCCCCTCGAACCAGGCGCCGGGCTCGGGCGACAGGCCACGGATATGGCCGTGGACCTCGGCGGCCGGCTTCGACCAGTCGATGCGGGTCTCGGCCTTGTCGATCTTGCGCGCATAGGTGACGCCATCGGCGGACTGCTGAACCAGGTCGAGGCCGCCGCGGGACAGCGCCGCCAGCGCCCGCACCATCAAATCTCCACCAAGCCGGGCCAGGGTTTCGGTCAACTCGCCGGCCGTGGTGTCGGCGCCGATCGCCACCCGCTCCGCCATCGCCACCGGCCCGGTGTCGAGGCCTTCGTCCATCTGCATCACCATGACGCCGGTCTCGGTATCGCCGGCCATGATCGCGCGAGCGATCGGCGCCGCGCCGCGCCAGCGCGGCAGCAGGGAGGCATGCAGGTTCAGGCAGCCATGGGTCGGTGCGGTGAGCACAGCGGGCGGCAGGATCAGACCATAAGCCACCACGACACCGACATCGGCCCCAATGTCGGCGATACCGGCCTGGATCGCCTCGTCCTTTAGCGTACGCGGCGTTTCGACAGGAATCGCGAACATCTCGGCGGTTTCGTGAACCGGCGACCTGCGGGTGGAAAGACCCCGCCCGGCGGCGCGCGGCGGTTGCGTATAGACCGCTGCGACCTCGTGCCCCTGGCCGATGATCTCGGTGAGGGTCGGGACGGCGAAGGCCGGTGTGCCGAAGAACACGATGCGAAGGGACATGGAAGGCGAGAAACCGCAGTGAAGGGATAGCCGCGGGCATACGCGAACCCCAAGGGGGTCGCAAGCGCGACCATGCGGCCGCGGCCCTCAGTCAGACCGTGGTCTTCGCCGGGGTCTGCTTCGCCTGCTTGGTGAACTTACGGATCACCATGTCGCGCCGGAGCTTCGACAGATAGTCGATGAACAGCTTGCCGTTGAGATGATCGATCTCGTGCTGAAGGCAGGTGGCGAGAACGCCCTTGGCATCGATCTCCTGGCGCTTGCCGTCGCGATCGAGATAGCGCACACGGACCTCGTCGGGGCGTTCGACGTCGGCGAAGTAGTCGGGGATCGACAGGCATCCTTCCTCGCGGACCACCCGCTCGTCCGAGGACGACAGGATCTCCGGATTGATCAGGAACATCGGGTCGGGATCGGCGTCCTCGTCCTCGCGCTTGGCGACATCGCAGACCACAATCCGCCGGGGGACGCCGACCTGAATCGCGGCAAGGCCGATGCCCGGCGCCTCGTACATGGTTTCCAGCATCTCATCGAGGAACCGGCGGACATCGTCATCGACGGTTTCGACCGGGTCGCTGACCAGACGGAGTTTCTTGTCCGGAAGGGTAATGATATCGAGCTTTGTCACGGAGGTTCAGATATGAGAGGCGGCGCGAGCGGTCAACCGGCCCGCGGTGCCTGACACCGATGTCAAAACGGAAAATGCCGAAGACGCCGGCCGCCGCCAAGCCCCCGCGCAATCCGCACGCCCGGGCACTGGGCACGGGGCCGTTCAAGCCCAAGGTCGAAAAGGGCAAGGATGCCTATCGGCGCAAGCCCAAACACGTGAAGCCGGCGGTCGACGACGGCGATCGCTGAGGTCGGTGGGTCAAGGGACGCGTCGATTGCTCGGCCGCCTGATCGTTCCTGTTTTGTCCCTGGCGGCCGAATCGGCTAAACTTCGCGGATGACCGAAGTCCTTTTCACCATCGGCGACCGGCCGGTCACCCTTGGCCTCGTCCTGGCTCTTGTGGGTCTCGTCGCGGTCATTGCCCTGGTCGCGGTGTTGCTGATCGCTTGGCGGCGGGCGGCAGCGCGGGCCGATCGCAATGCCGGGTTCGAGCGGCAGGTGGCGGAATTGCTGCGCGCCCAGACCGAAATGCAGGGGCGGATGCAGACCATCGCCGAGGTGTTCGGGTCGCGCCAGTCGGACCTAGTCAAGGGGCTGTCGGAGCGGATGGACGGGCTCGGCAACAAGCTCGGCCAGTCGATGCTCGACGCCACCCGTCACACCCACAAGAACCTGTCGCGGCTGGCCGAGCGGCTGGCGGTGATCGACAAGGCGCAGCAGAACATCACCACGTTGTCGAGCCAAGTCGTTGAACTTCAACACGTTCTTGCCAACAAGCAGACCCGGGGCGCGTTCGGCGAGGCGCGGATGCAGGCGATCATTCAGGACGGCTTGCCGCAGAGCGCTTATGCGTTCCAGCCGACGCTGTCGAACGGGACGCGACCCGACTGCACCGTGCTCTTTCCCAACGATGCGCCGTGTCTGGTGATCGACGCCAAGTTCCCGCTGGAAGCCTGGAACGCGATCCGCAGTGGCGACAATCCGGACGCGGTCAAGGCGGCGGAAACCCGCTTCCGTCGCGATACGATCAAGCACGTCCAGGATATCGCCGAGCGCTATCACATCGTCGGCGAGACCCACGAAACGGCGTTCATGTTCGTCCCGTCAGAGTCAATCTTCGCCGATATTCATGAACGATTTGAAGACGTTATCCAGCGTGCGCATCGGGCGCGGGTGGTGATCGTGTCGCCGTCGCTGCTGATGCTGTCGGTGCAGGTGATGATGTCGCTGGTGCGCGACGCGCGGATGCGCGAGCAGGCGCATGTGATCCAGCACGAGGTCATCCGGCTGATGGAGGACGTCGACCGGCTGGACGATCGGGTGCAGCGGCTCAAGACCCATTTCGCCCAAGCGAACAAGGACATAGAGCAGATCGAAATTTCCAGCGGCAAGATCACCAAGCGCGGCAACGGTATCCGCGCCGTGGAGATCGAGGCGCCGGAGGAGGGAGCGAAAGGGCCACCGACTGGCCGGCCGGCGAACAGCGACGGCCCGCCCGAGTTGCCGCTGCGGTCCACCGCCGACGCCTGACGACGCCCACGCGACAGGCCGCGCCATCGCCCGCGACGCCGCCGCGACACCTTGCCGACGCGCCCGCCAGCCCGGTGTCGGTCGCGACGCTCGTGGCTCCGGGCATGGTCCTCGCTAATATCCCCGCCCGTGCTCCTTCATGAAGGCGACTTCCTCCTCGGTCGACGGACGGCCGAGCACTTCGTTGCGGTGGGGGTAGCGGCCGAACTTGCGGATGATCTCGCGGTGCTTGCAGGCGAAGTCGAGCCAGGTGCGCTTCAGATCCTTCCAGTCGTCCGGTGCGCTGATCGCCTGCTGCGCGTAGACCAGCAGGGCGCGGTCCTGGTCGGCGATATCCTCGCTGTGCTGGAGCGGAATGCCGACGAAGGCCTGCTCGACCAGATAGAAGCGATAAAGGCCGGCGGCGATCAGCGCGTCGGTGATCGCCAGCACCTTGGCGTCGTAGGCGAAGGCCTGGCCAGAGTCGCGATGGATGTTGCGGGGGAACTGGTCGAGCAGGATGATCAGGCCGACCTGCTCTTCCCGTGACAGCGCATCGAGGTCCCAGTCGATCGCCGCCGCCTCGTCGATGTAGCGGCCGTAGGTATCGCGGATATGGGCATCGGTCTCGTCCGACTGCTTGAACCAGATCTCCGACTTCTCGGGGTTGCGCGCGGTCGGCGAGGAGAGCGGTCCAAACCAGTAGGCATGGATATCTCGCAGGACGGGAGCGAGTGCTTCCTGCTGGTCTGACGGCATCGGCTTCTCCTGGTCTCGGGTCGTCGATCCGGTTCGATCGATCGTCGGAGACTAGCGTCGCGATCGCCGAGCGCCAAACCGACCGGGTGTCGGTCCGATCGATCAGGAGCTGGCTTCGGCCGGGTTGCTACGCCGATCGATCATCGACCCGGCGATAAACGCCATCACCGCCAGAACCATGAACAGCGGTGTCGCCAGCAAAGCGCCGTGCAAGCCGACGGCGTCCGCCACACCGCCGATCAGCGGCGGGGTCAGCATGATCGCCAGCGCCGCCGCCAGCGCGACCCGGGCTGTCGCCCGGTCGGCGTTGGTCCCTGCGGCGACGACCGCGAAACTGAGGCCAAGCGGGAAGAGAAGGGCGACGCCGAGGCCGAGCACGGCAAGGCCACCGATGGCGATCCACACGCCCGGGGCGCTCCAGTAGATCAGGAACCCGACTACGGTCGTTGCGGCCGAAGCCAGGAAAAGCTGCCGGGTGGTGAAGCGCCGCAGCAAGAGGATGCCGGCAATCCGGCACACGAGCATACTGGCGAGAAAGGCGGCATTGCCGGCCGCCGCGGTCGACTCCGGCAGGCCGACAACGCGCTGGAGATAGGCGGGCGCCCAGAGCATGACGGAGAACTCCACCGCCACCGACAGGCCGATGGTCAACCAGAAGAACCAGAACGCCAAGGGCAGGCGGCTGCCCTCCTGGTGCGATGGCGTGCGGATCGGTGGGAGCTGGGCCCGGGCGAAACGGAGGAGGACGGCAAGGCTGATGGCCGCGCCGGCGAAGACCGCCAGACGCCAGCCAAGGCCCAGCCAGATCACCAGGCCGGTCAGCGCCGGCGCCATGACCGCAAAGGCGAACGCGACCGCATTGTATTCGGCGAAGACGATCTCCCGATTGGGACCGTGAAGGTCGGACAGGAAGGCCGGAACCATCGACACGACCAGACCGCCGAAGAAGCCGAACACCAGGCTGGCGCCGAGGCTCTCCCAGGTCTGCGTGGCGAACGTAAACAACACCGCGGCGGTCGCGGTGCCGAGCATTCCCGCCATCATCAGGCGCTGTCGCCCGAAGGCGCGGACCAGGCGCTCGCCCGCGACGCCGATGACCGCCCAGCCGATGGCGATCGCGGTCGAATGGAGGCTGACGGCCTGATAGGTCAGGTCGAGCTCCACCTTGAGGAACGGCAGGATGTTGCCCTGGATGTTGAGCAGATAGGAGAAACAGCCGGTGGCGAGGTAGCCGTACCAGGTCGCGGTTTCGCGAACGATCGTCCGAGCGGTGGGGATGGGCTGCTGCATCGGGCGAACCGTCCGGCGGGGATCGCGACTATGGCACGGGCCGCGGCCGGTGTCTCACCTGTCGGGCGTGGGCAAACCGGGTGACGGGTTTTGGACGTTGCCGGGTTATCGATTCCGCGCCAACACCCCTCACCAAGCTCGGCTATGCCGGCTCCGCCGCCAAGCCTCGCTATCCTCTCCCACGGGGAGAGGACCCGCGCCGATCGGGCCGGGGGCAGGCTCTCTCCCGCCGGGCCGTCCGGCGTTCGCGCGGAGCACTGCAATCTCACCGCCCGTCGTCCTCCGGCTAGACCGGAGGATCCGGCATCACCAGCACACGGCCGGGCGACAAGCGCCAAAGCCGGTATCGCGATCCTCATCGGAGCAGCGGTTTCGACAGGTCCTCTGGTCAAGCCAGAGGACGACGGGGGCGTGGGTTTTGGCCGTCGCCTTCCGCGACTGGCGGTACCGTCTGACACGAGGGCGGAGCACTGCTGCCTCATCTTGATAACCCCCCCGACCTCATCTTGAGGTGCGAACGAAGCGAGCCTCGAAAGACGCATGAGGGGTTCAACCTGGGCTCGCGGCTCTGTCGTGCGTGCTTCGAGGCCGCCTTCGGCGGCACCTCAGCATGAGGCGGGTTGGGCTTGGTGCCGCTGTTGACCGGCCGGCGTGGTCCTCGGCCCAATGCCAGCAAGACACGAGGCGCCGCTCGGTGCTCATTGCAAGCGACTGCAAAGCAGTGGTCAAGCAGAGAGAAAGAGCGGGAAAAGTCGAGCAGCAGCAATGGCCCGCGCGGTCCGCAAGCAAATTATCCCAGCTAACATTCGATTGAGCGCTTAGCTATCCCTATCGCTCAAGAACTCCGTCATCGATCGATCAAATTAAAGTGAATATTGAGCAAAATGAACGTAAATGAAGGAATCCTTGTTAACGTCGATACCTAAAGGACAGTGTTCAATCCAATAATCTGTGCTATAAATAGAGTCATCGAATGAGAAATGCGCGGCTGTTCGATATTCTAACTGACGACGAACAGGCGAGCAACAGAGGTGATCTTAGCGCCCGTCAACCTTGGCGGTATCGGCGCCAAAGATAGTGTTGCGCAAACTGTAAGCCTCGCGACCACTCCGTGCGCCGTATCCACCCCGTGCCCCGATAGCGGCACGCCGAGACCAGAGCCAGAAGCCGCTCAAGCGGCCAATGCTGCCCGATTCCCGCAGGCCGGGACCACCAGAGCAGGCCGGCGGTAGCCACGCGGCAGTCAGTAAACGACCGGGCCCTTCGATCCGCTGCCCTCATGGGCAGCGCGACCCGTCACGACGATCTGAAGGGAGGACGTAATGGCTCTCGCACTGATCCACACCGATACGGTTTTCGATTCCGACCATCCGCTCCTTGAACTGCAAGGTGCGGGGGGCCTGACGACGTTCACCGTCGGCGGGGCGATCTTCCTAGCCGCTGTCGGTTTTGATGACGATGGACTAAGCGTATTCGCCGTTGGCGCCGACGGAACGCTGACCAATGTCGACAACGTGATCGATACCCCGACGTTCGAGCTTCACGAAGCTGCCGACGTCGTGGCCGCGGAAGTTGGCGGGACGACGTACCTGTTCGTGGGCGGCCGCCTCGATAGCGGTGTCAGCGTCTTCGCGGTCAGCGCTGATGGGAGCCTGACCAATGTCGAGAACATTGACGACGGTGATGCGGGCGATCTGCAACTCGCCGGCGTCCTGGCCGTCGCGACTGCGACCTTCGGCAGCCAGACCTACCTCTTTGCCGGAGGAGGCGTGGACGACGGCGTGAGCGTCTTCGCGGTCGACGCTGACGGCAGCCTGACCAACGTCGACAATGTCGAC
Organism: Bauldia sp.; assembly: GCF_965232525.1. GTDB lineage: Bacteria > Pseudomonadota > Alphaproteobacteria > Rhizobiales > Kaistiaceae > Bauldia. The sequence goes on along the minus strand of NZ_OZ246980.1, from coordinate 237,997 downwards.
GACGTCGATGACGTCAACTACCAGCTCGACAACATCAACGGAATCAGCACTGCCGTGGTCAACGGTGCCGTCTATCTGTTCGCCGCTGGCGAACGCGACGACGGGGTGAGCGTGTTCCGCGTTGCGCCGGACGGCACACTCACCAATGTCGACAACGTCGACGACACTGCCGATGCGGCGTTGGAGCTCAAAGGCGCTGTGGCCGTGACCACCGCTATGCTCGGCGCGACGACTTATCTGTTCGTCGCCGGCCTGATCGACGATGGAGTCAGTGTCTTTGAAGTCGGCGTTGACGGCACCCTCACCAATGTCGACAACGTCGACGACACCGAAGATCCCAACCTCGAGCTAGACGGGGTCGGATCGCTCCAAACGACGGTTGTGGACGGCGTCACCTACCTGTTTGCCGCTAGCTTCCTCGATGGTGGTGTCAGCGTCTTTTCGGTTGCCGAAGACGGAACGCTGACCAACGTCGCCAATGTTGCCGACGACGGTGACCTGGCCCTCGCCGGCGCCACCGGGGTTACGATCGCTATGGTCGACGGGGTGTCCCACCTCTTCGTCGCCGGTAGTGCTGATGACGGCGTCAATGTTTTCCGACTCCAGCACAACGGGGTCACGCTCGAGGGCACCAACGGCGGAGAGACACTCGCCGGCACCGAATGGGACGACACCCTGCTCGGCAAGAAGGGCAAGGATACGCTCAGGGGCAAGGCCGGCGACGACCTGCTTGACGGTGGCAAGCACAAGGACAAGCTGATCGGCGGCGACGATGCCGACACCTTCCGCTTCTCGGCCGGTGTCAAGAAGAAGCACGCCGACACGATCAAAGACTTTGAGGTTGGCGTCGACACCATCGCCCTCGACAGCGCGGTGTTCGCCAAGCTCGGCGGTCCGGGTGGGCTCAAGTCGAAGTTCTTCGATTTCGGCAAGGCGGCGGACTCCAACCAGGACCGCATCCTCTACCAGGCCGAAAAGGGATGGCTGCGCTACGACGCCGACGGCCAAGGCGGCACCGATGCGGTCAAATTCATCAAGCTCGACAAGAACCTCGCCCTCTCGGAGGACGACTTCCTGGTGGTTTGAGCGCCGATCCGACACCCAGCCTGAAGGGAGGATGTCATGGCTCTGGAACTGATCAAAACCGATACTGTCCTGGACGACCCGATCCTCGAGCTGAATGGGGCGACAGGCGTCGCCACTTTTTCAGTCGGCGGGAAAACCTTCGTGGCTGTCACTGGTTTCGTCGACGACGGCGTCAGCTTGTTCGCTGTCAACGGCGACGGGACGTTGACCAACGTTGCCAACATCACCGACACCTCGCTGTTCGCGCTCGATCAAGCTGTGAGGGTCGTGGCCGCGGAGGTCGGCGACACCACGTTCCTGTTCGTTACGGGCGACGAGGACGACGGCGTTAATGTCTTCGCGGTTCATGCCGATGGCACGCTGGTCAACGTCGACACCGTCGTGGACGCCGGTGCCCTGGAACTCAACGGCCCCCAGTCGGTCACCAGCGCAACCTTCGGCGGCACCACATATCTCTTTGTTGGTGGGTTCTTTGACGATGGCGTCAGCGTCTTCGCCGTCGGCGCCGATGGCAGCCTGACCAACGTCGACAATGTCGACAACGCAGCCCACGTCGACCACGAACTTATAGGGGTTATCGACCTTACCACGGCCGTGGTGAGCGGCTCCGTCTACCTGTTCGCCGCGGGCCAATTCGACAACGGCGTGAGTGTGTTCCACGTGGCGCCGGACGGTACACTCACCCATGTCGACAGCGTCGACGACAGTGACGATCTGGCGTTCGAGATCGAAGGCGCCTTCGACATCACCACCGCCAAGATCGGCGCGTCGACCTATCTGTTCGTTGCTGGTTTCAGCGACGATGGGATCAGCGTTTTCAGCGTCGCCGCGGACGGCACGCTCACCCATGTCGACAATGTCGATAACGCAGACGATCCCGGCCATGAGCTGGCGTTGGTGCGGGGCCTGTCTACCGCCGTGGTCGACGGCGTCACCTATCTCTTGGCAACGGGAGGCTTCCAGAACCACACTGTCAACATCTTCTCGGTCGCCGATGACGGCACGCTGACCTACCTGGCCAATCTCGGCCACGACGAGGAACCGGCTCTGCTCGGCGCGGGCTCAACAACGACCACCGTTATCGATGGTGTGCCCCATCTGTTCGCCCCGACTTCAGGGGGCAATCACGGCGTCAGCGTCTTCCGGCTGGAGCATAATGGGGTCACGCTCGAGGGCACCAACGCCGGCGAGACGCTCACTGGTACCGAATGGGACGACACCCTGCTCGGCAAGAAGGGGAACGATAAACTCAAGGGCCTGGAGGGTGACGATCTGCTCGATGGTGGCAAGGGCCAGGACAAGCTGATCGGCGGCGACGACGTCGACACCTTCCGCTTCTCCGCCGGTGTGAAGAAGAAGCACGCCGACACGATCAAAGACTTTGAGGTTGGCGTCGACACCATCGCCCTCGACAGCGCGGTGTTCGCCGCGTTCGGGCCCGGCGAACTCAACCCCAGCTTCTTCGATTTCGGCAAGAAAGCGGATTCGGGCAAGGACCGGATCCTCTACCAGGAAGACAAGGGGTGGCTCCGCTACGACTTCGACGGCAAGGGCGGCGCCGACGCGGTCAAGTTCGCCAAGATCGGCAAGAACCTGGCGCTGTCGGCCGACGATTTTTTGGTGATGTAGGGCGGCGGATGTTGTGGGTCAGTCGTCGGCGAGCTTGAGGAGCAGGTCGCGCAGGGTCTCGAGCCCCTCCTTGCCGACCTTCTTCTCGACATAGGCGTCGATTTCGCGCGCGATCCGGAGCCCGACCGCTCGCGCCCCGAGCCCTTTCTTGGTGAGGCCGGCGATCATGTCGCGCTGGGAGCCCTCGGCGTAGTCGAAGGAAACCAGGCCGGCATCGACCAGCCGCTGAACCGACCGGTGGGCGGCCTGCCTTGAGATGCCGAGCGCGGTCGCCAGCGCCGTCAGTCCGCGCGGATGCCGCGAGATGAGCATGAAGGTCTTGGCGTCGGCGGGCCGCGTCTCGGCGAAGGCGGTTTCCTTGCGCAGCGCGTTCGACATGGCGTCGAAGCGCTCCGAAAGGTCCTGAACGAGGCCGCGCACGCTGTTCTGCGGCGCGGCGGGTGGATTATCACTCATGGGTGACATGTTAGGAGCACATGCCCGCGTGTCAATCGGACTGTGCGGATGCTCGGGCGATCGGGCGCCAGATACGGCGGAGCCGTCCGCCGGGTAATTTTATTTCATCACCTATGATTGACAAAAGGCGGAGTCGTTGCCATCTGCCGGCCATCAATCACGGGTGATGAAAGGAGTTCGAGGTGATCACGATGCACAATCTGTTCGACCGGACCGGACATCGGTGGCGCGCTCTGGCGCCGCTGGTTTCGATCCTGTCGCTGGCGCTGCTGCTGTCCGGCCCGGTCAGCGCGGACGAGGATTTCGGCGGCTTTCGCGGTGAAGACGACAACGGCTGGTATCATCCGGTCGACGTCGAGGGGTGGCAGGCGCTCGGCGGCGATCCGGACGCGATGCAACGCACGCTGCGGCGGATCGCGATGGCAACCGGCGAGCGGCGTTTTGCCGACCAGCCCGATACGACAATCGTCTACGGACCGGGCCACTGGACCTATGAGTGGACCGCGACCGGCGAGCGCGCATGGGACAAGGCGCGGACAGCAACCGACCCGGTGGACCGACGGCAGCATGCGCTGGCGGCGATGACCTATTTCAACCTGGCGTCCTCGCCTCACGGCAACGCGCCAGAACAGCGCGCCGCCCTCAGCAAATCCTCCGAAGCCTACCTGCTGGCCGCATCGACGCTTGCCGAAACCGTCGCCAAGGTCGCGATCGACCACGACGGCAAGCGCTTCGCGGTCCACACCCACCTGCCGGAGGGCAACGGTCCGTTTCCGGTCGTGGTGGTTTCGAACGGCTCCGACCAGTCGAAGGAGGGCTTGCTTTCCTACTTCACCGATCATCTCTCGCCGCGGGGGATCGCGATGATCGGTCTCGACATGCCGGGCATGGGCGACAGCGCCGCCTACACCATGGACACGACGAAGCCTGACGCCTTGCACATCGCAGCGGTCAATTGGGCCAAGGCGCAACCCCAATTCGACCCACGCAACGTCTTCCTGCACGGCTCCAGCTTCGGCGGCCATGCGGTTGCCCGCGCGTTCCTGCGGCCGGATGCGCCGGACGTGGCCGGAGTCGTCTATGTCTGCGGGCCGCTCGACGCGCCGTTCGTGGCGCCGCCCGAGGCCTATGATTCGCTTCCTGTCTTCACCATGGACGGGGTGCGCACCCGGTTGGGTCTCGAGCTTTCGGCGACGTCGGAGCAACTCGCTCCGCTCATGCGGCCGATCGCCGTCTCCAGCGACCGCTTGCTGGAGGGCGGGGCGATTACCACGCCGATCCTGGCGCTCAACACCAACGGCGATCCGGTCGCTCCGGTCGCGGAAATGGACGCAATGTTGACGCGCGCCACCAACGCGACCCGGGTGGTGTTCGACGAAGCGGGGCACTGTGTCGACGATCAGCTCGAGGCGGTGATCGCCTCGGCCTGGATCGCCGACAACCTGCGCTAGGCCCGTTTCACAAAGGCAGGCCTTCGAGGGCGTAGCGCGCCTCGAAGGCTGCCGTCGCTCCGTCGGCGCCAGCGGTCAGCGACGTCCGGTGCTGTTCCGCGCAGGCGTTTTGAAGGCCGCCGCGAGGGCATCGAAGACCGTGCGGACTCTCGGCACGTTTCTCAAATTCTCGTGGGTGACAACCCAGGTGTCGAGGGTCGCGACCACGAAACCAGGCAACACACGACGCAAATGCGGGTCTCGCTCGCCGAGCGTGACCTGCGTGACACAGATGCCTACACCGGCACGTGCGGCGGCAATTTGAGCGGGGTGGCTGTCCGTGCGCAACGCCCATGCCGACACGGGAAGCATGGGAACGAGTGCGCTGGCCAAAGCCAGCTCACGTGCGTTGCGGTCCGAACCGATCAGATCGTGGGTGGCGAGATCAGCGAGATCGCCGGGCGTGCCTCGGAGAGAGAGGTAAGCGGGGCTTGCAAAGAAACCGAGGGGGATCGATGCCACCTTACGGGCAACCAACGCCTCCTGTTTGGGGGCAAAGGTCCGGATCGCAAGGTCGGCTTCCTGCTCCAGAAGATCGGCCGGCGCGTTGCTCAGCGACAACTCGACCCGGATCGCCGGATGGCTCCGCCGCAGGCCGGCCAGTATATCCGGAACAACCTCCACCCCCATCAGCTCCGGGACGGAAAGCCGAACCGTACCGCCAATTTCGTCGACCGGGGCGGAGGCCAGCCGGATGAAACGCTCCGAGGCCATGGCCATGGCGCGCGCCGATGCATGCAGGGCGAGCGCTTCCTTTGTCGGCACCAATCCGTTGGCGGAGCGTGTGAAGAGAACGGTACCGAGCGATCGCTCGAGCCCCTCGATCCGAACGCGTACGGTCGGCTGGGACAGCATCAGCCGCCGGGCCGCCGCCGACAGACTGCCTTCTTCGAGGACCGCGAGAAAGAGCCGCTGGTCGTCCCATGAAATCGGCTTGCTCATAAACAATCGACTAGCAGATAGAGAGAATATGACAATTTCTTTTTAGCGATCCGGACGCCAGTTTGGGGTCATCCAACAAACGGAGATGATTATGGAAACGAAAAAAGCAGCATTGGTTCTGGGCGCAACCGGAAAGGCCGGTGGGGCGATCGCGTCGGCCCTGCTGGACCATGGATGGCAGGTGCGTGGTCTTGTCCGCGATCTGAGCAAGGTCAACGGCGGAGCCGCCAACGGCGTCGACTGGGTGTGCGGTGATGCGATGGTGCGCGACGATGTCGTTCGCGCGGCGCGGGGCGTGTCGATCATCGTTCACGCGGTCAACCCGCCGGGCTATCGCAACTGGGACACGGTTGTGCTCCCGATGATCGACAACACCATCGCAGCGGCCCGCGCTGCCGGCGGCGCGCGCGTGGTCCTGCCCGCGACCATCTACAATTTCGATCCCGAGACCACGCCGGTCATCACGGCGCGGACACCGCAAGCGCCCAAGAGCCGGAAGGGCCGAATCCGTGTCGCCCTCGAGAAGAGGCTCGAGGATGCTGCACCCGAGGTGCCCTCGCTGATTCTGCGCGCCGGCGACTTCTTCGGACCCGGCGCGCGCGACACCTGGTTCGCCGAGGCCATGGTCAAGGCCGAGAGGCCGGTGAAGCGGATCGTCAATCCGGCGCGCGGCGGCGGTCACTCCTGGGCCTATCTGCCCGATTTTGCGGAGGCATTCGCGCGACTGCTGGATAGGCCCGACCAACTCCTGCCGTTCGAACGGCTGCAGTTCGAGGGCTTGTTCGACGAGAGCGGCACCGTCATGACGACAGCGCTGTCACGGGTTGTCGAAAAAGACCTGCCGGTCTGGCCGCTTCCCTGGTGGCTTGTCCGCGCCCTTGCGCCGTTCGGTGGCTTCCCGCGCGAAGCGGCCGAAATCGCGCCGCACTGGCGTCACCCTGCCCGGCTGGACAATGGGCGTCTCGTCCAACTCCTCGGAGAGGAACCCCGCACGGACCTCGACGCTGCTTTGCGGCAAACGCTGATCAGCATGAAGTGTCTGGCGGCAGGCGTTGCGCCCCAACCGGAGCGCCGCTCCGCCGCCGTCAATTCTCCTGCCGGTTCTCCCGCGCCATGAGGTAGAGCGAGGCGCCGACGATCAGTGCCGCCCCCAGCCACAGGTTGCCGGGCGGCACCCAGGCGAAGACGATGAAGCCGGCGAGCACGTTGAGCGGCAGCTTGATCAGATCGAACGGCTGGACGAAAGCCGCGTCGGCGCGGGAATAGGCGAGCGCCAGGAAGCCTTGCGCCGCGGCGGTGAGAACGCCGGCGACAATGACGATCATCCAGGTGGTCGCGTCCGGTATGGCAAACCCCGCGGGAATGGCGAAGGCGAGGTTAAATGGGGTGAGCAGGACCAGGAGCCATGCGGTGGTCGGCCAGACCGACTCGTCGTCAACGACCCGTTTGAGGCACAACGACGATCCGGCCCAAAGCGCCGCCGCGCCGATCGGCAGGAAGCTCGCCCACTGGAAGACGTCGGCCCACGGATCGAGGATGATCAACGCACCGGCAAAGCCGACGATCACGGCGAGCCAGCGTTCGAGGGTGACGGTCTCGCCCAGGAACACACGCGCGCCGATAGTGACGAAGAACGGCGAGGTCATCAGCAGCGCGATCGCCGCCCAGATCGGCACCGGGTAGGCGAGGCCGGCCACCCAGAGCTGGACGCCGAAGGCAGCGAGCGCGGCGCGGAACAGGTGCAGCCAGAAGTACCGCGTGCGCATTGATGGGATGCCGTGACGCAGCACCCACGGCAGCGTCACCGCCAGCGCCACCAGATACTGAAAGAACGCGACGGTGAACGACGATACGCCAGCTCCGGCGGTGGCCAGTTGCACCAGCGTGTTGATGACGGCGAAGACGGCGCCGGCGAGCACCATCCATGCGGCGCCGGCGACCGACGACGAAGTGGTCGGGAAGGTGGTCGCGCTCATGGCGACCTCCGGACGGGCGAACCCGCCACGACAAACAAGCGATCCATGTTGCATCTCCCAATGAGCAGCAACACGCAATCAGCGGCCTGGACGACAGTCTGGTCACCGCCCGCGCAGGCGCACCTGCGGCTGGCGGTTCCTGTCGTTCTCTTCCATCCGGACTATGACCGTCGGCTTCGGGTTCGCACCGAATCTGCTGACCCCTTCCCCTTGGCGGGGAAGGGCGCTCGCGGGCTGACGGAACATTTTTCAGTTCCGATCACCGCCGGTGGGGAGTTTCACCCCGCCCTGAGAACGCGACCCGGCGCCATCGCCGGGCGGGGAGTCTTTAGCCGAAACGCGGGTTGGGTGCAAATTGGGGGGCTGTGCTTTGGTGCTTGGTGCGTCCTTCGAGGCTCGGGCTGACGCCCTCGCGCCTCAGGATGAGGAGGTTGGAGTCTGTGGCCAAGGAAACCGGAGCGGCACCTGGCAACTGCTAATCCCCTCATGCTGAGAGCCTGCGCCGGGTTCGATCGGGGTGGCCGCGTCAGCGGAGCCTCGAAGCACGCATGTCGGTGACACGGCATCCCGCTCCCGCAAGGGGTGAGGGATCGTCGGAGGTTGGACCACGCTGTCAGCAACGGGTCGACGGCGGCTTGGTGGCGCTCGCGCGGCACGCTATCTCTCACGCCATGCAGGCCTTTGCCGCCCTTCTCGACCGGCTGGTGCTGACCCCGCAGCGCAACGTCAAGCTCAGGCTGATGGTCGATTATTTCCGTGCGACGCCCGATCCCGATCGCGGCTATGCGCTGGCCGCGCTGACCGGCGGGCTGTCGATCCCGAGCGTCAAGCCGGCGATGCTGCGCGGGCTGGTGACCGAGCGGGTCGACCCGGTGCTGTTCGGTTATTCCTACGACTATGTCGGTGATCTCGCCGAGACGATCTCGCTGATCTGGCCGACGGAGGGGGCGGACACCGATATTCCGTCGCTGGGGACGGTGGTGGAGGATCTGTTGGCGATGTCGCGAAGCGACGGCCCGCGTCACGTAGAGCGCCTGCTCGACACCCTCGACGCCACCGGTCGGTGGGCGCTGATCAAGCTGGTCACCGGGGGCTTGCGGATCGGGGTCTCGGCGCGGCTCGCCAAACAGGCACTCGCCGACTTCGGCGACAAGCAGGTCAACGACATCGAGGAGCTGTGGCCCGGCCAGGTGCCGCCTTACACCGACCTGTTCGCGTGGCTCGAAGAGGCGGGCCCACGGCCGGTGTCGACCATCGCCGCGCCGTTCCGGCCGGTGATGCTGAGCCACGCGATCGCCGAGGGCGACCTCGCCGCGATCACTCCCGAGGCCTACGCGGCCGAGTGGAAGTGGGACGGCATCCGCGTCCAGGCGGTGCGCGAGGGCGGCGTCGCCCGGCTCTACACCCGCACCGGCGACGACATCTCCCACACCTTCCCTGACCTCACCGACGCGCTTGACTATGACGGCGCGCTCGACGGCGAGCTGCTGATCGGCGAGGCGACGGCGGACGGCTTCCGCACCGGCTCGTTCTCCGACCTGCAACAGCGGCTCAACCGCAAGACCGTGTCGGAGAAACTATTGGCCCAGCATCCGGCCTTCCTGCGCGCCTATGATGTCCTCGTCGATGGCGAGGAAGACATGCGCGGTCTGGGGTTTCGCGACCGCCGGGCACGCCTCGAAGCGCTGGTGGCACGTTCATCCCGCGCGCGGCTCGACCTGTCGCCGCTGGTGCCGTTCGCGGATGCCGAGGATCTGCGCCGCCTGCGCGCCACGCCGCCGGAGCCGCTGATCGAGGGCGTGATGCTGAAGCGCTGGGATTCGGTCTACGAGCCGGGCCGGCCGAAGGGACCGTGGTTCAAGTGGAAGCGCGACCCGCACATTGTCGATGCGGTGCTGATGTACGCCCAGCGCGGCCACGGCAAGCGCTCGTCCTATTATTCCGACTACACCTTCGGTGTATGGCGCCCGGGCGAAGACGGTGACGAGCTGGTGCCGGTCGGCAAGGCCTATTTCGGCTTCACCGACGAGGAACTCGCCGAGATCGACCGGTTCGTGCGCAACAACACCATCAACCGGTTCGGGCCGGTGCGCGAGGTCGTCCACGCGGCGGACGAAGGTCTGGTGATCGAGGTGGCGTTCGAGGGACTACAGCGCTCGACCCGGCACAAGTCTGGCGTGGCGATGCGCTTTCCCCGGGTGTCGCGGCTGAGATGGGACAAGCCGCCGGCCGAGGCCGACCGGCTGGAGACGCTGGAAGCGTTGCTCGACGACCGGACGGGGTAGGGTCGGTCAGAGGGCGCGGTGGATGCGGGCCTGCCTGACGCGCGCCTCGCCGCGCCGGTCCATCCGTCGGCGACGCTTGGCAGCGCCGAAGAGGCCCATCACCTGGGCCGTGGCGATGGCCTGTTCGGTGTAGTTGCGGCGCATGGCCGTTCTCCTGATTGCGATGATCGGTCGCCGGCGACCGACGGCCCCCCAGCCCCCTGGGGCGCCGTAACTGGTGACCCTTCTATGCCAGACGATGTCGGGTTTGTCGGTGATGGCGGTCACAGGCGGGGCAGTGGCGACGGGCCGCCGCGGTGGCTGAAAAACCGCCACGGTTCGATTATATTGCGTCGCAGGAACGGAGATCGAACCATGAGCGCAGTGTCGCGTTTCCTCGGCGGACCGCCCGGTAGGGTGGTGTTTCAGCTGATTGCCATGTCGTTCGTCGTCGGCATTATCCTGAGCCTCCTCGGCGTGTCGCCGTTCGACATCGTCAACGGCCTCGAACGGCTGATCCGGCGCATCTACGCCATGGGCTTCGACACCATCGAGTGGGTGTTCCGCTACTTCCTGCTTGGCGCCGTGATCGTCGTTCCGGTGTGGTTCATCATGCGCCTGTTCCGCATCGGGCGCGGCCGCGGCGGGCAGTGATCCGACGCGCCGGGCGGCGCGTTTTGGGGTAGACGGGGGACACAACGGTGAAGCTTGCAGGCAAGGTCGCGGTCGTCACCGGCGGCGCGCGCGGTATCGGTCGCGCCATCGCCGAGCGCTATGCGGCCGAAGGGGCGATCACGGTGGTCGCCGCTCGTAAGGCCGACCATGGGGAGCGGACCGCCGCGGCGATCGGCGGCGACGCCTATTCTGTACCGCTGGACGTCACGTCGAAGGACTCGATCGCGGCGATGGTCGAGACCGTGGTGGGCCGGAGCGGCCGGATCGACATCCTGGTCAACAACGCCGCGATCTTCGATCTCGCCCCGGTGCTCGAGGTGACGCCGGAGAGCTTCCACCGGGTGTTCGCCGTCAATGTCGAGGGCCTGTTCTTCACCATGCAGGCGGTCGCTCGCCACATGGTGGAACGCGGCGGCGGCGGCAAGATCATCAACCTCGCCTCCCAGGCCGGCCGCCGCGGCGAGGCGCTGGTGTCGGTCTACTGCGCCTCCAAGGCGGCGGTGATCAGCCTCACCCAGTCGGCCGGGCTCGATCTCATCAAGCACGGCATCAACGTCAACGGCATCGCGCCGGGGGTGGTCGAGACGCCGATGTGGGACGAGGTCGACGCGCTGTTCGCCCGCTACGAGGACCGGCCGATCGGCGAGAAGAAGACGCTGGTCGGGGCGGCCGTGCCCTACGGCCGCATGGGCGTGCCGGCGGAGCAGGCGGGCGCCGCGGTGTTTTTGGCCTCCGACGACGCCGACTACATCGTCGCCCAGACGCTCAACGTCGACGGCGGCAACTGGATGAGTTGAGGGGGGCTCGGCGTTCGTGGGAGGGGGATGGCACCTGCTCGCAGCGCCAATACCACGGCTGAAGCGCGGCAGGTTGATCCGCTGGCGGTGAAACAGCACTAGTGCCAACAGTGAGGGGTCGTCCGGTCGAGCCGGAGGACGACGTGGAGTGGGTGGCAGTCGGTGCAGGCGACGCTGGCGCGCGGGCCTTGATGACCGCTACACGGCCGCCCCTGTTCGCGCCGCAGGCAGGCCGGCGTCGGGTGACGGTCGGGCAGGTGGCCGGCCAGGTCAGCGGCTCCCTCTCCCTCGAGGGAGAGGGCAGGTTTGTCTTGGCGAGGGACGAGCCTAGGCAAACCGGGTGAGGGGGTGAGCCCATGATGCGTCTTGGTCCCGAAGACACCCCTCACCAAGCTCGGCTAAGGCGGCTCCGCCGCCAAACCTCGCTATCCTCTCCCGCAAGGGGAGAGGATACACCTCGCTCACAACCGGCAGCCTAATGGTTGCTCAGCATCAGCATGAGGGATGGGGCGCTTGTCGGGCACTCGCGTTTACAAGGGGAGATCGATGAATGATCGACAAGAAGTTGCTGGATGATCAATGGGTAAAACTCGCACCCGCTTTCAAGGCTCGGTTTCGGAGCATAGACGAGTGGTATGAGTGGAACACGCCATCGGAGGAGGAAATCCGTTGGTTGAAGGCCATAGCTAAGGAGATACCGAAAACGGTGTATCCCAACCCGTTGTTGCCGCCCTGGAAGGAGATTCCTGGTGTCAACAAATATTCAATGGCCTGGCGCATGGGCGGTGGCGATGGATATCTTGAAGACTTTGTCGATTGGTTGCGATCGCTTCCGCAGGAAAAGCGAGATCGATATCTGACCGACAATCCGGAGCCCGCCGGATGGGAAGACTTCTACGCGGAGAACCCTTTCTGACACCGACTGACCCTCAACACGTCGAATGCATGAGCGCGCCGACCCGGCGGCCCGCGGTGGTGGCGAGAGCCGTAGATGTAGAGTGGGCCAGCCGGCCGCCTAACTCACCCGATCAACCAGTTTAGCGGTTTGCGATCGGGTCGAAGGCGAACGGCACGGCGATCCGGGTCGTCTCCGGCGGCTGGCCGGACAGAAACGCGACTTGCATCGCGATGTACGCCGACAGCCTTTCGTCTCCCATGGCGAAATCGTGGGAGACCCCGTCGATGATGAGATGGTGGCTGTCCGCAAGGCCGGCGCCGACCTCTTTGGCATTGCCGACCGGCGTTCGCGGGTCGAGGCCCGCGCTCACCAGTAACACCGGGACATCGGACTCCAGATCGGCCCGGAAATCGGGGCCGAGGTCGGCGCTGCCGATCACGTCGCAGATGTCGAACTGAACGCCGTTGATAGCGCCGCCGAGCAGCGTGTCCTCCGCCTCGGCCGCGATCCGTGCCCGACGATCGGCCGACGCGCCGGAGGCGCAGTCCACCAGCGTGCCCATCAAGGCGCCACCGCGATTGGTCCGGTAGTCGAGCGCCGCCGCGCCGAGCCAGGAGAAGTCGCCATTCGCCATGGCGTGGTAGCGCCTCGGCAGGGCTTTGAGGAAGTCCGTCCGTCCGAGGCCGGCGGCGGTCATCAGTTGCAGGTCGAGCTTTCCGACCACGATCGCGACGGCGTCGCCGGTCTCCGGGTCGACGATCGTGACGGTGACCGGCTCGGCCTCCAGTTGGTCGAGCACCGTCGCCATCAATTCGAGAAGGCTCGGAATGTGGGCGCTCAGATCCGGATCGGCGCGGACCATCGCGTCCAGCGTGTCGAGGTAGCTCTGGATCGTGCTTGGCAGCTTGACGGTGTGGTCGGGACCTTCGACGGCGGACAACACGGCGCGATGGACGGTGTCCTCGAAGCCGCGCAACACCGCGAGGCCGTGGTGGGAGCCGAAGCTGCCGCCGAGGAGGTTGATCTTGTCGTATCCCAGCGCCCGCCGCAGCGCGTCGACATCCGAAGCCATCTCCCGGGCGTTGTAGCCGGTAAGGTCGACGCCTTTGTCCGCCCAGAACGCGGCGCACGCGCGTGCATGTTCGCGCTCCGCGGCACGCAAGGTCGCGCGATCGAGGGGACGGTCGCGGGCGAGGTCGTAGCGATCGGCGCAGTCCAGTCGCGGTCGCGAATGGCCGACGCCGCGCTGCTCGACCAGGATCAGATCGAAGGGGAGGTCGGCGACGAACGGCAGGAACTGCCGAATGTTGTCGCCGAGACTTTCCTCGCCCGGCCCGCCGCTCAGGAAGACATACGGCTCGGAGGGATCGGGCGCATTCGAACGGAAGCGGACGAACGGGACCTCGATAAGGTTGCTCGGCGGATCGGTGCGATTCTCCGGGACGACGAGCCGGCCCCATTCGGCTGCGACCGGCTTGCCGTCATCGCCTTCGAACAGGTGCGGTGCGATGGTGTGGCGCGGTCCGGGGACTTCGTTGGCCGAGAGCGGCTGACTCCACAACAGGGCGCCGACCAACAGCGCCATCACCGGGGCGACTGACTTTGTCGACGTCACGCACACCACCTGTGCGCGGAGGTGAGGGTCATGGTGTTTCGTGTCCCTTGAATGGGCGCGGGTGACGGGCAAGAAAGCCACACGCGCGACACAGCGTGGTTGAACGCCGATGGCGCGTGGCTGACGACGTCGACCATGGCCCGGTCCATGCCACAATACAACTCTAGTTATAGCTCTCGACCTATTCGATGGAGGCGAGAGCATGACCGACAATGTGACGTTGAATGCCGGAACGCCTTGGACCGTCGAGGCGGTGGCGAAGCTCCGGGAACTGTGGGACAGCAGTGTCGCGCCGGAACTGATCGGGCAGACACTGGGACGGCCGGAGGCCGAGGTGCGCGCCAAGGCGGCCGAATTGGGGCTTCCTCAGCACGTCGAAACCCGCGGTTAACCATCGATACCCTTTGCTGGTATCGCCGATTCGTCTTGGACGATGGGTCGCGGGCGCGCCGATTGGGGGTTGCTAAAACGCCTTATTTGCCCGAAACCCGCTTTAATTCAGGTCTAGGACCTGTGTTCGGTCGTGGGTGGACCGACTTAGAGGGGATCAACTGATGCCGGTTAACCGTTTCGTTCCGATCGCGCTTGCGGTGACGTTATGCGGGTGCGGATCCATTGGAGCGATCGGCGTCTCGCCGGGCAATCGCAATCCGCCGCCCGGTCAGGTGGCCGGCGGTCTGCCGCCGCCCGGTGGCGTTGCCGGTCCGCCCGGCGGCGCCGTCATCGCCGAACCGCTGCCGCCCGCAACCGCACCCGGGGCCACGACGGTCGCGGCCAATGCGCCGCCCGCGGGGGCCGCCGCGCCGGCGGCACCGGCGCCGGCCCCGTCCGCTTCGCTGGGGCGGACCGATCTCCTCGGCGGCTGGACGATCGCCTCCAGTGGCGAGTCCTGCCAGTTGTTCATGACCCTGACCTCGTGGACCGGCGGTTACCGGGCGTCGACGCGGGGATGCTCCTCGGAGACCCTGAAGTCGATCTCGGCCTGGAACCTGCAGGGACAGCAGGTGGTGCTCGCCGGTCAGGGCGGGACGCCGGTCGCCCGGCTGCAGTCATCGGGCGGCAGCCGTTTCGACGGTGCGACCGAGGGCGGCGGGCCGGTCTCCTTCTACCGCTAGGCGAAAACCGCATTCCCGTTCGATGAGCGACCGGCCGGTCAGCGCCTCGGCTGGCGGCCCGGTGGTCGCCCATTACTGCAAGCTGGTCGAAGCCGACCACCTCAGCATCGATCCCGCCCAACTGGCCGTCGCCCGCCGGCTCGACCGCCTGGATCGGGCGTTGTCGGAATCGGCCTGGCACCTGCCCTCCAAGCGCCGCGGGTTGGGCTGGCTGTTCGCCCGCCGACCACCGCCGCAGGTTCGCGGGCTCTACATCCACGGCGCCGTCGGCCGCGGCAAGACGATGCTGATGGACGCCTTCTTCGCGGTGACCACCGCCAAGCCCAAACGGCGGACCCACTTCCACGCCTTTATGCAGGATGTGCATGACCGGATTCACGCCTTCCGCGCGGCCCATCAGGGCGAGGCGGGGGCCGATCCGATCACCCCGGTCGCGGCGGCGATCGGCGAGGAAACCCGGCTGCTGTGCCTCGACGAATTTGCCGTCGAGGATATCGCCGACGCCATGATCCTGGCGCGCCTGTTCACGGCGCTTTTCGAAAAGGGGCTGGTCCTGGTGACGACTTCCAATGTCGCGCCGGACGATCTCTACGCCCACGGGCTCAACCGACCGCTGTTCCTCCCCTTCGTCGACGTGCTGAGGCGGCATGTGGACGTCATGGAACTGGACTCCGACCAGGACTACCGCCTCGCCAAGCTGAGCGAAGGGGCGACGTATTTCACGCCGCTTGGCGCGACCGCCGACGCGGCGCTGGAAAGCATCTGGCGCAGCCTCACCGGCGGTGCGGCCGGGGCCGAACGCGATCTCACGGTCAAGGGGCGCGCGGTCATCGTCCCTCGCGCCTGGCACAGGATCGCGCGCTTCGGGTTTGCCGATCTCTGCGAAACACCGCTCGGGACCGGCGACTATGCGGCGATCGCCGAGGCGTTCGATGTCGTCATGATCGATGCGATACCGGTCATTGCCGCCGGACGCCGCGATGTTGCCCGGCGTTTCATCAATCTGATCGACGTGTTCTACGATGCCGGTGTGCGCATCGTTGTGTCGGCGGCCGCTGAACCGGACGGGCTCTACGCGGCGACGGACGGGGCGGAGGCAGCCGCCTTTCGCCGGACCGCATCACGGCTCATCGAGATGCGGTCGGATGCCTACCTTGCCGCCGGTCGCGGCGAGGCGTTGCAGGCGGCGTCGGGATCGACTGGCTGATACAACCGGAGGCTTTGTCGACGCGACCGTCATGTCGGCCTGGTTGCCGGTTGCTTGCAGTGCAGCATCAATCGGGCTAGAGCCATCGGACCTCGCCCGCGATCGTTTCTCGCCCGTCAAGGACACCCCATGGCTCGACCCAAAATCGCTCTTATCGGCGCCGGCCAGATCGGCGGCACGCTCGCCCATCTGATCGGCTTGAAGGAACTCGGTGATGTCGTCCTGTTCGACGTGGTCGAGGGCGTTCCCGAGGGCAAGGCACTCGATCTGGCCCAGTCCTCGCCGGTGAGCGGTTTCGATGCCGAACTCGCCGGCACGTCGGCCTATGCCGCCATCAAGGGCGCGGATGTCTGCATCGTCACCGCCGGCGTGCCGCGCAAGCCCGGCATGAGCCGCGACGATCTCCTCGACATCAATTTGAAGGTCATGGAGCAGGTCGGTGCCGGCATCAAGAAGTATGCGCCGAAGTCGTTCGTCATCTGCATCACCAATCCGCTCGACGCGATGGTCTGGGCGCTGCAGAAATTCTCCGGCCGGCCGCGCGACATGGTGGTCGGCATGGCCGGCGTGCTCGACTCGGCACGGCTCAGATACTTCATCGCCAGCGAATTCGACGTGTCGGTCGAGGACGTCTCGGCCTTCGTGCTCGGAGGCCACGGCGACACCATGGTGCCGGTCGCCGGATACACGACGGTCGCCGGTATTCCGCTGCCCGATCTGGTCAAGATGGGCTGGACCACCAAGAAGCGGGTTGAGGA
Source organism: Bauldia sp. (assembly GCF_965232525.1). Lineage (GTDB taxonomy): Bacteria > Pseudomonadota > Alphaproteobacteria > Rhizobiales > Kaistiaceae > Bauldia. The sequence goes on along the minus strand of NZ_OZ246980.1, from coordinate 221,089 downwards.
GATTTTCCAGCGCACCCGGGACGGCGGCGCCGAAATCGTGCAGATGCTGAAGACGGGTTCCGCGTTCTACGCGCCGGCCGCTTCGGCGGTTGCGATGGCCGAGAGCTACCTCAAGGACAAAAAGCGGGTACTGCCCTGCGCCGCCTGCCTGAAAGGCGAATACGGGGTTCAGGATCGCTATATCGGGGTTCCGGTGGTGATCGGCGCCAAGGGCGTCGAACGGATCATCGAGATCAACCTCTCCAAGTCGGAGCAGAAGCAGTTCCAGAAGTCGGTCGAAGCCGTCGAGGGACTGCTCAAGGCTTGCGTCCGGATTCTTCCCGCGCTCGGCAAGTAATCGTTTGCCCGGACGCGGGCGGTTGAAGGGGGCAGCATGAATATTCACGAGTATCAGGCGAAAGCGATCTTGCGCGACTACGGGGCGCCGGTGGCCAAGGGGATACCGGCGTTTTCGGTGAAGGAAGCGGAGGACGCGGCGCGGGAGCTAGGCGGGCCGCTGTGGGTGGTGAAGTCCCAGATCCACGCCGGCGGCCGCGGCAAGGGGCAGTTCGCCGAACCTGAAGGCGGCGAAGCCGGTGGCGTTCGCTTGGCGCGTTCGGTCGAGGAAGTCGCCGCCCACGCCGAACAGATGCTGGGGCGGACGCTGGTGACGCACCAGACCGGGCCCGCCGGTCGTCCCGTCAATCGCCTCTACATCGAGGAAGGGTCGGCGATCGCGCGCGAGCTCTATCTCTCGTGCCTGGTCGACCGGGGCAGCAGCCGGATCGCCTTCATCGCCTCCCAGGAAGGCGGGGTGAACATCGAGGACGTGGCGGCGGAGACGCCGGAGAAGATCATCACCCTCCATGTCGACCCGGCCGCCGGATACACCTCCCATGTCGGTCGGTCGATCGCCTATGGCCTTGGACTCGAAGGCGCGCAGATCCGCCAGTGCGACAAGCTGATCGCCACGCTCTATCGCGCCGCGGTCGAGACCGACATGAGCCTGCTCGAGATCAATCCGCTGGTGGTGACGGAAGCCGGCGATTTGCTCTGCCTCGACGCCAAGATCAACTTCGACGACAACGCGCTGTTCCGTCACGCCGACATCGCCGAACTGCGCGATCCGGCCGAGGACGACCCCAAGGAGGTCGAGGCGTCGGAGAACGATCTCTCCTATGTCGCGCTCGACGGCGACATCGGCTGCATGGTGAACGGCGCCGGGCTCGCCATGGCGACCATGGATATCATAAAGCTCTACGGCGCCGAGCCGGCGAACTTCCTCGATGTCGGCGGGGGCGCCTCGAAGGAGCGGGTGGCGATCGCCTTCAAGATCATCACCGCCGACCCCAACGTGAAGGGCATCCTGGTCAACATCTTCGGCGGCATCATGCGCTGCGACGTGGTCGCCGAGGGGATCATCGCCGCGGTCAAGGAGGTCGGCCTGCAGGTACCGCTGGTGGTGCGCCTGGAAGGCACCAATGTCGACGAAGGCAAGCGGATCATCTCCGACTCCGGCCTCAACGTGATCAGTGCGGACGACCTCGACGCCGCCGCCCAGAAGATCGTCGGGGCGGTCGCCCAGAGCTGATGGCCCTGCCGTTGTGCCTCTACGTCGGCAACCGGGTGGTCTATGGGCTCGCGGCGGTCGAGAGGCTGATCGTTCTCTGGCTGATAGCGCTGCTTGTCGGGCTGTTCTGCGCTACGGTTCTCGCCATCATGCGGCGATACGGCTTTCGAAGGACATCGGTCGGCGTGGCAGGGCTGTTCCTGCTCTTTTTCGTCGGAATCCCCGTCTGGATTGAGGTCGAATGCGTCCTTGCCGCCAACGCCCCGCTGCGGGTCGAGGGCGATAGGGTGATCGATAACGACGGCGCGATTCGTAGCTTCATGCGTTTGGCGGGCGTTATCACGCCGATTTGCGTTCTCGGAATCATCGGCACCCTGCTGCCTTGGCTTTGGCCCCGCCTCTCGCGGCCGCGAGGTTTGGCATGAGGATGCGCGCGGTGTGGGTCTTCATCGTCTGGCTCGGTGCGTCGCCCGCCCCGGCGTTGGCCCAGACGACACCGTCGGCGCCCGAGGATCATCGCATTGCCGCCTTCCGCTCGGTCTGCATCGAGGACCGGCACAGCTACCGGGCGCTTCAGGCGCGGGCGGTCAGCGAAGAGTGGCAGCTTGTCGCCCGCGATCACCATCCGGAGCTCGCCGCCCTGCTGGAGCGGTCGGAGGCGCTCGATCTCGACGAGGACATGGACAGTCGGCTCGCCAGCTACGGCCGGTCGTTCGGGTCGGCGACGCTCTACCTGCTGCTTACTCGGCTCGAAAGTGCGCCGGTGACGCTGGTGAGCTGCTACGTCTATGACTTCGAGGCGACGGGCCCGATCGCGCCGGCGCCGGTGAGCGACTGGCTGGGCATATCGCCGACCGACACAATCGATCAGCCCGGTGTCATCGTCGGCCATACCTGGGCGGCGCCGGAAGCGCTGCCGGGCACCTGGGACATCTTTCTTTCATACGTGCCCGACGACGGGCCCGCCGCCGACGAAACCGGCTTCAGCGGGATTGTTCTCAAGATCACCGCGATCGAACCACGGGAAGACTGAGGGCCATCTTTCCCTTGCAGGATACGCAGTTCCACATATACTGTGTAGCATGAAAAACATCACGCTCGCCGTGGACGAAGACGTGCTGGCCGACGTTCGCCGTTATGCGGCAGCCCACAACACGACCGTCAACGCGCTGGTGCGGCGCGCACTCGCGGACCTGTCGGAGCGAACCCGGCGGCAGCAAGACGAATGGGACGCGTTGTTTGGCCTCGCCGACGAGGCCGGCGCACGGACCGACGGCCGGACTTGGTCGCGCGACGATTTGCACGACAGGGCGGCGCGCGATCGGTCATGAGCGTTGGCGCGTTTCTCGATACCAACGTTCTCGTCTATGCCGTCGATACCGATCCGGCCGCAGAGCCCAAGCGCAACGCCGCCCGCGCCTTGATCCGCGAGGACCGCTTCGGAACCTCGGCGCAGGTCGTCCAGGAATTCTATGTCGCCGTCACCCGCAAGCTCGCGAACCCACTGCTGCCGCAAATCGCCGCGCGTTGGGTCGACCGGCTGACCCGGATGCCGTTCGTGCCAGCCGACGCGGTGCTGCTCAAGGCCGCGATCATCCGCGCCGAGGCGTGGGGGATCTCCTACTGGGACGCGGCGGTGGTCTCGGCGGCCGAAGCGCTCGGCGCAAGCACCCTCTTCACCGAAGACCTCAACGACGGCCAGCTCTACGGCAATGTGCGGGCCGTCAATCCGTTCGCGAACCGACCTTCCTGAGATCGAAACAGAGAGCACATCGAGATGGCCATCCTCATCGACGCCGAGACGCGCGTCATCTGCCAGGGTTTCACCGGCAACAACGGCACCTTCCATTCCGAGCAGGCGATCGCCTATGGCACCAGGATGGTCGGCGGCGTGTCGCCGGGCAAAGGGAGCCAGGTTCATCTCGACCTGCCGGTGTTCGATACGGTGCTACAGGCTAAGGAGGCGGCCGGCGCCGACGCGACGGTGATCTACGTCCCGCCGCCCTTCGCCGCCGACGCGATCCTGGAGGCGATCGACGCGGAAATTCCCTTGATCGTGTGTATCACCGAGGGCATTCCGGTCCTCGACATGGTGCGGGTCAAGCGGGCCTTGTGCGGGGCGGCGTCGCGGCTGGTCGGGCCGAACTGCCCGGGTGTGATGACCGCCGGCGCCTGCAAGATCGGCATCATGCCGGGCAACATCTTCCAGACCGGCTCGGTCGGGATCGTCTCCCGTTCCGGGACGCTGACCTACGAGGCGGTGTTCCAGACGACCAATGCCGGTCTCGGCCAGACCACGGCGGTCGGTATCGGCGGCGATCCGGTCAAGGGTATGGACTTCATCGACGTGCTCGACATGCTGCTCGCCGATGAGGCCACTCAATCAATTGTGATGATTGGTGAGATCGGCGGCTCATCGGAGGAAGAGGCGGCCCAGTTCCTCAAGGACGAGGCGGCCAAGGGACGGGCCAAGCCGGTGGTCGGCTTCATCGCCGGGCGCACGGCACCGCCTGGTCGCAGAATGGGGCATGCCGGGGCGATTATCGCCGGTGGCAAGGGCGGCGCCGACGATAAGATCGAGGCGATGCGCTCGGCCGGAATCCACGTTTCGGAATCGCCCGCGCGGCTCGGATCGACCCTTCTCGAAGTCTTGAACGGATAGTCCTGGAACCCAAATGAACCATTGATTTCAGCGGGACCGGCCAGTACAGCCGTGGTAGGTTGCCACGCTGATGAGAGAGCGCAGCGAAGCACCGCTTGCGCGGGACGCGAGGATGACACGCCAGGACCCCAATGCCGCTCTTGCGGCCACGTCGTTTCTCTACGGCGCCAACGCCCCCTACATCGAAGACATGCAGGCCCGCTACGACCGCGACCCAAACTCGGTCGACGGCGAGTGGCGCGCGTTCTTCGAGTCGATCGCTGAAGGCGGGAAATCGGCCGACGCCAATGGCGGCCCCTCGTGGCAGCGGTCCGACTGGCCACCGGTCGCCAATGGCGAACTGGTCGCGGCCCTCGACGGCAACTGGGCGGCGCTGGAGACCACGCTCGGCGACAAGATCAAGAAGGGCGTGACGGCACGCGGTGCCGAGATCACCGACGATCATGTCCAGCGCGCGGCGCGCGATTCCGTGCGCGCGATCATGATGATCCGCGCCTACCGGATGCGCGGCCATCTCCACGCCAACCTCGATCCGCTCGGCCTGCAGCCGATCCCGGCGGCGTCCGAACTCGACCCGGCATCCTATGGCTTCACCGAAGCCGACAACGACCGGCCGATCTTCATCGACTACGTCCTCGGGCTCGAATTCGCCACCGTGCCGGAGATGCTGGCGATCCTGCGCCGCACCTATTGCTCGACGCTGGGCGTCGAGTTCATGCATATCTCCGACGCGGCCGAGAAGCGCTGGATCCAAGAGCGCATCGAAGGGCCGGACAAGGCGATCCACTTCACCGAAAACGGCAAGAAGGCGATCCTCAACAAGCTCGCCGAGGCGGAAGGCTTCGAGCGCTTCCTCGACGTCAAGTATACCGGCACCAAGCGGTTCGGCCTCGACGGCGGCGAGTCGCTGATCCCGGCGCTCGAACAGATCATCAAGCGCGGCGGGCAACTGGGCCTCAGGGAAATCGTACTCGGCATGGCCCATCGCGGCCGGCTGAACGTGCTCGCCCAGGTGCTGGGCAAGCCGCATCGCGCCATCTTCCACGAGTTCAAGGGCGGCTCAGCCTCGCCGGACGACGTGGAAGGCTCCGGCGACGTCAAGTATCACCTCGGCGCGTCGTCGGACCGGGAGTTCGATGGCAACAAGGTGCATTTGTCGCTGACCGCCAACCCGTCGCACCTCGAAATCGTCAATCCGGTGGTGCTCGGCAAGTCCCGGGCCAAGCAGGACCTCCATGCCGACAAGCCGCGCGGCGAAATCGTGCCGCTCGACCAGCGGGCGCGGGTTCTGCCGCTGCTTCTCCATGGTGACGCCGCGTTCGCCGGCCAGGGGGTGGTGGCGGAGTGTTTTGGGCTGTCCGGTCTGCGCGGTCACCGCACCGCCGGCTCGATCCACTTCATCATCAACAACCAGATCGGCTTCACCACCAATCCGCGGTTCGCGCGCTCCTCGCCCTATCCCTCCGACATCGCCAAGATGGTTGAGGCGCCGATCCTGCACGTCAACGCCGACGACCCGGAGGCGGTGGTCTATGCCGCCAAGATCGCGATCGAGTTCCGGCAGGAGTTCCACAAGCCGGTCGTCGTCGACATGTTCTGCTATCGCCGCTTCGGCCATAACGAGGGCGACGAGCCGGCGTTCACCCAGCCACTGATGTACAAGAAGATTCGCGCGCATCCGACCACGTTCGAGATCTATTCGAACAAGCTGGTAGGCGAGGGTGTGGTCTCCAGCGGCGATATCGAGGCGCTGAAGGGCGGCTGGCGCACGACGCTGGAGCAGGAGTTCGAAGCGGCCGGCGGCTACCGGCCGAACAAGGCGGACTGGCTGGACGGTGTCTGGGCCAAGTTCAAGGCGGCCGAAACCGAAGGCCCGCGCCGCGGCGAAACCGGGGTCGCCATGAGCAAGCTCAAGGAGATCGGCGAGCGGCTGACCGAGGTGCCGGCGGAGTTCAAGGTTCACCGCACCATCGGCCGTTTCCTCGCCGCGCGCCGCAAGGCGGTCGAAACCGGCGCCGGGATCGACTGGGCGACGGGCGAGGCGCTCGCGTTCGGGACGCTGCTCGCCGAAGGGCACCCGGTTCGGCTGTCCGGCCAGGATTCGGAACGCGGCACCTTCTCGCAGCGCCACTCGGTGCTCTACAGCCAGGAGGACGAGGACCGGTTCATCCCGCTCAATCACGTCGCCGAACGACAGGCCCGCTTCGAGGTCATCAACTCGATGCTCTCCGAGGAAGCCGTCCTCGGCTTCGAGTACGGCTATACGCTGTCGGAGCCCAACGCGCTGACGCTGTGGGAAGCCCAGTTCGGTGACTTCGCCAACGGCGCGCAGGTGGTCATCGACCAGTTCCTGTCGTCCGGCGAGCGGAAGTGGCTCAGGATGTCCGGGCTCGTGCTGCTGCTGCCGCATGGCTACGAGGGGCAGGGGCCGGAGCATTCCTCCGCGCGGCTGGAACGGTTCCTCCAGCTTTGCGCCGAAGACAACATGCAGGTGGTCAACTGCACGACGCCGGCCAACTACTTCCACGCCTTGCGGCGCCAACTACACCGCAAGTTCCGCAAGCCGCTGGTGATCATGACGCCCAAGTCGCTGCTCCGCCACAAGCAGGCGGTGTCGCGCATGGAGGAAATGAACGCCGAATCCACCTTCCATCGGCTCTTGTGGGACGATGCCGAGTGCCGCGGCGACGATGAGACCAAGCTCGTCGCCGACGACAAGATCCGGCGCGTGGTGCTGTGCTCCGGCAAGGTCTACTACGACCTGCATGCGGAACGCGCCAAGCGCGGCATCAACGATGTCTACATCCTGCGGGTCGAGCAGCTCTACCCGTTCCCGGCGAAGGCGCTGGTGGCGGAGCTCGGCCGGTTCCTCAAGGCGGACATTGTCTGGTGCCAGGAAGAGCCGCGCAACATGGGTGCGTGGGCGTTCGTCGAACCCTACATCGAGTGGGTGTTGCGACAGGTGGGTGCCGAGACGCAACGGCCACGCTATGCGGGCCGGGCCGCGGCGGCCTCGCCGGCAACCGGGCTGATGTCCAAGCACCTCGAGCAGCTCGAAACCTTCGTCGAGGAAGCCCTCGGCGACTAATCTCAACCCGCGGCCAGGAGAAGAACATGGCGACGGAAATCCGGGTTCCCGCCCTCGGCGAGTCGGTCACCGAAGCGACGGTCGGGGCCTGGTTCAAGAAGATCGGCGACAGCGTCTCGGCCGACGAACCGCTGGTCGAACTCGAAACCGACAAGATCACCCTTGAAGTCCCGGCACCCGCCGCCGGCGTGATCGGCTCGATCGCGGCGGAGGATGGCGAGACCGTCGAGGTCGGCGCGCTGCTCGGTGCGATCGAGGCCGGCGAGGGGGCTGCGCCTGCACCCGACAATGGGGCGGCCGGTCATCCGGAACAGAAGTCCGATCACCCGCCAGCCATCAAGGCCGGACCGGAACAAACCCAGTTGCGCGAGGCAGCCGCCGCGTCCGCGGCCTTCGTGGATCGACCCGCCGTGCCGCCCGGCACATCGCCGTCGGCCGCCAAGATCATCGCCGAGCGGGGGCTCTCACCCGATCAGATCGCGGGCACCGGCAAGGACGGGCGGATCACCAAGGCGGATGCGCTCGACGCCATCGAGACGGCGGTCAAGGAACCGGCCGGGGCGCCGACCGCTGTCGCGCGGGCGCCGGTGGCGGAGGAAGACGCCGCCCGCGAAGAGCGGGTGCGGATGTCGCGGCTCCGCCAGACGATCGCCCGCCGGCTCAAGGAAGCCCAGAACACCGCAGCGATGCTGACGACCTTCAACGAGGTCGACATGAGCGCGGTAATGAAGATGCGCTCCGCGTATCGGGACCTGTTCGAGAAGAAGCACGGCATCAAGCTCGGCTTCATGGGCTTCTTCGTCAAAGCCTGCGTCCAGGCGCTGCAAGAGCTTCCGGCGGTCAATGGCGAGATCGACGGCGAGGACATCGTCTACAAGAACTACTACAATATCGGCGTCGCGGTCGGCACCGAGCGCGGCCTGGTGGTGCCGGTGGTACGCGATGCCGACCGGCTGTCGCTGGCCGATATCGAGAAGCAGATCGCCGATCTCGCCGGCCGCGCCCGCGACGGTACCCTCACCATCGAGGAGATGCAGGGCGGCACGTTCACCATCACCAATGGCGGCATCTACGGCTCGCTGATGTCGACGCCGATCCTCAACGCGCCGCAGTCCGGCATCCTCGGCATGCACAAGATTCAGGAGCGGCCGATGGTGGTGAAGGGCGCGGTCGAGGCGCGGCCGATGATGTACATCGCGCTCTCCTACGACCACCGGATCGTCGACGGTCGCGAGGCGGTGACTTTCCTGGTGCGGGTCAAGGAAAGCCTCGAGGACCCGCAACGGCTGGTTCTCGATCTGTGAGCCACGGCGGGCCATCGGTTCCCGGTATCGCCGATCACCTCGCCTGGGGTTCCGTTGTCGTCGCATCGATTCTGTGGTTCGCCGCGTTCGTCGCCTGGTTCCGCCGCGATCTCGGCGATCCCTTGGTCTCGACCGCCACCTTCGCCGGCGTCGGCGCGATCGTATTCCTCGCCGGGCGGCTGGTCGGCCGGCTCGGCCGGCGGCGGGAGAGCTAGGACGCGATCGATGAGCGGCACAACGCACAGAATCCGGTCCGTGAAACCCGTCATCTTCGGGGTGCTGCAGCTAACGTTCGAGGACGACTATGAGGGCGTCGTCGATCTGCGCCCGGTGCTCGCCGATGGTCCGATATTCGCTTTCCTGCGAGAGTCGCCCAAGCGGTTCGAGGCGGTTCAGCGGGAGGCGCACGGCCACGCCGTCTTCTGGATCGATGACGACGGGGATACCGTCGACTTCGGCGCCGATTCCCTTCGCCGTGACGCCGAAAAACAGGCGGCACTCATCACCCTCGCCAGCTAAACCCAAGACATCCGAGGTTGGAATTCATGTCCTATGATCTCGCCGTTATCGGCAGCGGGCCCGGCGGTTATGTCTGCGCGATCCGCGCGGCACAGCTCGGGCTGAAGGTCGCCGTCATCGAAAAGGACGCGACCCTCGGCGGTACCTGCCTCAATGTCGGCTGCATTCCCTCCAAGGCGCTGCTCCATACCTCGGAGATGTTCGAGGTGGCCGGGCATAAGTTCGCCGACTTCGGGATCAAGGTCACCAAGCCGAAACTCGACCTGCCGGCGATGATGGCCCACAAGCAGTCGGTGGTCGATTCCAACACCTCCGGCGTCGAATTCCTGTTCAAGAAGAACAAGATCGATGCCGTGCGCGGGACCGGGAAGATCGCCGGGCCCGGCAAGGTCGAGGTCACCGGCGATGACGGCGTGACCGCGACCGTCGAGGCTAAGGCGATCGTGATCGCCTCTGGCTCGGAGTCGACGCCGCTGCCGGGGATCGACATCGACGAGAAGCGGATCGTGTCGTCGACCGGGGCGCTGGAACTGCCATCGGTGCCGAAGCGGCTGCTGGTGGTCGGCGCCGGGGTGATCGGCCTCGAACTCGGCTCGGTGTGGCGGCGGCTCGGCAGCGAGGTCACCGTCGTCGAATTCCTCGACCGCATCCTCCCGGGCATCGATGGCGACACGGCGCGGCAGGCGCAGCGCATCTTCGGAAAGCAGGGGATCGGCTTCAAGCTCGGCAGCAAAGTGACCGCGGCCAAGCCCTCCGGCAAGGCGCTGAAGGTGACGATCGAACCCGCCGCCGGCGGCGACAGCGAGACGCTGGCCGCGGATATCGTCCTCGTCTCGATCGGGCGACGGCCCTACACCGGAGGCCTGGGCCTCGCCGAAGCGGGAATCGCCATGGACGACCGCGGCCGGGTGGCGGTCGACGCCCACTACCGGACCAGCGTCGAGGGCATCTACGCGCTCGGCGACGTGATCCACGGGCCGATGCTCGCCCACAAGGCCGAGGACGAGGGGGGCGCCGTCGCCGAGATCATCGCCGGTCAGGCCGGTCATGTGAACTATGGCGTGATCCCCAACGTGGTCTATACCGCACCGGAGATCGCCTCGGTCGGCAGGACCGAGGAGGAGCTGAAGGCGGACGGGGTCGACTACAGGGCGGGCAAGTATCCGTTCTCGGCCAATGCCCGGGCGCGGGCGCTGCTGGAAAAGGACGGCTTCGTTAAGGTGCTTGCCGAGGCGAAGACAGACCGGGTGCTCGGCGTTCACATCGTCGGGCCCTATGCCGGCGAGCTGATCGCCGAAGCCTCGGTGCTGATGGAGTTCGCCGGGTCGGCCGAGGATCTGGCCCGCACCTGCCACGCCCATCCGACCCTGTCGGAAGCGGTAAAGGAAGCCGCGCTCGCCGCCTGGTTCAAGCCGATCCATATGTGATCGCCAGCCGGGGGCGCGCATGCCGGAGGTCGCCCGTAGCGCGGACGTGCCCCTGCGGGCCGGCGATCCGACCCTCACCAACGCCGATCTGGCACCGGTGCCGCCGGCGCGGCGGAACTGGGGCTGGTTCGAGATCTTCAGCGTCTGGTCGAACAGTGTCCAGAGTCTGTTCGGCTACACGCTGGCCGCGTCGCTGTTCCTCACCTACGGCCTGAACGGCTGGCTGGTGTTCGCGGCGATCTTGGTCGCCGGGGTGATCATCGCGTTTTTCGTCAATCTCTCGGGCATTCCGAGCGTCCGCTACGGCATTCCCTATCCGGTGATGGCGCGGGTGAGCATGGGCGTGCGCGGCGCCAACCTGCCGGCCCTGGTGCGTGGCATGGTCGCGATTTTCTGGTATGGCGCGCAGACCTATATCGCCTCGACCGCCGTCGCCCTGCTGATCCGCGCTTTCGTCGAAACATCGAGCACGTCGACGCTGCTCGGCCTCACCGTGGTCGACTGGTTTGCGTTCGTCATCGTCTGGGCGTTCCAGATGGCGCTGTTCTGGCGCGGGATCGAATGGATCCGGGTCTTTCTCAACTGGGCGGCACCGGCCGTCTACGCGGTGATGATTGCGCTCACGGTCGTGCTCTGGACGCGGGCTGGCGACGCCATGCTGGCGTCGGCCGGAACGATCTTCGCGGGAAACGGTACCTATGCCGGCGGAACCTTTGCCGCGTTCCTTGCCGTCGTCGGGACGATGATCGCCTACTTCGCCGCGGTGATGCTCAACTTCGGCGACTTCTCCCGCTATGTGCGGTCGACGTCGGCGATGCGGCTCGGCAATGTCCTCGGCATTCCGGTCGGGCTCGCCTTCTTCTCGCTGATCGCGCTGCTGGTGACCGCCGGGACGGTGGTCGTGTTCGGCGAACGGCTGACCGATCCGACGCAGATGGTCGAGCGGGTCGACAACGTCGCGCTGACCATTGTCGCGGCGCTGACCTTCTTCGTTGCCACCGTGGGCATCAACGTCGTTTCGAACTTCGTGCCGGCGGCCAACGACATCTCGAACCTGATGCCGGCAAAAATCAGCTTCCGCCTCGGCGGCATCATCGCCGCGTCGATCGCCTTTGTCGTCGGTGCGTTCTGGGTGTCGGTGATCAACCAGATCGGCGTCGTCGGTTTTGTCAACACCCTGGCAGCCCTCGTGGCGCCCGCCTATGGGGTGATGATCTGCGACTACTATGTCATCAAGCGGCAGCACGTCGATGTGGAGCAGCTCTATTCCGCCGATCCCGGTGGTGCCTACTACTACACCGCAGGTTGGAACATGCGCGGCGTCATCGCGCTGGCGGTCGGCGCGGCCTGCTCGATCGCGTCGGTCTGGCATCCCGGGTTTGCCGTGCCCGCCGGCTTCGACTGGGTGCTCGGCGCGGCGATCGCCGGCGGCGTCTACTTCGCGCTGATGACGTCAGCCAAAAGAAAAGCGGCCGCTCGGCCGACCCAAGGGCCAGCCGCCGGCCGCTCTCAGTGAAGCGGTATCGAAGCCTTACTCGGCTTCGACTTCTTCCGGCTTGCGCGGGACGATGGCCGCGTCCTGGAGTTCGGCGAGCCTCACCGGATCGATCTCGGTCGCCGGCGTGGCCATCTCTTCCTGAGCCGTTTCCGGCACGACGGAAGCGGTGACGTTTTTCTGCCATTCGCAGGCCGAGGCCGAACCGACCGCGAAAACGCCAGCAGCGGCAAGCGCCACGACGGAGGTGGTAACGATGCGCATCAAAGTCCTCCGGTTTTTCGACCGCCCGGACCGTTCCGGGCGCTGATACGAAGCTTGCGGGACCGGAGGCGGCTTGGCAAGCCTGTTCTGGAGGCACGAAAAACCGCCGAATTCAGCCGAAATGCGTAAGAGTGCCGACCTGGCGGTCACGCTTTCGCCTTTGATCAGCTTGTCCCGTCCCGCTTGGCGCGCTGGTCAGCGAAGGTGAACCAGCCGACCCCGGCGAGCACCAGTGCCGTGCCGATGACGTCGACGGTGGTCAGGGTTTCGCCGAGGATCAGCACGGCGAGCACGATGGTCATCACCGGCGACAGGGTGCCGATCGTGGCGTTCGCCTGCGCCGAAATCCGGTGCAGCGCGGCATTGAGGAAAAACGATGGGAGTACGGTCGCGCCGACGGCGAGCATGATCGCGTAGCCGATCATCAGCGGCGAGACGATCAGCGCGGAAGCCGGTTGGGTCAGAAAAAACTGAATGAAGGCGCCGGCCGCGGCGCCACTCATGGCAATGCAGGTGAACAGGCGCGGGCCGATGACCTGGATCAGCGGTTTGGCAACGAGCTGATAGAGGGCGAAGGCAATCGCCGCCAAAAGGACGAAGGTGGCGCCGAGCACCACGTCGCTGCCGAGGCTGGTCAGCTTCTCGCCGAAGATGGCGGCGAGGCCGGCGTAACTGATGGCGATGCCGGCCACCGTGTGAGCGCGGATCGGCTGCTTGAAGAACAGCGCGCCGAAGATGACCACGAACATCGGATAGGTGAACAGGATCAGCCGCTCGAACTGGGCGGTGATGTACACCAGTCCGAGAAAGTCCATGTAGCTGGCGAACCAGTAGCCGAGCAGCCCGACAGCGGCCGCCCCGGCGATCTGCCGCCAGTTCGGTAGCGGCCGGTCTTCGCGACGATGGTCCCGAACCGACAGCGCGCCGATGACCAGATAGAACGGCATCGCAAAGGCCATGCGCAGCGCCAACAGCGTTTCCGGATCGATCGTCTCCTCATAGGCGAGCTTGATCACGACCGCCTTGGTCGAAAACGCCAGCGCGCCCACGGCGGCGAAGACGTACCCCATTTCCCGATAGCCGGTGGGGTGCGGCCCGGCGCTGACGGGGAGCGGTGGCGTGTCGGCCGGGGCAGTCGGCGGTGCCGGTTCAGGACGATGGACAGCCATGGCGATCGCCTTTTGGGTTCGGCGGTCGGCAGTCTGGGCGATGGCATCGAGGAAGCAAACCGGCGCGATCGCTGCGCGCCGGCCGGTGTCAAGACATCAGCCGCTGCGCGAGACGCGCGCGATAATCTGCCAGAGTTCGGTACGGGTTACGGACATGACGGCCATCTAGCACGATCCGAACGTAACGCGGCAAGAAAAAACGGGCCCGCAAGCGAGCCCGAGTTTGGGAGGAGAGAGAATGAAGGCTGGGGAGAAACGCCTCCATTCGCCGCCGACCCTACCGAGGCCCCGCTGAAGTCAGCCTGAAGCGGACGTTCATCGGTGGTTCAGCGAATGCGCAACTTTTCAGATAGTGACCGTCGGCGTACACTTTCGCGCCAGGCACAGACTGGAGGAGCGAGGAATGATTGTTATCCAGATGCCGGGAGGCGACGTCGAGTATGTTCGGCCCGTTAGTTTGCTATGGATGCGGGAGGCGTTCGACTGGGAGATAGCCGGAACGGTGATGCTCCGCATCGGTTCAACTCGCCTCTATGCGTCGGAGACAATGGCGGCTTTGACATCGAAGTTCTCGACGGCCGGTATTTCACTTTCCCTCTTCACCGCTCCTGAAGGATCAATTCGCCCGGCAGTGAATGTCGCTAAGGTGAACGAGGTGGAGGCGGCCAATCCCGTTTTCCATCACGACAACGCACATTCTGTCCTGAAGTTCTCGCCTCAGCTAGGGTTGGCCGTGCGCGAGTCCGTTGAAGAGGCGCGCGAGAAACTTAACACGCCTGACATCCCGGCAGGCCAAGGCCGCGACGACTTGACGAGCTCGTAGGTGAGCCGCGTTGTAGGCCGCCATCAACCGCCCGGTCGATTTTGCAGGTAATTTTAAGCTTCGTGGGGCTTTTTCCAATCGATGCTGGCCCGGCAGGATTCAACCTAGCATGTGTAGTCTGGTGTCGCTCATGCTGCCGGGCTCGCTGCGATGCATGTCGCAAGCGCGGCCAGAGCAGCAACGTCTTCAAACAGCGCGTCGTTGCTTTCGTCGGCCTATCAATTCACCAGTTCGTCGCGGCCGTCATCCGGGGGCGGCGGCGGACATTTGACGTATACACTGACGTTGCCATGGGCATTTTTCGAGCCCTGGTTGAAGTAAACATGAAAATAGGCGAATCGATTGCCTGTCCGGACCGGATGACAGCTGGAGACGACTGAATTGGACGCCTTGGAGCACGTCGCGGTGTCGGGCACGTCGCGTTGCGTATAGCCCGGAAGATCACACGTAATAGTAAATGTCGTTGGTAATTTGGTGTTGTTGATTGCGCGTTGTTTCACGTCGACATCCGTCGAGCACGTCGCCTTCTTGCAGGTATAATTCGTCGTTTTCGCCAAGGCCTGCTCGCTAAACCCTATTGCCAGGACAAACAACAGGGCACCAAAGATCTTTGTCATCGCAAGCATCGGATACCGCCTCCATTCGCAGCAGTGTTGCGTTCGATTTTCTCGCGTAAGAGCCCCTCTCACTCTGAAATAATCGGCGCGCCGAGCGCCCGCTCATTTCGGAGCAGGGTGCCGTCCGTCTTTTTCTATGAGTATAGGGGGATCGGGCGGCGCGGAAAGTACGACCACTGGAAACGATAGCGCGCCATTTATGCTATTCGAGCACTCTCGGTCGCTGGGCAAATCGCCGCCACGAGACCGGAGTCGTCACCTTAATTATTTTGCTCTGTTTATGGGCCTCGACCTTAGCGGGCCCGGGGGTGGGCGGCGTCGTAGGCAGCCATCAGCCGCTCGGTGTCGACGCCGGTATAGACCTGGGTGGTGGACAGGCTGGCGTGGCCAAGCAGCTCCTGAATGGTGCGGAGATCGCCCCCGGCGGCAAGCAGATGGGTGGCGAAGGAATGGCGGAGGGCGTGGGGCGTCGCCGTATCGGGCAGGCCGAGCGCCGAACGGAGCCTGACCATCGCCCGCTGGATCATCCTCGGGTTCAGCGGTCCGCCGCGGGCGCCGAGGAACAGCGGTCCGTCCGGTCCGGGCGCATAGGGGCAAAGCCGCAGATACGCGGCGATCGCTTCGCCGACCACCGGCAGGACCGGCACCAGCCGTTCCTTGCCGCCCTTGCCGCGGATCCGGAGCGCGGCCCCATCGCCGCGTGGGGCTTCGCTGCGAGTCAGGGCTAGCGCCTCGGAAATGCGCAACCCACAACCGTAAAGCAGGGTCAGCACGGCGGCGTTGCGGGCGGCGATCCACGGCTCCTCGTCCATGGCATTGGCCGGTTCGGCGACATCGCGGGCCCGTTCCGGCGTCAATGGCCGGGGCAGCGATCGCTTGCGGCGCGGCGGCCGGATCGCCCGCACCGCCGATCCGTCGGCCTCGCCGTCCTGCTCGAGGAAGCGGATGAACGACCGGACGCCAGCGATGTTGCGGCTGACGGTGGGCGAGCCCGCGCCGGCGTTGCGCCGCGAGGCGAGGAAGGCGCGCACGTCGGTGATCTTCAGCTTCGCCACGTCGCCGAGGGTGGCGGGATGGCCGAGATGGCTGGTGAGAAAGACGAGGAACTGGTCGACGTCGCGGGCATAGGCCTCGACCGTCTTGTCGGCCAGCCGGCGTTCGCGCGCCAGATGGTTGCGCCAACGCTCCACCAGCTTGGCCAGCGCCGGCGTGGCGACAACGAACGGTGCGGTCGGATCGGACCTTCGGGCCATGGGTTCGTGGTGGCGGCTTGGGGTTAAGTGCTGGTTAACCCCCGCATTCCGTCATCGTTTTGGCGTGCCGTGCCTGATACGGTCCTTCAGCGACGGACGAAAAGGGAGACGGGCATGTCCGGTGGATCGAAGGTCCTGTTGGCGGTGTCAATGGCGATAGCCCTGGCCGCCGTGCCAATGACGACGCCGGCAGCGGAATCCGGCGAATCGTCCGACCCGATCCGCATTTCACTCAACGACTGGACCGGCCAGTTCGTCTCGTCGCGAATCATGGGCGGCGTGCTGGAGAAGGCGGGATACGACGTCGCATACGTCCAGGCCGACTATCTCGGTCAGTTCAAGGAGCTGGAAGCCGGCACGATCGACCTCGCCATGGAGATCTGGGCGACCACCGCCACCGAAGCGATGGCGGCAGCCGAAGCGACGGGGAAGGTCGAGAATCTCGGGCCGACCGGCATGACCGCGAAGGAGGACTGGTGGTTCCCGGCCTACATGGTGGAGGCCTGCCCAGGGTTACCCGATTGGCGGGCGCTGCAGGAGCCCGCCTGCGCCGAAGCCTTCGCGACGGCTGAGAGCGCGCCCAAGGGCTTCTATCTCGGCGGCCCGGCCGACTGGGGCGGCTTCGATCCTGAGCGGATCGAAGCGCTCGACCTGCCGTTCGAGATGGCGCACGCGGCAAGCACGCCGGCGCTGATCGCCGCGCTGAAGGCGGCGTCGACCGAGCTGAAGACCAAGTGGCCGGGCGCCCATAAGGCGATCCAAGCCTACACCATGTCGAACGCCGCGATGGAGGCGATGCTCGCCGAAATCCACGGCGAGGGCCGCACCGTCGAGGCCGTGGTCGCCGATTGGCTGGCCGCCAACGAAGCCACCTGGCGCGCCTGGATCGACTAGCACTCTTCCGGCGGGTGCGAGGGGTGCAATAGCCACGGCTTGCCGTGCACCATCATGTGTTTGTCGGCAATCGGTGCAGGATCACCCCTCTCTGGCTTGGATTCCTCTGCGGACGTTTGGTTTGGCGTATTGGAAGGGGCGTCGAACCAGGACGAGTGGTTCAGGTCAGATGCCAACGCCCTCATCTTGAGGTGTGAGGGCGTTAGCCCGAGCCTCGAAAGACGCACGACGTCACTGCGTATAGGCTGGGCTGTGCCTCGTGCGTGCTTCGAGGCCGCCTTCGGCGGCACGTCAGCATGAGGACGTGGACTGGTCCCTCCCCAAATCACCAAAACCGAACTTCCGCAGAGGAATCCGGCAAGGGGCGTGTTCGTGCGCGGCGAGGACTTCCGCAGAGAGTTCCAGGGGTGGAGAGGGGCGGCTGCCGCCGGCGGGACCCCCGCAGAGGAATCCGGTAAGGGCGCGACGCGCTCGCGCCCACTTCACAACATCGTCAACGCGCCGCTTTTTCGCTCGCCTGACGTGGCCTTTTTGCGCTATGTGGCCCGACCTTAAACCATGGTTGATATTCGAGCATACCAGTTTTCGGGACGGGCGACGTGACACATTACCATCCAGAAGCTCACGCGGCCGCTGCCGCGCAGGGCCGGCCCTACACACCAGCGCTTCGTGTCGGTTCCTGGCGAATCGACCGGTCGGCGCGCGAATTCAGCGACGGCGCGACGACCCGGCGCGTGTCACCGCGGGCCATGTCGGCGCTCGATCTGTTGGTCGAAGCCGATGGCAGCGTTGTCAGCCGGACGGCGCTGATCGAAGCGATCTGGCCAGACGTGACGGTTTCGGAAGAATCGCTGACGACGGCGATATCGGAGCTCAGACGCGCGCTCGGCGACCGTCGCGGCAAGGGGCAGATTATCCAGACCGTGCATCGCGCCGGCTACCGGCTGACGGTCCCGGTCACGGTGGAGGATGCCGCCGAAGCGGCGACGGGCGGCGGACCAAGTTTCAGCCTCGAAGCCTATGCCCTGGTCCAGGAGGCGCTGCGGCTTTGCTACAGCGGCGACCCGGACGCGATCGAGCGGGCGGAAACATTGAGCCGGCTCGCTTGTCGCAAGGCAAACAATTTCGCGCCGGCCCACGCGCAGCACGCGATTAGCGCCAGCTTCCGGTACCTGTTCGCCGGTGGTGGCGCCACCAGCCTTGCCGCCGCGGCGGAGGGAGCCGAACGGGCGTGCGCCCTGCGGCCCGACCTCGCCTTCAGTCACGCGGCGATGGGTTATGCCCTTTGCGCCCACGGCGCCCATGATTCGGCACGGCAGGCGATTGGCCGGGCGTTCGAACTCGACCCTAACGACCTCGCCGTTCATTCGGTGGTGCAATGCGTCCTTTACGAAATTGGCGACTTTCGGACGGCCGGGGCAATGGCCGAGCGGACGGCAAGCCTGCGCAATGACGACTACTACTCGGCCAGCATCGCTGCGCGGACAGCGGAAGGGCTGGGCGAAACCGGTCGCGCGGTTACGCTGGCCAGGTTCGCGCTGGCCCGATCCGAGAACTGGCTCGCCATCGACCCCTCCGACCAACTCGCCGACGCTATGCGCGGGACGATGCTGGCGATGATCGGACGTGACGAGGAAGCGCGCGAGACGCTCAAGGGAAAGACGGGGATCGGCGGCCTGATCGGCTTTTATACCGCGCTGACCTCGGCCCGGGTCGGCGATGTCAGCGATGCGATCGGTCGCGTTCAGTCCATCATCGACCGCGGCTGGCGGCATTGGGCTCTGCTCGCCGCCGAGCCGCTTCTCGCCGCGGTGCGTCGCGAGGGCCGCTTCAAGGCGATGGTTCCCCTGCTCGCCTGATCCCGGCGACGTGGATCCGCTTACGCGGCTAACATTTCTTCCAGTTTCGTAGCCTCTTGTCGGCCGGATATCCCGCCCGATTGCGCGGCTTTGTGCTTGCCGGTGCCGGTTTCAGAAATCTTCCAGCTTTTTTTCAGGTCATCCGGGATGCGCGACGGTACCTGACCATCATCGACGCCGCGCATGCCGCACGGGCGCGAGCCGATATTGCTCCGCCGACGCCATCGTGGCCGCGGCCGGCCGTTTCGGTCGGCATCCCCACGGAAAGGAAAAGACCATGATACCCAAATCGATCGGGGACATCGCCCCGGACTTCACCGCCGAGACCACCGACGGCCCGATCCGTTTCCACGAATGGATGGGCGACAGCTGGTGCATTTTGTTCTCCCACCCGAAGGACTTCACGCCGGTCTGCACGACCGAGCTCGGCACCATGGCGCGCATGCTGCCGGAGTTCACCCGCCGCGGCGTCAAGGTGATCGGCATCAGCGCCGATTCGGTCGAGCACCATCAGCAATGGAGCGGCGACATCGCCGAGGTGATGGGCTTCGCGCCGAACTATCCGATGATCGCCGACACCGACCTGGCGGTCTCCAAGCTCTACGGCATGCTGCCGGCCGAGGCCGACGGATCGCAGGCGCGGACCGCCGCCGACAACCACACCGTCCGCAGCGTGTTCGTGATTGCGCCGGACAAGACCATCCGGCTGATGATCGCCTATCCGATGAGCACCGGGCGGAACTTCAACGAGATCCTGCGGGCCATCGACGCGCTGCAGATGACCGAGACCCACAAGGTCGCCACGCCCGCCAACTGGCGCAAGGGCGAGGACGTCATCATCCTGCCGTCGGTCTCCGACGATGCGGCGAAAGCGGCATTCCCGAGGGGCTGGCGGGCGCCCAAGCCGTACATCCGCTTCGTATCCCAGTCCGGCATCAGCAACCGCTGACGATCTCGCCGGTCATCGACGTCTTCAAAGAGGTTTCATCGCAATGACCAACACTTTCCTTCGCACGACGCTTGTCGCCGCCGTCCTCGGCGTTGCGACAGTGGTGTCGCCGGCCCAGTCGGCCGATTACGCCAACTCCCATCTGATCATGTCGGCGGACGCGCTGAACGCGCAGATCGACGACCCGAACCTGGTCGTCATCGACGTCCGCCCGGCTGACGCCTTCGCCGAGGGCCACATCCCCGGCGCGCAGCAGCTCAACCCCGACGCGGTGGTCGATACCAACGCGCCGATCGAGGGGGCGCTGCTACCGACGGAGGACATCGCCAAGCTGCTCGGCGACAGGGGCGTCTCCGCCGACGCCAAGGTCGTCCTCTACGACGACAAGGGCGGGTTTCACGCCGCCCGGATGTTCTGGCTGATGGAGTATCACGGCCACCGCAATGTCAGCATCCTCAATGGCGGTCTCGACGCATGGACGGGCGCCGGCCTCGCGCTCGCCGAGGGTGAAGCCGCGTCGGTCCAGCCGGCCAAGTACGCGGTCGCGCTGTCGCCGCGTCGCCACGCGACCGCCGACTGGATCATGGAACGCCGCAACGACGCCGATACCGTCGTCATCGACGTGCGGCCGGTCGCCATGTACGACGAGGGGCACATTCCGTGGGCGCAGAGCATTCCATGGAAGGGCAACCTGGCCGAGGACGGCACAATGAAGCCGGCCGATGAACTGCGCGCTCATTTCGCCGACCATGGCATCAGCGACGACGACAATATCGTCGTTCATTGCCAGCAAGGTCTGGCGTCGTCCCACAGCTACTTTGCCCTGCGGCTGATCGGTCATCCGCAGGTCCGCACCTATCACCGCTCCTGGGCGGAGTGGGGTGCGACCGACGACCTGCCCAAGGCTGTGTCCGACCGCGGCTAGTCTCCCGGTCGACAAACTGGCGGCGGCGGCTTCCCAGAGCTGCCGCCGCTTTTTCTTGGCCGCCGTCCATGCATGGTTTGTGGTGCCGGTCACAGCCGTAACGCGCCTGGTGACCTCGGTCACTGCGCCGCGGATGGGCGGTCGCTATCCTCGCCTCAGGATCAACACCAGACATGAGGCAGGACCCATGCGCATCGCTCTTTTCGCAGTCGCCCTCGTCATTGGCACCGCCGCACCGGCTCTCGCCATCTTCTAGTCGACGAATCCAAAGCTTTTCATAGCCCGGACGCGATCAGGTCGCGACCGGGCTCTGACCTGTCTAAGGGGAGACCTGCCGTGGACCTGATTCTCCTGCAACCGGGAAAACCGGAGCTTGTCCGATCGCCGTTCCGGCCGGATCGCGCGCTTGTCACCGTCAACGGATCGCCGATCCGGCAGGTCCTTGAGGACGGGCCCTGCATCGAGCTCCTGTCGATCGACCAGGGCATCGCCCGCTTCGGGGAAGCCGATGCCAGTTCCGCCGCCCAGACCCCCGGCAAGCCGGTGGTGATCGATCTCACCGGCGTCAAACACGTCGACAATAACTCGGCGGCTTTTTACGAGTCCTGTCGCAGAGCCACGCCGCTCGATGCGGCCGATGGCGCCCCGACCCGCATCCACATCTTCGCCATGTCGGACGATGCCATTGCCAGAGCAATGACCTACACCCTGCGCGACGCGCTGATATCGGAGATCGCGGTCCAGCCGCGCGGGAACGATATGGCGACGGAGCGGTTCAAGCTGTGCGCCGCCGAAATTACCTGGGCCTACGACGACGAGTCCCAAGCGGAGCCGACATCGACGGTTTGGCGGAACGTTCCGGGTCAGGCCGCGCTCACGGCGCTCGGCAACTAGATCGGGCTGGGCCCAACCTAGTCGGCGGTGACCCGGCGGCCCTCGAAGGTGTAACCGAAGACCCGAACCGGCTCCGCGGTCGGCGCCAGCGGGTCCTGGCGATCGGCGTATGTGCGCCCATCCAATGCGCCGGCGATGCGCTGATACTTGCCGTCGACCAGGTCGGAGAAGGTGAACGTGTAGGCGATCTCCGTCGCTCCGATTTCGTCGGAGCCGTCGACGTCGAAGTTGAAGGAAATGACGGTCGCCTTGGCCTTGCCGGGACCGTCGGTCGCCCACGCACCGAGGCTCGTGGTGAATCCAATAAGCGTCTGCAGGTCGCTCGCCTGGATGATGTTGCCGCTCCGGTCGAAGGAGAGCGCACGCTGAAACCCGTCGTGCTGGATCAGCAGATAGGTGCCTTCGATCGCCGCGACCGGATCGTCCGGCGCCTCCTCAGCGAGCGCCGGGCCAGCGACAAGCATGGCTGCAATCGCAAAGATCCTGAGCATCGGTTCGCCCTCCCGCGCTGAAATCCAAGTACAACCTATCGTTCGTGGCAGGGGCGATCAACTTGGCGGCCAGACGCCAACCCCTTGGCACGGTGGCGCTGCCGTAGGATGCTCCGCCATCGCATCCGGGGGGATTACGTTACATGCTCAGCGATATCGCCATCGCCCGCGCGGCGAAGCCCAGGCCCATTGCCGCGGTGGCCGCGGACCTCGGGATTCCGGACGAGGCGGTCTATGCCTACGGCCCGGTGAAGGCGAAGATCGCGCTCTCCTATCTCAACGGGCTCGATCGGCCCGGCGGCCGTCTGGTGCTGGTGACGGCGATCTCACCGACGCCGGCGGGCGAGGGCAAGACGACCACAACGATCGGGCTCGGCGATGCGCTCAACCGGATCGGCAAGCGCGCGGTCATCTGCCTGCGCGAGCCGTCGCTGGGCCCGTGCTTCGGCGTCAAGGGCGGCGCGGCCGGCGGCGGCTATTCACAGGTCATCCCGATGGAGGACATCAACCTCCAGTTCACCGGGGACTTTCCCGCGGTGGCGGCCGCTAACAATCTACTCGCCGCGCTGATCGACAACCACATCTATTGGGGCAACGCGCTCGGTATCGACCCGCGCCGGGTCACGTGGCGGCGGGTGGTCGACATGAACGACCGGGCGCTTCGGACGATCGTCACATCGCTCGGCGGCGTCGCCAACGGCTTTCCCCGCGAGGACGGGTTCGACATCGTCGTCGCGTCGGAGGTGATGGCGATCCTTTGCCTCGCCACCGACCTCGACGACCTGACCGAACGGCTCGGCCGGATCGTCGTCGCCGAGACGCGCGACCGCCAGCCGGTGACCGCCCGCGATCTCTCCGCCGACGGCGCCATGGCGGTGCTCCTCAAGGACGCGCTGGCGCCCAACCTGGTGCAGACGCTGGAAGGCAATCCCGCCTTCGTCCATGGCGGCCCATTCGCTAACATCGCCCACGGCTGCAACTCGGTGATCGCCACCCAGGCGGGCCTGGCGCTCGGCGCCTATGCGGTCACCGAAGCCGGCTTCGGCGCCGATCTCGGCGCCGAGAAATTCTTCAACATCAAATGCCGCAAGACCGGCCTGCAGCCCGACGCGGCGGTGGTGGTGGCGACGGCCCGGGCGCTCAAGATGCACGGCGGGGTGGCGCGCGATGCCCTTGAGGGGGAGGATATTGCCGCGGTGCGCAGGGGCGCGCGGAACCTCGCCCGCCATCTGGAGAACCTGGCGCTGTTCGGCGTGCCATGCGTGGTGGCGATCAATCGCTTCGACGCCGACACCCATGCCGAGCTCCGCGAAATCGAAGAGGTCGCACGGGCCCATGGGGCCGCCGCCTATGTCTGCACCCACTTCACCGACGGGTCAGCCGGCGCCGAGGCGCTGGCGCACCATGTGGTGAAGCTGGCGGAGTCAGGTGCCGCGGCGTTCACGCCGCTCTACCCCGACGATGTGCCGCTGTTCGACAAGGTCACGGCGATCGCCACCCGGGTCTACGGGGCAAGCGAAGTGGTTGCCGACAAGACGATCCGCGACCGGCTCAAACGGTACGAGGCGGAGGGATTTGGCGGGTTCCCGATCTGCGTCGCCAAGACTCAGTACTCGTTCTCGTCCGATCCGGCGCTGAAGGGTGCGCCCAACGATCACGTCTTTCCGATCCGCGATGTGCGCCTTGCAGCCGGTGCCGGGTTTGTCGTGGTTCTCGGCGGCCAGATCATGACCATGCCGGGGCTGCCGCGGGTTCCGGCGGCCAACGCGATTCATCTCGACGCCGATGGCAACGTCCAGGGCCTGTTCTGATCATCGACGGGTTGATTCAGGTCAACCACGGGTCGGCGAAAACCGGTGACTCTGATGCCGGACAGACGATCCGGACGATTGACAATGACAATGGCAAGGGCGGGGGCGCCCGATCCGGCAGTGGCGCGCTACACGACGATGGCCGTGCCCCGCTATACCAGCTACCCGACGGTGCCGCATTTTCACGATCGGGTAGACGGCGGCGTGCAGCGGGGGTGGCTCGAGCGGCTCGATCCGAGGCGTCCGGTGTCGGTGTATCTCCATGTGCCGTTTTGCCGCGAGCTCTGCTGGTATTGCGGCTGCAACATGAAGCTGGCGGCGCGCTACGCGCCGGTCGTCGACTATATCGAGACGCTGCTTGAGGAAATCGAACTGGTCGCTCGGGTGGCGCCCGGGCGATTGCGGGTCGGACACCTGCACTGGGGCGGCGGGACGCCGACGGTGCTCACGCCCGACGACCTCGAACGGGTGATGGACACGGTCCGGAGCCGGTTCGACCTCGAGCCGGACGCCGAGATCGCCATCGAAAGCGATCCGCGCACCCTGACCGACGCCATGGCCCGCCGGATCGGGACGCTCGGCTTCACCAGAGCGAGCTTCGGCGTTCAGGAATTCGACCCGAAGGTTCAGCAGGCGATCAACCGCATCCAGCCGCCGGAGATGGTGGCGGCCAGCGTCGACGGCCTGCGCGCCGCCGGCGTCGGCGGGATCAATTTCGATCTGATCTACGGCCTGCCGCACCAGACCGTCGACACGCTGCTCGCCACCGTCGAGCGATGCGCCGCGATCGGCCCGGACCGGCTGGCCCTGTTCGGCTATGCCCACGTCCCGTGGATGGCCAAGAAGCAGCGGCTGATCGATGCGGATGCGCTGCCGGGAGCGGCCGAGCGGTTGACGCAAGCCGCCGCTGCCGCCGCTGCGCTGGAGGGGGCCGGATATGCGGCCGTCGGGCTCGATCACTTTGCCACGCCCGACGATGCGCTCGCGGTAGCGGCGCGAGACGGAACGTTGCGGCGCAACTTTCAGGGCTACACGACCGACCCGGCCGAAACCCTGATCGGCCTCGGCGCGACCGCGATCGGCCGAACCCCGGACGGCTACGTCCAGAACTTCTCCGATACCGGACGTTGGGCGAAGGCGGTGAGGGAGGGTTCCCTGCCGGTCGCTAAGGGCATCGCCATCGACGACGAAGACCGGTTGCGGGCCGCGGTGATCGAGGCGCTCATGTGCTTCGGGAAGGTCGATACCACGCAAGCCGGGGCGCGTTTCGGCCGTGACGCCGGCTGGGCGGCGGATGCCCTGCGCGCGTTGGAACCGATGGCGGCGGAGGGACTGGTGACTGCGGCCGACGGCATGGTCGCCGTGACCGGCCGGGGGCGGCCGCTTCTTCGGGTAATCGCGGCAGCCTTCGATACTTACCGGGCCGCCTCGCAGGCTCGCCATTCGGTGGCGGTCTAGCTGCCCTGCTGCGCCTCGCTTGCATGGCGCCGGGCCGCGTGCGAAAGAACACGATTACGTCAAATGCGTTTCGCCAGAGGATTGCGCGCGATGAGCCTTGCCGAAGTCCGTCCGGACAACGACGCTGATGTCGATGTCGGTGCCGAAATGGCCGCCATCGGTGTTGCCGCGCGTGACGCGGCCCGGCGTCTCGCCAATGCGACAACCAAAGAGAAGAACGCCGCACTGAGGGCGATGGCCGCCGCGATTCGGGACAACGCCGAGACCATCCTCGAAGCCAACTCGGCCGACGTCGACGACACCCGGGCGGCCGGCGCCGCCGCTGCGTTCATCGATCGCCTGACCCTGACGTTGGATCGGGTCGAAGCCATGGCGGCGGGGATCGAGATGATCGCCGAGCTGCCCGATCCGGTCGGGACGGTGATGGCGGAATGGGATCGGCCGAACGGCCTGAAGATCGACCGGGTACGCACACCAATCGGAGTGATCGGCATCATCTTCGAAAGCCGGCCGAACGTCACCGCCGACGCCGGCGCGTTGTGCCTGAAGGCTGGGAACGCGGCGATCCTGCGCGGCGGGTCCGACTCGTTCCGCTCCTCGGGCGCGATTCATGCTGCCCTGGTCCAGGGCCTGGAAGCGGCGAAGCTCCCGGCGACCGCCATCCAGATGGTGCCGACCCGCGACCGGGCGGCGGTCGGGTACATGCTCGGCGGCTTGAACGGCAATATCGACGTGATCGTGCCGCGGGGCGGCAAGAGCCTGGTCGCGCGGGTGGAAGCGGAAGCCCGGGTGCCGGTTTTCGCCCACCTGGAAGGCGTCTGCCACGTTTATGTGGATCGAGCGGCGGACCTCGACATGGCGAAGGAGATCGTCGTCAACGCCAAGATGCGTCGGACCGGGATCTGCGGCGCGGCCGAGACCGTGCTGGTCGATCGCACCGTCGCCGACAGCCACCTCGCGCCGCTGATCGAGGCATTGAAGGCGGCTGGGTGCCTGGTGCGCGGCGACGATGAGGCCCGCGCGTCGGTGCCCGGCGTGACGCCTGCCACCGAACGGGACTGGTCGACCGAATATCTCGATGCGGTCATCTCGGTGAGGGTGGTGTCCGGGATCAAGGAGGCGATTGATCACATCGAGCGCTACGGATCGCACCACACCGATGCGATCGTGACCGCCGACGAGGCCGCCGCGAACCGCTTCCTGTCGCGGGTCGACAGCGCGATCGTGCTCCATAACGCCTCGACCCAGTTCGCCGATGGCGGCGAGTTCGGCATGGGCGCCGAGATCGGCATCGCCACCGGCAAGATGCACGCCCGTGGACCGGTCGGCGTCGAGCAGTTGACCAGCTTCAAGTACAAGGTGCGCGGCGCGGGTCAGGTCCGGCCCTGATCGGAGCGACATCCGGGCCGGTGCCGGTGGTCGCCGACGCGGTGCGGCTGCCTGCCTTCACGCCCGGCATGCGGATCGGCCTGTTCGGCGGCTCGTTCGACCCGCCGCATGCCGGACACCGCGAGGTCAGCCTGGTGGCGCTTCACACCGTGGGGCTCGATCAGGTGTGGTGGCTGGTGTCGCCGCAAAACCCGCTGAAGCCCAACGCACCGTCGGAAGACCTGGAACGGCGGATCGCGGCCGCGCGGACGCTGGCCAATCATCCGCGAATCAGGGTCACCGCTGTCGAGGCCGACCTCGGCACCACCTACACCGCCGAGACCCTTCGGTGCCTGATGCCGCGCCTTCGCGGGGTCGATCTGGTCTGGATGATGGGGGCCGACAACCTCGCAACCTTCCATCGCTGGCGCGACTGGCGCGGGATCGCCATGCAGGTCCCAATCGCGGTGTTCAACCGGCCCGACGCGGCGCTGAAAGCCTTGTCATCACCCGCTGCGCGAGCCCTTGCCGCCTGTCGTTTGCCGGTTCACGAAGCCGGCTTGCTACCGCGCAGACCAGCACCCGCCTGGGTTTTTCTGCCGACCCCCAACGTGCCGCTGTCGTCGACCGAATTGCGCGCGATGCGGCTGTCGTCTTGAAACCGTCACCCTCCCGGGACTATCTTTGAGTCGTCGGCCATGAGCCGTCGGAACCTTGGAAGGGATCAGAAACTGACCACGGCACTTCGGAGCGAGGACGCGATTCGCCGTTCTCCCGAGAAAGGGCCTTCAGGCGGCGCGTTACCTGCCGCTGCGGCTCTCGAAGTGGTCCTCACGAGCCTTCAAGACTCCAAAGTTGAGGACCTGACCTCAATCGACATCACAGGCAAGACGACGATCGGCGACTTCATGGTCGTCGGCTCGGGTCGTTCGCATCGCCATGTCGGCTCGATCGCCGACCGGCTGCTTGCCGATCTCAAGCAGGCGGGCATGCGCGACATCCGGGTCGAGGGTCTTAAAGCGTGCGACTGGGTGCTCGTCGACGCCGGCGACGTCATCGTCCATCTCTTTCGGCCGGAAGTGCGGACGTTCTACAACATCGAGAAGATGTGGCAGGCCGACCGGCCAGCATCGCCGATGATGGTCTGAGGCCGGACCGGCCGCGCTTGCGGCCGGCAGGTCGGTGCCGATGCGGGTAACGATCCTCGCGGTCGGCCGGCTGAAGGCCGGCCCGCATCGCGCCCTCTTCGACGATTATGCCGAGCGGGTGAACCGCGGCGGTCGTGCGCTCGGGCTGACGCTCGATGTCCACGAAGTAGCGGAAAGCCGTTTGTCGGATGCGGCCGCACGCAAGACGGCGGAAGGCGAGGCGCTGCTCGCCAGATGCGCGGCCGGTTCGGCCGTGGTCGCCCTCGACGAAGCCGGCAAGGCCCTCGACAGCCGAGGTTTTGCGACGCGGATCGCGGACTGGCGCGATGGCGGCAGCCGCGATCTGACGTTTCTGATCGGCGGCGCCGACGGATTGGCGCCGGCTGTCCAAGCGCGCGCCGATCTGCGGCTGGCGTTTGGAACGATGACCTGGCCGCATCAGCTCGTCCGCATCATGCTGGCCGAACAGCTCTATCGGGCGACGACCATCCTTTCAGGTCATCCTTATCATCGCGACTGATGGCGGGGTCGGCGCGGAAAAGCCGAACGCCGGCCTCGAAAACGCTGTATTGATCGGCGAGGCCGGCTCGCCGATGTGGTTGACGAATGGTTAAGCCGGCGTCGCTACGATCGTGGAGAGAGTGTCCCTTGGAGTCGTCCTTGGTCGCGCGCCGGAACCGCTGGATCGCCGTCTTCGGCGCTGTGGCGCTGCTCGCCGGCGTGGCGGCGCACGCTTCGCAAGACCCAGTCGACGAGGCCGCCGCGGTGCGCGCCGCGCGCGAAGCGGAACTCGAGTCGGTCACCCGCGACATCGCCGTGACCGAAAGCCGCCTCGCGGAACTGCGCAGCGAGATCGCCGCGCTCGACAAGGACCGGGCGACGCTCAACCAGACCCTGCTCGATGCCGGCAAGCGGGTTCAGGATCTGGAAGCGGCGATCGACGAAACCGAGACCCGAATCCGGGCGCTGACCAAGAATGAAGACGTCCTGCGGGTCTCGCTGCTCGAGCAGCGCGATGTGCTCGCCGAAGTGCTGGCGGCGCTGCAGCGAATCGGCCGCCGGCCACCGCCGGCGATCCTGGTCCGCCCGGAGGATGCACTCGGGTCGGTGCGCAGTGCCATTTTGCTCGGTGCGGT
This sequence comes from Bauldia sp., assembly GCF_965232525.1. Taxonomy (GTDB): domain Bacteria; phylum Pseudomonadota; class Alphaproteobacteria; order Rhizobiales; family Kaistiaceae; genus Bauldia. The sequence continues at coordinate 191,986 of NZ_OZ246980.1, read as the reverse complement.
GGTCCCCGACCTGCGCCGTGCGGCCGACAAGCTCGCCGCCGATCTCGCGCAACTGGTGTCCCTCAAGCAGGAGGCCGGCCGCGAACGGGACCGGATGCGGGCCGACGCGACGACGCTGGCGGAAGAACGGGCGCGAATCGAATTCCTCGTCGCCGAACGGCGGAGCCTGCGCGACGCCTCAGCGGCCGAACTCGCCGCCCAGGAAGCGCGGGCGACCGAACTCGCCGATCAGGCCACCAGTCTCAAGGACCTGATCGCCCGGATGGAGAAGGAAATCGCGGCCGCGGCCAGGGCCAAGGCGGAAGCGGAGGCCGCCGACGCCAAACGCCGCGAGGCGGCCGAGGTGGCGCGGCGTGCCGAACCGCCATCGTCCCTCGGCGATGCCGACCGGTTGGCGCCGGCGGTCGGTTTCGCGGATGCGCGTGGTCTCTTGCCACTTCCGGCCAACGGGCGGCAGCTGCGCGGTTTCGGCGAACCCGACGACTTCGGCAACCCGAGCGTGGGGCTATCGATCGCCACCCGTCCTAACGCGCAGGTCACTTCTCCGTCAGATGGCTGGATTGTTTACGCCGGACCGTTCCGCAGCTACGGGAAGCTCTTGATCATCAATGCCGGCGACGGGTATCATATCCTTCTGGCTGGTATGGATGAAATCTCGGTCCAACTCGGCCAATTCGTGCTAGCCGGCGAGCCAGTGGCGATGATGGCTTCGCCCAAGCTTGCCAGCGCCGGCGCCGTGGACATAGTTTCGACCCAGCCCGTGCTCTATATCGAATTCCGTAAGGACGGGGATTCGATCGATCCGGCTCCCTGGTGGGCCGCAGTTGATGATGAAAAGGTTCGCGGATGATACGCAAGGCCACATTTCTCCTCGCCGGTGTCGCGTTTGGCGCAGCGGTCGCCGTTACGCTGACACAGACACAGTTTTTCTCAGGCAGTCCGGCCAATGCCGCTTCGGCCGACACATACCGAGAGCTCAACCTCTTCGGTGATGTCTTCGAGCGCATCCGTTCGGACTATGTCGAGTTGCCGGACGAATCGATCCTGATCGAATCGGCGATCAACGGCATGCTCGCCGGCCTCGACCCTCACTCCAGCTATCTCAGTCCCAAGCACTTCAAGGACATGCAGGTGCAGACCACCGGCAAGTTCGGCGGTCTCGGGATCGAGGTCACCATGGAGGAAGGGGTCATCAAGGTGGTGTCGCCCATCGACGATACGCCCGCGGCCCGCGCCGGCGTCCTCGCCAACGATCTGATCATCGCGCTCGATGACGAAGAGATCGAGGGGCTGACGCTGACCGAAGCGGTCGAGCGGATGCGCGGCCCGGTCAACACGCCGATCGTGCTGACGATCAAGCGCGAAAACGTCGATGAGCCGATCGAGATCGAGCTCGTCCGCGAGGAGATCACCCTCCAGTCCGTGCGGTCGCGCGAAGAGGAGGACGATATCGGCTACGTGCGGATCACGACCTTCAACGAGCAGACCTTCGACGGCCTCAAGGACGCCATCGAAGACCTCAACGAGGAGATCGGCGAGGCCAGGGTCAAAGGCTACGTCATCGATCTGCGCAACAATCCAGGCGGACTGCTCGATCAGGCGGTTGCCGTGTCCGATGCGTTCCTCGATCGCGGCGAGATCGTCTCGACCCGCACCCGCCACGCCGAGGAAACCCAGCGCTACAACGCCCATGTCGGCGACCTCGCCGAGGGCAGGCCGGTGATCATTCTGGTCAATGGCGGTTCAGCCTCGGCGTCGGAGATCGTCGCCGGTGCGCTGCAGGACCACCGTCGCGCCACCATCATCGGATCGCGGTCGTTCGGCAAGGGGTCGGTCCAGACCATCATCCCGCTCGGCGCCAACGGCGCGTTGCGGCTGACTACGGCGCGCTACTACACGCCGGCCGGCCGGTCGATCCAAGCGAAGGGCATCGATCCGGATATCGAGGTGGATCAGGACCTTCCGCCGGAGCTCGCGGAAGCCGCGGACGAGATCGAACCGCGCGGCGAGGCGAGCCTCCGGGGTCATCTGGAAGGCGAAGATGCCGTCAATGGCGAGGAGGAAGAGTCCGGGTCGCTGGCTTATGTTCCCGCCGATCCGGAAGAAGACGACCAGCTCAACTACGCGCTGGACCTCCTGAACGGCCTGCAGGTCAACAGCGAGTTCCCGCCGGACCCGGGCCGCGGCATCCCGAACTGATTCCGGTTCCTGCCTGAACCGGCGGCGTTTCACGCGCCGCCGGATTCGATCCACACATCGCATTTCTTCTCGGCCTTCCCGACGGCTGACGACTCGGTCTATAGCGGTCGGTGTCGACGGCGTGTCGTTATCGCTCACGATCACCGCCGCTACGCGTTTCCGAGGAACCGTCCGATGGCCAAGCCGATCGAATCTCTGCCTTACCGGCCCTGCGTCGGGATCGCCCTGTTCAACCGCGCCGGCCTGGTGTGGGTCGGGCAGCGCTCCGACAAGGATGCCGAAGGCGAGGGCAGCGGCCACTGGTGGCAGATGCCCCAGGGCGGGCTCGACGACGGCGAGGACCCCTACGAAGCGGCGCGGCGGGAGCTGTTCGAGGAGACCTCGGTCAAGGACACCAGTCTGATCCGCGAGGCGGCCGACTGGTTCGCCTACGACCTGCCACCGGAACTGATCGGAGTGTCGTGGAAGGGCCGCTATCGCGGCCAGAAGCAGAAATGGTTCGCACTACGCTTCGAGGGGCGCGATGCCGACATCGACGTGCTCCACCCCGGCGACGGCCACAAGCCCGAGTTCACCGAATGGCGCTGGGAGCGGCTGGAGCGGCTGCCGGGCCTGATCGTGCCGTTCAAGCGGGGCGTCTACGAACAGGTGGCGGCGGCGTTTGGTGATTTGGGTGCGTGATGCTCCGGTGGCCGCTCAGCCGCCGGTGAGCGACGTCTGCACTTCCTTGAGCTGGTTCAGGCGAAGTTCGGCCTCGGCCTTCTTCATTGGATCGGTGGCGTCGTTGACGTCTTCCTGAGCGTTCTGGACCTCCTGGGCCAGGGCGGCCGGGTCGACCTCGGCGATCGGGATCGCCTGCTCGGCGAGGATGGTCAGGCCGTCAAGGCTGACGTCGGCGAAGCCGCCACGGACGAAGATTTGGTCGGTATTGCCGCTGCGCACGACATCAATGACGCCGGGTTTCAGCGTCGACATGTGTGGCGCGTGCCCCTTGAGGACGGTGTAGTACCCTTCGCTACCAGGCACGACGACCTGGTCGACGGGCTCCGACATCAGGAGCCGCTCGGGGGACACCAACTCGAACTGGAACGGATCGGCCATTCTGTCGATTTCCTCAGGCGGGCCGCGAGCGGCCGAAGACGAAGCCGAGCAGCAGGCCGATGATGCCGCCGCCGACGGCGAAGATGCCGGTCCGGGTGTTGCGGTCATCGAGCATCGACTGATCGCCGACCGCGATCTCGACCGAGCGGTCGCCGTCCGAGGCGGTCACCGAACCGCCGTCCTGGTCCCGGTCCACTTCCACCGACACCGGGCCGATATCGACTTGCGCCGAGGGCTCCGGCGCGGTGAACCAGCCGGCGGCACCGCCGATCACCAGGCCGAGGACAAGCAGCAGAATCTTCATCGCACGTACTCCTCGCGGAGGCTGGCTCAGGCCGCTTCGGCAGCCAGTTTCTTCGCCTTCTCGACGGCGTCCTCAATGGTACCGACCATGTAGAAGGCGGGCTCGGGCAGGTGGTCGAACTCACCGCTCGCCAGCCGCTTGAAGCCACTGATCGTATCGGCGAGGTCGACGAGGACACCGGACGCGCCGGTGAACACCTCGGCGACGTGGAACGGCTGGGACAGGAAGCGCTCAATCTTGCGGGCGCGGCTGACGGCCAGCTTGTCGTCCTCGGACAATTCGTCCATGCCGAGGATGGCGATGATGTCCTGAAGTTGCTTGTAGCGCTGCAGGATTTCCTGCACCTGACGGGCGACCTCGTAGTGCTCCTCGCCGACGATTCGCGGATCGAGCATCCGCGAGGTCGAATCGAGCGGGTCGACCGCCGGGTAGATGCCCTTCTCGGAGATCGCCCGGTTGAGCACGGTGGTCGCGTCCAAGTGGGCGAACGAGGTGGCTGGCGCCGGGTCGGTCAGGTCGTCGGCGGGGACATAGATCGCCTGTACCGAGGTGATCGAGCCCCTGGTTGTGGTGGTGATCCGCTCCTGCAGCGCGCCCATGTCGGTGGCGAGCGTCGGCTGGTAGCCGACCGCGCTCGGGATACGGCCGAGCAGCGCCGACACTTCCGAACCGGCCTGGGTGAAGCGGAAGATGTTATCGACGAAGAACAGCACGTCCTGGCCCTGGTCGCGGAAGTACTCGGCGACCGTGAGACCGGTGAGGCCGACCCGGGCACGAGCGCCGGGGGGCTCGTTCATCTGGCCGAAAACCAGGGCGCATTTGGAGCCTTCAGCCGAGCCGTCATGCTTGGTCGGGTCGACGTTCACGCCCGACTCGATCATCTCGTGATAGAGGTCGTTGCCCTCGCGGGTCCGCTCGCCGACGCCGGCGAACACCGAATAGCCGCCGTGGGCCTTCGCGACATTGTTGATCAGTTCCTGGATCAGCACGGTCTTGCCGACGCCGGCGCCGCCGAACAGGCCGATCTTGCCGCCACGGGCATACGGCGCGAGCAGGTCGACGACCTTGATGCCGGTGACCAGGATCTGGGACTCCGTCGACTGGTCGACATAGTCGGGCGCCGGCTGGTGGATGGCGCGAAGCTGCTGGGTCTTGACCGGTCCGACTTCGTCGATCGGCTCGCCGATGACGTTCATGATCCGGCCGAGCGTCTCGTCACCGACCGGCACCGCGATCGGCTCGCCGGTGTCGACGACTTCCTGGTCGCGGACCAGGCCCTCGGTGGAGTCCATCGCCACGGTGCGGACGGTGTTCTCGCCGAGATGCTGGGCGACTTCGAGGACCAGCCGGTTACCGCGGTTCTCGGTCTCCAGCGCGTTGAGGATCGCCGGCAGGTGCTCCGGGAACTGGACGTCGACGACCGCGCCCGTGACCTGGGTGATCCGCCCGGTGACGCCGGGGAAGTTCTCTTTGGCCGTGCCTTGTTCCGCCATGACCTACCTCTCCATTTGACTCACAGCGCTTCGGCGCCGGAGATGATCTCGATCAGTTCCTTGGTGATCTGCGCCTGACGCGTCCGGTTATAGGTCAGCGTCAGCCGGTCGATCATGTCGCCGGCGTTGCGCGTCGCGTTATCCATCGCCGACATCTTGGCGCCCATCTCGGACGCGGCGTTTTCGAGCAGCGCATGAAAAATCTGGACCGACAGATTACGCGGCAGGAGGTCGGTGAGGATCGATTCCTCATCCGGCTCGTGCTCGTAGGCCGATGTGCCGCCATTGGCCTCGGCCGATTCGGAAATCTCAGCCGGGATAAGCTGATGGGCAGTCGGGACCTGGGAGATCACCGACTTGAACTCGGCGTAGAACACGGTGCACACGTCGAACTCGCCCTCGGCGAACAGGTCGCGGACGCGCTGGCCGATGTCGTCGGCGTTGGAAAAGGCGACCTGCTTGATGCCGCGCAGCTCGATCAGGTCGATGATCTGTGGCTGAAACTGCCGGCGGAGAACGTCGTAGCCCTTCTTGCCGACGCAGAGAATCTTGACGGTTTTGCCGGCGCCGGTCAGCTCCACCGCGTGGTCGCGCGCGAGCCGGGCGATCGACGAGTTGAACGCCCCGCACAAGCCGCGCTCGGCGGTGGCGACGACGAGGAGATGAACGTCGTCTCCGCCGGTGCCGGCAAGCAGCGCTGGTGCATCGTCGCGGCCTTTGGTGGTCGCGGCAAGATTGGCGAGCACCGTGTTCATCCGCGCCGCGTAGGGGCGGGCGGCCTCGGCGGCGGCCTGGGCCCGGCGCAATTTGGACGCCGCCACCATCTGCATGGCGCGGGTGATCTTCTGCGTCGCCTTGACGGAGGCGATGCGGTTCCTGAGTTCCTTGAGACTGGCCATCGCGTCAGCGACCCGTCATCCGGTATCTGCCCCCACTCACGCGAAGACCTTGGCGAAGGCGTCCGCGGCCGTCTTGAGGCGGTCGCGGATGCTGTCGGTCAGCTCCCGCTTGTCGCGGATCTCGGCCAGTAGGTCGGCGTGGTCGGCGCGGAGCACGGCGAGGAAACCTTGCTCGAAGGCCCCAACCTTGTCGACCGGCAAGTTGTCGAGATAGCCGTTCACGCCGGCGAAGATAACGGCGACCTGTTCCTCGACCTTGAGCGGCGAGAACTGCGGCTGCTTGAGCAGCTCGGTCAGCCGGGCGCCGCGGTTGAGAAGCCGCTGGGTGGCGGCATCGAGGTCGGAGCCGAACTGGGCGAAGGCGGCCATCTCACGGTACTGAGCGAGCTCGCCCTTGATCGTGCCGGCGACCTGCTTCATCGCCTTGATCTGCGCCGAAGAGCCCACGCGGGAAACCGAGATGCCGACGTTCACCGCAGGGCGGATGCCCTGGTAGAACAGGTCGGTTTCCAGGAAGATCTGGCCGTCGGTGATCGAGATGACGTTGGTCGGGATGTAGGCCGACACGTCGTTCGCCTGGGTTTCGATGATCGGCAGGGCGGTCAGCGAGCCGGAGCCGTTGTCGGCGTTGAGCTTGGCGGCGCGCTCGAGCAGGCGCGAATGGAGATAGAAGACGTCGCCGGGATAGGCCTCGCGGCCCGGCGGGCGGCGGAGCAGCAGCGACATCTGGCGATAGGCGACCGCCTGCTTGGACAGATCGTCGTAAATGATCAGGGCGTGCATGCCGTTGTCGCGGAAATACTCACCCATGGTGCAGCCCGAAAACGGTGCCAGGAACTGCATCGGCGCCGCGTCCGAGGCGGTGGCGGCGACGACGATCGAGTAATCGAGGGCGCCGTTTTCCTCCAGCACCTTGACGAGCTGGGCAACACTCGACCGCTTCTGGCCCACGGCGACATAGACGCAATAGAGCTTGCGGGACTCGTCGCCGGTCTCGTTGACCGATTTCTGGTTGAGGATGGTGTCGAGCGCCACGGCCGTCTTGCCGGTCTGGCGGTCGCCGATGATCAGCTCGCGCTGGCCGCGGCCGATCGGGATCAACGCGTCGATCGCCTTGAGGCCGGTCTGCATCGGCTCGTGCACGGACTGGCGCGGGATGATGCCCGGCGCTTTGACGTCTACCTGGCGGCGCTCGGTCGCCTCGATCGGACCCTTGCCGTCGATCGGGTTGCCGAGGGCGTCGACGACGCGGCCGAGGAGGCCCTTGCCGACCGGCACGTCGACGATGGCGCCGGTCCGCTTGACGGTGTCGCCTTCCTTGATCTCGCGGTCGCTGCCGAAGATCACGACACCGACATTGTCGGTCTCGAGGTTCAGCGTCATGCCGCGGATGCCTCCGGGAAACTCGACCATCTCGCCGGCCTGGACGTTGTCGAGGCCGTAGATACGGGCGATGCCGTCACCGACGGAGAGCACCTGCCCGACCTCGGAGACTTCCGCCTCCCGGCCGAAATTCTTGATCTGGTCCTTGAGGATCGCGGAGATTTCTGCGGCCCGGATTTCCATCAGCCGACCTCTTTCATGGCGAGCTTGAGTGAACTGAGTTTGGTGCGGAGCGAGGAGTCGATCATGCGGCTGCCGACCTTGACGATCAGGCCGCCGATCAGCGACGGATCGACCTTGGTGTCGAGCGTGACGTCCTTGCCAAGCGATTGTTTCAACGCATCTTTCAGCGCCGCGGCATGGGCTTCGGAAAGCGGCTCGGCGCTGGTCACCTCCGCCGAGGTCTCGCCACGATGGGCGGCGACCAGCTTGCGGAAGGCGGTGAGAATATCGGGCACGGCGAACAGACGCCGATTGGCGGCGACGACGCGGAGGAAGTTGGCGACGATGCCCTTAATCTCGGCGTGGTTCAGAACGCCTTCGAGCGCCCGCATCTGCTCCTCGGCGGAATAGACCGGGCTGCGGATGAAGCTCTGCAGGTCGTCGCTCTGGTCGTGCATGGTGGCGAAACGGCCTACGTCTGCCTCAAGCTCGGCCAGTCCTTTTTCGTCTTCAGCCAGTTCGAACAGGGCCGTCGCGTAGCGTTCGGCCAGACCTGAAACGGGGGAGGATGTGTCCGCCACTAGGGTTCCTGTTCTCCGACGCGCGCGGGTCCTTTCGGGTCGGCCCGGCGTCTCCGTTCAAGGCCTTGAAAGGATTATTGTTATCCGGCCGGCGCGCAACACGCGCGACCTGCCCCGGCCCGAATTCGCCGGTTCGATTAGCATAGGCCATACCGCAGGGCAACATCGCGGAACGCAAAGGCTTTGGGCACACTGTCGCGGTGGGGATGACAGAGCGTCCAATGGCGTCGCCGGCCGGGCGCAGTGCAGCTTTCGCGTGCCAAGGATCGTCGTTTCGAGTATTCCGGCGCGGTTCGTTTCGAACGCTCTTCGTTGAACGACGACAATCGGTTGCGACCATGGACTTTCCGGACCGGATCGAGACGCCACGGCTGGCTCTGAGGAAGCTCCGCGAGGACGACGCGGACGCGATCTTCCATGGCTACGCGGCCGATGCAGAGGTGTCGCGCCTGATGACATGGTTGCCGCACCAGACGCTTGCGGACACGAAGGAGTATCTCCGCGGTGCGCTGGATCGGTGGAGCGACGGCTCGGAGTACTCCTATGCGATCGAGTGGCTGGACGAACCGTCGGCGCTCCTCGGCGCGATATCCCTGCGTCCGCGCGCGGCGGCCGTCTCGTTTGGTTATGTCCTCAAGCGATCGGTCTGGAACCAAGGCATCGGAAGCGAAGCGCTGACGACCCTGGTCGATCTGTCATTGGCCCGGCCGAACGTGTTCAGGGCGGAAGCCTTCTGCGATGTCGATAACCTTGCCTCGGCGCGGGTGATGGAAAAGGCCGGGATGCGTTTCGAGGGAATTCTGCGCCGCTACATCGTCCACCCCGGTATTTCGCCGGAACCCCGCGACTGCCGGATGTACGCCAAGGTCCGATAGGGCGGTGGATTGGTCCTTAAGGACGATCCGTGGGTCAGGAATGGTCGCGTCCCGCGATTGGGCTCTGTGTCACCTCGTTCAGGCCGGGTGCGTCCTTCGAGGCTCGGGCTTACGCCCTCGCACCTCAAGATGAGGCCGGTGGGTGTGGCAGTGAATGAGGGGCCGCCGCTATCGCATTTCTCCACCTCCTCATCCTGAGGCGCGAGCGAAGCGAGCCTCGAAGGACGCGAGCCGGTCACGATGACGGCTCCCTCTCCCTTGTGGGAGAGGGCAGGCTTGCCTTGGCGAGGCACGAGCCTAGGCAAACCGGGTGAGGGGTGAGCCCCTTGACGCATCACCGACACCGCCAACACCCCTCACCAAGCTCGGCTAAGCCGGCTCCGCCGCCAAGCCTCGCTATCCTCTCCCACAGGGAGAGGACGCGCGCCGATCGGGCCGGGGGCAGGCTCTCTCCCCGCCGGGAGAGGAAACGCTCACAAAAAGCTCTGTGGGTCGATGTCGACCTGCACCCGGAGAGATCCGCGGGCGGTCGGGGCGGCGGCGAGCCAATCGCGCAGGAAGGCCTGGATATCGGTGTTGCGCGGCGCCTGGACCAGGATGCGGAAGCGGTGGCGGCCGCGGATAACCGCCAGCGGCGCCTCGGCCGGGCCGAGCACCTGGATCGACTCGTCACGTGGCGCGGCGCGGCGGAAGGCGGTTGCGTAGCCTAACGTGCCGTGTCGGTCGGGGCCGGAGATGACGATCGCTGCGAGGCGGCCGAAGGGGGGCAGAGCGGCGGCGCGGCGGGCGGCGATCTCGCTGGCGTAGAACGCCTCGCGGTCGCCCGAGACGATGGCGCGGATCACCGGATGGTCGGGCGCGTAGGTCTGGACCAGGGCCCGGCTGGCGCCGCCGGCGCGCCCCGCCCGGCCGGTGACCTGCGACAGGAGTTGGAAGGTGCGCTCGGCCGCCCGCATGTCGCCGAAGGCGAGGCCGAGATCGCCGTCGACCACGCCGACCAGAGTGAGCAGCGGGAAGTTGTGGCCCTTGGCGACCAACTGGGTGCCGATGACGATGTCGACGTCGCCTTTCTCGATCGACTCCAGTTCCAGCCGGAGGCGCTGGACCCCGCCCATGATGTCGCTGGACATGACGATGGTCCGCGCCTCGGGGAAGCGTTCCGCCACCTCCTCCGCCAGCCGCTCGACGCCGGGGCCGATGGCGACAAGGCTGTCGGTGTCGCCGCAATTGGGGCAATGGTCCGGCCGGGGCTCGGAATAGCCGCAGTGATGACAGAGTAGCACGCCGCGGAAGCGGTGCTCCACCAGCCAGGTCGAGCAGTTGGGGCACTGGAAGCGGTGGCCGCAAGAACGGCAGAGCGTCAGCGGCGCGTAGCCACGGCGGTTGAGGAACAACAGTGCCTGCTGGTTCCCGGCTAGCGTCTCCTCGACGGCGGCGACCAGTGGCGGCGACAGGAAGCGGCCGCGCGGCGGCGGATCACGGCGCATATCGATGGCCGCGATCTCGGGAAGCTCGGCGGCAGCGTAGCGGTCGGAGAGCACGATGCGGGCATAGCGGCCGGCGTCGGCGTTGACCCGCGACTCGATCGACGGCGTGGCGGAGGAGAGCACGACCGGAAAGCCGGCGAGGTGGCCGCGCACCACCGCCATATCGCGGGCGTTATAGAAGACGCGATCCTCCTGTTTGTAGGCAAGGTCGTGTTCCTCATCAACGACGATCAGGCCGAGCTCCTTGTAGGGCAGGTAAAGCGCCGAACGGGCGCCGATCACGGCGCGCACCGCGCCAGAGGCGACGCCACGCCAAACCCGCTCGCGCATCTTCGGCGTCAGGTCCGAATGCCACTCGGCGGGGCGGGTGCCGAAGCGGGCGGTGAAGCGTTCGAGAAAGCCGGGGGTCAGCGCAATCTCGGGGATCAGCACCAGCGCCTGACGGCCGCGCCTCAGCGTTTCGGCGACCGCCTCGAAATAGACCTCGGTCTTGCCGGAACCGGTGACCCCGTCAAGCAGGGTAACCGAGAAGGCGTCGGCGGCGACCGCCTGGCGCAGATGCTCGGCCCCGGCGGCCTGTTCGGTTGTCAGCGCTGGCTCGGCGAAGTCCGGGTCGGGCGGGTTGGCGACCGGCGGGGGCGGCATCGAGACGCGCTCCAGCGTACCGGCTTCGATCAGGCCGGAGACGACGCCGGGGCTGACGCTGGCCGCTGCCGCCAGGCCCGACTTCGACCACGCCATGCCGTTGTCGAGGGTGGCGAGCACCCGCTCGCGCGCCGGAGTCATGCGCGCCGGCGGTGGACCGCCAAGCCGCACGGCCGGAATCGGCGTTTCCGGTTCCAGCGCGCCCGGGGCGCGAAGCACCATGCGCAGCACCATGCCGCGGGTGGTCAGGGTGTAGTCGGCGATCCAGTCGACGAAACGGCGCAGATCCGCGGCGATCGGCGGGGCGTCGAAACGCTCGACGATCGGCCGCAGGCGGTTGTGGCCGATCTCGGCATCGGGCGGATCGTCCCAGACCACGCCAACCACGTCGCGGGTGCCGAGCGGCACGGCGACGATATCGCCGGGCGTAACCCGCATCCCGTCCGGCACCGCGTAGGTATAGGTGCCGGCGACGGCGACGGGCACGAGGACGGAAACGGTCGGCTGGTCAGGCACGGGCGTGTTGCTGGGCTCCCGGCGTTCCCGCTGGTTCTCCCTACGCGCCGGTCGGGCGAAGGCGGTACCGCGGGCAAGAGAATCAGGGGTAAACTGTTTCTCCAATCAGACCAGACTTTGCTCTAAAGAAAAGGCCGACGCGCGCCCCGCGCTTCGGGTCAGGAGGACGAGACCGATGAAATTCTTTGTCGACACCGCCGATATCGACGAAATCCGCGAACTCGCCGAAACCGGCCTGCTCGACGGAGTCACCACCAACCCTTCGCTGGTCGCCAAGACCGGCCGCCACTTCCGCGACGCGCTCGCCGACATCTGCGCCGCGGTCGACGGGCCGGTGTCGGCCGAGGTGGCGGCGACCGACTTCGACGGCATGATGGCCGAGGCTGAGGTGCTGGCGGGGATCGCCGACAATGTCGTCATCAAGGTGCCGCTCACCTGGGACGGCCTCAAGGCCTGCCGGGCGCTGTCGATCCAGGGGCGGCGGGTCAACGTCACCCTGTGCTTTTCCGCCAACCAGGCGCTGCTCGCCGCCAAGGCGGGGGCGACCTACATCTCGCCGTTCATCGGCCGGCTCGACGATATCGGCGCCGATGGCATCGACCTGATCGCCGAGATCCGCACCATCTACGACAATTACGACGCGCTGACGACCGAGGTGCTGGCCGCCTCGATCCGCACGCCGGTTAGCGTCAAACAGGTGGCGCTCGCCGGCGCCGATGTCGCCACCATCCCGCCGGGGGTGCTGAAGGCGCTGGTCAAGCATCCGCTGACCGACATCGGCCTCGAGCGCTTCCTGGCCGATTGGAAGGCGACCGGCCAGACGATCGTCTGAGCGGCCGGCGGCTTTTTTCCTTCTTTTCCCGGGGCTGGCGCGGCTTTCGCCGTAGCCGGCTCCCTTTTTGTCGGACATAATCGATTCCCTGTCAGGGGAACCGAGGAGGCCGCGCGCCCATGCCGACACAGACGACGGACATCAGCACCAACACGGCCAGTTTCGCCGCGCTTGTCTTCCAGCCCGGCGAAGACAAGTGGACGGTCGCCAAGGGTGTGACGGTCGAGTACCTCAGCGGGGGGGCTTCTGGGGCTGGCGTCCTTAACGTTCACAACGGCGGCATGCTGGTCAACAAGGGCACGATCCGGTCCGAAGTGTTCTTTGGTGTGTTGTTCGGCGCCGCCAACGACCCCGAAGACATGACCATCAAAAACAAGGCGGCAGGGACCATCGTCGGTACCGCCGGTGTGGTCATCGGCGGCACCGACTCCAAGAACATGACCGTTGAAAACAAGGGGCTGATCGAGGGCACCGACGGCATCGGGGTGCAAGCCGACGACCCTTCGAAATTCAAGCTGGTCAATGAGGGGGAGATCACCGGGACCGACGGCGGTGTCAGCGTCTTCTGGGAAACCGGCGGCCCGAACGGCGGCGCCAAAATCATCAACGAAGGCCTGATCCACTCGCCGCTCTATGGCATTTCGGTGGGGGGCGACAGTCCCTCGCAAACCACCAAGATCGTCAACAAGAAGGACGGCGTCATCAAGGGCGGGCTCACTGAAGCCGCTGCCGAGACCGCCGTGTTTTCCGGGACGCAAGCTGGTGCCGTTGACCTCACCAACAAGGGAAAACTCAAGGGTAGCGTGATCCTGACCGCCGACGCTAAGGACACGGTGATTAACGAAGGCAACATCAAGGGGATCGTCCAGCTTCGCGACGGCAAGGATGCCTACGAGAACAATGGCGGCAAGGCGGGGCGGGTGTCTCCTGGCGACGGTAACGACAAGCTGAAGGCCGGCAAGAGCAAGGACAAATTCGTCTTCGATGTCGCGCCCGACACCGACACCAACAACGACCGGATCAAGAAGTTCGAATCCGGCAAGGACAAGTTCTTCCTCAAGGACAACGCCTTCACGTCCCTGACGTCACCGGGCATCGAGGGCCAGTCCGCCGCGCTCAAGACATCGGAGTTCCGCAAGTCCAAGAAGGCGAAGGATGACGACGACTACATCTTCTATCACAAGAAATCCGGCGCCCTGTACTACGACTTCAACGCCGACGGCGCGGGCGGTAAAGAGCAGATCGCTCAGCTCGACCCGGGTCAGAAGCTGAGCGCCTCCGACTTCACCGTGATCGCCTGAGCGTCCAACTCAACCGACGAAGGCGATCATCCGGCCGGAGACCAGCACGCCGGTCCATAATATGAGCGAGGTGACCGCACCGACCTTCATGATCGTGTCCGGCGCGTCGTGGTGGAGGGCGCGGCGGCGCAGCAGCGTGGCGTTCACGAGGGCGAGCAGCAGCAAGACCAGCTTCAGCCGGAACATCGGATTGGCGGCGTATTCGGGCGGCTTCACCGAAAACAGAAGAATGCCGGCGACGATCGTCAGGACCAGGCCGGTGATGGTGAACGGCATGAGGAAGCGCGCCGCGGCTGTAACGGTGATCGATCGGCCGAAGCCGAAGATGCGCACATCGAGCGCGATGATCGTGCCGACGACCAAGGCGATGCCGAGGATGTGCGCGGCATTGACGAACGGGTAGACCCAGCGCGAAGCGCGGATGAAGGCGGCGATATCGGACGAGCCGATCGCGGTGAGCAGCGCCTCCATCGGCGCCGGTCAGGAGCCGACGCGGTTCGGATAGACGTCGTAGTTCACTCCGTCGATGGTGACGCGGACGGCCTTCATCACCAGTTCGTTCTCGTCGGCGGAGCGCTGGCCGACAAGGATCACCTCGTCGCCGACATTCGCGACACCCTCGACGAAGCCGGCGGCGGCGGTGCGCGACGGCGGGGCGAGGTCGACGTGCCACAGTTCATCCTCGGCCTGCACCTTTAGGGTAGCGTGCGGATTGCCGAGATAGATCTCCTGGATGATGCCCTCGAGGACGAAGTCGCCGTCGGCGGTCCAGAACCAGCCGTGGTGGGCAAGGGCGGTCCCGGTGGCGAGGACGGTGGCGATGACGGTGGCGGCGAGGCGTTGGGTCAGGGGGCGCATGGCGGCATTCCCGTGCTGTGAAGCCTGCCCCATTACGCGCGCTTCAAGGGACGGAAGGCAAGGGCCGGTGAACGGCGTCACCGGAGCCGGCGCGCCGCTGTGCTAGCGCGATGGCGGTAAGCGGGACTACTCTCGCCCAACCCCGATTCGAAGGAGACACACCATGGTGACCCTGTTTGCCCGGCATCGCGTTACCGACTACGCCGTCTGGCGGGAGGTCTATGACGCGTTCTTCAAGACCCGCAACGCGGTCGGGGTGTCGTCCGAGACAGTGTTTCAGTCGACCAGCGACCCCAATGACGTGACGATGATGTTCGAGTTGCCATCGACCGCGGCCGCGCAGGCGTTTTTGGAGAACGAGGAATTGCGCAAGGCGCTCGCCAAGGGCGGGCTGGTCGGTACGCCGGCAGTGTGGATCGCCGAGAAAACTTAGGCCGCGTTGGCCGGCACCCGGGAGCCGAAGGCAGGGCGGATCACCGCCATCAGCGCCCGGAACGGGATCAACATGAACAGCGCGATCCCCATCTTCACGCCGAAGTCGCCGATCGCCAGGGTTACCCAGGGAACGTCGGTGAAGGCGAACGCCAGCGAGAAGAACAGGGCGGTGTCGAGTGCCGAGCCGAGCGTGGACGATACCAGCGGCGGCGCCCACCAGACCTTGTCGCGCAGGCGATTGAAGACCGTGATGTCGAGGAGCTGGGCGGCGAGAAAGGCGGTGCCCGAGGCAAGGGCGATCCGCGGATTGGCGAGCGCCAGCGACAGGACGACGGCCAGCGCAAAGCCGGCATAGACCACCCGCCGCGCCGCGGCGGGCCCGAGGGCCCGGTTGGTGAGATCGGTGACCAGAAACGCGCCGGGATAGGTCAGCGCGCCATAGGTCAGCCACGCGCTGATCTGAATCTCGACCAGGAAATTGGAGGCGGTGACGAACACCGCCATGGCGGCGACGCCGAGGGCGATGCCGCGCCAGTGCTTTTCGAGGTAAGTCCGTTCCATCGTCGATCCATTCGATCCACGCCGTGCGGCGCGGCGCCGGTCATGGCGGAAACCGCGGCGCTTGTCCAGCGTCCGCCGATCAACGGTTGTGTTTGGTGCGCCAGGCGGCCCAGTCGACTGGTCCGTGGTGGTGCGCGACGCTCATCGCGGTGGCCGGAACGCGCTCGCAGAACAGGACGATGTTGTCGCACGGCCAGCGGGCGCTGGGGACGATCAGGCCGTCGAACTCGAGGAAAAACGCCGCCTCGGCGATATCCTGGGACCGGGGATACTCGGCAGCGCGGTCCTGATAGGACAGCTGGCCGAAGCGCGCCGTGTCGAGCCCGATCCGGCCGAGCGCCGGGAGATCGGCGAGCTTCAGGGCCGTGTCGAGGGTGACGTCCAGCTCGTAAACATGGTGGCGGACGCGGGTCGGGAAAACCGGCTGGCCACGGCTCAGGTGAAATTCGATTTCGGCAATCGCGCCGTCGCGTTCGGCCGAGGTGTAGAGAACGTCGAAGGTGCCGTCGTCCCAGCGGCCGCCGGACCGGCTGCAGTTGATCGGCTCGCGTCCTTCCCTGGCGAGACGCCAGACCCGGCCGGCGAAGCGGACCGGCGCGACGGTCTCGATCGCATCGAGCAGGTCGCGGTCGCGCCGTCCCCCCTTCTCGTTCAAATTCGCTCCACTAGACGTAAACGTCGTTGTCCAGGCGATCGATGACGTTGAGGACGTCGATGGTCCGGTCGCGGTTGATCAGGTCGATCGCCCGCTTGCCGTCGAGTTGCGGATGACGGGCATAGAGCCACAGCCTGATCTCATCCGGGGCGTAGTATTCCTGCAGCCGCCCGACGACGTAATAGAGATCCGACAGGATGAGCTCGTTGCGGGGACGGGGCTTGATCTCGCCGGAGCGCCAGCGCGACACCGTCGCCTTCGAGACGTCGGTGATGTTGGCGATGTCGGTGCCGCGCAATCCGCCGCGACGGTCGAGTTCGCCGAGATAACGGGGAACCGCTGCCTGCACGACGCTGGTGTCGGTCTTCCGCAGCGCAGAGGACTTGGCCGTTGTCCGCGCCGTGCGGCGGGCGGTGCTCTCGGTGTTGCGTTCTGGTTTCATGACAATAGATGTATGAAACAAATATGCGCCAATCAAGGCATATTTTCATGCGAGCCGAGCCCGCTGCCGGGCGAGGGTCACCACCGATCGCCGCTTGGCTTTTCGGCGGTCATGCAACATACCTGACCGCCGCATTCACTTCGTCGCGATTGCCTCGATGACCACCGCCTCCGGCTCGAACACGCTCACGCGCAGCGAGAACATCCCGCTCGGCATCGGGCTGATGGTGCTCGGAATGTTTCTGTTCTCGGTGAACGACGTGATCGGCAAGTGGTTGGCGGCGACCTATACGGTGGGGCAAATCCTGCTGTTTCGCAGCCTCGCCGCATCGGTGGTGCTGGTGCCGGTGGTGCGGCGCAAGGGCGTGGCCGAACTGACGCGCCTGCCGCGGCCACTTCTACAAGCGCTCCGCGTGTTCTTCGCGGTCGCCGAAACCGCCTGCTTCTATGC
Organism: Bauldia sp.; assembly: GCF_965232525.1. Classification (GTDB taxonomy): domain Bacteria; phylum Pseudomonadota; class Alphaproteobacteria; order Rhizobiales; family Kaistiaceae; genus Bauldia. Next base: position 174,807 of record NZ_OZ246980.1, on the reverse strand, counting down.
CGCGGTGGCGATGCTGCCGCTCGCCGACGCGATCACCTACTACCTCGCCGGGCCGATCTACGTGACCGTGCTGGCAGCCTTTCTGCTTGGCGAGCATGTTGGTTGGCGGCGTTGGGCGGCGGTGCTGATCGGTTTCGTCGGCGTTGTGCTCGCCCTGCAGCCGAGTGCCAGCGTGTTCGGCTGGCATGCGATCATCGCCTTGGTCGGCAGCTTCCTCTATGCCCTCCTGATGATCACGACGCGGGTTCTGCGCGGCACGCCCGATCTGAACCTGACGGCGTGGCAGATCTTCGGTGGCTTGCTGTTCGGCGTTCTCGCCGCGCCGATCGGATGGGTGCCGTTTGTACGGGTGACGGACGTCTTGCTCCTCGGATTCCTGGGAGTCGTGGCGTTGATCGCGATCTACTGCGTCAACCGGTCGTTGATCCTGGCTCCGGCCTCGGCGGTGGTGCCCTATCAGTACACACTGATCGTCTGGGGCGTGTTGTTCGGGTACCTCGCCTTCGGCGACGTGCCGGATCCACTGACCGTCGTCGGGGGCATTATCATCGTCGGAGCCGGCCTGTTCATCTTCTTCCGCGAGCAGCGGGTCGGGCGGGTCCACAAGGAAGACGTGGTCACCGGCCCCTGACGGCTATTCGCCGCGCAGCGCCATATCGTCCCGGTGGATCATCTCGGCTCGCCCGGCGAAGCCCAAAATCGTCTCGATCTGGCGGCTGTTGCAGCCGGCGATCCGGGTCGCGTCGGCCGCGTCGTAGGCGACCAGCCCGCGACCGATCTCATCGCCGTCAGGGCCGAGGATGGCGACCGCGTCGCCCCGCTCGAACCGGCCGGAAACGTCGCGGACCCCGGCGGGAAGCAGGCTCTTGCCGCGCCGCAGCGCACCAACGGCGCCGGCGTCGACGGTGAGCGCGCCGCGCGTCTCGACATGGCCGGAAATCCACGTCTTGCGGGCCCGGGTCGGGCTGGTGTCGGCGGTGAACCAGGTGCAGCGGGCACCTTCGGCGATCCGCCGCAGCGGATGCAGTTCATGGCCGCTGGCGATCACCATGGTGGTTCCGGCGGCGGTAGCGATGCGCGCGGCTTCCACCTTGGTCAGCATACCGCCCCGCGACAGGTCCGAGCCGGCGGCGCCGGCCATCGCCTCGATCGCCGGGGTCACGCGCTCGACCAGCGGCAGGTGCCTGGCGGCCGGGTCGGCCTTCGGCGGCGCGGTGTAGAGACCGTCGACGTCGGAGAGCAGGACCAGCAGATCGGCGCCGACCATGGTGGCGACCCGGGCGGCGAGCCGGTCGTTGTCGCCGTAGCGGATTTCGGAGGTGGCGACGGTGTCGTTCTCGTTGATCACCGGCACGGCGCCGAGTCGCAGCAGGGTGCCGATGGTCGAGCGGGCGTTGAGGTAGCGCCGCCGCTCCTCGGTGTCGCCCAGGGTGAGCAGGACCTGTCCGGCAGTGAGCCCGTGGCGGGCGAGGGTCTCTGCCCAGGCGCCGGCGAGCGCCACCTGTCCGGCGGCAGCGGCGGCCTGGCTTTCCTCAAGCTTCAGCGGGCCGGCGCGCATCGACAGGACGCCGCGTCCCAGTGCAATCGCGCCGGACGAGACCACCAGCAGATCGCGCCCGTCCCGGAGGCCGGCGAGGTCGGCGGCGAGGGCATCGAGCCAGGCGGTGCGGATACCCTCACCGTCGACGACCAGCGATGAGCCGATCTTCACGACGATCCGGCGGAACGTCTCGACCTCGGGCACCGTCGGGCTTACGGGTGCCATGGCTCGGGCGTTTCGACTGGCACCGCGTTCGGGTCTGGTTCGCGCTCGGCCGCGATCTCCCGGGCGACACGCGCAAGCAGCTCGGGCATCCCCTCGCCGGTGACGGCCGAGACGGGGCTCGGTTTGGCGTCCGCCGCATCGGCGAGCGCGCGGATCGTCGCGGCGCGGTCTTCCGGCGACAGGGCATCGACCTTGGTGAGGGCCACGATTTCGGGCTTGTCGGCGAGGCCGTGACCGTAGGCCATCAGCTCGTCCTGCACGGTCCGGTAGGCGGCGGCCGGGTCGTCACCGGTGCCGTCGACCAGATGGAGCAGGACCCGGCAGCGCTCGATATGGCCCAGGAAACGGTCGCCGATGCCGGCACCTTCGTGAGCGCCTTCAATCAGGCCGGGAATGTCGGCGAGGACGAAATCATGGCCGCCAACCACGACGCCGAGATTGGGGTGGAGGGTGGTAAAGGGATAGTCGGCGATCTTGGGTTTGGCTGCCGATACCGCGGCGAGAAAGGTCGACTTGCCGGCGTTGGGCAGGCCGACGAGCCCGGCATCGGCGATCAGCTTCAGCCGCAGCCACAGCCAGCGTTCTTCGCCCGGCGCGCCGGGATTGGCGTGGCGGGGGGCGCGGTTGGTCGACGATTTGAAGTGCGCGTTGCCGAAGCCGCCATTGCCGCCGCGGGCGAGCAAGACGCGCTCGCCGACTTCGGTGAGGTCGGCGATCAGGGTCTCGTTGTCTTCCTCGAAGATCTGGGTGCCGATCGGCAATTTCAGCACCACATCGGCACCACCCGCGCCGGTGCGGTCCTTGCCCATGCCGTGCCCGCCCTTGGCGGCCTTGAAATGCTGCTGGTAGCGGTAGTCGATCAGGGTGTTCAGCCCGTCGACGCACTCGGCCCAAACGTCACCGCCGCGGCCGCCGCCGCCGCCATCGGGGCCGCCGTACTCGATGAACTTCTCGCGGCGGAAGGACACCGCGCCCGCGCCGCCGTCGCCGGAGCGGACATAGACCTTCGCCTGGTCGAGAAACTTCATAGGTCAGGGGCTCGCGAACCGTTCGCGGGTCAGAACCGTGTCGATATGTTCGATTGCGCGCCCGCGCGCAAGGCAATGGACCATGTGGCGGCCGACGGGTTCGAAACCCAGCTTCTCCTGAACCCGCAAGGACGCGTCATTGCCGACGAAGGCGCCGGACCGTATCGCGTCGACCGCGTGGTTGGCGAAGGTGTGCTCGATCACCGCCCGCCCGGCCTCGGTGGCATAGCCTTTTCCCCAATGGGCCCGCCCGAACCAGTAGCCGAATTCGCAGTCGCCGGCGATGTCGGTGACGCCGATGCCGCCGATCAGGCGATCGTCCACGAAGATCGACAGATGCAGATCGCGCCCGGCCGCCTTCGCCGACGCGGCCAGGAAATGCTCGGCGTCGCGGCGGCGATAGGGGTACGGCACGCGGGCGAGCATCTTGACCACGTCGAAATCGGCGAGTTCGGCGAGCAACGGGTCGATGTCGCGAGGCTCAGCCGGCCTGAGGCGCAGCCGAGGCGTCTCGATCACCGGCTCAGATCGGGCCGTTGTGGGCTGCATCGCTCTCTCCCGCCATCGCGGCGCCCCAGGATTTGAGGCTGATCCAGTTGCGCCGTTCGAGGACGAAACGCTCGACCGGTACGGCGCCCATGGTCACCGGCGAGCGCACCATACCGGTTTCGCGGAACTGGAAGCCGCATTTCTCGATCACCCGCCGTGCCCGATCGTTGGTGACCCGCTTGGAGCACCAAAGAGCGGACACACCAGTCTCGCCAAAGGCCGCATCGATGACCGCCTGACTCGCCTCCGTTGCGTAGCCGCGACCCCAATAGGGCTCGCCGATCCAGGTGGCGATCTCCACCGCCCCGTTACGATCGATCATCGGCCCAAATCCGGTTACGCCGACCACCGCTCGGCCGGCACGGCCGACCACGACAAACGATCGCCCACCGAGGCGGCCGTAGTCGCCTGGTGCCGCGGCCAGGTTGCCGGCGATGCCGGGATCGGCGGCGAGCGCGACGATGGCGCCGCGTTCGTCGTCGCTGGGCGTCTTCAGCACCAGCCGCCGGGTTATGATCGTCGACCGACTGTGGTCGTCTCCATCGTGATCGTGCTGCTCATCCATGACTCCCTCCGAGCAAATGAAAAGGGGAGATGGCGGCCCATCTCCCCTTTCAAACGCTCAAACCGCCGGGTCGATGAGACGCCGGCGAAGAGTTCGGTTACCGGCTATTCGTTGGCTGCCACCGTCGGGTTGACCGAGACGTAGCAACGGCCGCCGGCTTTGGTCCGGAAGGCCACGGTCCCGTCGATGAGGGCGAAAATCGTGTGGTCCTTGCCGAGGCCGACGTTTTCGCCAGCGTGCCACTTGGTGCCACGCTGACGGACGATAATGTTGCCGGCGAGAACGGGTTCGCCGCCGAACTTCTTGACGCCAAGGCGGCGGCCCGCGGTGTCGCGGCCGTTCCGTGACGATCCACCGGCTTTTTTGTGGGCCATGGTGGGTTTCTCCTGTCCTTATCCGCGGTCGGCGATGAACTGCTTCGCCTGACCGATCCAGTCTTCCCGCTCGATCCGCCCCTTGAAGTCTAGGGCTTCGTCGATGCGGGCGATGTCTTCGTCCGTCCATGCGGCGATCTGATCGAAGGAGGTCACGCCGAGGCCGTGGAGCTTCTTCTCCAGAACCGGACCGACGCCGCTCAACTTCTTCAGGTCGTCGCCGGAGGTATCCGCCTCGACCGGCGCGGCTTCGGGAGCCGCCTCGGGCTTCGGCGCCGCCGGCTTCTCGGCCTTCTTAGGCTTGGCCTTGGCCGGTGCGGCCTTGCCGTCGGCGAGGATGTCACCGATCCGCACGACCGTCATCTGCTGCCGGTGGCCGCGGCTGTTCTTGGAATTCTTGCGGCGGCGCTTCTTGAGCACCAGGATGGTGTCGTTGCGGGTTTGCTCGACGATCTCGGCGGTCACCTTGGCGCCGTCGACCAGCGGCCCGCCGACAGTGGTTCCGCTGTCGCCACCGACCATCATCACCTCGTCGAAGGCGATGGCATCCCCGGTTTCGCCGTCGAGACGGTCGACCCTGATCAGGTCGGCCGGCGCGACCCTGTACTGCTTACCGCCGGTCTTGATAACTGCGAACATCGGTCCGATCCACGGCATCTCCCCGATCGGTGATCGAGGCGGCATATGCCCGAATTTCCAGAAACGAAAGGGCGCGATCCCAGACCGCGCCTTATCGCGGAGACTTATAGGGATGCCGTAACAGGTGTCAAGGTTTCCGGCGCACGCGGGTGGCGTCGCGCCGGGGGCAGATGGCTTGCCTTGGCGGCGGCAAATCGCACTATAGGCTGGTGGCGCGTCGGCGAGTGGGCTGCGCCAGAGCTGACAAGGAGGACGGATACCCCATGAGCGAGCGGCTTCACACAATCGAGGCGGAAAATGTCCGCCTCGTTCTCGACCTTGAGGTCGGTCATGTCCGCTCGTTTGAGACGGTCTTCGGCGAGCGGACGATCGAACCGCTGCACACGGCGCCCTGGATCGAGGAAAAGGAGATCATCGAAGCGGACGATATCCCCGGAAACCTCAAATACCTGTCTGGTGACTTCTTCTGTGCGCCGTTTGCCGCCAGTGACGTCGAAGGCGGCCCGGCGCATGGCTGGCCGGCCAATTCCCCGTGGTCGCTGATCGACCATCGCACCCTTCCCGATGGCGCCACGGCAAGCTTCGGACTGGACAAGCCGGTGATGGGGGCGCGGCTGATCAAGGAAATCCGGCTGCGGGACGGCCACCCCTTCGCCTACCAGCGCCACATCTTCGAGGGCGGCCGCGGCGCCGTTTCGGTGGCGAGCCACGCCATGACCCGGTTCGCCGAGCCGGGCCGGCTGTCATTCTCGTCCAAGGCATTCGCCGAAACGCCAGAGATGGTCCAGGAGCCCGATCCCGAACGGGGGCGTTCGCTGTTCGCGACGTCCGCCCGGGTCGAAGACCTGTCGAAACTGCCGCTCGCCGACGGGACGACGGTCGATCTCCGGCGCTACCCGGTGGCCGAGGGCCACGAGGACTTCGTCATGCTGGTCGAGGCCGGGGATTCGCCGCTCGGCTGGACGGCGGCGGTGCGGTCGGGGGTTGGCGATGTCTTCCTCAGCCTCAAGAACCCCTCGGATTTCCCGGTGACGTTCCTGTGGTTCAGCAATGGCGGGCGCTTCTATCCGCCGTGGAACAGTCGGCACCTCGGTGTACTCGGCGTCGAGGAAGGCCGCGCCTACTCGGCTTACGGCCACAAGGCCTCGATCGAGCCGAACCCGCTGTCGGAGGGGGGCATCCCGACGGCGCTGACCCTCGACCCGGACGGTTCGGTTTCGGTCGCCCATGTGATTGGCGGTATCCCCTTGCCCGAAGGCGCCGACGAGGTGTTCGACATCGAGGCTGCCCCGGGTGTGCTACGGGTGACGCTGAACGACGGCCGGACCCTCGAATACCTGTTCGATCCGACGTTCCTGCATGTCGGCTGAAGGCGGCGTTCGTCAGGCGACCTCGACGTCGAGAGCGGGGAGCCCATCGACATAGGCGTGCAGACGGTCACCGCGGTGAACCGGGCCGACCCCGGCCGGGGTACCGGTGAAGATGACGTCGCCGGGCGCGAGCACGAACAGGCGTGACAGAAACACGATCACGTCCGGCACCGACCAGATCATCTGGTCGAGGTCGCCGCTCTGTCGGGTCGCGCCGTTGACGTCGACCCCGATCGTCCCAGCATTCATCGGACCGCTCCGCGTCGCCGGCACGACCGGCCCGCACGGCGCCGATGCTTCGAACGCCTTGGCGACGGTCCATGGGCGGCGGAGCGCCTTGGCTTCGGCCTGCCGGTCCCGGCGGGTCATGTCGAGGCCGACCGCATAGCCGTAGACGCAAGCGGCGGCGTCGCCCTCGGAGAGGTTCGCGCCCCCGGCGGAGAGAGCGACGACAAGCTCGACCTCGTGGTGCACGTCGCTAGACTCCGACGGATAGGGAAAGACGCCGGTGAGGTTGAGGTCGTCCGGGTTTTTCTGAAAGAAGAACGGTGGGTCCTCGGTCGGATCGTGGCCCATCTCGACCGCATGCGCCGCGTAGTTGCGACCGACGCAATAGACACGACGCACGGGGAACCAGTCATCGCTGTCGGCGACCGGTAGGGCGGGTAGGGGCGGCGGATCGAAGATGTAGCGTCGTGGCGGTGTGTCGGTCATGCGGTGTCCCTGGTCGGCGCGGCGCTCGGAATCCGGCCGAGCCCGAACCCCGATTCTCATATCATCGAAAGGATGCCCCATTGTCGGCAAGGAGTCGCCGCATTCACCGTTCAACAATACCGAAAAGGGAAGCGGAGGCTGGGGGGCCGATGGCTGGAGTAGGGGTATGGCCATGGGTCCGCGCCGAAAGGACGACTCTTCCGAACGTCTGTCGCCAGGCGAAGCCGCGTTTCGGCGGCTGCGGGAACGCGACAGGATGAAACCAAAGAAGCCAGCGGCACTGGCCGCGCTGAAGCTGAAGCGGGCGGCCGCGACCAAACCGCCGGCCTTGCCCTCGCCTGAGCAAGTCGAGGCGCAACTGAAGCAACAGCTGGAATCGCTCCAGGAGGCTCTCGCTCCGGAGGAGCCGGAGCGGCCCGCCCCGATTCCGCGGCAGGCCGCGCTGCAGCCGCAACCACAGCCACGACAGCGACCGCGGTCGGCTTTCGCGCCGGACCCGCTTCGCCAGCGCACCCATTACAACCTTCGTGATCCGGAACGCGCGGCATCGGCCATCGATCCGGGATCGCAGGAGGTCGCGGCACGCCTGGCGCCGGCCCAGTCGATGGCGTGGCTCGACGAGGACGGGCAGCCGGTTGCCGCCTATCCCGCCGCAACACCGCGCGGCGACTCCGAGGGATCGACATTCGACGCACGCAGCCTGGCGGTCGCCGCGCTGGTCGGCGTCGCGGTCGGCTTTCTCGGCCTGACCGCGATGGGCCAGTTTCGGACGCCGTCCGATGCGGCGCCGACGCTTGCTTCGACCGTCGCGGACGTGGTTCCGGTCGCAGCCGATGTCAGCGCGCCGGAGCCGACGCTGGTTGACGCGGTCGTGGCTGCCGCGCCCCCACCGGCGGTGACCAAGGAACAGGACCGGCTGCTGCCCGAACCGCAACCCGACATCGAAGCCGAAACCGCGCTCACCCCTGAAGAGCGGGAGATCGCGACGGCCGCCGGTGCCGAGGTCCCGACACTGGATGCACCGCCCGCCGACCCGGTGGTTTCCGGGCCGCTCGTTGCCATGGCCGACCCGCCGGTTGTCGCAACCGAGGAACCGGCCGAGACAGCCGAGCTGGCTCCGCCGGTGCCCATTGCGACCGCGCCGGTGGCGAGCGAGGAGACGCGGACAGCGGATGCCGGTTCGGTGCCCGCGACATCGCCGGATTCGATCGGGGCTGGCCGCATCCTCTCCTATGCGCCGGTCGCGCGACCGCAGAGCCCAGCGAACCGGTCGATCGTCGGCGCGACGCCACCGAGCGACACCGGACCGGCCGAGAATCGCGGGCCCGGCCTTGGCCGGACCACGGCCGACGTCAACATGCGCAGCGAACCAAACAACGACGCCAAGGTCGTCGCAGTCATACCCTCGGGTACCTTGGTCCGGATTCAGGCCTGCACATTCTGGTGCACGGTGACCTCGCGCGGTCAGCGCGGCTACGTCTACCGCAAATTCGTCGGGCGCTGACGCGCCCGGCAGGCCGGTCGGGGGCGATCGCCGACCGACGCCGTTGGCGCGGCTATTGTCACGAGCCAGCGCTTCCCGGTAGATCATTCCCCAGGAAGGGGAGCCGGGCGGCGCTATGATCAGCAATTACAGTCGCGTATTCGGGCCGACCAAGCCGGTCATCGCGATGGTTCATCTTGGCGCGCTGCCGGGGTCGCCGCTCCACGACGGCGCCCGGGGGCTCGACGGGCTGATCGCCGACGCCGCCAAGGATCTCGCTGCGCTCCAGGCCGCCGGATTCGACGCGGTGATGTTTGGCAACGAGAACGATCGACCTTACGAATTCGATGTCGACACCGCCTCGACCGCGACCATGGCCTATGTCATCGGCCGGCTCGCCGCCGATCTATCGGTGCCGTTCGGGGTCAACGTGCTGTGGGACCCGATGAGCACCATGGCGCTGGCGGCGGCGACCGGTGCCGCCTTCGCCCGCGAAATCTTCACCGGCACTTACGCGTCCGACATGGGGCCGTGGTCGCCCGACGCCGGCAAGGCGATCCGCTATCGCGACCGGCTCGGGCGCAGCGACCTCGCCGTGCTCTACAACGTCTCGGCCGAATTCGCGTGGTCGCTCGACCAGCGCAGCCTGCCCGACCGCGCGCGCAGCGCGGTGTTTTCCTCGATCCCCGACGCGATCCTGGTCTCCGGCACGATCACCGGCGAGGCGGCGGCGATGTCCGATCTCGAGGCGGTGAAGGCGGTCCTGCCGGACACGCCGGTGCTGGCCAACACCGGGGTCAAGCACGACACGGTCGCCGACGTGCTGCGGGTCGCGGACGGCTGCATCGTCGGCTCGTCGCTCAAGGTTGACGGCGACACCTGGAAGCCGGTCGATCCGGATCGCGCGACGGAGTTCATGCGGATCGCCCGCCAGGCGCGGGACGGCTGACCGATGGTCGACGACCTGAAGGCACGACTGGCGGCGTTGACCCGCGAACTGATGCTGATCCCCGGCCTCAGCGGCCACGAGGGGCGGGTGCGCCGCCGGCTTGCCCGGTGCCTGGGCGACCTCGACCTCGACTCCTGGTCCGACCGGCTCGGCAACCTGATGGCCACGATCCCCGGCGACAGTGAAGCGCCGAGCGTGATGCTGTTCGCCCATATGGACCAGCTCGGCCTGATCGTCCGCAAGATCGAGGCGGACGGGCTGGTTCGGGTCGAGCGCCTCGGCGGCGTGCCAGAAAAAGCGTTGGCGGCGCGCTCGGTGCTGTTTTGCGTCGGCGAGGGGCGCGACGTGCCAGGCGTCATCGCCAACAAGAGCCACCACGCGACGGCGCCGGACGAGAAGTACCGGGTGGTGCCTTATCCGGAGCTCTACGTCGATGCCGGCTTCGAGTCCGCCGATGCGGTGCTTGCCGCCGGCATCGATATCGGCACGCCGGTGGTCTACGCACCGGAGGTGGTCGATCTCGCCGGCGACCGGTTGGCGGGCACCTCGGTCGATGACCGGGCCGGCTGCGCCGTCGTCGTCGAAGTCGCCCGCGCCCTGGTCGCGGTCGCAGCGGAGCAACGGCCGACGGTTCACATCGTCTTCTCGGTCCAGGAGGAGTTCAACCTTCGCGGCGCGCTGCCCGCCGCCCAGGCGCTGTCGCCGGATATCGCCATCCAGCTCGACCTGACGCTTGCCACCGATACGCCCGATATGACCGGCCGTGGTGACGTGCGGCTCGGCGGCGGACCGGGGATGAGCATGTACTCCTTCCACGGTCGCGGCACGCTGAACGGGACCCTGCCGCACCCGGCGCTCGTCGCCCTGTTCGATCAGGTGGCCGAGGCGGAAGGCCTGGCCATCCAGCGCAGTGCGCAGATAGGCGTTCTCACCGACTCGTCCTACGTGCAACTGGTCGACGCCGGGGTCGCCTGCATCGATCTCGGCTTTCCCATGCGCTACAGCCATTCGGCGCTGGAAGTCTGCGACATCAACGATCTGGTCGGCCTGACCCGGCTGCTGATCGCGGGTATCCTCAAGGTCGACACCGGCTTCAGCCTCAACCGCGACGACTACGAACAATGAGTCACTATCTCGGTATCGATATCGGCACCTACGCGTCGAAGGGCGTGCTGGTCGACGGTGAGGGCCGCATCGTCGCGGCCGCCGACAGGCCGCACAAGATGATCGTGCCACAGCCGGGCTGGGCCGAACATCGCCCCGAGGAAGATTGGTGGGACGACTTCGTCCACATCTCCCGGGCGCTGCTCGCCGACAGCGGTGTTGCCGCCGACTCGATCCGGGCGGTGGCGTGCAGCGCCATCGGCCCCTGCATGCTGCCGGTGGATGCCAACGGCGCGCCGCTGATGAACGCCATCCTCTACGGCGTCGACGCGCGCGCGGCGACGGAAATCGAGGAACTCACCGATCGGATTGGCGAGGCGGTGCTGCTCGACCGCTGCGGCAACGCGCTGACCTCGCAGTCGGTTGGACCGAAGATCCTGTGGCTGCAACGAAACCGGCCCGAGCTGTTCGACAGGACCCACAAGGTGCTGACCTCGACCTCGTATCTGGTCCATCGGCTGACCGGCGAATACGTCATCGACCACTACACGGCGGCGAATTCGAGCCCGCTCTATCTGGTCGATTCGCTGTCGTGGAGCAGCGAACTCGCCGATGACATCGTCGACCTCGACAAGCTGCCGCGGCTCGCGTGGTCAACCGAGATCGCCGGCACGATCACTGACGCGGCGGCCGAGGCGACCGGTCTTGCGCCCGGCACCCCGGTGACCGCCGGTACCATCGACGCGGCGGCGGAGGCGCTCAGCGTCGGCGTGCTCGACTCCGGCGACATGATGGTGATGTACGGCTCGACCATCTTCATCATCGAACTGACCAATACCCGCGTCCGCGATCCGCGCCTGTGGTATGCGCCGTGGCTGTTCGAAGGGCAGCACGCGTCGATGTCCGGTCTCGCCACCAGCGGGACGCTGACCCACTGGTTCCGCGAGCAGTTCGCCCGCGAACTCGACGACAGCGACGCGTTCATCGAACTGGCGGCGGAGGCCGAAGGCTCACCGCCCGGTGCCAACGGGCTGGTGTTCCTGCCCTACTTTTCCGGCGAGCGGACGCCGATCCACGATCCCTTCGCCAAGGGCGTGCTGTTCGGGCTGAACCTCACTCACGATCGCGGCGACGTTTACCGCGCGTTGCTGGAAGGGATCGCCTACGGGACCAACCACGTGTTCGAGACTTACGCCGAAGCGGGCTACCCGCCGAAGCGCATGCTGGCAGTCGGCGGCGGCACAAAGAACGCGGTGTGGCTGCAGGCGACCTCCGACATCTCCGGCATCAATCAACTGATCTGTGGCGAGACGGTCGGTGCGTCCTACGGCGACGCGTTCCTCGCCGCGGTTGCCGTCGGCGATGTCGACCGCGATGCCATCCGCCAATGGAACCCGGTGGCCCGGGAGGTGCGAGCCGAGCCAAACGAGGTTTATCGGCGGCAGTACAGCGTCTTCCGCCAGCTCTACGACCGCAACGCCGATCTGATGTCGCAGCTCGGCCAGTAGGGCGTCGTTCGAGGCTACCAGCCCATGGTGCCGGGACCACCCTTGAACGGCCCGACGATCCGCGACGTAATCCACCCGCCATAGAAGTCGCCTTCCTGGGGTTGGACGCGTTCGTCGCCGACCCAGCATTCGTCGACGCGGGAGGCATAGAAGGCGCGATAGTCCTTGATCTGCCGGAACGAAGGCGTCGGGTCGGGATAGCTCCACGCCACGCGCTGGATCGATCGGCCGTCGAGGTCGAGCGACCAATATTCGGCCATGCCTTTGAATTCGCAGAACGACTGGCCGCGGGCCGGCGACAGGAGATCGGTGCGGATATCATCCGGCGGAAGGTAGTAGGCGGGCGGATGGCTGGTCTCAAGCACGCGGAACGCTCTAGTCGTATCGGCGATGGCCTGGTCGCCGACGATGACGCGGATGCGGTCGTTGACCGGTTCGAGCCGTGGCGGCCGGGGGTAATCCCAGACCGACTCTTGGCCGGGGCCGGGCTCGATACGGCCGGCTCTCGGGGAGCCGCCGTCGGGCGTCGCGAAGGTCGACAACTGCTTTCGGATCATCAGGACCGTGCTCGTCTTTTGGCCACTCATGAGACGATACGAGCGAGGCGGGAGGTTGGATCAACCGGGCCAGCGTGCGGACGACCGTCCATGTGCTGAATCGCCCTCCGGCTAGCTCTCCGCCAGAAGCGCCTCGACTTCCGCCAGTGTCGGCATCGACGGCGCAGTGCCGGCGCGGGTCACCGATATGCCGGCGACCGCAGCGGCGAACCGGGCTGCGGCGAATGGGGTGTCGCCACGGGCAAGCGCCGCGGCAAAGCCGCCGTTGAAGGCATCGCCGGCGCCGGTGGTTTCCACCACGGGGCCGACATTGAATATGGGGATGAGGACCGAGTCTTCGCGGCTGTGGAGCAGCGCGCCGGATTCGCCGAGCGTGATCAGCGCGGTTCCGACCCCGCGGTCGAGGAAGACGTCGCCGGCCCGACGGGCCTGGTCGAGGTCGCCGACCGGCTGGCCGGTGAGGATGGTCGTCTCGTTTTCGTTGGGTGTGATGAAGTCGCAGAGCGGGTAGATGGAATCGTCGACCGGCTCGGCCGGGGCCGGGTTGAACAGGGTAATCACACCAGCTTCGCGGGCGATTTCGAGGCCGCGCTGGGCGGCGTCGGCGGGCTGCTCGAGCTGGGTGACGAACACCCTGGCGTTCCGGATCGCATCGGCGCTGTCGTCGACATCGGCCGGCGTCATCGATCCGGCGGCGCCCGACACGACAATGATGGCGTTGTCGCCGGTGTCTTCGTCGACATAGATGAAGGCGGCACCGGTCGGCTCGTCGGGGCTCTCGATCACCCGGGCTTGGATTCCCTCCTTCTTCCAGGTGGCGAGCGCGACGCTGCCGAAGTCGTCCTCGCCGATCCGGGTGATGAAGGTGACGTCGGCGCCGACCCGCGCCGCGGCGACCGACTGGTTCGATCCCTTGCCGCCGGGGCCCATCTTGAACCCCGAGCCGACGATGGTCTCGCCGATGCCGGGCATTCGTCCGGCGCGGAACGCCAGATCGGCGACGAAGACGCCGAGAATGGCAACCCGGTGCTGTCCCTCGCTCATAGCGGTGGCCCTGGCTCAGTCGGCGTCGGGCGGGATGACGCCCTTCTTGAAGACGAAACAGCCGTAGAAGCGGCGCTCGCCGGTCTGGATCACGCAATAGGACTTGCGGGCGAGATCGTAGAACGCGAACCGCTCGATCGAGCCCATCGGCCACGGTTTGCCCTCCGCGGCGTCGATCTCGGCCTGGACCTCAGCCTGAACCGGCGGGATCTCGTCCGGGTTGCCGACGATTTCCATACGCGAGGCCGGATTGTCGACGAACGAATCGAGCGGCATCACCGACAGGATCGCCTTGGCAGCGCGGGCGGCGGTGACGTTGTCAATCCGCAACAGCGAGCCGAGGACAGTCTGACGCGCGACCGAGTCGGCCGGGAAGTTGGTGTCGCAGATGACGAGGTCGTCACCGTGGCCCATGGCGCGCAACGCCGCGAGCACCTCGGCGTTCAGGACCGGGTCGATGGATTTCAGCATGTCTGGTCGTTTCCCCCTGTCGGAATGGTCTTGGCCCGCTACGGCGCGGTGATCTTGAAGCCTCTGAACTTGCCGGCCGCCGTCGGTTCATCGGTGGTCGTCATCGGATTGCTCTCGAACGGGACGATGTAGAGCGTCATCGTGCCGGACAGTAGGCCGGTCCGCGGGTCAAATGCGCCAGCGATGTCGAGACGACCGATCTTGCGCCCGGTATCGCCTTGCGGAAAGACGAAATCGACGATCGTAGCGGTGATCTGTTGGGTGCCGTCGGCGGCCGAATCGCACCGCCATGCGCCGCTCCCGTCGGTGAAGGGGGCGAAGTCCGGACCTCCGGCCTCACCGGAATCGGTGAAGAAGGCGTGGCCGGCATCGGTGAGCGAAATCAGGCTTCGGCTGGCGAACCAGTCGGTCTCGTCCGCGTTGGCGTTCTCGGTGAGGAACGTGCCGATCGCGTCGGCGCAAGGCACCAGTTCCGGGTCATCGGCGTGGGCCGCGGACATCCACCCCACAGTTACGGCCAGCACGGCCATGGCTCCAGCCATCGTCTTGTGTCGATGCGTCGCCACGTCATCCCCCATTGTCGGTTGTGCTCTCCCGCGATCATACGGGAATGGCGCCGCGTAGGGAAAGGCGTTCAGGCGCGGCGGAGATCGACGCGGAAGCCGTTGAGGCCAAGCGCCTCGTCGCGCCAGACCTGGACGTCACCGCCGTGGAGCCGGGCGATCTGGCGGACCAGCGACAGGCCGAGGCCGGCGCCGGGGCGGTCACGGTTGAGGCGGTGGAAGGGGGCGAAGATGCGTTCGCGCTCCGTTTCAGGAACGCCATCGCCGCTGTCGAGCACGGTTACCGTCGCCCCGTCGTCCACCGACCGCAGCGCCAGCTTGATCGGCGGCCGCCCGTGACGCTGGGCGTTTTCGAGCAGGTTGCGGATCATCCGACGCAGAAGGCGCGGGTCGCCGTCGACGATCACCGGATCGCCGAGCAGTTCGCAATCGTCGAAGCGGGCGCATTCCTCAGCGCAGAGCGCCTGGAGATCGACCTCTTCCGAGGCAGCCAGCGTCTGGGTCGCGTCGAGGCGGCTGGCGAGCAGAATCTCGTCGATCAGACGGTCGAGCTCGGCGATATCGCCATGCAGCTCGGCCTTCAGCTTGGCGTCGGGACGTTTCTCCAGCAGATCGAGCCCGAGCCGGATGCGGGAGAGCGGCGTGCGCAGTTCGTGCGAGGCGTTGGCGAGCATCATCCGATTGGCCTCGACCAGCTTCTCGATCTGCTCGGCGGCGCGGTTGAAGCTCTCGGCGAGGTGGGCGACCTCGTCCTTGCCTTCAACCTTGACCCGGGCCGCCAGGTCGCCGGAGCCGAGGGTATCGACTCCCGCCTTGAGCCGCTCCAGCCGGCGGGTGAGTCCGCGGGCGACGGGATAGGCGGAGATGCCGACGGCGACGGCAATGGCGCCGAGAAAGAGGAGGAGGGTGCCGAGCGGACGTCGCTCGTCGCCACCGAGGTCGACCACAACCCAACGAGCGTCGTCGAGCATGAAGGCGAAGGCCGGCCCGCGTTCGCTCCCCGCCCATCCTTCGTCGTCATCGTCCCAGATTCGCGGGGCAAAGCCGGTCCCGGTGGTGGCGATCAGTCGCCGCTGCGGATCGTAGAGCGCGAGATCGGCGTCCAGCCGCTCCGACAACATCGCCAGCGCTTCCGCCTGGTCCGGTGTCGGCGCGCCGGCGGGCGGCAGGGCGGTCAGGATGATATCGGCAGCGAGATCGTAAGCGGCGTCACCGGCGGTCTCGTCCGCCCCCGAATGCCAGACGGCGGCCGCGACGACCATCACCAGAACCAGGCTGCCGATGATCGTGAAATAGATCTTCCGATAGAGGCGTTTCATTGCCGGGCCCGCCGGCGGGTCCTGACCGTCGCCACGGACCGCTCAGTCCTGCGCCTTGGCGAAGACATAGCCGGCGCCGCGCACGGTTATGACGCGTCGCGGCTTCTTGGGGTTGTCCTCGATCGCCGAGCGGATGCGGGAGATGTGGACGTCGATCGAACGGTCGAAGGCTTCGAGACGCTCGTTTTTTACCCGATCCATCAGCATCTCCCGCGACATCACCCGGCCGGCGTGGCGGGCGAGTTCCAGCAGCAGGGCGAACTGATAGGCGGTCAGGTCGACGGGTTCGTCATCGAGGCGGACCTGACGGGCGCCGACATCGATTTCCAGCCGCCCGAATCGCAGGAGCTCTACGGCATCGCGGCCGCGGCCCCGACGAAGCACCGCCTTGACCCGGGCGAGCAGCTCGCGCGGCTCGAACGGCTTGGGCAGGTAATCGTCGGCGCCGAGCTCCAGACCGACCACCCGGTCCATCGCGTCGCCGCGGGCGGTCAGCATCAGGATCGGGGTATCGCTCTCGGTCCGGATGCGTTTACAGACTTCCAGCCCGTCGATGTCGGGCAGCATCAGATCGAGGACGATCATGTCGTAGGGGCGGGCACCCTGGTCGGCGACCGCCTGCTCGCCGGTCGGCGCGACCGTGAGCGTGTAGCCGGCTTCGCCGAGATAGGTGGCGACCATCTCGGCGAGGCGGGGATCGTCTTCGACAAGGAGGATGCGTTCGGTCATCTGTGGCGCGGAGCGCGATCCGGACAGTCCGGCCGCGCTCCGGTCTTCATTGCTCATCCGACTGTCACCGTTGCCGGATACTCTCATGTTGCGTCTCAGCGACGGTGATGACGGCTCATCTTAGCAAAGAAGTCGAGCCGGTCGCCGATTTCGGCGCGCTGATCCGGGGTCATGACTTCCGCCGCTTCGACCAGGGCGCCGGCGACGACGCGGCTCGCCTCGTCGGCGAGGCCCATTTTCTCGGCGCGGAAGGCCTCCACCGCCACCGGGTCGACGGTCGGACCGGTCAGCAGCTCGATCACTTCGGTGGCCGTCTCGCCGCGGTCGCCCGCCTGCTCGCGAATATCCATGAGATTTTCGGCGGCGCCAACGAAGATCGTGGTGAGTTGGGCCTGCTGCTCGTCGGTGGCGTCGATCTCGATGGCGAGATGGGCGACCATCTTCTCGACCCGCTCGGTCACTTCGGCCGGGTCCATGGATGCACGGAACATCATGCCGTGGTGGCCCTTGTCGGCGCCGGCCCAGCGGCTCCAGCCGCGGTCGTCGCTCATCGCCGAACTGGCGAACGCGCCCGCGGCACCGACCGCGATCAAGGTGCCGGCAACGAGGCCGAGGATGCGGCGGCGGACGGTCGGGCGGAGGCCATCGGTGTCGTGGTTCATGTCGGGATCGGGGGATTGATTCTCGGGGCTCATGCCGTGCTCTCCTTCATCGGGCGCTGATCACGCCGTGGACGAGCGGAAGGTGGCGCGGCGACATTTCGCGGGCTTCTCTGCAAGGTAAAGTTATGTAAAGTCCGGCCAACTTTCGGACCCGTCCCGGTGGTAATCCGTCCGCCGGCAGCCATTCACATCAGGACGTTCATGAGCGCTTACGTCGACTCCGGCTGGGAGCGGTCGGGTAGGGGGATTCCGCAGGGATGATCGGCAGTTTCGCCAACGCTTCCCGGACCTTAAGGGTCTTGTCGATCGCGGTGCTGATCCTCGTCGGGGCGGGGTCATTCGGGGCTGTCGACGGTGCGCGAACAGCGGCCGCCAAGGACGCGCCGCCGCCGGTGCTCGGCACGGTATACGTCTTCCGGCCGATGGGCGGCCGTCTGGCGACACCGGAGATGGAGAACCTCGCCCGCAAGATTCAGGCCCGCGGCCTGGAAGCCGACGTGTTTCACTATGCCAACTGGATCAAGCCGGCAAAGGCTGCGGTGGCGCGCTATCAGGCGGAGCAATGGAAATCGGCGATCATCCTGGTCGGCCACTCCGCCGGCGGTGACTCGGCGATCCGCTTCGCCAGATGGCTGAAGCGAGCGGGCGTGCCGGTGAACCTGATCATCACCCTCGACCCGACCGGGATCGCCGGCGCTGTGCCGGGCAAAGTCGAACGTTACCTCAACGTCTTCTCGTCAGGGCGCGCGCTCGGCAGCGGCGACCCCCAGCCTGCCAAGGATTTCGCCGGCCACTTCGCCAGCGTCGATCTCCACGAATATGCGATCCTCCATCGTCACTTTCCTGGGATCACCGGCTTGCAGGAGGCCGTGGTCGACAAGGTTGCCGCGACGGCTGAGCAGCCGCTCGCGGTCGACGGCGCGTCGGTGCGAATCGGGTATCCGGTCCCGCGTGGCAGTCCGATCGTTCTCTGGGACTCCGGCGTGCCGGTCGCCGCCGAGGCGGGCGATACCGCCGCATCGATTGCCGCCCGCTACGGAGTGCCGGCCTGGGCGATCGCGGCGATCAACGACGTCGAGCCGGGACGATCGTTCTCCTCGGGACAGCGGGTGGTGGTTCCGCGGCATCTGGCGGTCGAGCGCTAGGTCGCACATCCGCCCGGCCGGCGGTCGGTCAGGACGCTGACGCCGTTCCGTCAGCGCCGGCGCCGCACACCAGGGCGCAGACGTGCTCCCTCCCGCTGAGGTCGCCACGGCCCTCGCGGAGCGCGGCAACCGAAGCGGCGCCCGACAGATCGGCGGCGATCCCCATTTCGAACCACAGCCAGCGGGACGCGGCTTCCATTTCGGCATCGGACACCAGCACGATTTCGTCGACCAGCCGGCTGACGATTTCGTAGTTGATCGGCTCGGTGCGGCGGGCGGACATGGTCGGCACTCGCGACGTAACCTCGGCGAGCGTCACCA
Source organism: Bauldia sp. (assembly GCF_965232525.1). Lineage (GTDB taxonomy): Bacteria > Pseudomonadota > Alphaproteobacteria > Rhizobiales > Kaistiaceae > Bauldia. Next base: position 155,948 of record NZ_OZ246980.1, on the reverse strand, counting down.
GTTCCCCAGCGTCGAGGCAGGCCTTTAGCGTCGGCGAGCCGATCGGCTCGACGCCGATGATCCGCACGCCCGGGCGCCGCGCCCGGATGGCTGTCGCGATCCCCGAGATGAGACCGCCCCCACCGATGGCGATCACGATCGTGTCCATCTCCGGCAGGTCGTCAAGAATCTCCAGGCCGAGCGTGCCCTGGCCGGCAATCACCAGCGGATCGGCGAACGGGTGGAAGTAGATGGCGCCGGTTTCGTCGGCGAAGGCGAGCGCGGCGCGGTTGGACTCGCTCCATTCGTCGCCGACGATCTCGATCCGCGCCTGCCAGGCCTCCATCTTGGCGACCTTCTCCCGCGACACGCCGGAGGGCAGGAAGATCGTCGCCGGCACGCCGGCCACATAGGCGGTGCGGGCGACCGCCAGCCCATGGTTGCCGCCCGATGCCGTGACGATGCCGCGGGCGAGGTCGGTTTCGGGCGTCGCCCGCAACCGGTTCATGGCGCCGCGCGCCTTGAACGAGCCGGTTACCTGCAGGCATTCGAGCTTCAACGTGACCGCTGCCTCGGTCGGCAGGCCCGCCTTGAGTTGGTTCGCCACCAGCGTCGGGGTGCGCCGGACCGTTCCGGCGACACGGTCGCGCGCCGCTTCGATATCGGTGATGTCGATCATGGATACGGCTCCGTCGGAACGGCCGTTTTGGCTGGAGCCGCTACCTATCAGACAAAGGTGCTGCCACGCAAAACCGGCGGACTGTCACGCCGGCCGTCGACTCAAGGTGCGGGACACCGCTTCCTGCCAGCCGGCATAGCGGCGCGACCGTTCGCGCTCGCGCATGGTCGGCTTGAACCGCCGGTCGCGCTGCCAGGTCTTGGCGAACGTGGCCGGCTTCGGACAGAGGCCGGCCTTGTAGCCTGCAAGATAAGCGGCGCCGAGGGCAGTGGTTTCCAGCGTCTTCGGTCGGTCGACCGGCGCGGCGAGGATGTCGGCGAGGAACTGCATGGTCCAGTCGGAAGCGACCATCCCGCCGTCGACACGGAGCACGGTGCGGGCCTTGCCGGCTTCCCAGTCGCCGCGCATCGCCTCGAGCAAGTCGCGGGTCTGGTAACAGACGGACTCCAGCGCGGCGCGGGCGATGTCGGCGCGGGTGGTGCCGCGCGACAGACCGTAGATGGCGCCGCGGGCGTCGGCGTCCCAGTACGGTGCGCCGAGGCCGACCAGTGCGGGCACGAAGTAGACGGGATGGTCGGGATCGGACTCAGCGGCAAGCGGCCCCGATTCGCCCGCCCGGCGGATGATCTTGAGGCCGTCGCGCAGCCACTGGACCGCGGCGCCGGCGATGAAGATCGAGCCCTCCAGCGCATAGGTCCGATTGCCATCGAGCTGGTAGGCGATGGTGGTGAGCAGGCGATTGCGCGAGCGAACCGATTGCGGGCCGGTGTTGAGCAGGGCGAAGCAGCCGGTGCCGTAGGTCGACTTGAACATGCCCGGTTTGAAGCAGGCCTGGCCCACGGTCGCCGCCTGCTGGTCGCCGGCAACCCCGAGGATCGGGATCGCCGCGCTGAGGATGCTCTTGTCGGTGATGCCGAAATCGGCGGCGCAGTCCTTGACCTCGGGCAGGATCGCGCGGGGGATGCCGAGAATCTCCAGCAGCGTGTCGTCCCAGTCGCCGTCATGGATGTTGAACATCATCGTCCGCGCCGCGTTGGTGGCGTCGGTAACGTGTTCGCGGCCGCCGGTCAGGCGCCAGATCAGGTAGGTGTCGATGGTGCCGAAACAGAGGTCGCCGCGTTCGGCTTTGGCGCGAGCGCCTTTGACGTGATCGAGCAGCCAGCGCACCTTGGTGCCGGAGAAATAGGGGTCGATCAGCAGGCCGCTGCGGGCGGTGATCTCCGGCTCACGGCCTTCGTCGCGAAGCCGATCGCAGATGTCGCCAGTGCGCCGATCCTGCCAGACGATGGCTCGATGGATTGGCTTGCCGGTCTTGCGGTTCCAGATGACGACGGTTTCGCGCTGATTGGTGATGCCGATCGCGGCGATGTCGGCAGGCTTGCGCCCGGCCTTGCGGATGGCGCCGCGCGCGGTGGTCACCACGCTCTTCCAGATGTCCTCCGGGTCGTGTTCGACCCAGCCCGGTTTCGGGAAGATCTGGCGGAATTCCTTCTGGGCGCTACCCAGCGCCTCGAGGCTGGAATCGAAGACGATGGCACGCGACGACGTGGTGCCCTGGTCGATGGCGAGAATGGCGCCGGTCATGGTCGCGCGGCTCCCTCTTCCTGGCGTTTCCGATGGTTGTTGTCGTTCAGGCTAAAGGCGGAGGGTATTGGTGTCACCCGGCACGGGCGACGGCCGGCATGCCGGGCCGGTCGACGTAGTCGGCGACCGCGGCCCGCTGCGCGGGATCGAGATGGAGCCCGAGCTTGGAGCGCCGCCACAGAACATCGTCGGCGGCTTCGGCCCATTCGTGGGTGCGGAGATACTCCAGTTCGCGCTCGGTCAGGCCGGCGCCGAAGTCAGCACCGAGGTCCTCCATCGCCGCGGCGCCGTTGAGCAATACGTCGATCCGGGTTCCGTAGGCGCGGCACAGCCGACCAAGCACCATCGGCGGCAGGAAGGGATAGCGCCGGCCGACACCCGCAAGCCAGGCCTCGAAGTCTTCGACCGGTATGTCGCCGCCGGGGAGGCTCGCGCGCTTGGTCCAGGCCGGTCCCATCTCGGGATAATGCGGCGACAGCTTCTCCATGGCGTGCTCGGCCAGGCGACGAAACGTCGTGATCTTGCCGCCGAAGACCGAAAGCAGCGGCGGCGCGCCGGTCGGCGCATCGAGGGTGAGGTGATAGTCCCGCGTCGCCGCCTTTGCTTCCGACGCGCCGTCATCGTAGAGCGGGCGGACGCCGGAATAGCTCCACCGGATCGTGTCGCGGGTGACGGGTGTCGCCAGATATTGGTTCACCGAGTCGAGAAGATAGTCGATCTCCGCCTCGTCGATCGTGACCGTCGCCGGGTCGTCGTGGAACTCCTCGTCGGTGGTGCCGATCAGGGTGAAGTCGCGCTCGTAGGGAATCGCGAAGCAGATGCGCCCGTCGGCGTTCTGGAAAATGTAGGCCTGGTCGATATCGCCGATCCGGTCGACGACGATATGGCTACCTTTGACCAGCCGCACCCGGTCGGTGGTGTTCCGCCCGATCACCGACGACAGGACCTCCGACGCCCATGGACCTGCTGCGTTGACCAGACCGCGGGCGCGGATGGCGAAGCGCGACCCGTCGCGCCGGTCTTCCATTTCCAGATGCCAGGCGTCACCGTCGCGGCGGGCTGCGGTGCATCGGGTGCGGGTGCGAATGTCGGCACCGCGATCGGCGGCGTCCCGGGCGTTGAGGACCACGAGGCGCGAATCCTCGACCCAGCAGTCGGAGTATTCGAAACCACGTTTGAAGCGGTCGTTGAGCAGGGTGCCGGTCGGATCGCGGGCGAGGTCGACGGAGCGGGTCGGCGGCAGGATTCGCCGGCCGCCGAGGTGATCGTAAAGGAGGAGGCCGAGCCGGATCACCGGCCACGGCCTCAAGCCGCCATGGTAAGGGAGAACGAACCGCAGCGGCCAGATGATGTGCGGCGCCGAAGCGAGCAGCACTTCGCGCTCCTCCAACGCCTCGCGGACAAGACGGAACTCGTAATATTCGAGATAGCGTAGCCCGCCGTGGATGAGCTTGGTGGACGCCGACGACGTTCCCGAGGCGAGGTCATCCATCTCGGCCAGGAACACGGAAAGCCCGCGGCCCTGCGCGTCGCGGGCAATGCCACAGCCGTTGACGCCACCGCCGATCACGGCAAGGTCGAAGGTCCTGTCAGCCTGCATGGGTCATAAGGCGCAAATTCGCCGCCCCGTCGTCGATCAACATCGAAAACGAAACTAAAACGAAAACAAACGAAATTCAATCGAAGATTTGCGTTTTCGGTGCGTCCGGGTCATCGACGATTTCCAGGGCGACTCCGTTTTGGCGACAGAGATCCACGATCGGCGTTGGCGGCGATCGATCGGTGACGAAGGTGTCGACCTGGGCGAGGTTGCCGATGCGGATCGGCGCGGTCCGGGTGAACTTCATGGCATCGGCGACCAGGATCACCTGACGCGCGTTCTCGATGATCGCCCGGGCGGCAGCGACTTCGCGACGGTCGAAGTCGAGCAGGGCGCCATCGTCATCGATCGCCGAAACACCGATGACCGCGCGATCCACCTTGAACTGATCGATGAAGTCGATCATGTTGCCGCCGAGGATGCCGCCATCCGACTTGCGAACCAGGCCGCCGACGATGGTGAGTTCGATGCCGGCGGCCGGCATCAGGATGGTCGCGACGTGGATGTTGTTGGTGACGACCATCAGGCCCTGATGGTCGAGAAGATGACGCGCCACCGCCTCGGTCGTCGTGCCGATGTTGAGGAGGAGTGACGTGTCATTGGGGATCAGGCTCGCGGCGTGCCGGCCGATCCGTTCCTTTTCCTCGCGGGCGAGCGCCCGCCGGGCGGCGTAAGCGACGTTCTCCACGCCGGAGGAAAGGATCGCGCCGCCATGGGTTCGGGTCAGGAGGCGCGCGGTACCAAGTTCGTTCAGGTCCTTGCGGATGGTCTGCGGCGAGACGCCGAACCGGTCGGCGAGGTCGTCGACGGTGACTTCGCCGGTCTGCTGGGCGAGCGCGACAATCTCTTTCTGCCGTCGGTTCTGCTGTGGCATGGCTCCCGCTACACCCGATCATCGCCGCTCGCAACAGGACCGGCGCGGGGCCGCCGCCGCGACCTGTCACACAAGCGTCAAGCGGTCGTCCTAATCAGCAGGGATTCGCCGGGGCGCCTCCGGCGGCGAGTCGATACTTGACCCATTCCCCGTGTTTGTAATGCCGATGCCGACCCGCGGCATCGTGGATCGTGGCCATGGCCGACCTGCAACTCGTCAATATGACCAAGCGCTACGACGACTTCGTCGCCGTCGACGATGTCAGCCTGGCGATCGAGGACGGCGAGTTCGTCACCTTGCTGGGACCGTCGGGGTGCGGCAAGACCACCATTCTCAGGACCATTGCCGGATTCCTGCGCCCCGATGCCGGGGCACTCTATATCGGCGGCCGCCTGGCGACCGACATCCCCGCCAACAAACGCCGCACGGCCATGTGCTTCCAGTCCTACGCGCTGTTTCCGCACATGTCGGTGCGCGAGAACATCCGCTTCGGCCTGCGGATGCAGAAGCTTCCCGCCGACGAGCAGGAGCGCCGACTGTCGGAAGCGGTCGACATGGTTGGCCTGCACGGGCTCGAAAGCCGGCGGCCGGCGCAATTGTCCGGCGGTCAGCAGCAGCGGGTGTCGCTCGCCCGTGCCGTGGCTACCCACCCGGACATCCTGCTGTTCGACGAGCCACTGTCCAACCTCGACGCCAAGCTGCGCGAGCATGTGCGGGTTGAGATCAAGGAGCTCCAGCGGCGGCTGCGCACGACCTCGCTCTACGTCACCCATGACCAGGCCGAGGCGCTGATGATCTCGGACCGGATCGTGGTGATGAACGCTGGCCGGATCGAGCAGATCGGCGATCCGGAAACCATCTACCGGCGGCCGAGCAACAGCTTCGTCGCCGATTTCATCGGCGTCGCCAACGTCATCGAAGGGCAGCCGGTCGCGAGCGAGAACGGCGCGACGGTACTGGAAACCGAGATCGGTCGGCTGAGCCTGTCTGCGGCCGATCGTGTCGGCGCCGATGCGGTGCTGGTGTCGTGGCGTCCGGAGGAGATGGTGATCTTCCGCGACGGCATGGAAAACCGCATCGACGGGGTGGTCCGCCAATCGATCTTCATGGGCAATCTGCTCGACCTCTTCATCGAGGTGAAAGGGCGGACGATCCGCGCCCAGATGACCGGCGAAGCCAGGGTGACGGCCGGCGAGCCGATCGCGCTCAGCGTCCCGCGCGATCGCATCCATCCGCTGGGCTGACCGGCATGCGGTCCATGCGCCCGTGGCGAGTCGCGTTGATGCTGCTTCCCGGCATCGGCTTCATCACCGTGTTCCTGGCGGCGGCCCTCGGCATGACGGTGCTGCAGAGCTTCGGCTACTACAACCTGACCGGCGAATCCGGCTTCTCGCTGCGCTTCTGGCAGGAAGTGTTCAGCCGGCAGGTGTTCGACGCGTTCGTCTACTCCCTGTGGATCGGCATCGCCAGTGCCTTCGGTACCCTGCTGCTGAGTTATCCGCTGGCGCTTTATCTCCGCCGCCGCTCGGCGTGGACGCGGTTCATGAACACGCTGATCCGGGTGCCGCTGTTCATGCCGGCGCTGGTGGCGGCGTTCATCCTCGTCAACCTCATGGACTACAACGGCCTGATCAACGGCCTTCTCACCCGCGCCGGCATTCTCGAGCAGCCGGTCCGCATGCTGCGCAATGAGTGGGGGCTGATCGTCATCCTCATTCAGATCTGGAAGAACGTTCCCTTCCAGCTCCTGATCATTGCCTCGGTGGTCCAGACCATCCGCAGCGACATCGAGGAAGCCGCCTACAATCTCGGCGCCAGCAAATTCGCCGTCTTCCGCCACGTGCTGCTGCCGCTGTCGATGCCGGGCATCCTGATCGCGGTGGCGCTGGTCTTCATCGGCGCGTTCGGCGATTTTGCCATCAACTCGGTCGCCGGGCCGATCTATCCGCCATCGCTGGCGGTACTGATGGTCAGCCGCGCCAACATGCTGCAGGAGTGGAACTTCGCCGCCGGCGTCGGCGTCATCATCATGGTCGTGTCGATCCTCTTCGTGTTCCTCTACACCAAGATGGCGGCCGCGATTCAGGACGCCAAGACGTGACCGCGATCGGCATCGACCAGACGCCGGAGCGTGGTCGCGTGGTCGCCCGCGCCCGGGTCTCGCTGCGCAAGTTTCTCGGTTTCCTGATCGCGGCGCTGTTGCTCGCCTGGGTGATGGTGCCGCTTGCCATGGGGCTGTTGTGGTCCCTGGTCGATCCGGCCTTTCCCTGGTCCTACCCCGATCTTCTGCCGCGCAGCCTGTCCTTCCACAATTGGGAGAACGTGTTTCGCATCACCAATGTGGTCGGCGCGATCCAGACCAGTTTCACCATCGCGCCGCTGGCGACGATCCTCGCCTTCCTGCTGTCGCTGCCGACCGCCTATGTTCTAGGCCGCTACGATTTTCGCGGCCGCGAGGTCGTCAAGATCCTGATTCTGCTGCCGATCGTCCTGCCGGGCATGGTGATCGCGTTGTTCCTCAGCCGGGTGTTCGATTTCCTCGGCCTGTCGCAGACCCTGTTCGGTCTGGTGCTCGGCCACACCTTCCTCGGCATCCCGTTCATGCTGCGGATCCTGACGGTCAGCTTCGAGGCGATCCCGCAAGACGTGATCGACGCGGCGGAGAACCTCGGCGCCTCGACGTTCACCAAGGTCCGCGAGATTTATCTGCCAATGGTGCTGCCCGGCCTGTTCGCGGCGGCGATCTTTACCTTCATCACCAGCCTCGAAGAGTTCAACCTGTCATTCGTCATCGGCCTGCCGGACTTCCAGACGATCCCGACGGTGCTTTTCGGCTTCCTCGGACGGCATTTTATTCGCACCGACGCCGCGGTGGTGTCGACGGTGCTGATGATCCCGAGCATTGTCCTTTTGTTTGCCGCCGAACGATTTCTCAAAACCGAATATCTCGCCTCCGCTTTCGGCAAGATGTGACGGCGACGTCGTTCTGCCACCGATCTGAAATCCGACTGTCACGTTTCAGGCCTACCGTCTTGCTCGACGCGCGTTTCGAGGCGTCGATTCCATAACGCATCACTTAATGATTCCCGGAGGATCACATGCGCAAGCCGTTGTTGGCCGCTGTGTTGGCGGCAGGCGTCGCCGTGACGCACGGCGCTTCCGCTGCCGAACTGAACGACATGAGCTGGGACGACATCGTGGCCCAGGCCAAGGAAGAGGGGGAAGTGACGTTCTTCTCCTGGTGGGCGGAGGAGTGGTGGCGCACCGCCGCGCAACAGTTCGAGGACGAGACCGGCATCGAGGTGAACGTCATCATCGGCGACACCGGTCCGACCTTGAACAAACTGCTCGCCGAGAAGGATCGCGACGAGGGCACCATCGACGTCATCCACTTCGGCGGTTCGGCGACCAAAACCATCATGGACGCAAGCCTGCTGCACCCCAACATTCAGGACATCGTGCCTGGCGCCGACAAGCTCGATCCGAAGCTCAGCGCGGTGCAGGAAGGCGTCGACGTGAAAGGTCACGTCATCCCGGTCTACCGCAACCAGACCGGCCTGCTCTACAATCCGGATCGGGTCTCGAGCCCGCCGCAGAGCTGGGACGAGCTGGTCGCCTTCATCGCCGAGAACCCCAACCAGTTCGCCTTCACTGACCCGACCAAGGGTGGTTCGGGCCAGGCGATGGTTCAGACTGCGCTCTTCAACGTGCTGAATGACGCCGACCGTTATGAGGGCGATACCGAACTCGACGAAGCGAAGGTCGCCGACTGGGATCAGGTCTGGGCGTGGTTCAACGACATCGAAGACGAGGTGATCATCACCGCCTCGAATTTCGATTCGATCGAGCGGCTTAATCAGGGCGAGGTCTCGCTGGTGGTCGCCTGGGACGACGACACCTCGATCGCGCTGAAGAAGGGCACCCTTTCGCCGGCTAACAAACTCTACATCCCGGAGATGGGCCTGCCCGGTGGCGGCGACACGCTCGGCGTCGTCGGCAACGCCCCAAACAAGGCCGCGGGTCTCGCCTTCATCGCGTATCTGGTTCGGCCCGAGGTCCAGACCCAGATGAACCAGATGATCGGCAGCTACCTGGCGCGGACCGATGTCGCGGGTCAGAGCGAGCTGATCCCGGAAGAGCAACGCCAGCAGTTCGGTACCGGCTGGGTGCCGGCGCCCTACAAGGCCCACTTCGCCAAGGAGTTCGTGGCGAACGTGCTGCAGCAGTAAGCGGCTCCATCGAAAGTAGCGGGTGGCGCGGGAAGCGCCATCCGCCTTGATCGCATAGGCCTACGCGACGGTTGACGGCAGCCATCGCCCCGGACCATTACGCCGGCTGAGCCAGAGCCTTCCGCCAGCCGGGCACGCCAGATCGGCCGGTGACCCTCGGAACCGGCTGTATCCCGATCGGGCGATACCGACGCCACGATTTTCCAACATCCCCTCGCATTGTTTCCTCGTCTCGACGCGGGCTTAGGCGCCTGCATTAGCCGTGGGATTTGGCGGCGGCCGCGGGATCGCGCAAAACTGCGATTCGGAAGCCGGCGTGCAGGGCGCCGTGCGGGAAGGGACGCGCTTGGCATGACGGATGACGGACAGGCCCTCATCGGGATCGATATGGGCACTACTTCGCTGCGTGCCATTGCCTTCGATGCCCGTGGCCGCAAGCTTGCGGTCGGGTCGCGCCCGACGCCGATGGACGCGACCGACACCGGCGGCACGTTCGATCCCGATCGGATCTGGGTCTGCGTTCAGGAGGCGCTGACCGATGTCGGAACAGCGCTCGCCGGCCGGCCGGTCGCCGGGATCGCGGTGTCGAGTATTGGCGAAAGCCCGGTTCTGATCGACGAGGCCGGCCAGTCGATCGCGCCATCGATCGTGTGGTTCGACCGGCGGACCGAGCCGCAAGCCGAACGGTTGTCCGAGACGGTCGGCTACGATCGCATTGTCGGCATCACCGGCCTCACCATCCATGCCATCGGGACGCTGCCCAAGCTGATGTGGATGACCGAGCATTGGCCGGAGGCGATGGCGCGAGCGCGCCACATCCTGATGATGGGCGACTGGATCACCTATCGGCTATCGGGGACGGCCGTGACCGACCCGTCGCTCGCCTCGCGGACGCTCTACTTTGATATCGGACAACGCGCCTGGTCCGAGGAACTGCTGGCGGTCGCCGGTGTGGACCGCGATAGGCTTCCGGAACTGGCTGCCAGCGGCCGGCCCGTCGGGTCGCTCGAACCCGCCGTGGCGTCGGCCACCGGCATCGCCGGCGATCCGGTCGTCGCGGTCGGCGGGCACGATCATGTGCTCGGCGCCTTCGCGACCGGGCTCGACCGGCTGGGGACTGTGGTCAACAGCATCGGCACGGCCGAAGCCGTACTGATGGCGACGCCGGAGACGCTGACGTCGCCGGAGACCGGCCGCCGGGGATACGAGCAGGGGGCGATCGAGACAGCGCGGCCGATGTCTTATCTATGCGCGAGCCAGTTCTGCTCCGGCCGGGCGATGGAGTGGCTTCGCCAGATGATCGGCACGCCGCCGCAAGACGAACTGATCGCCGCGGCGACGGCCGAGCCGGTCGGGAGCGGCGGCATCGTCTTCCTGCCGCACATGATCAACAGTCCGCCGCCGGAACCTGATCCGCACGCCCGCGGGGCTTTCGTCGGGCTGACCCCGCGCGCGACGCCGGCGCAGCTCTATCGCGCGGTCCTGGAAGGACTCGCCATGCAATCAAAGGCGAGCCTTGACGGCATGGTTAGCCTGCCGGGGGCCGAACCGGTGCGGGAAATCCGGCTGATCGGTGGCGCATCGCGTAACCGGCTGCTGCTGGCGATCAAGGCCAACGTGATGGGCCGGCCGATCACCGTGGTCGACGAACCGGAAGCCACCGCACTCGGCGCCGCCCTGCTGGGCGGGGTCGCCGCCGGCTTGTTCCCATCGCTCGACGCCGCGCTGACAGAGCTCGATCGCGAGGAATTCGTGGTTGAGCCTGACGATACGGCGACCCGCTACGACAGCCTGCGGACGACGGTGTTCGCCGACATCCACGCCAGGATGCGGCCGGTCAACCGGCGGATCGACGCCTTTCTCGGAGGCAATGCTTCGGGATGAGGAATGAATCAGCCAGAAGCGCCGGTGTAGACGTTGCTGCCGGAGGCGTGCGGGCGGCGACGATACCGTCTGTCTGATGATGGGCGCCTGAGATCGCCGATCAGCGGCGCTTCTTCGCGCCGCCCTTCAGCACCGGGTCGGTGATCACCTTGTCCTTGCTGAGTGGCAGGACCGGCTTGATGCCGTCCTTCTTCAGGCCGTCGTGGTAGGCCTTCACCGCCTCCTCCGGCCCAACATCGCCTTCGACGACGGCCCGCATGTACCGCACCAGTGCGATCGGATCGTCGGCGAGGTTGATCTTGCGGCCGAACAGGGCGACTCGGGCGCCGTGGCGTTCCGCCTGGGCGATCAATTCGAACGTGTCGCGGGTGGTCCCCTTCGAGCCGCCGAGGATGCCGACGACGAGTCGACCGGGATCCCAGCCGGAGAGCTCTTCCATAGCCGCCGGGCCATTGTACTGCAGCTTGAGGAAATGGGGATGATCGTCCTGCATGACGCCGGCAAGGACGCGGACGATGTTATCGTTGATGAACGAGCCGATGTCGGCGCCGTCGCGCAAACCGATGTCGAAGGCGGGATTAAACACCTCGAGGAAGTGCCGCATCTTGTGGCCGGCCGCCTCGTCGCGATAGGCGGAATAAGCGTCGCCCGTGGCGGCGTCGTGATCGGTGTTGTTGGAGAACGTGATCGAATAGAGCCCGAGGTCGACATACTTGCGCGCCTGCTCGATCCGCGCCGTGCGGTGCGGCAGCGACGGCGTATCCTTGTAGGCGCCGCCGCGGGCCGACCAGATGTCGGTGGTGTCGTTGAGGCGGATGGCCGGCGTGACCTTGCTCTTCTTGAACAGCCCGTCCAGCGACAGACGCTCGGCCGAGGATGCCGACAGCAGCATCACGTCGACGAGCCCGGACTCGGTCATTTCGCGGATGGCCTGCAGATGCGCGGCACGCGGCTTGAAGCGACCGGGCCGATCGCGGTCCGGGCCGGCGGCGCTGGCGCCAAATCCGATGTCGCCATCCTTGGCGTCGGCGATGATGAAATCGGTGGGCTTGTACTTGCCGGAGCGGATCGCGGCGAGCTTCGCGTCGAGTGTCTTCTTGGCCATGGGTCTCTGATTGGATGAGGGTCGGGAGGGCTTGATCGGGCGGGCGCTACGCCCACGATGGAAGGTCGGCGGCAGACGTGACATGCCACTGCCAGCGGGTCAACCGGCTCGCCGTCCCGATACGGAGCCGCCTCACGCAGCGGGGATGTTTTCCTTGAAGACGGCTTGCGTCCGGATCGGCACCAGGTCGGCCGGCGGCAGTTTCCGCGCAGCCCTGATCAGATGATCGATCGCATCGCGGGCCTCGACCCGCGGGTTCTGATCGATGACCGCATCAACGGTTCCGGAGACGAGAAACCCACGGGTGTGTTCAGTCAGTTCATGACAGATGAAAACGACCTCGCGGGCGCGGCCGGCTTCTTCCAGCGCCGTCGCCAGGCCGCGGTTGCCGGCGCCGATGTTGTAGATGCCGCCGAGGTCCGGGTAGTTCGAGATCAGGGCGCGGGCGTCGCGGTAGGCCTGGTCGAGGTCGTCCCTGACTTCGCGCAGTTCAACCACCTCGAGGTTCGGGTACTCTTCTGAGAGGATGTGGCGGAAGCCCATCTCGCGCTCCTCATGGCCGCGATAGCTCAGGCTTCCGGCAAAGAGCGCCACCTGCTGCTGCCCGCCGCCCATGAAGCGGCCGAGGATGTGGCCGGCGAGCCGGCCCGCGGCCCGGTTGTCGATCCCGACATAGGCCAGCCGCGGTACGTTCGAGATGTCGGACACCATGGTCAGGACCGGCGTTCCACCTACCGCTACGTCGCGGATCGCCTCCCTGACGATCGGATGATCGAGGGCGATCACGCCGATGCCGTCAGTGTACGGCTTCAGTTCGCCGAGCTTGGACGCCAGTGCTTGCGGATTGAAGCCTTCGATCAGATGGACGCGAACGCTGGCCCCCGGAGCGCGTTCGGCGCCGATCGCCTCGAGGTGGCGGGCGAGTTCCTTCAGGAACGTGTTGGTGCCGCCGGGCAGCAGGAAGTCGATGGCGACCGTCTGGTCGGCGTGCGCCGAGGCGAAGGAACCGGCGTCGGGCAGGTAGCCGAGTTGCTTCGCGACGGTCAGGACGCGGTCGCGCGTCTTCTCGCGGACCCCGTCGCGGTTGTTGAGCGTCCGGTCGACGGTCGCGGTGCTGACGCCGGCCTCCCGGGCGACTTCGGCAATGGTGACACGGGCCGGAATCAACCGATCGATGGGTTCACGCATTCGATGTCCTCACGGCTGGCTACCAAGTCCGTACACAGGCTCCAGGCTCCTAAATGATGTTATTTCAATCAAAACATCAAGCTTTTATGAGAAATTGGCACTGACGGCGATTAATGCTGGTGAAGCGCGATCAAGGTAATCTATTGAAAAATAAATATGAAAAGAAGTGAGTGCATAAACGAGCTATCATCGATGATGGTTCATGCGTTGACGTTTCGATTGAAATTCGATCAAATAGCGGCAAAGACGATACGGCCTGGGAGGGGTCGGCTATGTTGAATCACCGCAATATCCGTAGCGAATCCTTTCGATCGCAAGTCGCAGCGGCGCGACGATCGCGGTGGTTGGCCTGATGGCCGACAGTCTGGGCTTCACGCCGGACCCCGAGGTCCGTACTCGGGATTTCAGGATCGGCTGCATCGGCGCCGGCATGATCATGGCCGAGTGTCATCTGGCCGCCTACAGGCAAGCCGGGTTTCCGGTCGCAGCGATCGCGTCGCGAACCAAGGCTAATGCGCAGAAGGTGGCGGACCGCTGGGGGATTCCCAACGTTCACGACACGCCGGAAGCGCTGATCGCCGACCCGGAGATCGAAATCCTCGACATTGCCTTCCCGCCGGACCAGCAGCCGGACCTGGTCCGCGCCGCGCTCAAGCAGCCGCATATCAAGGGCATCCTCGCCCAGAAGCCACTGTCGCTGACCCTCGACGAGGCGATCGCGCTCCGCGACGAGGCGACCGCGGCCGGCAAGGTGCTCTCGGTCAATCAGAACATGCGCTACGACCAGTCGATGCGGGTCTTGAAGCAGATCCTCGACCGGGGCGACCTCGGCGACATCGTCTTCGCCCAAATCGACATGCATGCCATCCCGCACTGGCAGACCTTCCTCGCCGACTACGACCGGCTGACGCTGGCCAATATGAGCGTCCATCATCTCGACGTGCTGCGGTTTCTGTTCGGCGATCCGGAGGAAATTTACACCGCCGCCCGCACCGACCCGCGAACGGAATTCGCCCACACCGACGGGATCACGATCTCGACGCTCCGCTTCCCGAGCGGTGTCCTTGCCGTGTCATTGGAGGACGTCTGGTCCGGCCCGCGTGGCGACGATTACGACGACGATCAACACATCAACTGGCGAGTCGACGGAACCGAAGGCGTCGCCAAGGGAACCATCGGCTGGCCGACCGGCGTCGCCTCGACCCTCACCTATGCCTCGACCAAGGCGACCGGCGGCAAGTGGGTGACGCCGACCTGGGAGACGATGTGGTTTCCCCATGCCTTCATCGGCGTGATGGAGCAGTTGCAGCACGCTCTGAAGACCGGCGATCCCCCGGCGCTGACCGTCGCCGACAACGTCAAGACCGTGGCGCTGATCGAAGCCGGTTACCGGTCGATGGCCGAGAACCGGCCGGTCAAACTGTCCGAAATTCCAACGCGAGCCTAGAGGACGAGGAGACGACACCATGATGCAAGTGGGTATCTTCACCGGATACTTCCCCTACGGCCTCGAAGAGACTGCCCAGAAGATCCGCGGGCTCGGGTTCAACACCGTCCAGCTCGACCTCCATTTCAAGGACGTCGACCTGTCGGCCGGGCAGATCACCAAGGAAAAAGCGAAGCGGGTGCGCGACACCTTTCGCGATCACAATCTGCCGATCTGCTGCGTCTCCGGCTACACCAACATCGTTCATCCCGATAAGGCGGAGCGCGACAAGCGCGTCGCATATCTCAAGGAGATCATCCGCCACGCCCGCGATCTCGGTTCGCCCTATGTCATCTCCGAAACCGGCACGTTCGATCCGGACAGTGACTGGGTCCATCACCCGAAGAACAAGACCGAGGAAGGCTTCGAGACCTGTCGGGAGATCATCGCCGATCTCGCCCAGACCGCCTACGACCACGGATCGATGTTCCTGCTCGAGACCTACGTCAACAACGTCGTCGGCTCGGTTGAGGAGACCGTGAAGATGTTTGCCCAGGTCGACCATCCCGCGCTCGGGCTGCTGATGGACCCGACCAACTACTTCGAGGCCCACAACATCGACGCCATGGACACCATCCTGCACCAGGTCTTCGACACGCTCGGCGACAGGATCAAGATCGCTCATGCCAAGGACGTGAAGCGGTCCGGCACCGACAAATCGGAGAAGCATGCCGACATCGGCGACGACGACGCGATGGAGAGCCACACCTTCCGTGGCGTCGGCGAGATCGAGCTGCCGGCGCCGGGGTTGGGCGAGTTGAACTACGACCTCTACTTCCAGCTCCTCGCCAAGAAGCACCCGAACATCCCGATGATCATCGAGCATCTCGAGGAATCGGATGTACCGCGCGCGAAGACGTTCGTCGACGGCAAGCTCCGCACCAACGGGCTCTAACAGCATCAACCATACGCCTCACGTCGACGAAGAGACGCGGGGCAACTCTCAAACGGAGCGGGTCATGGTCAGGCTCTACGGACGCGAGGCGACGCGACGGAGCGTCGCTCAACACGCCGGGGCGCTGTCGCAGTTTGCCGGCGTGCGGCTGATGACACTCGGCGACGGGCTCGAACGAGGCATCCGGATGCTGGAGTTTCGCACAGGCACGGGCTTCCGGTTCACCGCGCTGGTCGATCGGGCTCTCGACGTTGCCGATTGCGAGTATCGCGGCGCGGCGATCGGCTGGCACTCGCCGGCGGGTTTCCGAAATCCGGCGCTCCATGAATACGAGGGCGAGGGCGGGCTCGGCTGGCTGCGATCGTTTTCCGGGCTGATGGTGACCTGCGGCCTCGACCACATCCTGTTCATGGATTCCGACCCGGCCGATCACTACCACTATGTCCACCGCAAGACGGTCGACTCTTCGATCCACGGCCGGATCGGGACGATCCCGGCGCGGCTCGTCGGGTACGGCGAGACCTGGGACGGTGACGACTGTACGCTGTGGTGCGAGGGGATCGTACAGCAGGCGACGGTGTTCGGCGAGGATCTGCATCTGATCCGCCGGATCGAAGCCAAGGTCGGCGAGAGCGCCTTCACGCTGCGCGATCGGGTCGTCAATCACGGCTTCTACAAGACGCCGCACATGTATCTCTACCACATCAATCTGGGTTATCCGGTGCTCGCCGAAGGCAGCCGCTACCTCGCGCCGATCCGGCAAACCGTGTGGGCGGCACACGCCGAAACCTACCGCGATCAGGGCGTCGGCTATCGGACCCTACCCAGTCCGCAGTTCGCGTTTCACGAGCAGGTCTGGCAGCACGAGATGGTCGCCGACGCCGACGGTCGCGTGCCGGTGGCGGTCGTGAACGATGACTTCGACGGTGGTCGCGGCCTCGGCTTCATGATCGAGACCAACAGGGCCGAGTTTCCCTGTCAGTACGAATGGCAGAATTTCCAGGAGGGCCAGTATGCGATCGGTATCGAACCGTCGACCAATCACGTGTTCGGCAAGCCGTTCGCGCGGGAGCGGGGGGAGCTGATCGTGCTGGAGCACGGGGACGAGCGGCATTACACGACACGGTTCGCCGTTCTCGACGGCGCCGATGCAATCGGCGCGGCGGCGTCGCGCATCGGCGCGATCGTGCGGCAGCCCGAGGACGACTATCCGCAGCCGACCGACACATGGGAGGCTCTGAGGCAGTGAACGTCAAGACATCGCCTCTGACCAAGACGCGAACGGCTGCCGCGCCGGATTTCTCCGGCGTCACGGTGCTCCTGACCGGCGGTGCCGGTGGGCTGGGCGTGCCCGTTGCCCTGGGCTTTGCCGACGCGGGGGCGACCGTCGTGGTTATCGATGTCCGTGACGATGGCCGCGACCTGTTGCGGCCCCAAACTTCGGATGGCACCGGCCAGGTTATCTACGAACAGTGCGACCTTGCTGATGAGGCCTTCATGGGCGAGGTGAACCGGATCGTTGCCGAGCACGGCGTGATCGACGTCCTGATCAACAACGCCGCCGTCTATCCGGCCAGGCCCTTCGAGGATTTCACGTTCGCGGAGTATCGCCTGGTGCAGGAGGTCAACGTCGATGCCCATGTGCAGTGCGCTATGGCGGTTTTGCCGGGCATGCGCGACCAAGGGTGGGGGCGTGTCATCAACGTTTCGAGCGTCACCTTCTATGGCGGCTGGGACAAGCTCTTCCCCTATGTCGCGTCGAAGGGGGCGCTGATCGGGCTGACCCGCGCCTGGGCGCGCGAACTCGGCCAGTACGGCGTGACGGTCAACGCGGTCGCGCCGGGCGCGTTTCCGACGGACGCGGAGATGATTCACCCCGACCCCGAAAAGTACAATCAGTTCATCCTCGACCGGCAGGCGCTGAAGCGGCGCGGGCATCCGTCCGACATCGCCAACATCATGATGTTCCTGGCCTCCGATCAGGCGAGTTTCATCACCGGTCAGACGATCAATGTCGACGGCGGTTGGGTGATGCAATGATCGCTGTTGCGCCGGCATCGCGGGCCGATCACCAACGCTGGCAGGACCCAAGCCGATGAATGTTTTGAGCGGCTATCGCGTTCTCGATTGTTCGATCGCCATGTCTGGCCCGTTTGCCGCGCAACGGCTCGGCGATCTTGGCGCCGACGTGGTCAAGGTCGAGCCGGTGACCGGGGAGTGGCAGCGCCATACGTCGGCCGGCGGCGCGCAGGGCAACAAGGTCAACGTCTCGTTCCTGTCGCTCAACCGCAACAAGCGTTCCCTGGCGATCAATCTCAAGTCGCCGGATGGCAAAGCCGTGCTGCTCGACCTGGTGAAGACGGCCGACGTTTTCCTCCAGAACTATCGACCGGGCGTCGCCAAGCGGCTCGGTGTCGACTATGAGTCGCTGTCGGTGATCAATCCGAAGCTGATCTATGTGTCGATCTCAGGCTACGGCGAAAGTGGCCCCTACGTTGATCGGCCCGGACAGGACCTGATCCTGCAAGGGATGTCGGGGGCGATGTTGTCGGCGGGCCGTGACGGCGAGCCACCGACGCCGTCGGGGCAATATCTGGTCGATGCGGTTGCCGCGTACACCGCCTTCGAAGGGGCGCTGGCGGCGCTGCTTCATCGCGAGCGAACCGGCGAAGGCCAGCTCGTCCAGGTCAACATGCTCGATGCGATCACGACGCTGCAGATGCAGGAACTCGCGGTGTTCATGGTCGGCGGCAAACCGCAGGAACGGTCGGCGGAGCCGCACGCCCATGTGTACATCCGCGCCCCCTATGGCGCCTTCGCCACCAGCGACGGCTTCATCATCGTGGCGTTCCCGTCGATGAAGCGGTTCGGCGAGGTGATCGGCGAGCCGGCGTTCCTCGACATGGACGACGAAACCGACACCTGGTCGCGCCGCGACGATATCTACGCCAAGACCCGCGCGCGTCTCGTCACCAAGACGTCGGCGGAGTGGCTCGACCTGTTCCGCGCCAACGACATCTGGGCGGGACCGGTCTACGGCTATGCCGATCTGGTCGCCGATCCGCAGATCGAACACAATCAGACCCTGGTCGAATATGACCATCCGACCGAGGGCAGGGTGAAGACCCCAGGGTTCCCGATCCGCTTTTCCAAGACACCGTCTGAGGTCTATCGCGGCGCGCCGCTCGCCGGTGAGCATACCGAAGCGGTGCTCAAGGAAGCCGGCTACAGCGACGAACGGATCGCCGCGCTCGCGGCGGAAGGGGCGATCGGCGTCGGCGAGGCCGACTGACAGCAAAGGACACTGCAATGGATGACGTCACCTTTTCGGTCGATGGCCACGTTGCGACGATCACCCTGAACCGCCCCGCTAAACTCAACGCGGTGACGCCGGAGATGGCGGACGCGATCGTCGCCCATGTCGGGACCTGCAACGACAGCGACACCATCCGTTGCGTCATCGTCACCGGTGCCGGCGAGCGGTCGTTCTGCGCCGGATCGGATATCGGAGAACTCGACCGATACGATACGCCGTGGGCCTTCCGGAATCGTCCCGACTACTGCGACGCGATCCGCTCGCTGCTCAAGCCGACGATCGCCGCGGTCAACGGCTATGCCTTTGGCGGTGGGCTGGAGACGGCGATGAGCTGCGATATCCGGATCGCGTCGGACAACGCCCAGTTCGCCGCGCCGGAAATCAAGCTCGGCTGGATCGGCGGCGGCGGCATGGCGACCTTCCTCACCCACTCGATCGGCCCATCCAACGCGGCGATGATGATCATGACCGGCGATCCGGTTGCCGCCGAG
Organism: Bauldia sp.; assembly: GCF_965232525.1. Lineage (GTDB taxonomy): Bacteria > Pseudomonadota > Alphaproteobacteria > Rhizobiales > Kaistiaceae > Bauldia. The sequence continues at coordinate 136,638 of NZ_OZ246980.1, read as the reverse complement.
CAGGCGCTTGCCTGGGGCCTGGTCAGCGCGGTCACGACCCAGGCTGAGCTTCTCCCCCGGGCCAGCGAAATCGCGTCGACCATTGCCACGCGGGCTCCGATCGCCGCCGAAACCGCCAAGCTCAATCTGAAGGCGGCGTTCGCGATGCCGCAGGAGAAGGCGATCGAATACGAGCGCGATCTGCAGACGATCTGCTTCGCCACGGAGGATGCCGCCGAGGGCCGCGCCGCGTTTGCCGAGAAACGGGCCCCGCTCTTCCGGCGGCGGTGAGAGCCGATGTCAGGCTGGGTCGCAGTGAATTCCGCGGTGAGTACGGAGGGTCTCTTGGACAAAAACGGGTTTGATATATGATAATTGCGAACGGCCGAGTCAGACAGAGTCGACGATAACGATCGACTCCGTACGCGGGTGCTCAGGCAACGCGGCGAGACTGTTGACCGGCTTGTCATTCAAGGGGGAAACACAAGCTCCATGAAACATAGCATCGATCGTATCCGCACCACCCACGTCGGAAGCCTGCCGCGACCGCACGATCTTCTCGACATGCTGAAGCTGCGACTGGCCGGGGAGCCGGTTGACGAGGCAGCGTTCCAGGCGCTCCTGAAGCGGTCGGTGGAAGACATGGTCGGCAAGCAGGTGGAGGCCGGCCTCGACACCGTCGCCGATGGTGAGATGTCCAAACCGGGGCACGCGGTCTACATCAACGACCGCCTGTCCGGATTCGAAGCGCGGCCCGACACGGAGGTCCCCATCTACGTGGAGGAGAAGGCCGCGTTTCCCGAGTACTACGAGGACTATTTCCAGCGCGCCATGCTGGGTGGCGCGATCGCGCCGTCAGCGCCGATGTTTTGCGTCGGCGCGATTCGCTATGTCGGCCAGGAGGCGCTGAAGACCGATCTGGAAAACCTGCAGGCGGCGGTCGACAAGTACGGCTGTGACGAGGCGTTCATGCCGTCGGCGGCCGTCACTGGCGTCGGCTTCAACGAATACTACCCCTCCGAGGAAGCCTATATGTTCGCGCTGGCCGACGCGATCTCGGAGGAGTACCGGGCGATCATCGACGCCGGCTTCCTGCTGCAGGTGGACGATCCGTTTCTGCCCAACGTCTATATGGACACGTCACTGGACGAAGCCGCGCGCCTGGCCAAGGCATCGCTCTATGTCGACGCCGTCAATCACAGCCTCAAGGGGATACCGTCGGAGAAGGTCCGCTTCCACACCTGCTACGGCATCAACCAGGGACCGCGCATCTATGAACCGGACCTGCCGGACATGATCGATCAGGTGCTGCGCGTGAACGCCGGCGCCTACTCGTTCGAGGCCGGCAATCCCCGTCACGAGCACGAGTATCATCTCTGGGAGAACGTGAAGCTTCCCGACGGCAAGCTCATCATCCCCGGCGTCATCACTCATGCCTCCAGCGTTGTCGAGCATCCCGAATACGTTGCCGAGCGCATCGTGCGCTTCGCCGAGCGGGTCGGCCGCGAGAACGTCATCGCCAGCGCCGACTGCGGGTTCTCATCCCAGGCGATGTACAAGACCGAGGTCGAGCCGCGGATCGTTTGGGCCAAGTTCAAGGCCCTCAGCGAGGGCGCGAAAATCGCCAGCAGCAGGCTGTGGGAATTAGTGGCCTGAATCGTCAGGTGTACTCAAACAGCTGGATCGTGTTGGACCGGATGTAGTCCCAGTCGTAGGTGACGCCGAGGCCGGGACCGTCGGGGACGCCGACGCTGCCATCCCGGTCGATACAGTCGAGCTGGTCGCTGTAGCCGCAGGTGTAGACCGGTGGGATCGCGTTGGGGCAGTCCGGTCCGACCAGGGCGATCTCGTAGAAGTTGGTGTTGCGCATCGCGCTCACCACGGCCCGGTGTGCCGGTCCGGTCGCGTGAACCTCGCAGTCGACGCCCAGCGCTTCGGCGAGATGGGCGATCTTCATCGCGCCGGTGATGCCCATGTCGTATTCGGGGTCCGACCGGAGAAAGTCGGTGCCGCCGGCGAGGATGAAGTCGGCCTTCGGCTCAACACCGCGAATATGCTCGGTCTGCAGGATGGGCGTGCGCAGTTTCTCGCGCAGCAGCTTGTGTGCATGGGCGCTGGTGCCGGCGTCGCGGAATGGGTCCTCATACCAGAAGTAGTTGGCGTCGTCGCAGGCGCGCCCGACATAAAGGGCGTCGGCGAAGGTCCGTAGCTCACAGGCGCAATCGATCATCAGCGTCATGCCGTCGCCGACGACCTTGCGGACGTAGAGCAGGTTCTCCGCTTCCTCCCGCGCGTCGCCCTCGTGCCAACCGTGAATCTTGAAGGCGCGGTAACCAATGTCGGCGCAGTAATTGGCGAAGTCGGCGAAGGCTTCCTTGCTGTCCAGCCCACCGTTGCGATCACCGTGATAGGTCGACGCGTAAGCCGGCAGGCGATGACGATAGCCGCCCAGCAAGCGGGAGACCGAGGCGCCGTATTTCTTGCCGGCAAGGTCCCAGAGTGCGATGTCGATGGGCCCCTGTCCCATACGATCGTATTGGCGCAACTCGCGCTTCATGTCGTCATAGAGACCCTCGCGGGCTTCGGCGTCGCGGCCGACCAACATCGGTGCAAGCATGGCGGTTTGCGCGAAGGCCGATTGCGTCCCCACATAGTGGGTGACGTATTCGCCACGACACCCGTCGGCGGTTTCGATGGCGATCGCATAGCGGGACATCGTAGTCGACTGACCCGGTGCGTACTCCACCGCGCCGCCGGGGGTGCCGCCGGCCCGGTCGAGGGACGCCGGATCGTCGCCGACAACGCCGAGGTTGGCCGCCTCGAATGTGAATTGGCGCAGTTCAATGCGCGAAATGATCGAACGATCCGTCATCTGGGGCTCCTAAGCGTTTGCCCGGCCCCGCACTGCCAACACACGTTGAACAAGGCCACCAATGCGACGGATCGCTAGCACGGTACGCCATCGTTCCACTAGTGGCTCATGATGATATCGGTGAGTTCGTTGAGCGAGGTTTCAGACTTCGGGACGCTCTTCACATTCCGGCCATAAGACATGATGGCGAAGCGGTCGCAGACCCGGAACGCGTGATAGAGGTTGTGAGTGACGAACACGCAGGACACGCCCGAGTCCGCGAGGTCCCGCATGATCGCCAGCACCGTCTCGGTCTCGCGGATCGAAAGCGCGCTGGTCGGTTCGTCGAGGAGCAGGATGTCACGCTTGAAATGCACCGCGCGGGCGATGGCGACGGCCTGCGCCTGGCCGCCGGACAGTTCCTCGACCAGGAGGTCGGGCGAGGTGATCCCGGCGATCTGAACATACTGGTCGAGGATGTCCATGGTGGTCGCCCGCTTCTCCCTGAGCACGATGCCGATCACCGAGCCGCGACCGCCGAACAGCGAGAGACCGCCGATCATCCTCGTCAGCACTCGTCGCCATCGAATCCGACTCCGGTTAGGTCGCAGCCCATTGAACGCGACGAGAATCATGCATAGACGTCATCGGCGAACGATGACGGGGACGCGACCATGGCGGACATCGGCCACGCAACCGAGCGATGGGATGACCTGCTCGTCCGGTTCGCGGAGCGCGATGTGGAGCGGCTGCTCAACGCGCAACACGAGCGTGGTCTGCTCAAATACGATCGGCCGGTGTGCATGGTCGCGCGGCCGCATTTCGTCGGCGAGGGCGAATATGCCCGGCATCGACAGGTGGTCCGTGTACTCTCGAACGCGCTCCGTAAGGCGCGTGACTATCTTGTCGCCGATCGGGCGCGCGAGGCCGAACACCTCGGCAAATTCTACGACTGGATCGGCGACCTTGTGCACCTGGAGCCAGCGGGTGCCGACCACGGCGCGATCACACGGCTCGATGCGTTTCGGAAGACCTCCGATCTGAACTTCATCGAACTCAATGCCGACTGCCCGGGCGGGACGGATCACAATGACGCGCTGGCGTCGATCTTCGCGGATATGGAGACGTTTCGCGCGATGGAGATGGAGTTCGGCTTGCGGGCTTTGTTGCTGCAGCCCGCCATGGCCGGCGCGTTCGTCGACGCCTGGCGAGATTGGGGCGGGACCGGCGCCCCAAGAGTAGCCGCGGTCGGATGGTTCGACCGGATCGGGACAACCGCCGATGCCGTGCTGCACGGCGCAAGACCGCTCCTCGAACACGGCATTGGTTCGATCGTTGCGGTGGATCCATCCGCGCTCGCGTTCGACGGCCAGCGATTGACCGCGGATGGCGCCCCCGTCGATGTGGTCTACCGGATGATGCTGACCCGCGATGTCCTGTCGTCCCTGGACGAATTGGGGCCATTGCTTGCCGCGCTTCGGCAACAGGCGGTCTGCATGGTCAACCCCTTCCGGTCGGAGTTGATGGGACACAAGGCGCTCTTTGCACTGATCACCGACCCGGATGTCGACCTCGGCCTCGATTCGACCGATCAGGACATCATCCGTGAGCATGTTCCCTGGGGCCGGCTTCTGCGCGAGGCTTCCTCGACCGATCCGGGCGGCAAGAGGATCGATCTCGTCGCGTATGTCATCGCCAACCAGAACGATCTCGTTCTCAAGCCAACGCATGAGGCCAAAGGCGACGGTGTCGAACTGGGATGGCGGCACAGCCCATCAGCGTGGGAGGCAGCGATCCGTGCCGCGCTCGAATCCGATTACATCGTCCAGAAACGCGTTCCGACCGAGCGTGTCTCGTATCCGGTTGTCGAGCCCGGCGTCCCGTCCAAGGCCGTCTATGAGGACACCGATCCGTTCGTCTGCCGGGGCGATCTGGCGGGATTCCTGACCCGCCTGTCGGAGGCGGAAATCGTGAACGTCGCCAAGGGCGGAAGCGTCGTTCCGACGTTCGTCGTCCAGGGGTAGGGCGCCGAGTCGGAGTCAAACCGGCCCGCCCGCCTAGGGCGGATCGGTCGTGACGTCTCCTCACGTGTGGTCGTTTCCGTCCGTTCCGGTCAGCCGTCGAGGCCGAACTCGCGGTCGATGACCGCGTTGTGCTCGCCGATAGCCGGCGCTGGGCGCGGGCTCGTCAGCGTGTCGCCGTCCACACGCACCGGGCTGCGTGTCGTCTCGACGGACTGGCCGCTGCCGAGATCGAGGCGCTGCAAGAAATCCAATGTCGCGAATCCTTCGGTCTCGAACAGGGCCGGCCAGTCCAGGACTTCCGATGCCCACACATCTTCTGCTTTGAGGCGCTCCATCCAGTGGGCGGTGGTCTGGTGTGCCAGATGATCCCGCAGCAGGGCCTTGATCTCGTCGCGGCGATCGAACCAGGACTGCGGATCGCTCATGTCGGCGATCGGCTCGCAGCCGAGGATCCGCCCGAGCCGGTCGACCGGCGTCATGGCGATCGCCACGTGGCCGTCGCTGGTCTGGTACACGCCGTAGGGCGCGGCAAGGTAGGCGTGGGCGTTGTTGACGCCGCTGCGACGCGGAAGCTTGCGGTCCGGGTCGTTGAGGTGCGTCGTCAGAACCTCGAACTGGAAATCCAGCACCGCCTCGAGAAGGCTGGTCTCGATATGGGCGCCCTTGCCGGTGGCGGCGCGACGCACCAGGGCGGCGAGCACGCCCTGCACGACGAAGTTCCCGGCGAGTTGGTCGGCAATCGCGAGGCCGATCGGTACGGGCGGGTGATCGGCATCGCCAGTAAGCCACATGATGCCGGAACGGGCCTGGGCGAGCAGGTCCTGACCCGGCAGATCGCGCCATTCGCCTTCGGCGCCGAAGCCGCTCACCGACGCGTAGACGACGCCGGGGTTGAACGCCTTCACCGACTCGTAGTCGAGACCGAGGCGCTCGATGATCCCCGGCCGGAAGTTCTGGATGACGATATCCGCCTTCGCCACCAGCCGCATAACCTTCTCCCGGTCGACCTCCGATTTGAGGTCGGCGGCGTAGCTTTGTTTGTTGCGGTTTATGGCGTGGAACAGCGTATTGGTGTTCCCGATGTCGATCTCCGAGAGATAGAGGTTGCGGCAGAGGTCGCCGACGCCCGGGCGTTCGATCTTGATGACCCGCGCGCCGAAATCGGCGAGCTTCAGACCGGCGAGCGGGCCAGCCAGGAACTGAGAGAAATCGACCACCAGCAGACCGGACAGGAGCCCGGTATCGTCGCTCGCCCCACTCATCGCGCGAGGCTCCGTTCGTCAGCGGTGTTGATTTTCATATGTCCTTCAGGCGGCATCTGTCCTTCAGGCGGCATCGTTCTCTCGCTGCTCGGCGAGCGACCGTCGGGAGGCGGATAATCGCGCAAGTACCGATCGATGGTCTCCCCCGGCTGGAAGGCCAGCACGACCCAGCCGGACGAGGTCCGCCAGAGCTCGATGCGCGCGCCCTTTCGGATCGAGCGATCGAGTCTGCGGGCGATCTCCGCTTGGGTCAGACCGGCCTCGGCCTCGGCCAGTGTTTCGAGAATATCGAGCCCCTTGTCGAGCGCGGGCGCCGTGTACCGTTCCGCTTGCGTCGTGGACATCGCGTTCCGTCTCGTGTCGCACCGGCCGGAGGGTTGCTGAGCGGCTCCGGTTGCGCCGTTGGGTCCAGAGTATATCTCTGTCGTTTATATATGGAATGCGATTTCATATAATAATCACTGGGCTCAGTGACCGCCGGACCGACGGGTTGTGATCAGCTTAGGCGATCAGGGTCTGGCCCCATGGGAAATCCTAATCAGTTGCAACGTCGGTCCTATGTCACCGGTTCGGTGCGTTTCGCGCGACGGGCCCGTCCCGTATACGAGGGGCGAAAATGCAAATGCCTCTCGGATCATCGATCGCCCGACATTCGTATCGACCTGATCTCTCATTCGGCAGCCGCTTTCATCGTGGCGCCGCCATCGCGTCCCCGTGAACGGTTCGCTGCTTCCCAACGAGCCGGCCGTGCGAGACAAGAATGCGGGCTGTTTTTTCGCCGTCACACTACGATGACACGGGGTCCATCGCGCTCCGATGGCAAGGCGCTGGAAACGCGCCGCATCCATGCAGCCAACCGGTAGAAGCTGCCATTGGTGGATGAAGTTACGAGATTAACCGGCCGAATGGAACGTCAGTGGGATGTCTCGGGCCGATCGCACAGCACGCGTTTATCGGCGACGACTTTCTATACATTTGACCTTAATATTTATATCAAAGTTATGGACTTTTACGGTTTTTTGATTGTAAGCACATGTGTCAACATAATAATTCCCGTTAATCCCATTTTTAGCGCAGCTAATAAAAACATTGTCGGAATCAACTTGGAGCCACCAAGGCTGCGTTTCATTGCCGTTTGAGGCCTGACAACGGACGTTGACGTCCACCGGCGGCGTGTATGGTAAGTTCAGCTTCTTGGGCGTACACTCAGTGCTGTCGACGCAAGTCCAGTAGTACTGCTGGTTCGCGAGAACGACCGATGGGGTTAGCAAGGACATCACCATCCCGACCTTAGCCAATCGTTTGAGCATCGGCTGCCGTCCTTCTCACGCAACGAGAGTTTAAAATGGGGCCAAGATCATCGGAAAGAAACGTTGATAACAAATTCATTAGAATCATAGTCGCTCTTCCCATCTACAGATTCTGAATTCCCTGATGCTGTGAGATTGACATATCGCCCTACGCCTTCCAAGTCCGAAGTGTGCGCCAGCCTTGTCGGACCGATTGTTCTCAGGGCGCGGCCACTTGCGAGGCCTTATCCTGCGCCAAAAACGCTGCGTCCTTGGTGTTCGCCGTCGACGAAGAATATTGCCGGTTGCCCGCGTCGATGTGCGCGATATCGCCGAGGTGCGGCAGCGGCTCTTCCTGACGGCAAGGCAGTCAACGAAACACTGCTCCTCTCCGGACTCCCCGAATGGCATGAAACCGCCGCGATCTGGTCCAAAGCCATGGGTCGATCAGTCGCCTCTCCGGCGGACTAAGCTGAGATTCGGGGTCATGTCCAGAGCTTCATGCCGCCTGAACTTGTTTTCGATCTCGACGCAGTCGAGCGCCATTTCGAAACCCATGGCCATCCACTAAACCCGGCCGAGTTGCGCCGTTGGGGTCCAGAGTATATCTCTGTCGTTTATATATGGAATGCGGTTTCATATAATAATCACTGGACTAGTGACTGTGGCGCCGACGGGTTGTGATCAGCTTCGGCGATCAGGGTCTGGCCCTATCGATCGGCCGGCGGGGCAGCCTTTTTCCACGTCATCACCATCAGATATGGCATCGCTTCATAGGCGCTGATCCGGTCCGGCGGTCCGCTTTTGGGTCGCGGTTCGTCGAAATGTTCGAGGATCAGGCCTGCCCCCAGGAACCACTGCATGTAGCGCGAGAGCGGGCGGTGCCAGTTCTGGACGCGCAAGCCCGCCCACTCGAACCATTGCTTCTGCTCGGTGAGGTACTGGCCGAGTGGCCTGATTTCTTCCTTGGTGTCCTGGCGGGTTCTGCGTCCGGCGATGGTGCTCGAGGTCGAGAAGCTGGTCAGGTTGGCGATGACGAGGCGACCGCCCGGCTTGGCGACGCGCGCCATCTCGGAGATCGCCCTGCCGGCATCGTCGATATCGATCAGCGACAGGTAGCTCACAACGAGATCGAACGTCGTATCGGGAAACGGCAGGTCCTCGCCGAATCCGACAACGTAGCGGCCCTCACCATCTCGGCGCTCTGCTTCGCTGATCATTTCCGATACGGGATCGAGGCCGCTGACGGCGACGCCCCGTTGTCCGAGCAGGCGGCAAAACGACCTTCTCCGCAACCGACATCAAGCGCGGTCTCGGGGCCCGAAGACATCGCGAGATCGAGCATCAGGTCGTCCAGAACATGGGCGCGGGAGAAATCGCCGTCGTCGCCCATCAGATCGATCCAGGCGGCCGCGGACGACCGCCATCCGTTCTCATCAGGGTTTCGATCACGCATAATCGCGCACAGCCTCCCTCCGCCGGCGTTCAGACTGCGACAACGGGTCGAACGCTCCACATTCGGGTATGTGAAGCACAACCTCGTATAGCAGTTGTGTCCGCGAGACCATCGTCAAACCGGCTAAGGCGCTTGTCGCAGATGCTGTGGCAATGGCGGAGAGACAGGGATTCGGCCATTGGTGGCTCATCGGACCGGCCGAGTTTCGACGCGCCAACGCGGCCGGAACACCACGCGGCACTCATGGTACCGCCGGCGCGGGCCACTAAGCGCTGGTCGACCTTAACGAGCGTCGCTCTCGCTCGATTTGTTTTGGGCGTATCTCGCTCAACCCATTCGGGCCGATTGGTCGACCGGATCAGAGCGCCAACCGCAAGACGTGACCAAGCGGAGCGACGTGATCGAGTGAAGAAGCAAGAAATGGAACGGATTACCCATCCAGATCGACGCCCCAGGTGCTCATGCCCGGATAGTTGACGATCGCGTCCGGCGGATTTGATCCGATGTTGTCCCACTTGTTCTTGATCGCGTCAGCGATGCTGCTTGGCAAGCTCGACGCGGTGACACCATCGCCGTTGGTGCCGTCGTTCGGCGTATACTGGTTCATCTTGTCGGCCAGCCCCTGGATCTCGTCGAATTCGAGCACCTGCCCGCCGACAACGATCGCCGCGAATTTATTCTCGCCTCCGTGATCGAAGACCTTCTCGAAGACCATCTTGTCCTCGCTGCCGAGGAACTTGATCTTGAGATCGTCGCCGACCTTGTCGAACCAGATCTGCTCGTGGCTGTAGCCGTTGATCTCGATGACATCGTATTTGCCGGACCCGTTGTTACCCATCCTGATTGTGTCCTGACCGTCACCAGCGTTGAACACGATCCAGGAGCCAGTGCGGGGGTCGTCGACGGTGCCGGCGTCCTCGTTCTTGTAGTTGTAACTGTACCCGCCGCGCACGATGATGTCGTTGCCGCGGCCACCGACGATAAGGTCCGAGCCACCCCTTGTTGCATCGACTCCGGTCCATGTTCCGACGATGGCATCATAGTCGTCTGACTTGATGATGTCGTCGCCGTCGCCACCGTAGAGCGCATCCGTGCCCTCGCCACCCTCCAGCGTGTCGTTTCCGGCACCGCCGACAAGCGTGTCGCTGTCCAGCCCACCGATCAGTTCGTCGTCGCCGCTCTGCCCCTCCAGCCAGTCATCTCCGCTGCCGCCCTTCAGGATATCGTCGCCGCGCCCGCCAAAAAGGTGGTCATTGCCTTTGTTTCCCTTGATGTTGTCGCGGCCACTGCCGGCAGTGACCCAATCATCGGAATCGCCGAGGTCGGTTTGATCGCCATCATTGTCGCCGTCTCCGAAAGCCTCGCCCGAGACGAAAGTGATGTCGATTGCCGTACCGTCGGCGAATGCCAGCTTTTCGATCCGACCCATGCCGAGCGCATACCAGTCCTTGATACGGATGAAGTCGTCAAAGTTGGTTGGATCGCGGACAAGGTCCTGTTGCTCTTCGTTCTCGATTATGATGATCAGCAAGTCGTCACCGTCCTTGCTCATGGCAACATTGGACTGGCCGATCCCCGGCCCGAGAACCAGCGTGTCCGCCAACCCGTAGCCGTCGACGATCGTGTCGCGGCCGTCGCCGTAGTCGATGACGTAGATGTCGTCGCCCATTCCACCGCGGAGTGTGTCATCGTGGCGCCCACCGATCAGCACGTCGTTCGCGACGCCACCGGTCAAGGTGTCTTCGCCGTCGTGGCCGTAGAGCCAACCGCCTTTGACCTCGCCGTCTTCGAGGTCGAGGCTGAGATTGTTGTCCCCACCGTCGCCCTTTCGACCCATCTGGATCGCGAAGAAGTCGAGCGAGAAGCCCATCGAAAACGACATGGTTTCGATCGGACCGTTCGAGAACTCGTTGCTCATCTGATCGACGTTGTCGATCTCGATCGTGGTCGAAACCGTTTGGTGATCGGGCGTCAGAAGGTCGACATAGAGAGAACCGTCGGAACGGGTAACCACGATGTCGCTCAGCCAGATGCCACTCCCGAACAGGATGGAATCGTTGCCGCTCGGAGCGAGAGCCTGTTGCATATCACCTGACGGCATCGGGTTGGGGAACCCATCCGGAAAGAGCGCGTCCAACATATTGCGGAGCGTGTCGTCGCCCGTCGGTTCGTCATAGACCTTTTCGACGATGCGATCGTCGCCATCGCCCCAGGTGAAGAAGTAGGTGTCGCTGTCGTCGCCGCCGACCAGCGTGTCATCCCCGGTTCCGCCGGCGAGAAAGTCATAACCGCTCTCGCCTTCGAGTCGGTCGTTGCCCTGGCCGCCGAAGATGCGATCGTCGCCGTGGCCGCCGTTCAGGTTGTCGTCGTTGCCGTTGCCGCCGAAGATGCTGTCGTTGCCGGCGTTGCCACGGAGGTCGTCCTTGCCGGCGCCGCCGATCAGGACATCGTCGCCGCCATTGGCGATGATCTTGTTGTCGCCGTCTCCGCCGACCAGGATACTCGATTTGTTGTTGTCCTCGTTCTGCCCGTCCTTCTCGCCCTTGTCGATGTCGATGACATCCATCACCAGGCCGTTGGCGAAGACGAAGGTGTCGATCCGCTTGTCTTCGTCGTCCCAGTTCTCGATCGAGACGCGGTTGTCCATGCCCGACGGGTTAACGATGTCCCCCTGGCGACCGATACCGACCTGCAGCTTGGTCCCGCCGCTCATGTCAAACGAGAGGTCGTTGATGTCGATGTCGTAGCCGAACACCAGCGTGTCGACGCCGCCGGAATCGTTGATGGCGTCCTTGCCTTCGTCCCGGCCAACCACATAGACGTCGCCGCCGTTGCCGCCCTTCAGCAGATCGTCGCCGCTGCCACCGACCAGCACGTCGTCGCCGGCTTCGCCCTTCAGCGTGTCGTGACCCTTTCCGCCGAACAGGATGTCGTTGCCGCCACCGCCTTCGAGTTCGTCGCCGTTCTCGCCACCGTCGAGCAGGTCGTCGCCGGCATCGCCGAACAGCTTGTCGTTGCCGTCGCCGCCAATCAGTGTGTCGTCTTCGTTCTGGCCCTTCAGGATGTCATCGCCACCGCCGCCGCTGAGGTAGTCGTGGCCGTTGTCGCCGCGCAGCGTATCGTCGCCCTTGCCCCCGAAGATGATGTCGTTGCCATGGGCGCCGTTGATCTCGTCGGCCCCGATGCCGCCGTCGACGATCCATGGCCGGTCGATCCCCTCGTTCGGCGCATTGAAAGTGTTGGGGTTGTCCGGATTGCCAAAGGTGTGGAACTTGGCCCGGTAGATGTCGAGGATGGTGCCGTTGGAGAAGGTCAGCAGCTCCACCGGCCGGAACTCGCCCCAGTCCTTGATCTTGATCTCGTTGTCGAGGTCGCCGCTATCTTCATCGAAGATGCGAAGGGTCAGATCGTCGCCGTCCTTCTCGAAGACCAGGTCTTCCGGCGTGATATCGGACCCGAAGGCGATGACGTCGCGGCCGCCATCCGGGTTGGCGACACCATCGACCGGGTCGGCTTCGAGGATCTTGTCGATCCCATCGCCACGCTGAAACAGGTAGATGTCCGAGCCCTTGCGCCCCAATAGCTCGTCGTCGCCCTGTCCGCCATCGAGAATGTCGTCGCCGCCGCCGGCAGTTCGAACCCATATGGATAACGTTTTCGTTCAAAGAAACAGCGCGATCTCCTTGCGCTCTTCCAAATAAACGGCCGCCACTTATATGGATGAGGTTGTATTCGCCGAAAATCTGATCTCCAAATATCGAACTTAAAAACTTTCTCTCGGCGTAGTTAAGTTGTCTAGCCATCGAATTCTCCAATCGATGAGTTCAGTCTGTACAAATATTTAATCTATCTACTTTACATTCGGACAAAGTGCATCTCTCTCGCTTATTTTTGAGATGGCATCAACTTGCCGAGCATAATATTCGAATTCTGGAACAAGGCCAATGTTAATCGCGTAAGACTGACATTCTTTCATATTATCTTTATCAAAGACACACGATCTGAATATTTGAGTAGGTGAAAATTCATTTTCATCTCCTATCTTTTCGTCCACTATATAGTTGAGTAGAGACACGTATTGTTCCTTGTTTAGTTTTTCATCATGAAAATCGGTGTAGACAACTAGTATTAATGCGTGGCGTAGCGTCGAGTACCTATCGCCGGGATCGCCTGGTGGGTTGTAACCAAAAAGAGCAATAGCACTAGCCAAATCGGTTCGAGCTTGGGCGCTGCCGGCTTTTGCCCATGACCAAGCAAGGTCCCACGCGCTTGCACAGTCGCCTTCATCCAGAAGGCGTTCCCATAGCGCTGAAGCTTCTTCCCAGGTCTGCGGCTGATCTTCGGCCTCGGCCACGAAAACGGAGAACGCAAAAAGCAAAAGTGCGGCAGCTACGACATGTTTCATATGAGCCTCGCGTATCCACCTATTCAGTTGAGATGACTCGGAATACGCATAACGCGTATGCTCGGCAAGCCGTTGCCACGCTGCGCTGGTGAACCAGAACAGCAACTTGGCTTGATAAAATCCACGGTGGATCGGAACGAGGTAAAAAAGCGACAATCACGCGCTGTGCCCCCACGGCATTCCCAGCCAATGTCATGTCGCCCGTAGGTAGAACAGCCCAGGATTGTGGTCGGTGTCAAGGCCGGTGGTCAGAATGCCGCAGTTGGACGGCACATTTGTGGCCGGTTGCCGATGAGGCGCCAGGTGCTGCTGTTGCCAGCGGTGAGTGTGTTGTCGCCGTCGTCGCCGACGTCCTTCCGCGTTCCGCTTTCGAACTCGATCGTCAGGTCGCCATGCCGCTTGATGCCGTATTCGTCATGGGCAAACGCCATGTCGTAGGCAGTGGTCTCGCCGCCGTTCTGGAGCTTCACTTTGGCGGTGCCGTAGATCAGCGAGCCGTCGCGAAAGCGCACCGCCGGGTTGGCGTCGTCGAGCTGGCCGTCGCCGTCCTCGTCGATCAGGTTATCGGCATCGAGATAGTCGACCTGCCGCGCGTCGATCTTCTCGACCACGTTGGTCAGCAGCTGAACTTCGTTATTCTGGGGTGTCCCGTCGAGGTTCTTGTCCTGCCAGACATAGAGTCGGCCGCCGTTGGTGCCGGCCGTTCCCTTGAGCTCGTCCTCGTCGAGGAGACCATCGTCGTTGTCGTCGAACTTCTTGAGCAGGACGTCGAGATCGGTGGCGCCGTCGACACCCTTCGTGAGGACCACCTCGCCGGTCGAGATGCCGCCGCCGGTCATCTGACCATAGGTGGCGCTGTTCGGATCGTCGTCGTAGGTAACGTTGCCGGTCTTGTCCCAGACGACGATGCCCTCGTGCGGGCCGACCCAGGCGGTGCGTTCGGCGTAGCCGTCGCCGTCATAGTCGTAAAACACCGGTGAAGTATGCCGGTCGAAGAACGTCAGCCCATCGCCCTCGATCTCCGATCCGGTCGGGCCTAGGTCGATGACCAGGGGCGCCACTTGATTGTCTTCATGATGGGGATTCCCAGGGTGACCTTCGGTACCCTCTGACCGGTCTGAGGCTTCCTCATACTCGGTGCTGTATCCAACAGGCTCTTCTGTAGGACCGTTTGAATGAGGGTAGGCGGGATCGTAGTTCTGAAGTTGATAGAAACCCGGCGCGCCGAACATGGTTCCGTCGAGTATCTTATCCTCCAGTTGACGATCCAACTCGCCGCTAAACTCATGAGCGTCTTGAATAAAATCAACAATATCTTCGCCGGAAATACGAATTTCCGTCCTTAATTCTTGTGCTGTCGGCCAAACACCAGCATAACGAGCAGACACAATCGCCTGCAAGAAAAACCCATCGTTTTCGTGGTAACCAACACCGACAAAATATCTCTCCCAGCCGCTATTTCCGCCATACCCGAACGCTATGGAGTCGCCGTCGTGTAAATTTTCATTATATCTAATCTGAAAGCCCGCATATGATGGCTGATAAGAGCTTGTACCGTCGCTCCTTTCCATATAGGTGAAACCGTATCCAAAGTAATTTGTACTGAAGCCAGATTGAAGGGTCACTGTTATCATTCTTTATCTGCTCCTTTACACAATCTGGAGTTGATGCAATCCCTGATTGGACAGACCATGCTGTTCTCGCCTTGTCAAGGGCCCAAATTCAGGCTAGGGGTAAGACGGCGGCGAACTTGCAGTGGTTTTTAAGGTATGTTGTCGGAATCTCTTGGTTTGAGGGTTTGGAGGAACAGACTTGTTTTTGCCTTTCTGATTTGTGCTGTGATAGAGATTGCTTGCCTAGATTTTCTGTATGCGGAATCAAATAATTATGACGATAAGATCTCGACGTCACATACAGACACATGTAAAAATATTGATACTTTAGAGTATGATGTCGATTTAATTATTTCGGCTTTAAATTCTTTTAGAAAAGAAATAAGCTCACCATTGGACAGAGAATACATAGATGCCCTTGCATTGATCAACTGTGCTCTAGAGTCTAAGCCAGGCAACGCGAAGTTAATTTATGAGCGAGCCAGGACGCATCAGAAAGTTGGGCAGTTTCAGAGAGCTGTGACGGATTATGATGTAGTTTTATCAATGGACAACCCATTGCCTCGCTGGTGGGTCAGTCGTGGTTTGGCGCTGGCGGGTTTGGGCGAAAAAGAAGAGGCTATAAGAAGCTTTGACCAGGCGATCAAATTAGGCCCCGGCGACCCGTCCGGGTACTACGCAAGAGGTTCTTTATTGGCCTCGATGGGCGATTTGTTGGCGGCCTTAAGCGATCTAGATAAGGCGATAGATGTAGCAGAAGTCGCTAGCGAAAGAGTCGAGATTAAAGAAACACGAGGTATCGTGCGGGCGGCTCTCGGCGACTACGAAGGGGGAATAGAGGACTATACTAGCATATTGTCTGTTGTTCCGGGCCATGCGCCAACACTAGAGAAGCGAGGTTCGGCTTATGCAGCGATTGGTAGGAACAAAGAAGCTATCGCGGACTACGAACGAGCGCTGGAGATCGATCCCGACAATGAGGATATCAGGGAATCACTAGAAGAAGTTCGTTCACGGCTGGATCCGTAGCCGCATAAACTTTGGGCTATCGTACTTGGGGCGGGGAAGACAGGCGCGCTGCCGCCTGCGTCCCGTCGCCCTTTCGCTTGATGCCGTACTCGTCATGGGCGAACGCCATATCATAGGCGGTGGTCTCGCCACCGTTTTGGAGCTTCACTTTGGCGGTGCCGTAGATCAGCGAGCCGTCGCGGAAGCGCACCGCCGGATTGGCGTCGTCGAGCTGCCCGTCGCCATCCTCGTCGATCAGATTGTCGGCATCGAGATAGTCGACCTGCCGCGCGTCGATCTTCTCGACCACGTTGGTCAGCAGCTGAACTTCGTTATTCTGGGGTGTCCCGTCGAGGGTCTTGTCCTGCCAGACATAGAGTCGGCCGCCGTTGGTGCCGGCCGTTCCCTTGAGCTCGTCCTCGTCGAGGAGACCATCGTCGTTGTCGTCGAACTTCTTGAGCAGGACGTCGAGATCGGTGGCGCCGTCGACACCCTTCGTGAGGACCACCTCGCCGGTCGAGATGCCGCCGCCGGTCATCTGACCATAGGTGGCGCTGTTCGGATCGTCGTCGTAGGTAACGTTGCCGGTCTTGTCCCAGACGACGATGCCCTCGTGCGGGCCGACCCAGGCGGTGCGTTCGGCGTAGCCGTCGCCGTCATAGTCGTAAAACACCGGTGAAGTATGCCGGTCGAAGAACATTAGCCCATCGCCCTCGACCTCCGAGCCGGTCGGACCGAGGTCGATGATGAGGGGTTGTTTCGTGGGAGTGTCTGGAGTTGTCGGCTCGTCAATCTGATCATGTCGCGGGGGTTGGTAAGACGAGCCCTCTCGTTCATAGGTCGCTATTGTGTTATTTATTTCAATGTAGTTATCAAGTGTTAGCGTAAGTTCACTAAATCCAAAAAAATCTACTTCCAACGCTGAGCTAAAAAGGGAATATGCCTCAGATTGGGCAAAAATCAGCATCTCCCCCGCGTGCATTCCTTCTTGTATTTGTCTACCTGAGAAAGTTAATTCGGGTACAAGCCCCTTAAACGTCCACAAATACGCTGGCATGCCGGCTTGTCCCACAACAACAGCGCCCTCAGTATCGTATATATCTTGTATGCTTAAGAACGAATCATTGAACAACATCGCACTCAAAACGCTAGCCGCAATAGCATCAGACATTTCTTGCGGTGTCATTGTGAGGCATCCGCAGTAAGAATCAGCAAAAACTGTCTTCTGTCTTGCATAAACGGAGCCAATACCAACGCCAGCATTGATTAAAGACGCATGAGAAAACCAATTATGTTCATCTGAACCATCAGCATAGCGCCCAGTTATGTATTGATATGCAGCTGAATAATCTCCACTTGACAATAGTGTGCTGATGACGTATCGATCTTGACCATTCAGCGCCATCCCCGGCCCGACGTTTCCAGACATTCGACAGTGTTCCTTGTTCTACGAGCCTATAATCACATTGCTATCTAATATCTAGATTAAATCTATTATCTTAAGCATCATAATTGACATTTTTGAAAAATGATTGGCGTGCTGCTCTAAGCAAAATAGTTCATCTTTGGAAAATATCACGTAAATGGCCAAATCATCGAGCGTAGCTTTGAACGTGCATCGCGGTACATCATCAGCGTGTATGATATAATTTAGCTCTAAAGAGATCTTGTCAGACAAAAAAGGGCATTGTATTTGGAAAAACCGCTCTTTTATTGATGTAATCACCTCTGCTATATATTCAGCACGGCTATTTGATTCGCAAACGATAAATAGTCCTCTCTCCAGGCGCGGAAATTTGCCCGATCTTATGTATATGTGGTACTGATTGTGTTGAAATATTGATAGGGTTTCGCGCTCGGACGGAAATAAATTGTATTCGCTTCTTCGGAGATCTGAGGTCAGGGGGGCAACACTTATTGTTCCTGATGCGACGACAGTGGCGTCGCACACAACCTCAAAGTCAGGACCTCGAAAACGGCCAATGGACGCGATGTTGTCGGAGGTGAGAGCGATTGCGTCGCCGCCTCGTGGGATTTGAAGCACTTGGCAATCGCCGACATTGTCCAAATCGAAATTGAAGGAATCGAGCGAGTCCTCGCCAACAGTGGTTGTACGTTCCTGCGCCGACCCTGGGTCAGGCGCAGTCCCCGAGAACGCTACTGCAAACGAAAGGAGCAGCAACAGTTTAGGAAAGCTGGAGGTGATGGATTTGCTCATGCCGTTGGTTTGCGTCCCCGATCGTCGGTATTCCTACATGCGCAATGCGCGAATGCGACGGGATGATGCCGTTGAAATGCATCAACCAACACAGCGCATGCTGGCATCCGCGATAAGGACGAGGAAGGAACGGGCAAACTAATCTCCAACCGCGTGCCGCGGCTGACCCCCAATTTGTTAGATCGCCCGTAGGTAGAACAGCCCAGGATTGTGGCCCGTGTCAAGGCCGTTAGTCAGAATGTCGCAGGTGGACGTCGGACGGGCAGCCCCGTAGGCTTTGCGCTCTTCGATCGAGGAAGCGAAAATGCGAACGGGAAACGCTGTTCTCGCAGCCATGGTCGCTATCGGGGGTGTGACGGGTTTCGCTTTGGCCGCGGCCAGCGCCGGCGAGAGCGCGCCGCTCGTCCGGACAGGCGACGCTCCGTGCGGGGATTCAGACCTCGCTGGTGAAAACGTCAGCGCCGTGGTTGACGCTCTGGTCGACCGTGCGCGCAAAGAGCTGTCGCTGGCACGGTCGGGCGTCGAAGACGAGCATCATCGGAATGCCGTCTCGAACCTGGAGTGCGCCATTCGCCTTGACCCCGACAACAGTTCGCTCCGGTTCGAGCTCGGCCAGGCGTACCGGCAAGCCGAACAGTTCACCACCGCTTTGGTTCAATACGATCGCGCCATTGAAATCGACGATCAGGTCGTCGACTACTGGGTGGCGCGAGGCCTCATGCTCGCGGGCCTCGAGCGCCGTGACGAGGCGATGTCGTCCTTCGACAGGGCAGTCGAGATCGATCCGTCCGACGCATCCGGCTATGCCGCCCGCGGCATGCAGCTGACGATCGATGGTGCTTTCGGCGACGCGCTTGTCGAACTGAACAAAGCCAATTACTTCCGACCGAATACACCCTTAATCTTGTATTTCAGGGCAACGTCGCGTTTTTCGACCTTTGATATCGAGGGTGCTGTTGATGATTACACTAAGGTGATAGCCATTGGCTTGGCTGGCGACAAGCAATACTATCAGTCGGCGCTTCTTGGGCGCGGGGACATTTCCTGGAGGTTCGACAAATACGACCTCGCGCTGGAGGATTATCGCCGCTATCTGGAGTTCGTTCCTGACGACGAACGGGTCAAAGCGCGCGTGGACGAGCTGGAACGAAAACTGCGGGACTGAGCCGCCAGATGCCGCTGTCCTCGGCTTCGAGTACGTTGTCGTTGCTGCTCCCTTCTTCGGGCTGGTGTGCCCGTCTCGAACTTGATCGTCCCGTCGCTCCGAGGCTTGATGCCGTGGTCGTCATAGGCGAAGGCCATGTCGTAGGCGGTGGTCTCGCCGCCGTTCTGCAGCTTGACCTTGGCGGTGCCGTAGATCATCGAGCCATCGCGGAAACGCACCGCCGGTTCGGCCGCGTCCCGGTTGCCATCGCCATCGGTGTCGACCAGCGCGTCGTTATCGAGATAGTCGACCTCGGTGGCGTCAATCTCCTTGACCACGTTGGTCAGACGCTGGACTTCCTCCTTCTGGGCGATACCGTCGAGGTTGGCATCCTGCCAGACGTAGAGCTTGCCGCCATTGCCGCCGGCCGAGCCGTTGAGCTCATCCTCGTCGAGGACGGCGTTGTTGTCGTCGTCGAAATTCTTGAGCAGGACATCCAGATCGGTGACGCCGTTCTCACCCTTTCGAATCTTGGTAGTGTATCGCTTTATGGTAGTCAAGAGGATTTGGCCCGGTGTAGGGAATACCAGTGGCATTTGAGTAGCTAATAAATATTCTCTCGCTAATTTTCCACTTCCTATTTCTGGCCAGTCACTTTTCATTGTACGCCCACCCACTCTCCACCTGCAGCGCTCGCAAATCATACGCAATACCAGCAACTGCTTTGCCATTCCTGTATCTGTATATTAAGAAATTAGGAGCGTCTTCTACAGCGTGCAAATAATTAGAAATAGAGGCGACCCTCGAAAACGTTTGTTGTTCACAGTCAAACGGCGTTACATTATCGAGTGCAAGGTTGAGAGCATGGAGAGAGAGACCTGGGCTCCTTTCGAGGTGGTCATTTATATCGTTAATAATCAATGTCATGATATGATAGCATTCACGCTGTCTCATCAATTTAAGCGCGTCCAAGTCGTGATCAGTGAGTCTATTATCAACAAAATTTATTATTGAAGAAATAGAAATTTCCTGTGAATTGCTTTCGGTCGCAAATAGGGAAAATCCCACAGCAAACAACGATGATGCGACGAATTTAGCGAAGTAAACTTTTTTCCGCAACATTAGTGTTCGGCCACTACGTCCGCTTGGCGAGGCAATTGGCAAGAAGCGGGCCAGACAACGGTCCCGTTTTGGTACTGCGGGATCGTCGGTCGCGGCCGGGACGTCTGCGACGCCGCGCCAGCCGAGTATTGACGCCATTGAAGGATCGTAGTTCGGGCAACCTATCCCCAGCCGCGCGCCGCGGCTGGCCCCCAACTTGTCAGATCGCCCGTAGGTAAAACAGCCCAGGATTGTAGTCGGTGTCAAGGCCGGTGGTCAGAATGTCGCAAGTGGACGTCGGACGGGCAGCCCCGTAGGCTTTGCACTCTTCGATCGAGGAAGCGAAAATGCGAACGGGAAAAGCCGTTCTCGCGGTCATGGTTGCCCTCAGCGGTGTCGCGAGCTTCGCTTCGACCCCGGCCAGCGCCGGCGAGATCGCGCCACTCGTCCGGACAGGTGGGCCTCAATGCGGGGACTCAGACTTCGCTGGCGAAAATGTCGGCGCAGCCGTTGACGCTCTGGTCGACAATGCGCGCAAAGAGCTGTCGCTGGCACGGTCGGGCGTCGAAGACGAGCATTTTCAGAATGCCGTCTCGAACCTGGAGTGCGCCATTCGCCTTGACCCCGACAACAGTTCGCTCCGGTTCGAGCTCGGCCAGGCGTACCGGCAAGCCGAACAGTTCACCACCGCTTTGGTTCAATACGATCGCGCCATTGAAATCGACGATCAGGTCGTCGACTACTGGGTGGCACGGGGTCTCATGCTCGCGGGCCTCGAGCGCCGCGACGAGGCGATGTCGTCCTTTGACAGGGCAGTCGAGATCGATCCGTCCGACGCATCCGGCTATGCCGCCCGGGGCATGCAGCTCACAATCGACGGTGCCTTCGGCGACGCGCTTATCGAACTCAACAAAGCCAACTACTTCCGACCGAACACACCGTTGATCTTGTATTTCAGGGCGACATCGCGCTTTGCGACCTTTGATTTCGAAGGTGCGATCAGTGATTACACTGAAGTGATAGAAATGGGCCCTGCCGCTGACGTGCAGTACTACAAGTCGTCGCTCAGTGGCCGTGGGAATATTCTATGGGGCCTCGATAGGCATGAATTAGCGCTGAAGGATTATCGCCGCTATCTGGAGTTCGTTCCTGACGACAAACGGGTCAAAGCGCGCGTGGAGGAACTCGAGCGAAAGCTGGGAGACTGAGGCATGGCGGCGTTTTGGACACGCTGCGGCCCGGTCGTTGCCCGCCGAGGGTATCAATTCGATGGTCCCGCGGCTTGATCCAGCGCGGCAACGAAGAGTTTGTGTCAGGCTGCAGTGGACCCTTGAGTCTACTCCCCAGCAGCCGTTGTCGAGTAGACACGATCCCTGATATTCACTGAAAGATTGTGGGGAGAGCATGTCTGATGCGCGGGACCGGGTCTGCAAAATCAAGTGTCGAGAAACGCAACGGCAACGGCGCGAACCTCGGCTTCGAGGCAAAGCTCTGGGCCGCGGCGGACAAGCTGCGCGGCAACATGGAGCCGTCTGACTATAAGCACGTCGTCCTCGGCCTGATCTTCCTCAAATACATCTCCGACGCTTTCGAGGCGAAGCGGGCCGGGCTGCTCGAGGAGGAGTTGGCCGACCCGGAGGATCCGGAGGAATATCTCGCCGAAAATGTCTTCTGGGTGCCGAAGGAGGCCCGCTGGCCGCACATACAGGCCAAGGCCAAGCAGACCACGATCGGCAAAGATATCGACGACGCCATGCTGGCAATCGAGGCCAGCAACGCTTCGCTCAAGGGCGTGCTGCCAAAGGACTACGCCCGCCCGGCGCTCAACAAGGTGATGCTCGGCGAACTGATCGATCTGGTGAGTGGGATCGGCATGGCGGAGGAAGCAGACCGCTCCCGGGATATCCTTGGGCGCGTCTACGAGTATTTCCTCGGCGGCTTTGCCGGTGCCGAGGGCAAGCGCGGCGGCGAGTTCTACACGCCGCGCTCCGTCGTCCGGCTGCTGGTGGAGATGCTGGAGCCCTACAGTGATCTGAAGAAGGGAGGCCGAGTCTACGACCCCTGCTGCGGCTCCGGCGGCATGTTCGTCCAGTCCGAGAAGTTCGTCGAGGAGCACGGCGGGCGCATCGGCGACATCGCCATCTATGGGCAGGAGAGCAACTACACCACCTGGCGGCTCGCCAAGATGAACCTGGCGGTGCGTGGCATCGACGCCGACATCCGCTGGAACAACGAGGGCAGCTTCCACAAGGAGAGCTGCCCGATCTCAAGGCCGACTTCGTCCTCGCCAATCCGCCCTTCAACATCTCCGACTGGGGCGGCGATCGGCTGCGCGAGGACGCGCGCTGGACGTTCGGCGTGCCGCCGGTGGGGAACGCCAACTACGGCTGGCTCCAGCACGTTCACCATCATCTCGCCCCGAATGGTACGGCGGGCGTGGTGCTCGCCAACGGTTCCATGTCGTCGAGCCAGTCCGGCGAAGGCGACATCCGCCGCGCCATGGTCGAAGGCGACGTGGTGGACTGCATGATCGCCCTGCCGGGGCAGCTCTTTTATTCGACCCAGATTCCCGCCTGCTTGTGGTTCCTGGCGCGGAACAAGAACCCTGGCAACGGGTGGAGAGATCGACGCGGCGAAGTCCTGTTCATCGACGCCCGGAAGCTCGGGCACATGGTCGACCGCACCCGCAAGGAGTTCGCCGAAGAGGAGATCGACCTGATCGCCGAGACGTACCACGCCTGGCGCGGCGAGCCGGACGCGGACGCCTACGAGGACGTGCCGGGCTTCTGCAAGGCTGCGACGCTGGCGGAGATCAGAGGGCACAACCACATCCTGACGCCGGGCCGCTATGTCGGCGCGGCGGCAGCTGAGGCCGACGACGTGCCGTTCGAGGAACGGTTCGCGAAGCTGAAGGAGACGCTAGCGGAGCAGTTCGCGGAAGCTGTAGAGCTGAGCGCCCTTATCCAGACGAAACTGGAAGAGGCTAGCCATCTATGACCACGCTTGAAGAACAGCTCGGCGGCGCACAAAACGTGATAGGCGGCCCTTTTGGATCAAAGCTCACCCAAAAGGACTATGTAAACAAGGGCGTTCCGGTAATTCGGGGATCAAACATGGTATCTGCCGGGCGTTGGCTCGGCGGTGATTTCGCCTTTGTAAGTGAAGAAAAACTAGAAGCCGACCTACGCAGCAATCTTGCTCAACCGGGCGACATTATCGTCACGCAGCGAGGTACGCTTGGTCAAGTAGCAATTGTTCCAGAGCATGGCGGCTTTAATAAGTACGTGATTTCGCAAAGCCAAATGGCAGTCCGCGTCCCTCATCAGAAAGCGGACCGTGATTTCGTCTTCTACTTCCTGCAATCTCCGCAGTTCTCCGACTATGTTGAGACATCGACGATTCAGACGGGTGTTCCTCATATCAATCTCGGAATCCTAAGGAACGCGCCCGCCACTTGGCCCAAAAGAGAGCAGCAGAACCAAATCGCATCGGTTCTGGCTGTTCTTGACGACAAGATCGAGCTGAACGGGCGGATGAACGAGACGCTGGAGGCGATGGCCCGGGCGATCTTCAAGGACTGGTTTGTCGATTTCGGCCCTACCCGCGCCAAGGTCGAAGGCCGTGCGCCCTACCTTGCTCACCATCTATGGGACCTATTCCCCGATGCCCTCGACGACGAGGGCAAGCCCGTTGGATGGCGGACAACGAGCATCGCTGAGATTGCGGCGCGGATAGCTATGGGACCGTTCGGGTCTCGCATCAAGAAGGACAATTTCGTCGATGCCGGAACACCCGTAATCCGCGGGAAGAATCTCTCGAATGGTTTTGTCGATGATGATTTTGTTTTTTTGAATGAGGCGAAGAAGACTGAACTCTCAAGGTCTATCGCAAGACCTGGAGACATTGTGTTCACCCATCGGGGAACGCTAGGTCAGGTCGGAAGGATTCCGCTGGGAGCCAGATACGCCGAGTATGTTGTCTCGCAGAGCCAGCTACTACTGTCTGTAGACACAAACCAAGTAGGTAAGTTGTATGTCTACCGCTTCTTTAAAAGTGAATTAGGGCAGTCGGCTTGGCTAGCAAGCTCTTCAGGAGCTGGCGTACCAGCAATCGCGAGGCCGAGTACGACTCTGAGGGAAATCCAGCTCACGGTTCCGGACCAAGTTCTGGGCTCCCGCTTTGAAGCGCTCACAACCTCTATCGAGGCTCGCCAACTGGCGTTGACAAGAGAGACCCGCACCCTAACCCAGACCCGCGACCTCCTCCTCCCCAAGCTCATGTCCGGCGACGTCCACTTGGCGGTAGCCGAGAAAGCTGTGGAGGCCCGCGCCTGATGACTGAGGCCTGGTATCCCGGCATCAAACGCTTCTGCGCACACTGGCAGCATGCACCCATGCTCCAGCATACTTTCGTGACGATGGAGCAAGAGTTTGCTGAGGGGCAGGACGCGTGCATCGACGCCGCAAAGGCGATCGTGGAATGTGCCTGCCGAACGCTCATCGACGAGCTCGACGATCCTGCTGCACCTCTGAAGCCAACTGAAGCCGATCCGCCACTGGCCAAGCTCCTCGGAACCGCAACGCGCCTTCTAGATCTTGGCGAAGTGCGCGACCGGGCATTCGCAAACCTGATCAGAGAACACAACAAGCTATCGGAGGCTTTGCGCGTCCTCAGGAACGAAGCAGGGACGCTGTCTCACGGCAAGGACGCCTTCATCGAGAAGCTCTCCGCTCATCATCGGCGTGCCGCACTGCTCGCCGCAGACGCGATCGTCACATTTCTTCATGAGGCTTATCTGGAGCGCGAACCAGACCCGGCTCGAACACTGGAACCCTATGATCGATTTGCGAGAACCAACGATCTGGTCGACAAGCACACGAGCCTGAGCGCTGCCGTCGACGATGACGGCGTGCTGCAAGTGATCGTAGCTTTGCCTACCGGCGATGGAGTCGAAGTCTCCGTCCTGGCGTCGGAGCTGCTCTTCGGCGTCGATCGCCAAGCGTACAAGCAAGCGGCCAATGCGTCCCGGGATGCCGAAGCGGTTCTTGCGAATGCTGGTGCCGACCACAGCGAGCTGGCGTGATGGCCTTTCTGTCAGAAGCGGAATTGGAGGAGCATGCGCTCCAGCTCTTTAGAGAGCTAGGCTACGCAACAAGCAGCGACGCAGTGATTGGACCTGATGGTTCAGCACCGGAGCGTGAAAGCTACGGTGATACACTCCTGAACAAGCGGTTGATTACTGCAATCGAACGGTTGAACCCGGAAATCCCACTGGAGGCGCGGGACGACGCGATCAGGTCCGTGGTCGGATCACAGTTCCAGACGCTTATCGAAGAGAATCGTCGTCTTCATCATCTGATGGTCACTGGCATTGAGGTTGAGTATTACGAACCCGAGGGGACGATCCGAGGTGATACGATCCGCCTAGTCGATTTTGCAAAGCCAGGCCTGAATGACTGGCTGATTGTCTCGCAGGTCACAGTTATCGAGGGTGGCAACCAACGTAGACCCGACCTCGTCGTTTACCTGAATGGGCTTCCCGTGGCTGTGATCGAGTTGAAGAACCCCGGCGACGAGAACGCCACCCTGGAAGGAGCCTTCAACCAACTCCAAACCTATAAGGACCAGATCCCGTCATTGTTCCGCACCAATGGTATTCTGGTCACCTCTGATGGGATCATGGCGCGCGTTGGGTCGCTGACCGCTGATCTCGAACGGTTCATGCCCTGGCGCACCGTGGACGGCTCTGTTGTTGCGCCGAAGGGCACGCCGGAGCTCGGGACCATCATCGAAGGCGTGTTCGAGAAGACACGGTTCCTGAGCCTGGTCCGGGATTTCACCGTCTTTGGGGATACGGGCTCGGGCCTCGTCAAGATCGTGGCCGGGTATCACCAGTTCCACGCGGTCCAGCGCGCCGTGCGCTCGACACTGCGCGCAATGCCGGCTGTCGCTGCCGTCGATCATAACGCCCCGGGGATGAGCGAAGACCCGACCGATTATGGCCTCCCCAGTACAGACGAACAGCCGGCCGGCGACAGAAGAGTCGGTGTCATCTGGCATACCCAGGGCTCCGGCAAGAGCCTGCTCATGGCGTTTTACGCCGGACAGATCATCGCCCATCCGGCCATGGAGAACCCAACCGTCGTGGTCATCACCGACCGCAACGACCTCGATGATCAGCTCTTCGGCACCTTCTCCATGTGCCGTGATCTGCTCCGCCAGACCCCGCAGCAGGCTGACAGCCGAGAGGACTTGCGGAAGGCTCTCACACGTTCTTCTGGCGGTGTCGTTTTCACGACTATCCAGAAGTTCTCGCCCGAGCGCGGCGAGACCGACCATCCGCTGCTCACCGATCGGCGGAACGTCGTCGTCATCGCCGACGAGGCGCACCGCAGCCAGTACGGCTTTCGGGCGCGGGTGAACCGAAAGACGGGCGAGATAGCGCACGGTTTCGCCAAACACCTCCGCGACGCCCTGCCGAACGCCTCCTTTATCGGCTTCACCGGTACGCCGATCGAGATGGAAAACGTGAACACGCCGGCCGTGTTCGGCGAGTACATCGACGTTTATGACATCAACCGAGGCGTTGAGGACGGCGCGACGGTTCCGATCTACTATGAGAGCCGCCTTGCTCGCATCGAGCTCGACGAAGACGAGAGGCCGACACTCGACGATGAGGTTGCCGACCTCACCGAGGACGAAGCTCAGGGCGATCAGGAAAAGCTCAAGCGCAGATGGGCGAACGTCGAGGCCGTCGTCGGAGCCGAGAAGCGCCTCGCCATGGTTGCTAAAGACCTTGTAGAGCACTTCGAGAACCGCGTCGTCGGCATGGACGGCAAGGCTATGGTCGTCTGCATGAGCCGCCGGATTTGTGTCGCGCTCTACGACGAGATCATCAGACTACGCCCTGAATGGCATAGCGAAGATGATGAGGGCGGCGTCCTCAAGATCGTAATGACCGGTGCGGCGTCGGACCCGAGCAAGTGGCAGCAGCATATCGGCGGCAAGGCGCGCCGGGAGCTGCTCGCTAAGCGGGCCAAAGACCCAGAGGACCCGCTCAAGCTGGTGATCGTCTGCGACATGTGGCTGACCGGCTTCGACGCGCCGAGCATGCACACGATATACATCGACAAGCCGATGCGCGGACATGGGCTCATGCAGGCGATCGCGCGCGTGAACCGCGTATTCCGCGACAAGCCCGCCGGGCTGATCGTGGATTACATCGGTATCGCTCAGAACCTGAAATCGGCCCTCAGCCAGTACTCCCAAGATGACCAGAAGCACGCGGGTATCGATGAGGCCGAGGCTGTTGCTGTGATGCTGGAGAAGTATGAAATCGTGAGCGAGATGTTCCACGGTTTCGACTACCGAGCCGGGCTCAGCGGCACGCCTAAGGAACGGCTCGCAGCCCTTGCGGGCGCGATCGAGTGGGTCCTCGGTATGCAGCAGCGCGAGGCGGCCGAGGAAACGACCGAGGACGGTAAGAAGCGCGCGCATCGGCGCTTCGACGACGCGGTGCTGGCGCTCTCCGGGGCGTTCGCGCTCGCCGCAGCCAGCGACGATGCGCGGCGCATCCGCGACGAGGTTGGATTCTTCCAGACCGCGCGCGCCGCGCTCGCCAAGAGCGCGCCTGGCGAGGGCAAGACCTCGGCCGAGCGCGACTTGGCCGTCCAGCAGATCGTCAGCCGTGCCGTCGTTTCGACGGAGATTGTCGACATTCTTGAAGCCGCTGGGCTGGAGACACCGGACATCTCCATCCTCTCCGACGAGTTCCTGGCCGAGGTTCAGGGGATGGAGAAGAAGAATCTCGCCATGGAGGCCTTGCGCAAGCTGATCAAAGGCGAGATTCGCTCACGGAGCCGGGTCAACGTCGTCCAGACACGCGCCTTCTCCGAGCGGCTGGAGGAGGCGATCGGCCGATACCACAACAATGCCATCACAACGGCGGAAGTCATTCAGGAGCTGATTAACCTCGCCAAGGACGTCCGTGCCGCGCACCAACGCGGGGAGGAGGAAGGGCTCAGCCGGGAGGAGATATCCTTCTACGACGCCTTGGCCCAGAACGAGAGCGCCGTCGAGGCGATGGGCGACACACATCTAAAGGTTATTGCTCAAGAACTGCTGAAAAGCCTTAAAAACACTGCCTCGGTGGACTGGCAACATCGGGGTTCTACGCGGGCGCGCATGCGGATCTTGGTCAAGCGCATCCTCCGCAAGCATGGATATCCGCCCGATCTTCAAGACGCGGCAGTTCAAACCGTGCTGCAACAAGCGGAGGCGCTTGCCGAGCGATGGGCAGCGTGACCAGGGTTTCGCAGGCTTTCATGATTGCGAAGATCGTTGGTGGACCGGACCGCCTTGGTGGGTTTGAAGAACCACCTCGGGCTGCTGGGCTTTCGGATCTGCCTGTGGCAAGGCGAACGTGTAGGGGTTGCCCGGCGTCGCAGCCAGACGAGCCTAAAGCCACTTCTTTCTTTCCGACCGTTACCGTGTTAACACGGTTTGATGTCGCCTCCGAAAGCCGCGCCACAGAAGAAGCGTCGGGGTCCTGCGCCGACCGGCAAAGGGAAGCTCGTTGGTGTCCGCTTTCAGCCCAAATTGCTCGCCTGCCTCGACCAATTCACAGCCGACCAGGACGGAGACATGTCGCGTCCGGAAGCTGTCCGGATGGCGCTAACCGACTACTTAGTCAGTATCGGTCTTTTCGAAAACCGCCGATCCGGTGAGGATCTCGTCCAATCTTCGCGACGCAGCAAGACCGATCATCGCTGATGTGTCGTGGCTATTCGGATCGCGCGCTCGTGTCCCCCAAAAGACGATCAAGCCTTCGACTGCGCAGTCCACCCGCGCACCACTAGGAGCGGTCCGTTTGTTTGGATCGGTATTAGGGTAGCCGTTAGGGTAAGAAGGCCGAAGTTAAGAATTTTGTTATAAAAACAGATAGTTAGAACGCCAACTGGCGGAGAGACAGGGATTCGGCCAGTTTTGAAGGGGTGGCGATAATCGGCAGAAAACCGGGATTTAGCCAAAGGCGACGCGCGGGACGTATGCCGAAATGTAATGCGATATGTAATGCAGTCTAGGATTCACCTCCTAGCAGGAGCTCCAGGTCGTTGAGCCAGGCGTCGAAGGACGGATCGTCGCGCTCGTCCTCGATCGCGCGCACGGCCACACCGACCGTCGAGCGGTCGCAGCCGAAGGCGCGGCCCACTGCGTGAAACGGGAGCTCGAGCGCGACCGCGGCCAAGTACATCGCTGTCCGGCGGGCCTGGCAGGCCTCGTGGGAGGGTCGCCGACCAGCCCCGAGCAGCGCGGCGGCCGGGAGCGCTCGGGCCGCGGCGACGAGCTCCACGACACGGCGCACCGCGGCGCTCGGGTCGATCGCCGGCGTCGGTTCCATAGCAACGGCGGCGGTCATGGTGGCGTCTCGCCGGCGAGCCGCTCGATGTCCCGCCAGTAGCGGTTGACGATTGCGGCGTAGGCGCCGGCCTCCCATCGGCGGATCGTTTCATCGGACCGGCCGAACCGGCTCGCCAGTTTCCACATCGGCGTACCGAAGGCGCGCCGCACGATGATCTCGACGTCGCGGCGGCCGTCGTTCTGGGTTTTCAACCATGCGAGCCACGCCATGACCTGGGGGCAGCGCTCGATGTCGACTCGGCTCGGCTTGAAACGGGCCGCTCGAGCCGTTGCTGCGCGGGCGCCTTCGGCGTCATAGGCGAGGTTGGGATCGGGCGCCGACTCGGGCAGGGCGCAGCGCGGCCCGGCCGTGTAGCGGCGATCGGGGTCGGGCAGAGCGGCGTCGGTCAGCACAGCGGTGCGGACCAAGGCCCTGGCCCGCCCGGCCAGGTCGCGCAGCCGATCGGCGGTCCAATCGGTCGAGGCGCGGTCTTTCGTCGTTCCCAGCGGTACGGCCCTCCGGTCAAGGACCAACCGAAAAATCAGCGATGCGGCAGGAGTTTATCTATCATCGCAGTGCGACGATCGCAAAGCTGGACCGACGAAGGGTTTGCTCTAGTCAAAAGAACGCCTTCCGCCACGCGATTGAATGATAAGCTGAGTTCGACAACAGCAGGAGCAAAACGCTATCTGGCCTGTTGAGAGCCCCTTGATTTGCGGCTGCGCGAAAACCGGCCGATCCAGAGATGATCTCAACGGAGTACGATCGAAATCCCTCGCCCACTCTCCTTGGCGCGTCGTCGCCCGCCCAAGTCATTTCCAGGCTTCCGGTCCTCCCAAAAAAACAGTCTTTCAATGGCCCCCAACGGTCGAGTACGAACGCCGCAACCGCCAGGACCGCCACAACGATAGCCGCCCAGGTCGCCTTCTTTCGGATGTTCGATTGCTCCGGCATGGTAGCGCTACTTGTCTCCTACAACCCGACGTGAGCATAGACGATGTGCTTCCCGGTTCAAGTCAACACCCGGCCCGTCACGTCGCCTACGCTTTGAGCCGCGACCTCAACCGCGACGTGGCGCCGGCCACCAAAACGCGACCGCCGCGATCACCCAGAGCCCGGTGAACACGCCAACGCTGATCCAGACCGAACTCATGCCGTCGACCTCGAATTAGCCATCATCCGACCGCTGCTCGTCGGAATCTGGCGTGGAGCTACTGAACGCCTCGTCGATTATCCCAATGGCCTCATTGCATTCGCCAGCAAGGTGCCTGAAGTGATCGCGGTAGCTCTTGTGCTGAGCCAGCACCGAGGACTTAATGGACTGAGCGGATTGGCCTGAGGCGTGGCCCTTGAGCTTGTTTCGCAGGCCGTGCAGGTCGTGAAGAGGCCTGACGATATGGCTCGCGTGGTCGTCTTCGAAGTCCATCCCGACGAGACATTCTTCGACGAGTTTGAGAGAGCGAAACTGGGCACGCGGCGATCGACCCAGCTCGGTTGCCCTCTTGCGCAGCCATCTCTCGCTGAACCCTTCAACGACCAGCTGATCGAGGATCAGGACCTCCTCCGCCCACTCCTCGGGCGATGTCGTGAACGGGTAGTTGGATTTCTCGATTAGATCATTGGAACGACACGTCCACCATGGCACCCGGCGTCGATCCATGTTTGACAGTGTGTTTTTTAGTTCTTGGAGTGGGTTGCTTTCCCCAAGGAAAAATTCTCCCTCAAAATCTGTCAAACGAGCTCGCTTTGAAATAGGCGATCTTGGCCACTCATTATACTGCTTCCAATGAAGCTGCTCCTCATATGGAAGTTGGCCGAGATAACCTAGATACGTGTGGACTTGGCCAGCATCATTGACGTCGAACGTCCGGAGGTGCCACGCTCCACGGCAACTGACGGACCGCTCGTTCAATTTATATTTTTCCCTATCTGATTTATACTTAAGCAAGACTTCCGGCCTGAAAAAGGCTGGCGACATCTCATACGGCAAGTCTGACTCGACGAAGTAGTTCGCCAAGCTTCCTGGCGAGCAGCAGATCTCTTGAACGCGATCGTGCCGCCAGTCGTGGGCGATGAATGTGGCATACTGCCGGGATGCCGCCGGACCACCCCCGGCCAATAGGCGTGCAGCCGACTCCCGCGTCATGTCGAAGAAACTGATCTGAACGCCCCTCGCGTAGCTTGCTTGTCCTTGCACCAATGCGAAGCGATAGTGGAGATCGCTCTGGAGCCGCCTGATCTCGCTCTGTGCCCCCCATTTCGGCAACGTGCCTGGTCGATGCCTGGAGAAATCAAACATGCGGACCAAACCGGCATCTTGGAGTGTGGCGTAAGCCTCCAGAACTCGGGCTTTGATCACAACCGCGGTGCCCCCCCAACTCTGGCCCTGCGAAGGGGGCAGATGGACCACACGAAGCATGTCCACCAGATCACCGTGACGATTGAGTCGACACCAAGCGTCGCGCTCAGCAATGTAGTGGAGTCCCGCAAGGTGGCTCAGGGCTTGCGAAATCTCGATGTAGTCTCCGCGCTGAGGGACGTCTGGCAAACTGCGCGAGAAGATGATCTGCTCACCCGCCGCAAGCGTTTTGCTACCGTAATCGGACAGAGGCGGTTGGATTTCTACAGTATCCGCCGAGTGAACAATCCCCCAAGACGATGCCGGGTTGCCGCTCCACGCCAGCAAGTCGTCGATATCAGGACTGACGATGGGCCCCCTTGGGGCCAACACACCGTGAATAAAGGCACTAGGGACGACGGCGTAGATCACGATCTCATCGCTCAGAGCGTTCTTCTTGAGAAACGCCATCGCGTCGCTCAAGTTGAGCCAATCATCAAATTCGCTCGAGTCTCCAGGCACAGCTGACAGAGCTGTTAAGTCATCGACCAATTGGCTCATGATACTGGCCACCTTCGATCATGGGCGTGAACTACGCAAGCCTGCCTCCCGGTTCACCGTAGCTCAAGCCAACACAACGCCGACCAGATCCTGATCGACGACCGCGGCGAGAACCTGTGCGGCCAGGACCGACGGCGTCTCGCCGCGAGCCGACGCCTCGGCGGACAACGCGGCTGCCGTGGCGGGATCCAGAGCGAGCACGGATCCGTTGTGTGGCCGGTCGGCGCGCCACAGGCGCCGGTATCGGCGCACCGTTTCACGGGAAACCCCGGCCGCGGCCGCCGTGGCACGATCGCTTAGGCCCGCCTCGAAACGGCGAATCAGGGCATCGACCCGATCTGGCGGAAGGCGATTCACTCCGGTCCTCGCGGTTCGGCTCCTGCGAAGGTGGCCGTCGTGGTTCGCTCAGAATTTCCGACCTGCCAACGTGACGGAACTCAGTCCGCATTCCTTATTCGAACGACCATCCATTCTCGGTTGTTCTCAAGCAACAAGAGAATCTCACCGCCTCGGTCGACTTCGATGTCGCGCACCCTGGCAAGACCACTGATCAGCTCGGCCACACACCCCGCCTTAACCTGCAAGCCTCCATCCGGCCCAAACTTAGGCCTGATCCAGTAAACCGTCTGGTCCATCAGGCTGCCGACGAACAGATCACCTTTCC
Source organism: Bauldia sp. (assembly GCF_965232525.1). Taxonomy (GTDB): domain Bacteria; phylum Pseudomonadota; class Alphaproteobacteria; order Rhizobiales; family Kaistiaceae; genus Bauldia. Next base: position 103,325 of record NZ_OZ246980.1, on the reverse strand, counting down.
ACTCCGGGAACGCCGCGCCTTCATAGACCACAAGACTCGACACAGCAGGCCGGCCGAATCCCGAGTTTTTCATGCCTAAACACAACCGATCGGATTCTCATGATCCCGAAAACGATGCGTTCACCCTGACCCCGGTACCGCGGGCCAAGCCCGTCGCCGGCTATGTCGGCGGCAAGAAGCAACTCGCGAAGACGATCGTCGCCAGGATCGAGACCATCCCGCACGGGATCTACGGCGAGGTCTTCGCCGGCATGGGCGGCGTGTTCTTCCGCCGGACCGCCGCACCGAAGGTCGAGGCCCTCAACGACATCAGCCGCGACGTGGCCTGTCTGTTCCGGGTGCTGCAGAACCACTACCAGGCCTTCCTCGACATGCTGAAATGGCAGGTCGTGAGCCGGGCGGAGTTCGAGCGGCTGCTCGGTCAGGACCCGGAGCGGCTCACCGATCTGCAGCGCGCCGCACGGTTCCTGTACGTCCAGCGGCTCGCGTTCGGTGGCAAGGTCGCGGGCCGGAACTTCGGGGTCGACACGCAAGGTCCGCCCCGGTTTGACCTGACCAAGCTGGTGCCGCTCCTCGAGGCGGCGCACGACCGGCTGCAGGGGGTGTGGATCGAATGCCTGGACTGGCGGGCATTCCTCGATCGCTGGGACCGGCCCGAGGCGCTGTTCTATCTCGATCCGCCCTATCACGGATCGGAGCACTACTACGGACGCGGCCTCTTCGACCGCGACGCATTTGCCGAGGTCGCCGACCGGCTCGCCGTGCTCAAGGGCCGATTCATCCTCACCGTCAACGACGTGCCGGAGACGCGCGCCGTGTTCGACCGGTTCACGATCGAATCCGGCACGGTCACCTATACGCTGCCCGGCCACGGCCGTGCACCGAAGCGCTCACCGGAGCTGATCGTAACGGGTGGTGGCCGTTAGCCGAGCACGCGACGGATGGTCTGGATCAGCAGGGTGACGAAACCGAGTCGTTTTGCTGCACTCCAGATCAGCGGCCAAACCGACTTCACTGTGCTTATCCAATACAGGCGACGAGCACGTGTCTCGCCGAACTGGGCAACATTGTCGTGAAATCGCTCGCTTGCGTCGCCGACGACCGCATTCACCTGCTCGTTTGGCGCCACCAGCGCCAAGACTGTCTCGGGGAACGCTGGTACCAGCGCTTTCGGCCTGACAGCGCGCTGCTCGCGGCGCCGCTCCACCCATTCGCTCAACTCCTCAGCCGTACGCATCATCTCAGTCAGCCGCCGTTCGCTCTCGGAAATTGCATCGCGCAGGATGTCTAGCTCCAATTGTCGTGCAGCCCGCCTACTCGCGAAGAGGCGGCTTCGACCGCGTGCCAGAACTGAGTAGTCGATCTTGAGGCGCTCTGGATCCTTCATGTTGCCGGCAACTCCGCTAGGCCAGTGTCCCTGCGCAGATTGTCCAGTTCCGACAATGCTTGTCGCAGCGTGGTCTGCCCCTGGCCGGTCACCGTGAAGTAGAGCTTAGCTCGGCCACCGCGCTCTCGCGTGATCTCGCCTTGCCGGCTTGTGAGATACCCCTTTCCCTCGAGGCGTTCGAGCGCGGCGTAGATCGACCCGAACGATGGCGATTTCCCCGTCTTGTCGGCAATCAGGTCTTGGATCGACACACCGTAAGCGTTGGGGTGCAGCCGAAGTGCAGCCAGCATGATCTGCTGTTCCAACGTGCTGAAGCTCATGTGGTCGTTTCTCCTCATTTATTTCTTCTATCTTATAGAAAAAATATGACCCGTCGTCAATCATCATCGGGCGTTGGGCCCCCGCCGCAGCCGGTCTCAGCTGAAGAGTCGGCGGTAGGCGTCGGCGAGAACCGCGAGCAATCCGATCCGCTTCGCCGCAGCCCACATCAGCGGGCCCAATGACTTCAAGACTGCCACTCGGTAGAGCATTCGCGCACGCCGAGCGCCAACCCGGAGTACATTCGATTTGAATCGTTCCTCGGCGTCTCCGATCAGCGCTTCCGTCATTCCCGTGGGAGTGGCGAGGGCCAAAAGCGCTTCCGCCAGCGTCGGCGGCCGGGCTGCGTTCTCTACGCCAGCCCAATGGACCGAAGGTTCGTCTCGCCCGTCGTGCCGACCACGAAGTAGGCGATGCATGGCGACCGCCGCGAACCACACGCACGAGCCTCCAAATGCACCCGCGATACCGATCATCGTTGCGGCGGCGTGTTGTGTCAGGTTGGCAGCCACCAGCGCCCAGCCGGCGGCCAGATATGAAACGGCTATCAAGACCCAAAACAAGACCCTCATGGGGTGCCCCGTTGTTTCGTGCGTACGGAACCGCCGAATCGACGACCCTTGACCCATTCTTCAAACATTCGGAAGAAATAGTCAACCGAGGGACCGGAGCCGACGAGCGACCTGCGGGAGGACCGACCTGAGATCGCGCGCTGCGCCTCAAGACTCCTCGTCGTCCTTGGCCAGGGCACCGGTCAGGATCGCGCCGGCGCCGACCGCCGGCGGGCCACGCTCGAAACGCCAATTGGAGCGGCGCAGGTGGTCGACGATCGCCTCGGCGATCCGCTTGCGTTGCTCCTCGCTCAGGTCACGCCGTACGTCGCGGCGGATCCGCTTCAGGCCCTTGTTCAGGCCGAGAAACACGTTGAAGGCGAGGGGATCGTCGGTGAGCGGCATGGCCGCGGAGTCAAGAACGAATCCGGAACGTTGGTCAAGCAACGCTAGGATGACAATCCTAGAAAGGCGAGGCGTCGGTTGTGAACGTGAAAAGCGTCGGTGACGCCGGACAGCGTGTCGCATGCAATTCATGAGTGCACGCGCTTGACAATCGCCGTGCGTCGCGTAGTTTGCGCGCAATGGGCGATGTAGTTGGCTCCTGCGACCGATAGAGAAACTATCGGCGCCGGGCAAAGATAGGGGTCATTACATTGTCCGATCTACACCCTTCCTGACAATTACAGCGCTACTTGAGTGCCGAGCCGCTAGTACGGTCGGCGGGCGAAGTCCGTCGTGTCGACCGCGTGGCACAGCGCTAGAGCGTCGTTGTGTCATGATCACGAACTAGTTAGTAGCAATTCAAGTCCAGGAGCCACGTGAAGAATAATGACATCATTGGCCACTAGAGTCCTTGCATCGCTATCAGTCGCTTTACTATTCGCGACCGCTGCACAAGCTGAATTACGCGCAACTTATCTCGCCGCAAATTCTTTTTCACCGATCGCACCAGCGGGAGCAAAAATCACATACGATACAGACCAAGATGAACCAACGCCGTTCAGCTTGGTTCTTGCAATAGATGCTATCGCCTACGGCGTTGACGATCTATATCGCGATCGGGTCTTTGGCGTTCTTGCAGGTCAACCGGGTGACGTTATTCAAGTTCGCCAACAATCGGTTTCGTTATGTTCCGGTGAGACAGAAAATTTGACGTGCCGTGATATTACAAACGTCTGCAATATAGTAACTGACGATACTGTTCCTTATTCGGAGACAGCGCCCTCAATAACAATACCTCGCGGTGCAAACTACATAATATCGCGATTTCAATATGAAGAGCCGGTACAGATAAAGCTCGACTTTATTCGGTCGGAGAAATTGTATCAAATAGTGTCTGTCGATGATGAAGCCGCTGTCGTAAGGAGTAGTGCAAGCAATCTTGTCGATTTATGCGGAAGTTTGAACTAGATGCGAAGCGTGAGTCGCGCGCAAGTATAAACGAGAATGTAGAACAGGAGTGTGATGAAGTGGGAGGCAATGTTGTCGAGCAAACGGGGACAAAAATCATACGAAAGTCGATTGAATTTGGCATCGAGAAGGGTACGGGACTAACTACCGGATACAATCCAATAATGGATGCAACGCCGGCGGGCCTGCCAGAGGCATATATAGAACAGATAAACGAAGATCAGTTCGACAACGACAATTATTGGGCCGCTATTCAGGTATATGACATGTGGCCTGGGGGGTGGCATGCGCGTTACCCTCATCTCGGTGATGTAACAGGTACCGAGGAGTTGTCGTCACTGTTTGTGCCAGAGTCCCAGAGGCAAAGGCCGGAGATCCCCGAAGACGTTAAGAACCATATTCAGCACCTTAGGGGGGTGACGGACCAAGTCGATTGGTCGGATGCTTTCGGTGATGACGCCGTCACCCAACTTGAGGAGGAAAACCTAAAAAGCCAGGAGCCCGGCATGCCGACGGAGGAGCCACCACCTCCGGAGGATCATGAGCACTCGGATGACCCGGGGCCAGGCAACAGCCACGACGAGACAAATGAGGACGATGCCTCTCAGGAAGAGGCCGCGGACGAGGGGACATTGCCGCTGGTCATCGATCTTGGGCCAACCGGGTCCGAGGTTCAGGAGGACGGTCTTGTCTTCCTGGATCGGCACATGTCGCCGGTCTTTTACGACTTCGACGGGGATGGATATGCGGAGAGAACCGCCTGGGTTGGTCCAGACGAAGGAATCGTTGTCTGGGACAAGACCGGCAATATCACCGTCGACGACGAAGGGTTCATGAACGGCGGTGGTGTTTCGACCGGCGAGATCGTCCTGACCAAGGGTGTTGACGGCGCCACCGACCTCGATGTCTTGCTCAAGAAGTTCGACGACAACGACAACGGCGTCCTCGACGAAGACGAACTGAACGGCTCCGCCGGCGGCAACGGCGGCAAGCTGTATATCTGGCAAGACAAGAATCTCGACGGTGAGGTCCAGCACGAGGAAGTCCAGCGTCTCACCAACATCGTCAAGGAGATCGACGCTACCGCGGTCGACTATCTGGATCCCGACGCCCTGGTTGATGCCGACGGTGACGGACAACGTGACGACGCCGAGCCCGCAGTGCGCCTTCGTGACGGTTCGATGATATTCGGTACGGCAGCCGTCACGCTCCAAAACGGCTCGAATACCACTGCCTATGACATGTCGTTCGCCTACAACGACCTGGGCATCAAGCGCAACGACGAGACCAACACGATCTCGTTCGAAGGCGGCGGCAAACAGTGGGACGGGGATTCCGGCGACGACGTCAAGGTGGCCGGGACGGAAGAACCCTGGCAAATGCTTGGCCGCGGGGGAGACGATAAACTCACCGGTGGTGACTTCGATGACATGTTGGATGGCGGAGTGGGCGCGGACGAGCTCAAGGGCGGCCGCGGGGACGACATCCTGATCGTCGACTCCGATGACACTCTGATCAAGGGCCAACTCGGCTACGACATTGTTCTGGTGGAACGCGACGGCGGCGTCACCCTCGACATGGTGAAGGCCGAGGTCGAAGCCTTTTATGGCGGTGTCGGCGATGACGTCGTGACGGCGGAGTACGACGGGAGCGTTCACGGCAACGTCGAGCGACCGACCTTCGGAGCGTACATCAACGGCGGCGATGGGAACGACTCACTGACCGGAGGCAAAAAATCCGACTACATCATCGGGGGCGATGGCGACGATACGTTGCGCGGAAAGGACGGCCACGACTACATCCATGGCGGCGCCGGCGCCGACTCGATCCGCGGCAACGATGGCAACGACATCATTGTTGCCGACCTCGCCGACGACATCGGTTCAGACGCCAGCAACCTTGGCGACGTGCTCGGCGGCGACGGCTTCGACCTGCTGATAATCGCCAGCGGTGCAGACGACCCGGTTCCAACCGGCACCCGTATCCTCAAGCTCGCCGACCTCGGTTTCGAGGGCGGCGTCGGCACCCAGGGCGACGATGAGATCTACGCCGAAACCTTTGTCGACGACGAAGGCCACAAGATCGGCACGATACTGGCGGGGCTCGGCGGCAACGACCTCCTGGACGCGGCCGGCGGCGACGACATCATCGACGGTGGCCAGGGCGATGACGAGTTGGTGGGACGCAAGGGCTCGGACATCTATCTGTTCCAGCGCGGCGACGGGATTGACACGATTGTCGAGTCCAATGAGACGGATGGCGGCCGGGACGTGATCGTCTTCGGGTCGGACATCACGCCGGAGGATCTGCAGTTCGAGCGGGACGGCAATGACTTCATCATCACCATCCCTGGCGAGAACGGTGGCGATCCGGACAACAAGATCACGATCGTGGACTGGAAGGTGTCGGGGAACTACGACGACTCGCGTTTCGTCGAGCTGCTCACCTTCTCCAACGGCACCATTCTCGACATTCACAATGCCAAGATTCACGTCTTCGGCAACCCGGACAACAACAACAGCGTCGTCCTTGACGACATCGGCCTCGATCGGGCCTGGATCGCCGACGGCGGCAAGGGTGCCGATACCATCACTGGCGCCAAGGGCAACGACATCATCTTCGGCAACAACGGCCATGACACCCTCAAGGGCGCCGAAGGCCACGACTATGTCAGCGGCGGTGGCGGCGATGACACCATCCAGGGCCATGCCGACAACGATATGCTTCTCGGCGGTATCGGCAACGACAAGCTCTACGGTGGCGCCGGCGACGATGTATTGGACGGGGGAAAAAATGCCGACATCCTTGAGGGCGGCGGGGGCGATGACGTCTTGGCTGGAGGTAGCGGTCACGACACACTGAAGGGTGAAGACGGAAATGACGTTCTTGCCGGCGGAGGCGGTGACGACACCCTGAAGGGCGGCGACGGCAAGGACGTCTACGTCATCGGTCGGGACCAAGGAAAAGACGACATCATCGACTCCGGCGGCGACGACACCTTGGTGTTCGGCCATGGCATCAGCATCAGCGATTTGTCGTTTGACATGAGCGGTGGGGCGCTGAGGATCGGGATCGGCCGCCAGGGAGACATTGCCAAGCCAAGCCAGACCGACAACCGCGTCAACATCCAGAACTGGGAGAACGAAAGCGACCGGATCGAGACGTTTGTGTTTACCAACGGCCTGGTGATGGATGTCAGGGACGTCTCCAAGGGGACGACGGGCGATCATGATGGCGGCAGCAATTCGACCATTCTGGTTGGTGGCGACGGTGGCGATTCGATCGGCGCCGGTGCTGGCGACGACGTCCTGATCGGAGGAAGCGGCAACGACGGCTTGCGGGGTAACCAAGGCAACGACAGCATCTTCGGCGGCAACGGCAACGACGGCAACCTGAACGGTGGTCCCGGCAACGATCGCATCTTCGGCGGCAACGGCAACGACGAGCTGTGGGGGGAGGACGGCAACGACTTCCTTGCCGGCGGCGCCGGTGACGACGTGATGAACGGCCACACTGGCAGCGACACCTTCTTCTTCTCCTGGGGCGACGGTTTCGGCAACAAGATTAAGGAGGACGTCGGGAAGCTTGGCTACGACCAAATCCTGTTCGGCAGTGGCATCTGGCTGACCGATATTTCGGTCACACGCAGTAATGACTCTCTGTACATCAAGTTGTTCACGCCGGACGGCCAAGCGCAATCCACCAAGATCGAGATAACCGAGATCGGCGACGCGGGTCCGAACAACGCGGGCCCCATCGAGTACCTCTCACTCTCCTCCGGCTTCTCCATGGAGTTCAGTTGGATCCTGAACGGTGAGCAAGGGACCGATGGAAACGATACTCTCGACGCGCATGACCCTGACGGCGGCGATCACAAGGGCCACTGGCTCTATGGGCGTGACGGAGACGATCGGCTCACCGGAGACAACGCCGACGACGTCCTGATCGGTGGCCGCAACGATGACTACATGTTCGGCAAAGGCGGGAATGACACCTACGCCTTCGACTATGGCGACGGCCGAGACAGGATCAAGGAGAACGACGGGGGCGAGGACAAGATTGCCTTAGGCTTTGGAATCGACCACTCGGACCTCGCAATCGACACCGTCGACGGGCACGTCGTCATCATGATCCTGGAGAACCAGGACCAGCAAAACCTGGCCACGGATCGTCACAACTTCGACGACTACATCCTCATCGAAAACTACTACGAAGACGTCGAGGATGGCGGCAATCGCAAGATCGAAGAGTTGGTCTTCGCGGACGGCTCGACGATCAACATCGACGGTATCAAAGGCTACACGTTCGGCAGCGGGAACGCCGACGAGACGCTTGGCGATCGTGACAACTGGGTCACCGCGGGCGGCGGCGATGACACCATCTCGGCCGGCGGCGGTAATGATCGTGTCTACGCCGGTAAGGGGCACGACGATATCTCGGGGAACTCAGGTGCCGACTGGCTCGAGGGCCAAGATGGCGATGATAAGCTACGCGGCGGCGACGGCGGCGACACGCTGATCGGCGGCATCGGCAATGACGACCTTGGCGGCGGCGAATGGCGGGATGCGTTGTACGGTGGAGAAGGCGACGACACCATCCACTCCGACGACGACAACGAAGCCGATCTGATCGTCGGCGGTCGCGGTGACGATATCATTTATCGGGGCGGCAAGAGTGAAGACCCTGGTGATGCGCTGTTCTTCAACGATGATGGTGTAGGGTACCACTTGCCGGGCCACGACCCAGGCGGGCTCTTCGGGTCCTGGATCGTGTTCAACGCCGGCGACGGTCACGACACGATCTACAAGGGCGTCGGCACGGGCGAACACGACGTCATCGAGATCAATGGATACAGCCACGAGCAAATCTGGTTCGACAGAGCCGGTGACGATCTCAAGATCAAGTTCCTCGGCAGCGAGGACAAGATGGTGTTCAAGGACTACTTCACCAACACCAACCATAAGTTCGAGGCTATTATCGCTGGCGACCATTTCCTGAGACGGAGCGAAATCGGCGATCTGATCACCAAGATGAACGGGCACGTTCCAAACGACGGCACCAATGGCGACGGCGTGACGGCGTCTGCGCTGCCGAGCGGCGTCGAGAACCAGATTAAGGACGCCTGGGAGGCTTGGCCGAAGACTCCCGAGTACGTACCAGTTGTAGGAGTTGTACCGGCGGAAGACTGGGATCCGCGGGACGCGTTGCCTCCAGCGATCCGCTACGGTCTCGAAGCTGAGTGGGGCATAAACAGCGATCCCGACATGCTAGTGTATTCGTGAAGTGAGGCGTGAGGTCGTCCTCAGCCGGCCCTTCGTAGATTCGCTTATCGCTGGTCTCCCTGTTTGGCGGACGGCACGGCGGGCAGGTCCATGCCGGCCAGCTCCTCAGCGATCCGCTCGTCCCGTGCCGTAGCCTCGGCACCCCGTGCGGCGCGCCGTTCCTCGGCGCTCCGTACCAGTTTCTTGGTCCCGGTCGGGCCTTCGGCCCTCCGCGCCTCTTCCCTGGTCCCGGTCGGACCTTCGGCCCTCCTCGCCTCTTGATGGCCTGTCGCAGCGGCCACGGCCTGGTCGACCGCGGCCTGGGCCGCGCGCCCGCGGTTGACGAAACCGGCGAGTTCGCCGACGGCCTTGTCGCGGGTGGCCTGGTCGGGTCGCGCGGATTCCTCGCCGGCGGCCAGCAGCGCGTCGATCCGCATCAGGTCGACCTTGACCGGGGCGGCGTAGGCACGGGCGACGGCGGCGATCTCGGCCGGGGTCGGTGCGAACCTGCGGTCGAGATCGGTTTCGCCGGCGAGGATGGCGCGGCAGGTTTCCTCGAGGGCGTTGAGCGGCACGCGCGACAAACCGATGGCGTAGGCCTGGGCGCGCGCCGAAGCGGCCTCGCCCGTGTCGCGGACCTTGAAGGCGACCAGGACCGGCAGCACCAGCGCGCCGATCGTTGCCGGACCGGCAGGGGCGAGCCAGTCGGTCAGCACCGCCTTGGTTTCGATCAGCTCGTCCCGCTCCGCTTCGGTGAGGCCCCGGCCGTGCCGGAACACCGGCAAACGCTGGCTATCCGGCCGACCCTCGACCGTTCTTGGCCAGATCCTCGAAAGCATCGGCGAGGCGCTCGGCCTCGGAGTCCCCACGTTGGGTGGTGGTGCCCTCATCGCGTCTTCCTTTCTCGATTGAAAGGCGGATCCAGGTCCGCCATTGCGCCGACCAATCGGCGCGGGGTTCGCCGCGGCCGAGATAGTGGTCGCGGAATTTCTCGGTCTCGGCGCCGATCGCTTCGGACGACAGTCCTGCCGTCTCGGCATAGGCCCGGTCGATCTCGTTCGGGGTCCAGTCGGCGGCGATCGGGTAGGCAGGGCGGGGACCGGGCGGCGCGCGTGCCCCGGACGCTGCGTCGATGGCGGGCAAGAGGTCGCGCTGGCCGGGCCGGGGTTTGTCTGATCGAGACGATCGTCGCCGCTTGGTGTGGTTCGGACCGACCTGACCTTGTGAAACAAGGTCTCGTTTAGAAAGGGTCGTTCCATACCCTGAGTCGCCAGACGACTCGGGGGGTGAGTCGCCATGCGACTCGGGGGGGTGAGTCGCCGAAGTGACAGGGGGGTGAGTCGCAGAAGTGACAGGGGGGTGAGTCGCGGGCGCAACCGACGGTGCCGTGTCGCTCTCGGTTGCAAGCAGGTCGCCCTGCCGATCCGGGACCGTGATCCGATACCAGCAGGCACCGGTTCGGCATGTCAAATAGATTTGCAGTCGTCGGGATCACCGCGGTCATCGGATGTCTTCCCGTGCCGACAAGCGCTGTTACGCCCGGCGAGAAGATCAACTCTTCTTTGAGCGATAGTCTACAGGAACCGGACTCAAGCAAAATCACAGAGTTCGAGGGCCACAAGTTTGCATTGGAGGCGGTGGCGGCGGGCAGCGAACCGTGGCCGTATTCGATTGAGCCGCTGCCTGATGGGCGAATCCTCCTCTCAACCCGTGGCCACGGGCTCAAGGTAATCACACCCGGTTCTTCTACCGCGGTGCCGGTCGCGATCGACCCCCTCAAAGTGCGGGAAATCAATGCCTACGATTTCTGCTTTGAAAACAAAACTCAGCATGGGCTCCCGAGGGGAAACGGTTGGATGCTGGATATCGCAACATCGCCGAAGCCATCAGAACGCGACACAGTCTTCATCGCGATCGGGCGTACAGCTCAGCGCAACCCGTTTCCGAAGGATCCTTGCCCCGAAACCGCACCAAGTAGCTGGGGGCCGGGCACATCAATGATCCAAATCATCCGCGGCAAGTTGATCGGGAACGAATTGATCGACGTCAAGGAGGTCTGGGCATTTGACAAGAGGCACTACACTAAGGAAACCGAACTGACCTTGGGCGGGAGAATTACATTCGATGGCGCCGGGAATCTACTTTTCTCGGTCGGTGTCAAAGGTGCGGCCAACGATTTGCCGGTAGAGCGCCACAAACGCGCACAAGACCTGTCCCACCCAGAGGGCAAGATTCACCGGGTGCAACCTGATGGTAAAGGACCTCCCGCCGACAATCCGTTCAACGGCGATGGAGGCACATCGAATCTGACCTATCCATGCGGTAAGCCGCAGTTGGCCGTGCTTGATTCAATCTATGCCTGCGGTGTCCGGAGCCCCCAGGGCCTCGAATACGATCATCGCCGGCAGGTGCTGTGGCAAACCGAGATGGGGCCAGCCGGAGGCGACGAACTGAACCTCATCGTCGCCGGCGGGAACTACGGTTGGCCCTATGCGACGAGCGGCACTCCCTACGACGGACCGGTGAATTACGCCGCTGGCGTGGACACCAAGGCGCTGCACTTCAAACCCCCGATTTGGGATTTCGGCTGGAACGGGCGATGAGTGAGCGGGACTCCGCGCTTGCCGAGATCGGCGCCGGCGGAACCGGCCAAATCAGCGTCGCGTTGCCGACTCGTCGAAATGAGGCACCAATCAAGCTGCCAACCCGTTCGCGAGTCACGTTCGGCACGCCGGCCGGGGACATCACCGTCACGATCGAGGACTACGGGCTCTTCTTGCATGGTGAGTCGCGGCGCGAGCTCCTCTACGGCGGCTCCCGTGGCGACAATGCCGGTCGCGTGGTGGTCCGGGAGCGTCCATGACCGCGGTCGCCGACGGCTTCACCGACTTCGACGCCCTCGCGCGGTTCTGGCGTGACGTTCACGGGACCGGCATCGCCGTCCCGTTTCTGATCGGCTGGGGCAAGCCATATCTCGACGCCTTAGAGGACGCCGCGTGACCGCCCAGCTCGTCCTGCCTGGCACCGATCGCGCCACCGGGAAACAGCGGCCTCCCGCCGAGCCGATCCTGCGCGAGGCGGAAATCGTCGGTTCGTGCCGGTACTGGCTCAGCCGGCGCTGGGGGTCGGGCCCGATGCTACCGATCGTCGGCTGCAACCCGTCGACGGCCGACGGCCGGCGCGACGATCCGACCATGATCCGCGAGATGGCCTTCGCAGCGGGCTGGGGCTTTGGCGGGCTGACCAAACTCAACGTCAATCCCTACATCGCGTCAACGATTCCGCGGCTGAACCAATGGCGCCGCGCCTGGCGGTCGGGATTGCGCAACGACGGACCGGCTTGGGTCGAAATGCGGCGCAACGTCGGCGCGTGTGCCGCCGCGATCGATGCCACCGAGATCGTCTGGGCCGCCTGGGGTCGAAACGTCGACCCGGGCCACCTGGCCTGGTGGCTCGACGCCCTGGACGACGTCGTGACCGCGCCGCCGGCCTGGCGGTGCCTGGGCACCAACGCCGACGGGTCGCCGCGCCACACCCTGGCCCGGGGCAAGCACCGGATCCCGGACGACGCCGTGCTCGAGCCGTGGAGGCCGGCGTCGTGACCACGAACAGGTCTGCGGAGGAACTTGGCATGCGCGACGTCGTCGAGCGCTGGGGCCGGCAACGCTGGCCGGACGCCCGCGTCGTGCACGAGCTCGTCGTCGCCGAGAAGCGGATCGACATGGCGTTCGTCGGCCGCCACGAGCTCAACGGTGTCGAGATCAAGTCGAGCAAGGACAGGCTCGGCCGGCTCGACGAGCAGATGGCGGTGTTCCGGCGTCACATCCCGATGGTTTGGCTGGCGGTCGCGCCGAAATGGGCCGAGCAAACAGCGATAATGGATCGGCTGGTATGCACGGCCGACGAGATTGTCACCGGCCCTGGCGGCTTTGTAAGCGAGAACTGGCGGGTCTACCCCGCCATGCTGGATCTGCTGTGGGCCGACGAGGCGAGGGCGTTGGCCAGCCGCCATCGGGTCAGCTACGGCCCGCGGACCCCGTGCTACAAGCTGCTGCCGGAGCTGGCGCGCCTTCTGACCGGCGACGAGATCGTGGAGGGCGTCTGCCGCGAGCTCCGGGCCCGGGACGCTTTCTGGAAGGCCGATCCGCCGATCTGTCTGGACGAGCTCGAGGGCCGGCTCGAACAAAAACTACCCGGCCTGAGGCAGGCCAAGCTGCCGGGGCTGTCGTGACCCGGGATCTGTTCGATACGGCGCCGGCGCGGGCGCTGAGCCGCCGGGTCCGGCCGCCGGGCCCGATCACTCTCGCCGAGCTCGAGCGCGCCAGGGAACTCGTCGCCAAGATCATCACCATGTTCCCGAACGGCGACACCTATCTGCCGATCTTCAAGCGCCTCGACGCCGAGTGCATCGCCGCGCGTGAGAAAGACGACGTGATCGGCCGGGTTCGCCGCATCGCGGCCGGCCGGGCGGCTTAGTCGACGTTCTGGACTTCAAGGGCGATCTGAAGAGGCTTTTGAGCAACCCGTACGGGGTCTGAATCGCCGTCCCCGGCAAACCAGATTTTCGAGCCATTGGGCGCCGCGCGGATCACTGTAATCAGATCGCGATTGACGAGAATCTCGTCGCCGTCGTCGTCGCTGCATCTCACAAACTTAGCCACTTTTGTTCTGATCTCCTGTGTCCCTAGGTGATTGCCAACTTCGTTAGCCAGTCCCGCTTGTGCTCCAGAGTCGGGCCCTCGCCATAGGCGGGGCGATCGAATTTGTGGCCCATCAGGTCGGCCTGCACCCGGTCCGGCATGTCGGCGGCCGTCAGCCGGTCCTGGAAGGTGTGGCGGATCGAATAGAGGCTGTGATCGTCGGTCGGCAGCAGATCGTGGGCCTCGAGGTACTTGTTGACCACGCCTGATAGCTGAGAGGATTTGTCCCGATATCGCGGGAACCCGGTGCGTGCCTCCCGGAACACGGCCAGCGACACGCCGACCAGCGGGATGGCCCGTTCAGAGTACCGCGTCTTTAGGTCCCGCTCGCCCGGTCGGATCACCAGGTGCGGGATCTCCGCCTCGATGACGATGTCCGGCGCCTCGAGCCCGCAAAGTTCGATCGGACGCGCGCCGGTCTCGACCATGGCCAGCACGATGCCGCGGGCCTCGGCGTTGAGCCCGGCGAGCTTCGTCGGGTCGGTGGCAATCGCCCTGAGCTGATCGAGAGGGAAGGGCGGCCGGACCCGCGCCTTGTCGTCCCGGAGCCGCAGCTTGGCGAAGGGCTCGCCGAGGCCGAGTTCGAGCGCCTCGCTGAGCGTGTCGAGGATCTGCGCGAGGTGACCGATGTCCTTGTTGGCCGAGTTGGGTGTGTAGCCGTGGTCGGAGACCCGCTCGACCCAGAAGCGTCGGAGAGCCAGCGCATCCGCCCGGGTGACCTCGTCGACGCGTTTGTCGCCGACAAGGCTGATCATGTTGTTGATCGCCTTGGTGCGCGGGGCCCGCCAACGCCGCATCTGGTCGCGGGATTTCTTCTTGAGCCGGTCGCGAACGAAGTCCTCGAACTGCTCCAGGGCCCGGGAGAGGGTCAGCGGCGGCATATCCGCGCCGCCCAGCAGAGCTTCGACGGCCTGACGTTCCGTGACGGTCGGCGGTTCGTTGCGGCCGTCGCGGACGTCGACCATCTCCTCGAGGCGATCGATCCGGTTCAGCAGCTCGTCGACGCTGCCGCCGGCGAGCTCGTCCGCCCGCCGATACTCGAAGCCTTCGAGCCGGGCCCGCTCCAGCGCGCCGAGGTACCGCTCGCGCGCATCGTCGGATTCGCCTTTCTTGAGCGCGATCCAGTAGGCCTCGACTTCCTTCTCGACCTGCGACTTGATCCTCTCGGCCCGGCCGAGGTCGCGGGTCTCGAGCGACACCGTGACGAACGTGCGGGGATCAACGTCGGCGAAGCGGCGAGGGACCCGCCGATAGTAGTGCCAGATGCCTTCCCGCTGGATCAGCCTGCGCGGCACAAAGACCCCCGTGACGCCGTCGCCGGGCGACTCGGCCCGGTTGTCCTGCGATTTGTAATGCAGAGTGTAATGCGGGATCGTGGATCGTTGGAAGGCGCCGCGGTGCCCGATGCTAGATGATCCGCGGTTTTGCTCGGTTTTCGCCACGAAGCCACCTCAAAAAATGGCGGAGAGACAGGGATTCGAACCCTGGGAACGCTTGCGCGCTCAACGGTTTTCGAGACCGCCCCGTTCGACCACTCCGGCACCTCTCCGCGAAGCCAAACCCGTGATCGGCGGCCGGACCATACACGAGCCGCCGCCGCCGGAACAAGCGGGAGATCGGGCCAAAAGGCCGCTCCTTGCCGCGGGTAGATGGAGGTCGTAGCCGGTTGCCGCAAGGGCCATTGCGGACCTGAAACACGACCGGACCGCAGTCGATCTCGGCTTAAGCGATCGCATTGAAGGTCCGACCTAACTGATCTGCTCCCGCCGCGGGACCTTTCGCAGAAAGTCGAAGTCGCAGCCGTCCTCGGCCTGGAGCACCTGGTCGAGATAGAGGCGCAGATACCCACGCTCCGCGTTGGGGATCGCCGGCGGTCGCCAAGCCGCCCGGCGCTCGGCGAGGGTCGACTCCCGCACCAGCAAATCGATCCGGCCTGCGGCGACATCGAGACTGATCTGGTCGCCATCTTCGACCAGTGCCAGCGGGCCGCCGATCGCTGCTTCCGGGCTGATGTGGAGGACGATGGTGCCGAACGCGGTGCCGCTCATCCGGGCGTCGGAAAGGCGCACCATGTCCTTGACGCCGGCCGCGGCGAGTTTCTTCGGGATCGGGATGTAGCCGGCTTCGGGCATGCCAGGCGCGCCCTTCGGCCCGGCGTTCTGGAGTATCAGTATGTCCTCGGGCGACACCACCAGATCAGGGGAATCGATCCTCTCTGCCATGTCGGCGAGCGAGGAAAACACAACGGCCCGGCCGGTGTGCTTGAGAAGGTCCGGGGTCGCCGCCGATTGCTTGATGACCGCGCCATTGGGGGCGAGGTTGCCGGAGAGAACGCGCATGCCGCCTTGCGGATGGATCGGATCGGCGAGCGGGCGCACCACGTCCTGTGGCCACGGCGCCGGCGCCGCCGCAATCTCTTCGCCGAGCGTCCGGCCGCTCACTGTCAGGCAGTCGATAGCGAGCATCGGCGCCAGTTCGGAGAGGATCGGCGCAAGGCCGCCGGCCTTTTCGAGGTCCTCCATGTAGCCGGCACCGGACGGCTTGAGGTCGACCAGCACCGGCGTCTCGTCGCCCATGCGGTTGAACGCGTCGTAATCGATCGGGATGCCGAGCCGCCCGGCGATGGCGGCGAGATGGATCAGGCCGTTGGTCGAGCCGCCGATCGCCTGCAATACGCGCAGGGCATTGGCGAAGGCGGCCTCGGTCATGATGGCGCCGGGGCGCAGGTCCTCGCGGGCGATGTCGACGGCACGCATGCCGGTCGCCTCGGCGTGGCGGAGCCGATCGGCATTGACGGCGGGGATCGCCGCGCCGCCGGGTAGCATCATCCCCAAGGCCTCGGCGATCAGCGCCATGGTGCTCGCCGTGCCCATCACCATGCACGTGCCCGGTCCCGGCGCCAGCTTGTCGCCGATCGCCTCGATCTCGTCCGCATCGATGGCGCCGGCGCGGTGCATCGCCCAGAAGCGGCGGCAGTCAGTGCAGGCGCCGAGTCGCTCGCCATGGTAGCTGCCGGTGATCATCGGCCCGGTTACTTCGAGGATCGCCGGGCGGTCGACGCTCGCCGCCGCCATTAGCAGCGCCGGCACGGTCTTGTCGCAGCCGCCGATCAGCACCACCGCGTCCATCGGCTGGGCGCGGATCATCTCCTCCGCGTCCATCGCCATCAGGTTGCGCAGGAACATCGAGGTCGGGTGGGAGAACGCCTCGTGGATCGACACGATCGGAAACGGCACCGGCAGGCCGCCGGCCATCAGCACCCCGCGCTTGATCGCCTCGATCAGATCGGGAACGGTCCGGTGGCAGGCGTTGTAGCCGGAGAAGGTATCGGTGATGCCAACGATCGGCCGGTCGAGGGCCGCGTCCGAATAGCCCATCGCCTTGATGAAGGCCTTGCGCAGAAACAGAGAGAAGCCGGCATCGCCATAGTTGGCGAGCCCGCGACGCATGCCGGACGGGGTATCGGTCATCGCGTCGCGCCGGGGAGGGAGGGCAATTGTCGGCCGGTCACGAGGTGGCGGCGAACGCGGCTTCAGCGGCAGCGCGCCATTCGCCATTGATCCGCTGGAACACGGTGAGACGCGGCAGGCGCGATCCGTCTGATGCCATGAGGACGTAGCGCACAACCAGCGTGTTGCTGAAGCTGGTGGCAACGATGTTCTCGACCGCCTCCGGCTCACCGGACGGCGGCGTCTTGAGGAAGCCGCCGAGATCGACACCCCGCCCGTCTGCGGTCTGGAGCTGGAAGTCCGGGGAGGTCAGCGGGCGAATGGCATCCGCGTTGCCGCTTGCCACCGCTGCGCGCCAGCGGGTCAGGACTTCGGTCGCCTTGTCGTCGATGGCGTTGGCGCCGGTGCCGAGCGCTGCGAGCGCCTGCAGCTTCCAGCCGTCGTCGGTCTCCGCGAACACCGCCATGCGGGTGAGGCGGGGAACCTCGCGGTCGACACCGACGAATGTCCCCTTGTAGCCGATCTGGAAGGTCGCGGTGACCAGATTGCCGTCGCGGCGGGCGACCACATCGCTCAATTCGAACTCGGTGATCGCTTTCGGGAAGCCGAGATAGCCATCGCGATCGAAGCGGACGCCGTCGCTACCAATGATCTGGAAGCCATCGCCGAGGAAGCCGGCGAGCTCCGTGTTATCCGGGGCCAGCGCCTTGTAGAATTGGCTGACCAGATCGTGGGCGAGGGCATCCACGTCGCTGTCATCGGCGGCGGCGAACGGCGCGACGAACAAACCGGCAAGGAGGGTGCATATGGCGGCTATGGGCCGAACGGATCGTTTTGTTGTCATGGTGTGATCATAGCGTCTTTTCGGCGAAGGCGGTCGGGTGGCTGGCGGCCGATTCAGACCGGGCCACGGCATAGATCCGGATCGGCGCTGCCTTGCCCTTGACCGCGATCGGTTCCATCGGCTCCAGCCGGAACGCCTGATCGCTGTGGACCTCGGCGGCAATCGCGTCGGAGATGAGAGTCTGCTTGGGAGCGGCGGCGGAGCACAGGCGGGCGGCGAGATTGACGTGATCGCCGAGCACCGTGAAGTCCATCCGCTGCTTGGAGCCCATCGCCCCCACCACGACCTCGCCCATGTCGACTCCGATACCGATGTCGAGTCCCCATTCCGGGTGAGCCCGGGCTTGCTCCACCATCACCTCCTGGATCGCCAGCGCGCATTGAACGGCGTCCCGCGCCATGGTCTCGCCGTGGAACACCGCCATGAGCTGATCACCGACGAATTTGTCGATGTCGCCGTGGTGCGCGGCGACGAGGTCCGCCTGGCGCTGGAAGTAGAGGTTTAGGACCTCGACGACCAGTTCGGGATCGCGTGACTCGGCGAATGCCGTGTAGCCGCGGATATCGGCGAACAGGATCGCCACCTTGCGCCGTTCGCCGCCAAGCTTGACCCCATCCTCGTCCGAGCGCTGGATCGCGTCGATGGTCCCGCCGGAGACGAACTTGGCAAGTTCGAACCGCTCGTTGATCTGACCGATCATGGTGTTGATGCGCCGGGCGAGGTCGCCGATCTCGTCGCGGCTGTCGACGTCGTCGACCCGTGCCTTGAAGTTCCCTTCGCCGACCTCGGTGGCGGCTTCGCCGATCCTCAAGATTGGCCGCGAGATGCGGACTGCAAAAACGATGGCGCCGACCCCGGCGATCAACAGACCGACCGCGATCCACAACCCGAGGCTCTCGATCATCACGTCGACAGCGTAGTAGGCATTGGCCTCGCTTTTCTCGACCAGCACACCCCAGCCGAGCGACGGCGCGAAGGAGAAGGCGCCGAGCCAGGGCTTGCCGTCGGCGCCGGCATAGGCCTCGATCGAGTTGACCGGCGTGCTGGCGGCGAGGAGGGCGGCGGCTCGGCCGATGATGTCGCGGTCGCTGAGATCGGTCATCGCCGGGTCGAAGACCTGGTGTCCGTCTTGATCGAAGACGATGATGTTGCCGAGCTGCTGGAACGGATGGTCGGCGATGGTCGCCGCGAGTTGCGACAGGTTGATCTGCGCAGAAAACACGGCCGGTCGCCCGGCGAACGGCGCGTTAAGCGGCATCAGCAACGTCGCCAGCCAGGCCTCGGTTTCGGGCACGAAGGCTATGTCGATCCGACTGTCGTCACCGGCATCGATGAACGCGTCGACGGTTTCCGGCGGAACCTTCAGAACGGCGAGCGGATCGAGCCCGGCGGCGGTCAGCCGATCGGCGAAATCCTGCTGCGTGACCACCGGCGAGACGGCCGAGCCGACCAGCGAGATCTGCAGGGCGACCACGTCGGGTAAGTCGGCGATCCCGTAGCGGAGCAGCGCGATCTTTTCCTGGGGGCCGAGGGCTTCGTCGTCGATCGCGTTACGGATCAGGCGGATCGACGCCATCCAGGCGTTGTCGACCAGCGAGTCGATCTCGTCGGTGATCTGCCCGGCCGTAGTGACGAGCTGGTCGTTGGCCGAGCTCTTCATCTCATCCCGCGCGATGCGAATCAGCGACTGCCCAGCGATCAGCAGGGGGATAACGGCGATCACCACCGCGAACAGCAGCAGTTTGTTGCGCAGGTTGAGCCTTGGCATAGCCGCTCTCGCGCCGACGTTGCCGGCGGACGTTACCGCTCTCGGGCGGTGATCGTCACCGTAGCCGAAGCCGAGCCGCACGCAAGGCCGGAGGTATCGGACACGGTCAGGGTGACGGGAATCGCCCCGCCGGTTGTCAGGGTGTGACGGACCCGCTCCCCGAATGCGCTGTCGGTGTCGCCGATCTGCCAGCTGTGGGTCAGCGCCTGACCGTCCGCGTCGGAGGAGGCGGAGCCGTCGAGGAGAACAGCATCGTTGGCGCCGCCGATCCACACCTCCCGGTCGGCCCCGGCATCGGCCTCCGGTGTCGCGTTGACCATGACGGTCAGCGTGTCGGTGGTGGCCGAGCAGGCCGAGGCGGCATCGTCGAGAGCGGTCAGCGTCACCGTGTAGGTCCCGGGCTTGTCGAAAGCGTGCTCGACGGTTTCGCCCTTGGCCTGGCTGCCGTTGCCGAAGTCCCAGCGGTAGGCGGTGATCCCGCCATCGGGGTCGGCCGAGGCGCCCGCGTCGAAGCGAACCACATCGCCGGGGCAGACCATCTGGTCAGGGCCGGCTTCGGCGTGGGGTGGAAGGTTGACGTGGATGATCCGCGTGGTCTGCTGGTTGCTGTTGGCACGGCCGCGGCCGTCGTCGGCGAGCAGCACCAGACTGTGACGCCCCGGGGTCTGGAAGGCGTGACTGGCCTCCTGGCCTTCCGATCGCATGCCGTTGCCGAACGACCAGGCAAACGACGCGTCATCGCCACTCCCCTCCGCGCGCCACGAAGCGGTCTCGCCGACGCAGACGACGTCGGGGCCGATGACCGCCGGCGCCGGCTTGGGATTGACGGTCACAGTGACGGTGTCGGTGGCGGTGGAGTTGGCGAGGTCTGTCTCGTCGCGGATTGTCAGGGTCGCGGTGTAGATGCCGGCTTCCCGGTAGCGGTGGCGCACCTCGATGCCCTCACCGGTGTTGCCGTCGCCGAAATCCCAAGCGTAGGCGACGATGCCGCCGTCAGGGTCGTCGGACGCCGCCGCGTCGAGCACCAGTTCCTCGTCGACGGCGACGTACGGGTCGTCGCCGGCGTCGGCCACCGGCGGGGCGTTGACCGTGATCAGATGCTGCGCCGAAATCCGCTGGCAGGTGGGCGAGGTCGAGTCGCTGAGCAGTGTCAGCGAGACCGGATAGGTGCCGGCTTCGGCGAACTGGTGAGTGACCGTCGCGCCGGCGGCGGTATTGCCATCGCCGAAGTCCCACTGCCAGCCGGTGATATTGCCGTCGGTCATGTATGACTGGGAGGCGTCGAAGGTGACCGCTTCGGTGATCGGCACCGCAGACGGTGCGTCGATCACCGGCACCGGCCCCTCGATGATGGTGACCTCCACTTCGTCGCGGGAAATGGAGTCGCAGATGCCGGCCTTTTCGCCTTCGATGGTCAGGAACACCCGGTAGGTGCCGGGCTGGTCGTAGATGTGCACGGGCGTGTCGCCGCCGCCGAGATTGCCATCGCCGAAGTCCCAGGTGAAGCTGTTGACCACCCCGTCGATGTCGGTCGATCGCGAGCCGTCGAAGGCGACCTCCGCGCGGGCGCAGGCCAGGATGTCGGCGCCGGCGTTCGCTACCGGGCCCTGATCGACGGTGACCGAGAGCTCGGATGTGTTGACGCCGTTGGGAAGGCCGGAATCGTCACGCACCGTCAGCCGGACCGGATAGGTGCCGCCCTTGGAATAGGACTTGGTTGGGTTGACGATGTTGGCGACGGTGCCGTCGCCAAAGGTCCATGTGTAACCGAGCACGCCGCCTTCCGGATCGGTCGAGTCGCTGCCGTCGAGGACGACGATGTCGCCGGTGCAGACCTGCCGGTTGTCGCCGGCGACCGCCACCGGCGGACGGTTGATGCGCACCTCCATCGCCGTCACGCCCGTAGCATTGGCGAGGCCGGTGCCGTCGTCGACGGTGAGGACGACCGGGTAGGTGCCGCCGTCCGCGTAGGTGTGGGTGACGATCGCGCCCGCGGCCATGGTGCCGTCGCCGAAGTCCCAGGTATAGGCGAGGGGATGGCCGTCGCCGTCGACCGAGCGCGTGCCGTCGAAGGTGATGGTCGAGCGGTCGGTGAAGACATCCGGACCGGCATCGGCGACCGGCTGGTGGTTGACGGCGATCTCGAGCGTATCGGTAGCGATCGCGTTCTGGGCGCCGCTGTCGTCGGTCACCGTGAGCTGGGCGGTGTAGATACCCGGCTTGTCGAAGGTGCGGGTAACGACGGCGCCGTCCATCGGTTCGTCAGCGTCGCTGAAATCCCAGCGATAGCCGATGAGCGTCCCGTCGGTGTCGAAGGATTCTTCCGCCGAAAGCCGCACGCCCTCGCCAGGCGCAGCGGCGACATCAGCGCCGGCGACCGCGACCGGTGGGGCGTTGATGAACGCCACTGTCTCGGCGAAATCGATCGCTTCGTCATGGCCGGTGTTGTCGCCGACTTCGAGGCGGACCGCGTAGGTGCCAGGCTCCGCGAACGCATGACGGACCACCTGGCCGGTGGCGGTGTTGCCGTCGCGGAAATCCCAGGCATAGGCGGCGATGCTGCCATCCGGGTCGAGCGAGCGCGCCCCCTGGAACGTCAGCGTCTCGCCGGGCGCGCCGACCAGGTCGGGACCGGCGTCGGCGATCGGCCTGGCGTTGACGATGACGCGCATCCGGTCGCTGGCGCTCGACCGGATGGTGCCGGACGCGTCGGTGACCGTCAGCACAACGTCGTAGGTGCCGGGTTTGGCGTAGACATGGGTCGGCGTCGCCCCGTCGCCGGTGTTGCCGTCGCCGAAGTTCCAGTCGTACTCGGCGACGCGATCGTCGGCGTCGCCCGACCCGGAGCCGTCGAAGGCGACTTCGCTCGCCGTGACCAACTGATCGGGACCGGCCTCCGAAACTGGCGGCTGGTTGACCCGGACGGTGAGGGTGTCGACCGCGGTGCTGGTATCGGTGGTGGAATCGTCGGTGATCGTGAGCGTCACCGTGTAGAGCCCGGCGGCTGCATAGGCATGGGAGGAGCGCGGCCCGTCTTCGGTATTGCCGTCGCCGAAATCCCACGCATAGGCGACCAGTCGTCCATCATTGTCGAGGCTGGCGGCGGCGTCGAAATGGGTCGGTTGTTCGATCGCCACTGACTGGCTGTCGCCGGCCTCGGCGATCGGTGGATCGTTGACGATGATCGTCAGCGTGTCGGTATCGCCGCTGTTGGCGACATCGGAATCATCGCGAACCCGCAGCGTCACCGTGTAGGTCGCCGGCTCCGCGTAGCGGTGGGCGACGGTCGCGCCGGTGGCCGTGTTGCCGTCGCCGAAGTCCCACGCGTAGGTGACCAGCGCCCCGTCAGGATCGGTGCTGGCGGCGGCGTCAAGCGTCGTCTCTTCGTCGATCGAAATGCGCCGGTCGGTGCCAGCGACCGCGTCGGGCTGGGCGTTGACGCGAACTGTGAATTCTTCCGTCGCCGTGTTGCATTGGTGACCGGAGTCGTCGGTGACCGTATGGCGCACCGTGTAGATGCCGGGCTCGGCATAGGCATGGGTGACGGCCTCGCCCTCCTGCCGGGTCCCGTCGCCAAAATCCCATTGGTGGCGAGCGATGCGCCATTGCCGGGCATCGGACGGCGACCCGTCGAAGGTGTTCTCTTCCGCCGCGGCCACCAGCGTCCGCTTGTCGGATGCCGCCTCCGGCGGGTTCTTGACGAACACCGGCACGTTCATCGCCGCGCCATTGCCGAGTTGCGGCGCGCTGTCGAACACTTCGAGGATGGCGGTGAAGCGGCCTTCCTGCTGGTAGGTGTGGGTCGTGGCGATCGCTTCTTCGCTGGCCCCGTCGCCGAAGTGCCAGACATAGGTAAGCGGATCGCCTTCCGGGTCGGACGATACCGCGCCGCTGAATTTCACCGACATGCAGGTGCCCATGCCGTCGGCGACGCCGAAGGCGCTCGGCCGGCCGTTGAGGTCGAAGATGCGTGGCGGTAACTCGAACGGAATCAGCGCGCCGGCTTCGGTGGTGACGTAGAAGGTCGCGTCGTTCGGAAACTCCTGGCCGCCGCTCAAGGTGATCGCCGCCATCTTGCCCCGGTCGTTGGCGCGGATCGGGACCGTGGTCACCGCCCAGTTGCCCTGGTCGGAAGACTCCAGCGGATAGGAGATGAATTTGGTGGTGAGGAACGCCTCGCCGGCGGCGGCGTCGAAATTGCCGACGACGATGGCCCGGGCGTCGTCGGGCACCATGAAGCGCAATTCGGTGATGACACCGCGGCGTGGCATCCGGGCGCTGATGGTGGTGCCGAAGATGCGCAGATCGTCCGGCGCGACGTTGGCGTCGTCGGCGGTGCTCACGGTCACGTCGTAGACGTTGCCGTCGTCGCCATTGGTGCCTTCGACCAGCAGCCGGAAGATGCGCTGGTCGCCGACCAGGTCGCCCTGATCGGGGCTCACCTCGGCGATTGTCACCCATGCGCCGTCGACGTTGCGGTCGCGGCGGTACGCGGTGTCAGCGAGGAGCTCGCCAGCCGTCCGTTCCGTCTCGGTCAGCGCTTCGAGCTCAGCCACCTCGGGCACGTAGGCGTCCGGTCCGCCGAACAGGGCGTAGCGCATCCGGGTGTTGGCGCGACCCTCCACCTCGTCGAAAGAGTCGCCGATGTCCGGATCGAAGACCCGGACATACAGAGGGCCGGTCGTTGTCGCCGGAACGCTGAGATAGATCGCCTGGGCGTGATCGTTGTCCCCCTGCCGCGGCGCCGCGGCGGCGCCGTAGTTGACCAAGAGCGGCTGGGTGGTGTCCTGGGCGACCGCCGGTGCGGGCGTGGCGAAGGCGGCGGCAAGTGCCAGAAACGCGACAAAGGTTGAACGGCTCATGGGGCGCGGCTCATGTCCTGTTCGGTAGCTCATGGAATGTCGTAGACGCGGCGGTTGCCGGCGTCGTCCTGAAGTTCAACCCGGGCGAGGCGGGCGGTCCCGTCGCCGGCCGGGACAACGACAACCGCCTGATAGCGGCCGGCTGCCCGATTGTAGCGGAGATATCCGGTGAGGGTCTGATCACCGGCAGTCACCACGAAGGGGGCGGCTTTGGCGAGGCCGGTGGCGTCCTCGGCCTCGACGCTGAGTGCCAGCGCTGGCTGGCCGCCGCTCTCGACCGGGGCGCCCTCGGCGCTGACAAGCTGCGGCGGTTCGTTGTCGAAGGTCACCACCGAGCGGTCGACCTGAACGTTGCCGGCCCGGTCGGTGGCGATCAACTCGATCGGGTTGCTGCCTGGCGACAGCGGTACGGTCTCGTCGAACCGGCCGTCGACGGTTGCCAATGGCGTGCCGTTCAGGGTCACAGTCGCCTCCGGGTCGGTCTCGCCAGTGAGGCGGATTTCGGCTTCGGCGGTCAGGCGCGGCGGGAACTGGGTGAAGGCGATCTCCGGTGCCTGCCGGTCGATGGTCGCCGCGAACGGTTCTGTCGTGGCAAAGCCGG
Organism: Bauldia sp.; assembly: GCF_965232525.1. GTDB lineage: Bacteria > Pseudomonadota > Alphaproteobacteria > Rhizobiales > Kaistiaceae > Bauldia. Next base: position 78,171 of record NZ_OZ246980.1, on the reverse strand, counting down.
ACGGCGCGGTGACGACGATATCGAACCGGGTATCGTCCGCGGCGAGGGGCACGTTGATCTCGAAAACGCCGGCGCTGTCACTGGCGGCGGCGGCGAGGATCGCGTCGCCGGTTCGCACGTCGATTTCCGAATTGGCGGTGGTGGTACCCGACAGGGAGAGGACATCCCCGCTGGCGAGGAAACGGTCCGGCGCCAGGCGGCGAATGGCCGGGTCGAAAGCGATCACCGAGTCCCGGTCGGGCATGAAGACGATGCTGCGGGTGTCCTGGGTCTCGTTGCCGGCCGGGTCGATCGCCGCGATGGCAATCGTGTTGTCGCCCGGGCGGACTATCACCGTTGTCACAAACCCACCGTCGTCGGCAATCGCCACCGGCGCGCCGTTCACCGTGACCAGCGCATCCGGCTCGCTTTCGCCGGACACCGTCACCGACGCGTCGCGGATGATGACGTCTGGTGGCGGCGTTTCGATCGACAGGAACGGCGGCGTGTCGTCCGGCGCCACTCGGAACGCGAAGGCCGGGCTGCGCGCGCCGGGCAGTCCGAACCCGTCGAGGGCGGACACCCGCCAGAAATACTCGCCGATGCCCAGCCGGTCGGTGGTGTGCGTGGGGCCGACGACCCCGAAGGCGTTCTCGACAATGCGATCGAAATTCTGGTCTGCCGCGATCTCAAGCCAATAGCCGGCGGCGCCGTTGCCAGGCGCCCAGCTCAGCTCCGGCGTCGCAACGTAAACGGTTGCGCCGTCGTCCGGACCGATCTGTGCCGGCGGCGGCAGCACGGCGAGCTTGTCGCGTGGTGTCTGACCGGCGTCGACGATCGTTCCTTCGTTCTTGCCGAGGGTGACCGTTTCGCCGGCGGCGGCGACCGCGACGATCCGTTCGTCATAGTTGGTGAATTTGGCGCTGTCGCCACTGTTGCTGACCCAGAAATTGCCGGAGTCGATCACCGCGTCGACATTCGGGATTTCCACATCGAACCGGCTGCGGCTGGCCGCGTCCCCGTCGCCAGAGAGCAGGGCGTAGAAATCGCCCTCGACCAGGCTGACCTTGGCCGCTTCGGTCCGGGTCAGCGGGTCGAAACGCATCTGGCGGATGATTGCGTTGGAGTTTTCGTTGAGCCGCACGCGGCTGGCGTCGCGGAAGGTGATCTGGGCGGTCGAATCCGACAGGGTGCGGACCTTCTCCTCCTCGACCAGGATCGCGCGGAGCTGGAGGTCGCGCCACGACAGGTCCGCCGGCCGCTGCCCTTCGACCTCGCCGGACCGGTCGGTCACCAACGCCTCGGCCGCCTGGTCGCGCTTGGCCTCCGAGACCTCGATCGCATTGGTCGCTTCACCATAGGAGGCCTCGGCCAGGTCGCGGGTCGCCACCCAACGACGGGCCAGCCGCTGCTCCAGCGCTTGTTCGTGGAGGTCGACAGCGCGGCCGATCTCGTCGGGCGCGAAAATCTGCGCGCCGGCCCGGTTGGCGCGTTGGATCTGGCCGAGCGCCGATATCAGCGCCTGATTGGCGGCGGTGATCTCGCTGACGGGGATGAGAAGCTGCATGCCGGGGCGCAGGTCGGCGATCGACTCGACGCCGGAGGAGCGCAAGATTTCCGGCCACAGGTCGGGATCGCTCAGGTATTTGTCGGCGACCTGGCGGATAGTTTCATCGTCACCAATCGTTACGGTGAGATACGCGCCGTCCTGGGCGGTGCTATAGGTTGCTCCGGTCGCTGCGAGCAGCGCCGCGCAAACAGCTGCCAGCGCTTGCCGACGGATACACCTCGCCAACAGCACGCCGCCGCCGAGTCGCCGCAACACTCTGCGCATGACCTCGCAGCCTTTCGAGGCCCCCTCCCACGGACTAAAAGCACGGCGGCGGGGGCATTGCAATTGGTTGAGCGCCATATCGTGAACGAATCCGAGCGGCAGAGCGAAGCGACGCAGCACCGCGAAATATCGAATTGCGCCGATCGGCGTAAGCATTTTCCAGTCTTTCGCGCTATGCTGATCGAAATGGCCCGGCGTCCGAGAGCCGTGCCGCTTGGTGACAGTGCGTACAGGAGACGGTTATGGCGACGAATGCGGAAAAGGAAACGGCGGAGAATCTGGAGAAACTCCGCGCAGATATAGCCGACTTGACGGAAACGGTGAAGGGACTCGTTTCGGACACGGCGGGTATTCAGTCGGAACTGAAGGAGAAGCTCGACCAGACCGCCCGTCACGCGGCGGCCGCCGGCGAGAGCATCCTCCACGATGCCGCCGAGAAGGGCCACGAAGCATTCGACGCCGCCGCCAAGCAGGCGTCCGACAAGCTGGATGAGATCGAGGTCAAGATCACCCGCAATCCGTTCACCGCGGTGATGATCGCGCTGGGGATCGGGTTCGTGTTCGGGCTGATCAATCGCCGGTAAACGATCATGATCCTTCGGGGGCTGCTCAAGACCGCCGAGCTCGGCATCGGCGTCGCGCGCCAGGAGGCCAAGGCGGCGGTTTCGCGCGCCGTCCAGCAGGCGGCTTTCGCGCTGGTGACACTGACCTTCCTGTTTGTCGCACTGTGCTTCGGGCTTAGCGCGTTCACGGTCTGGCTGGCGCGGGAGATCGGCACGGTCTCGGCGTTCGGGGTGATGGCGCTGGTGTTCGCCGTGCTGGCGCTGATCGTCTATGGCGTTTCACGGGCGGCGGCCAACCGGGACCGGCCGAAGCGCCGCCATCGCCGGGCGCGCCGGGAGGCCGAGGAAGAGGAGGCCCGTTCCTACGCCGAGCCGGAGTCCGGATCGACCGTCGCTTCGCTGGCGGTCGTCTTCCTGGTGGGCTTCACCCTGGCCCAGCAGCTGTTCCGCCGCCGGTAGGTCGCGGGAGAACCGCTGCGACCATCGCGACGCACGCCTTGCCCGCGGGGCTTGTTCGATTTAGCAATGAAGGAACGGTAGACCGGGCGGTCCTCGCCCGGTGGGAGCGGTGTCGATTGGGCCGCGACCGCCGTCTGACACTAGGGGAATATCACGATGATTATTGTAACCGGGGGGAGCGGGCAGCTTGGCCGTGTCTGCGTCAAGGACCTGATGGAGCACGGCCATGAGGTCACGTCCATCGACATCACACCGCCGAGCGATCCGAGCGTTCGGTTCAGCCGCGCCGACCTCACCGACTTCGGCGAGGCGATGGCGGCGCTCTCGATGATCGACGAGCGGGTCGAGAAGGTAACCGGCGTCGCCCATCTCGCAGCGATCCGCGCGCCCGGCCTTGCCACCAATCACGTGACTTTCACCACCAATACGGTCTCCACCTACAACATCTTCGAGGCCGCGCGGCAGCTTGGCATCAAGAACGTGGTCTGGGCGTCGAGCGAGACCGTCTACGGCATCCCGTACCCCAATGGCCCCGCCTATCTTCCGGTCGACGAGGAAATCGCCCATCCGGAGACCGCCTATTCGCTCTCGAAGCTAATGGGCGAGGAGATGGCCAAGCAGTTCTGCCGCTGGGACCCGCAGCAGAAGATTATCGGCCTGCGCTTCTCCAACGTCATGGACCCCGAGGACTACGAGCGCTTCCCCGGTTTCGATGCCGATCCGCGTTCGCGGCACTGGAACCTGTGGACTTACATCGACGCCCGTGACGGCGCCCAGGCGGTGCGGCTGGCACTGGAATCCGACATCAAGGGCGCCGAGGTATTCGGCATCGCCAACGCCGACTCGGTGATGAACCGCGCCAACGAGGACCTCGCCTCGGAGGTCTATCCCGGCGCGGAGCGCAAACGGCCGCTGGAGCCCAACGAGTCGCTGATCTCGATCGAAAAGGCGCGACGGTTGCTCGGCTACGAGCCGAAGCATTCCTGGCGCAAGCACGCGACGGCCTGACGGGCGCGGGCCATGGCGGAGACTGTCGTCGGCGAAAACGGCATGGTGGTCGCCCCCCACCGGGCGGCTGCCGAGTCAGGCGCGGCTGTGCTCCGCGCCGGCGGCAACGCGCTCGAGGCGATGATCGCTGCGGCGGCGACTATTGCGGTCGTCTACTCGCATATGAACGGGATCGGCGGCGACGTGTTCTTCATCGTCGTCGAGCCGGGACGGCCCCCGCGCGCGGTGAGCGCCTGCGGCCGGGCCGGCGCCCGGTCAACGATCGCACGGTACCATGAGCGTGGCTACGACACGCTCCCGGCCCGCGGCGTCGACGCCATGGTCACTGTTCCCGGCGCCGTGTCCGGCTGGCAGCAGGCCATCGACATCGCGGGCTCGCTTGGCGGGCGCCTGCCGCGTCGCGATCTGCTTGCCGACGCGATCGCCTACGCCAAGGACGGGAGTGCGGTGACCCGATCGCAGGCCGCCGCGATAGCGGAGGACCGCGAGGGGCTGACCCAAGCGCCGGGGTTTGCCGACCACTTCATGGTCGACGGCAAGGCGCCCGAGGTTGGCGCGACGTTCACGCAGCCGCGCCTCGCCGATACCCTCGATCATCTCGCCCATGCCGGTTTCGAGGACTTTTATCGCGGCGACATCAGCGCCGAGATCGCCGCCGACCTGCAGCAGCTTGACGCTGCCATTACCCGCGCCGACCTCGTCGCCCATACCGCGACCCTCGAAGATCCGCTGTCGGTGCGGTTCGACAAGGCGATGCTCTACAACACACCGCCGCCGACCCAGGGGCTAGCCTCCCTCATTATCCTCGCCCTGTTCGATCGGCTCGGCATCGCCCGCGGTGAGAGCTTCGACCATATCCACGGGCTGATCGAAGCGACCACCCGCGCCGCGGCGGTTCGCGATACTGAGATCCGCGATCCGGACGTCGTCGGCGACATCGATCGCTTTCTCCAAGCGGCCTGGCTCGATCCGACCGCGGCCGGCATCGATATGCGCCAGGCGTCCGCGCCTGACGCCGGTCCCGGCGATGGCGATACGATTTGGGCGGGCGCCATCGATCAGGATGGTCTGTCGGTTTCGTTCATCCAGTCCCTCTACTGGGCGTTCGGGTCGGGTGTCGTGCTGCCGCGCACGGGAATCGTCTGGCAGAACCGCGGCATCGGCTTCTCCCTCGATCCCGGCTCACACGATCCGCTTGTCCCCGGGCGCCGCCCCGCTCACACCCTCACTCCACCCTTCGCCCGTTTCGACGACGGGCGGGCCCTGGTCTATGGTTCGATGGGCGGCGACGGGCAGCCCCAGTTCCAGTCGGCGATCTTCACCCGCCACGTCTGCTTCGGCATGGAACCCGGTGAGGCAATCGCCGCGCCACGCTGGCGCTGGGGGCGGACCTGGGGCGAAGACCGGCCCGGCGTAGCGGTGGAAAGCCGCTTCGATCCCGATCTGGTCGCTGCACTGTCCAGAGCCGGTCATGATATGCATGTTCTCGACGTGCCTTACGCCGATCAGATGGGGCATGCCGGCATGATCGTTCGCAGGGCCGACGGCCGGCTTCTGGGTGCATCCGATCCGCGCTGCGACGGCGCCGCGGTCGCGGCATAGCCAAGAAAACGAATAGGTTAGGGGCTGCATGCTTATCGATGACGATCCGGTTCGCGCCTTCATCGACTACCCCGATGTGCCGGTTGCCAATGCGGCGGACGGGCCGCTCGCCGGTACCACCTTCGCGGTCAAGGACATCTTCGACGTCGCCGGCTATCCGACCGGCTGCGGCAATCCGCTGAAGCGTGCCGAGGCAAAGCCAGCCACCGAACACGCGCCCGCTGTCGCGGCGCTTCTCAACGCCGGCTCGCGGTTTGTCGGCAAGGTCCATACCGCCGAACTCGCGTTCTCGCTGGACGGCGTCAACAGCCATTTCGGTACTCCGCTCAATCCGGCGGCGCCCGATCGGGTGCCCGGCGGTTCGTCTTCGGGTTCTGCGTCAGCGGTCGCCGCCGGCCTGGTCGATATCGCGCTCGGCAGCGACACCGGCGGCTCCGTCCGCGGCCCTGCCTCGTTTTGTGGCATCGTCGGGCTGCGGCCTACCCACGAGCGGGTGTCGCTCGCCAATGTCATGCCGCTGGCGGAAAGCCTCGACACCGGCGGATGGTTCACCCGCGATCTCGACCTCTATGAGCGCGTGGCGGCAGTGATGCTCGGCGAGGATGTCGCCGGGCCGCCGCTCACCCGGATGATCGTCGCCGAGGACGCCTTCGCCAACCTAGCCGGCGATCCCGAAGCGACGGCGCTGACGCCGGCGCTCGATCGCCTGAAAGCTGCGTTCCCGGATTGGCAATCGGTGATCCTTGCCCCCGACGGTCTAGCGTCATGGCAACAGGCGTTCCGTACCATTCAGGGATACGAGGCGTGGAAGGCGCACGGACCGTGGATCGAGGCGCGAAATCCGCCGCTGATGGAGGGGGTGCGGGGTCGCTTCGAGATCGCTCGGCAGGTTACCGATCGGCAGTACCGCACCGCCGAGGCCCAGCGGGAAAGCGCCCGCGACCGGGTCCTCTCCGTTCTCGGTGACGATGGCTTCATCGTGGTGCCGACATTCCCCACTGTCGCACCACGACTGACCGCCTCGGTGGCGGAGCTCGAGAAATTCCGCAACTATGCGCTGATGGTGATGTGCATCGCCGGCCTCGCCCGGCTGCCACAGATTTCGCTGCCGGTGGCAACCGTTCACGGCGCGCCACTGGGATTGTCGCTGATTGGCCCTCCCCATCGCGACCGGGCGTTGATATCGTTGGGGCGCATCGCCATGGGGGAGGACCGCGACGGGCCATGATGCCGCTCTGCTTCGTGCTGATGCCGTTTGGCCGCAAGCCGGACGGATCGGGACGGACGATCGATTTCGATGCGGTCTATCGGGAGATCGTCGCCCCGGCGGTGGAAGCCGCAGCGATGGAGCCGATCCGCGCCGACCAGGAGGAGATCGGCGGCACCATCCATAAGCCGATGTTCGAGCGGCTGATGCTCTGCGACTACGCGGTCGCCGACGTCACCGGCGCCAATCCCAACGTCTACTACGAACTCGGCATCCGCCACGCGCTCAGGCCGCACAGCACGGTGATCGTCTTCGCCGACAACACGGCGTTGCCGTTCGACATCGCCGCCCAGCGCGGCGTCCCGTATCGGCTCGATGAATCCGGCGGCCTGGTCGATGCGCCCGGCGATTGCGATGTGATTGCCAAGCGCCTGCGCGCCGCCCATGAGAACGCTCATGACGACAGTCCGCTGTTCCAGTTGATCGACGGCATGCCGCGGCTCGAGGTCGGCCACGAGAAGACCGACATCTTCCGCGACCGGGTTGCCGTGGCGCAGTCCTACCGGAGGGCGCTGGCATCGGCGCGAAGGCAAGGCGTCGAGGCGGTGAAATCGGTGGCCGACGACCCGCGCCTGGCTGATCTTCGCAATGTCGAGGCCGGTATCGTCATCGACCTGCTGCTGTCGTTTCGGGCAGTGGGAACCGCCGACGGGTGCCAGGAGATGATCGACCTGTACGATCGGATGCCGAAGGCGCTTCAGCACGCGCGCATGGTCCGCGAGCAGCTTGGTTTCGCCCTGAACCGGGTCGGCCGGTCGGACGAGGCGGCGGAAGTGCTGAACGGCGTCATCGATGAGTTCGGCCAGAACAGCGAGACCAACGGCCTGCTTGGCCGCGTCTACAAGGATCTGTGGGAAACAGCGAATGCCGAGGGCAGGGCGATGGAGGCGCGCGGTTACCTGCGGCGGGCGATCGCCACCTATCGCGCCGGCTTCGAGGCCGATTGGCGCGACCCGTATCCGGGAGTGAACGCCCTGACCCTGATGGAGATTCAGGAGACACCGGACCCGGCGCAAGAGGCGATGCTGCCGGTCGTCCGCTATGCCGCCGCCCAGCGTGCCGGCGCCGGCCGTCCGGGCGGGGGCGATTACTGGGATCAGGCGACCCTGCTGGAGGTGGCGGTGCTCGATCGTGATCCGGACACGGCGGAGACCGCGGCGACCGCCGCGCTGGCGGTTGTGCGCGAACCGTGGGAACCGGCCACCACCCGGCGCAACCTGCGGCTCATCCGCGAGGCACGTGCCGCCCGTGACGAGGATGTCACCTGGATCGACGAGATCGAGGAAGCGCTTTCCGAGGCCGAAAATCGACTGAAAGGGTCTTGACGGGCAGCGTCCGAGAATCGAGGGTCCCCGCGGGATGGCGCCTCGATATGGCCGCAGTTGTCTGGCCCTCAGGGCCTTGGAGGTTCCGATGCGAATCACGCGACCGTTGATGGCCGCTGCCGTGCTGGTTGGGGGTGCCGCTACAGCAACCGCCCATCCACATGTCTTCATCGATGCACGCTCGGAGATTGTCTTCGACGGGGACGGCCGGATCAGCGCTGTGCGCAACATCTGGCAGTTCGACGAGGCGTTTACCGCTTATGCGATCCAGGGCCTCGACGCCGACGACAACGGCGAATTGACCGACGCCGAGCTGGCGCCGCTCGCCCAGGTCAACGTTGATTCGCTTGAGGAGTTCGATTTCTTCACGTTCTTCATGGTCGACGAGGAGATGCAGACCTTCACGGCGCCGGAGGAGTACTGGCTGGAGTTCTATAGCGGCAAACTCACCCTGTTCTACACGCTGCCGTTGGCGGAACCGGTGGATGTCGTAGACGACACGTCCGTGGAGGTGTTCGATCCGGAGTATTTCGTCGCCTTCTCGTTCACCGAGGACGTGCCGGTGAGCCTGGTGGGTGCGCCAACCGGCTGCGAAGGTATGTTCATTCCACCCGGTGAGCTCGACATTCAGACGGCGATGATTCTTGGCGCGGTGCCGGCTTCCGAGCGCGAACTGCCGCCGGATCTGCGCGCCGCCGCGTCCATCCTTAGCAATCGGATCACGGTCTCCTGCGGATGAGGGCACACTGGGTCGCGGTTCTCGCCGCGTCGGCGTGCCTTGCCGCGCCGGCGCTCGCCGCGCAATCGCCGTTCGGGATTTCGACGCCGGACACCGGGGGCGGTGCATTCGGTGGGCCGCTCGCCCCGGTTTTCGCCTGGATCGCGGCGCACCAGGCCGCGTTCTACCGCAGCCTCACCGAGACGCTGTCCGAAGTCGACCGGAACGGCACCGCCGTCTGGCTCCTGCTTGGACTGAGCTTCCTCTACGGCATCTTTCATGCCGCCGGCCCTGGCCACGGCAAGGCGGTGATCACGTCCTATGTGGTTGCCTCGGGCGAGTCGGCGCGACGCGGCATCGCCATCTCCTTCGCTGCCGCCTTCGTCCAGGCGGTGTCGGCGGTAGTCGTCGTCGGTATCGCTGCCGCGATTCTCAACGTCACCGCCCAGACGATGACCTTGGCGACCGACTGGCTGGAGATCGGCAGCTACGGACTCATCGTCCTCGTCGGCGTGTGGCTGTTGTGGAGCAAAGGGTTCCGCGGCGGCCACGCCCATTGCAACCATCATCATCTCCCCGGCGAAGACGGACACGCCCACCATCACCATGACGGGCACGACCACCATCACCATGACCACGATCACGGTGCGAAGGCACGACCCGACCGGCCGCGCAATCCGCTGGTGCGCGCGTGGTCGGCGATTGTCAGTGTCGGTATCCGCCCGTGCTCGGGCGCGATCATCATTCTGGTTTTCGCCCTGTCGCAGGGTCTATTCGCCGCCGGCATCGCCGCGACCTTCGTCATGGCGCTCGGCACCGGTATCACGGTGGCCGCGCTCGCTACCCTGGCGGTGTCCGCCAAGGGGCTGGCGTTGCGGTTTGCCGGCGCCGAGTCGAGCGCCGGCGTCTGGGTCCTGCGGGTGTTCGAGGTCGGCGCCGCCGCTCTGGTCCTGCTGCTCGGTCTGCTGCTCCTCGGCGGCGCCCTGTCATACCGTCTCGGCGGCTAGCCGGGGTCGGCCCCGGCCGCCTCCGGGGTGCGGCCCGCCTTCATGTCGGCGAGCAGCTTGGCAAGGAGTTCCATGCCCGCGCCCCAACCCTTGTCGAGGCCGTCGATTGCCCCGGCGAAGCAGGCGATTTCGGCAGCGCTCGCCTCATACGGTACCCAGGTCAGCCGCATCCGTGTTTGCTCCCCTTCCTCAGCGAAGGTCACCGTCGTCAGCAGTACGCGCGGCCAATCGGGCATTTGCGGATTGGACGCGACGTTCCAGTCCTTGTCCGCGACCGCGTGAAGCCAGACCAGCCGCTCCGGCGGCTTCACTTCGGTGTATTCGACCCGCTGGTAGTGGGAGTTGCCGCCCCACCGCATCTCGTTGAGCCACAGCCCGCCGGGTTCGACATCGAGGCGGTGGACGATGGTCTCCACCCCAGGGCCGTACCAATGAGCGAGAAGGTCCGGTTCGGTCCACGTGCGCCAGACCATTTCGCGCGGCGCATCGAAGACCCGTTCAAGAACGTAGGTGGGCAGGTCGCTCATTTCGGATTTCCCTCTTTCTTCTTCAATTCGCGCAGCAGATCATCGAGCTGGTCAAAGCTGCCGGACCAGAACCGGCGGAACTCTTCGAGCCAGCGCACCGCCGCGACCATCGGCTCGGCGTTGAGCCGCGCCGGGCGCCGCTGCTTGTCGATCGCGCGCTCGACCAGTCCGGCCCGCTCCAGCACTTTCAGATGCTTCGACACCGCCGGCTGGCTCATGGCGAACGGCGCGGCGAGCTCGTTCACCGAGGCTTCGCCCGCGGCCAGCCGGGTCAGGATCGCCCGCCGGGTCGGATCGGCCAGCGCCGTGAACACCGCGTCCAGGTTGGCCTGTTCAGTTCCATAACTGATTTGTTCCATAACTTACTAGTTATAGAATAGGAGGTCCTGTGTCAACGGCGGGTTTTTCGACAGCCGGAGCACACCGATGGACAGGAACGGAATTGGGTCAGGTGGCGAAGGCGCGACGATCCGATAGAACGCTAGCCACCGCGCGCGGCGGCGTGGGCGCGCACCGCGTCCCCGAAGGCGGCAAACAGCTTTTGCGACGGCGTATCGGTCTCGACCCAGTACTCCGGATGCCATTGGACCCCGATCGCGAAGCCAGGCGCGCCGACCACCCGTACGGCCTCAACGGTGCCGTCCGGTGCCGTCGCTTCCACCGCCAGGCCGGGCGCGAGGTCGGCTACCCCTTGGCGATGGAGGGAGTTCACCTGGGTTTCGCCTGCGCCGAGCACCGGCGCCAGCACGCCATCCGAGGCGATGGTCACCGGCTGGCGGATGGCGAATCGATCGGCCTGATGCTCCGCGTCGGGGGCCTTGTGGTCGAGCCGGCCCTCGATCTCGTGGATTTCCGTGTGCAGCGTACCGCCAAGCGCGACGTTCAACTCCTGCATGCCGCGGCAGATGGCGAGCACGGGGACTGCCTGGCGCAGAGCGGCTCGGATCAGGGCGAAGCTCGCCGCGTCCCGCGCCGTGTCGTGCGGTTCGGATGCTGCGTCGGCGACGCCGCCGTAGTGATCGGGGTGGACGTTCGAGCGGCTGCCGGTCAGCAGAACGCCATCGAGGCGTCCGACCACGGCTTCGGCATCGATGTGGTCCGCAAGCGCGGGCAGGACAACCGGGATACCGCCGGCGCCTTTGATGATCGCGGTCAGGTAGGGCTCCGCGGCCGCGTGCCAGCGATAGCCATCAGCTTCACGCACGTCTGCGGGCACGCCGACAAGAGGGCGGTGTGTCATTGCGCGCAACGCTGGGTTGTGCCACACGTGGCGCACCAGGTAGTCAGTCGCTTGACAGTTTTATGAAACACTTCTCTTTTGTACCCAGCGGATGGCCAAACATCCCGAAACCCCAGGGGAGGAAATATATGGATCGTCGTTCTTTCATCAAGAAAGCCGGACTCGCTACCGGCGCCGCCGTCGGTGGATCGACGCTGGCGGCCCCTGCGATTGCTCAATCGATGCCCAAGATCACCTGGCGACTGACCTCGTCGTTCCCGAAATCGTTGGACACCATCTACGGTGCCGCCGAAACGATGGCGAACTATGTCAGCGAAGCCACCGACGGCAATTTCACGATCCAGGTTTTCGCCGGCGGCGAGCTTGTCCCCGCCTTGCAGGCTGCGGATGCGACCATCGACGGCACCGTCGAGATGTCCCACACGGCGAGCTACTATTACTGGGGCAAGGACCCGGTCTATGCGCTCGGGACAGCCATCCCGTTCGGCCTGAACTATCGTCAGCAGAACGCCTGGTTCTACCACGGCAATGGCGACACGCTGATGAACGAGTTCTACGCCACCCAAGGGCTCTACGGTCTCCTCTGCGGCAACACCGGCGCCCAAATGGGTGGTTGGTTCCGCAGGCAGATCAACACGCTTGAGGACCTCCAGGGCCTTAAGTTCCGGATCGGCGGCATGGGCGGCAAGATCATCGAGAAGCTCGGCGTCGTGCCCCAGCAGATCGCCGGCGGCGACATCTACGAAGCGCTGGAGAAAGGCACGATCGACGCGACCGAGTTCGTCGGCCCCTATGACGACCTCAAGCTCGGCTTCTACAAGGTCGCCCAGTACTACTACTATCCCGGCTGGTGGGAGGGCGGCCCGGTGCTCCACGCGCTGGTCAACCTCGACCAATGGAATTCGCTACCGAAGTCGTATCAAGCGATCTTGACCGCCGCCTGCCAGGCCGCCAACTCCGACATGATGGCGAACTACGACTACGAGAACCCGACGGCGTTGCGCGAACTGGTCGCCAACGGCACCCAGCTTCGCCCGTTTAGCCCGGAGATACTGTCGGCCTGCTTCGACGCGGCCAACGAGACCTACGCCGAGATCAACGCGGTCAACCCGACGTTCAAGAAAATCTACGACGACATGACCGCGTTCCGGAAGGACGCCTATCTCTGGGCGCAACTCTCCGAATACCAGTACGATACGTTCATGATGCTGCAGCAGCGGGCCGACAAGCTCTAGGCGGCGCAGCCTCCATCGACATGGCCAAACCCGGGTGCCTCGCGCGCCCGGGTTTTGCCGGCCAGGTTGTCGCGAGCGGTTAAGCGGCGACGTGGCTGGCGTTGGAAATCCCGCCGCGGGAAAAGACACCGTCGGGGTCGAACTCGGCCCAGGCGATCTGTCCGATACGCCCGGCCCCCTGCTCAAGATAGCGGTGAACCACTTTCCTCGACGATTCGGCGATGTCGTCGGGCATGAACGGCGCGAAGACGTCTTCCATCGAACCGAGAAGAAGATCGGCCTGTTCGGTCATCGCCTACCTAGCAGCATCTGCTTCCGAGCCTCCGTCTATCAAAAATACAAGGGCATTTCACCCAAATGGTTGTCGACCGGAGCGATCTCTTGTTTGACTTAATCAGATGATCGGCCGGCCAGTCTACGTAGTTCTTGATCCGGCGGGCGGGAATAGCTCGCAAGACTAGCTGCCATCGCTTTGGATGCTTTCGGCCGCTCGGAGGGCGTCGGTTTACCTCAGAGACGCCGGTACTCGGCAAGCTGTCAATTTCCTGTTGCGGAGGTGTAGTTTAGTCTTCAACCCATCTCGCGCATAAGGAGAGTACGATGCGGCTACGCCTATGCACGTTCAATATCGAGAATCTGTTCACGCGGTTTGACTTCTCAGCGTTCAGCGACGACCGCAGTGCACGGTATCTTCCACCGATTATCCAGTTCTATGGCGAGTTCGGCGACGGCGACCTGACCAAATTCGAGGACTTCAAACGCTTTGTCCAATCCGCGGCCATTTCGCAGGATGATGACAGACGCCAGCATACCGCGCTCGCCTTCGCCGAAGCGGACGCTGACATCTACTGCCTGCAGGAGGTGGACAGTCACACCGCGCTGATGCGCTTCATGGACGCCTACGTCAAAAAGATCGGCGTCGATCCCTATCCCCAACTGGTCCTGCATGAGGGCAACGATCGTCGGGGGATTGATGTCGCCGCCATCGCGCGCGACATCCGCCCGGTGATGAGCCGCTCCTATGCTGATGTAACGCCGGGGTGGGTCCGCCGGACCGACAGCGGCAAGGCGCTCCTCGAATCCTATCCGAAGGCTGCCGAGGCGGCCAAGAAACTCAAAGGGTCCGCCGCGCGCATATTCCGCCGTGACTGCCTGGAGCTCGAAGTTCGCATGGGCGGCAAGGCGGTCAACCTGTTCAACTGCCACTTCAAGTCGATGGGCGGCGGCCGGGATGCTTCCATCGGCATGCGGCAGCTCGAGGCGATCGCCGTGCGGGAGATCATCAACAGGCGATTCGAGAACCCCGAGAATGCGCTGTGGGCGGTGCTTGGCGACCTCAACGACTATCGGCTGCGGATCGCGATCTCGACGGTGCCCGATGACGAGGGGCGCTATAAGGAAACGATCAAGGTGCTGGATTCGGACGAAGCGTCAGGTGTCGATCCGCTGCTCGACGAGGGCTTCGGCAAGAACATGCTGGAGGCGGTCGCCGAGGCCGATCGCTGGACTCACTATTACTCCGGCCAGCGGCACAAGACCCAGTTGGATTACATCATTGCGTCCCCGGAGCTCTCGCAACGGGTGGAGGGGTCACCTCGGATCATCCGTGCCGGCATGCCGATCCGGGTTCCCAACCTGGATGTGGCGCGTTATCCGCGCATGGGTTGGGATCGTCCCAAGGCGAGCGATCATTGCCCGGTGGTGGTCGAGTTCGACGTTTGACCGAGCGGATGCTCCCGCAGGACGGCGCGGGGCGCGGCCCCTAGTCGAAGGTCGGCGGCTGCGACAGGTCGAGCGACGGCGCTGCCGGCTGGTCCGGTTGCGCCGGCCCGCCAAGATCGGGTGGCGGCAGCCCGAAATTCGGTGCGCCGCCATCCTCTCCGCCGAGCGGCGGTAAGCCCAAACTGCCACCGTCAGTGCCGAGCGGCGGCAGATCAATCTCGACCTCGTCGAGATCGATGGTGATCCGATCGTCCTGATAGTGGGTGACGATCGGCGGATACGCGATCACCAAGGCGATGGTGAAGATCTGGATGGCGATGAAGGGCAGGGTGCCGCGGTAAATATCGGTGGTCTTGACCGCCGGCAACGTTCGGCCGGAGACCGCGTCGAGCCACGCCTTGGTCGGTGATACCGATCGCAAGTAGAACAGCGCGAAGCCGAACGGCGGCGTCAAGAACGACGCCTGCAGGTTCAGGCCGATGATAACACCGAACCAGATCAGATCGATGCCCAGCGCTTCGGCGACCGGCGCGAGCAGCGGCACCAGGATGAAGGCGATCTCGAAGAAATCGAGGAAACAGCCGAGGATGAAGATGAGGACGGTGACGAAAATCAGAAAGCCGGTCGGTCCGCCCGGCAGGTTGAGCAGCAGTTCCTCAATCCAGATGTTGCCGTTGACACCGAAAAAGGTGAGACCGAACACCCGCGCCCCGATCAGGATGAACATGACGAAGGCCGTCAGCTTGACCGTCGTGTCGAGCGCCTGAGTCAGCGTCTCCATCGTCAGGCGCCGCTTCGCCAGCGCCAGGATCAGCGCGCCGGTGGCGCCCATCGCGCCCCCCTCGGTCGGCGTGGCTATGCCGAGGAAGATGGTGCCGAGCACCAGGAAGATTAGCGCCAGCGGCGGGATCAGGACGATGATCACCTGCTCGGCGAGTCGCGACAGCAGACCCAGCTCGAACCGCCGGTTGGCGAGGGCGAAGGCGTAGACGATCACGGTCGCGGTGGTCGCCGACCAGACGAGGCGGGTCGCGTCGTCGAAGATGTTGAAAACGAAATGGTAGCTGACGACGTAGATGACCACCGCGGCACCGATGGCGGCGAGTAGCGTCGGGACACCACCGCCGAGCGTGCGGGCCTCGGGCGGCAGAGCCGGCGCCGCCTTAGGCCGGACGATGGTGACGAAGAAGACATAGAGGCAGTAGAGCGCGACCAGGATGAGGCCGGGATAGACCGCGCCGACATACATGTCGCCGACCGACCGGCCGAGCTGGTCGGCCATGACGATCAGAACCAGCGACGGCGGGATCACCTGGGCAAGGGTGGCGGCGGCGGAGATGGTGCCGGTCGCCATCCGGCTGTTGTAGCCGTAGCGCATCATGATCGGCAGCGAGATCAGCCCCATGGCGATCACCGACGCGGCCACCACGCCGGTGGTCGCGGCAAGCAGGGCGCCGACCAGCACGACCGCGTAAGCGACACCGCCGCGTACCGGACCGAACAGTTGGCCGACGGTGTCGAGCAGGTCCTCCGCCATCCGCGACCGTTCGAGGATGATTCCCATGAAGGTGAAGAACGGAATCGCAAGCAGTGTGTCGTTGCGCATCACCCCGAAAACGCGCTCGGGATTGGCCTGGAGCAGCGGCCAGAACAGGGTGATCTCGTTGGGTGCGAACTGGGCGAGGTTGACGCCCACGACAAAGAACAACAGGCCGCCGGCGGCGAGCGTGAAGGCGACCGGGTAGCCGAGCAGCAGCATTGCCATCACGGTCACGAACATGATCGGCGCGATGTTTTCGGCAATCAGGTCGATCATCGTGGACCGTCTTCGTGGCCGGGGATTTCGTCGTCGTGAGGGTCGGCCATCTCCTCGATCATCGGCGGCAGCTCATGGGGCGGTGTGGTTTCGTCGATCCGGCCCGCTAGCACCGCGGCGCGCTTGATGATCTCGGAGATCGCCTGGGCCGAGAGCAGCACAAAGCCGGCCAGTACGACGAACTTCGCCGGCCACAGGATCAGCCCGCCGGCGTTGGGCGAGCCCTCGCCCGACAGATACGAGCGCAGGAAGAACGGCCAGGACAGGTAAACCATCAGGAACGCGAAGGGGACGAGAAACAGGATGTGACAGACGAGGTCGATCCAGTCTCGGGTCCGCTTGGAAAACGTCGCCGACAGGACGTCGATGCGTACGTGTTCGTTACGCTGCAGCGTATAGGCGGCGCCGAGCATGAACGCGCCACCGTAGAGATACCACTGCAGTTCAAGGAAGGCGTTGGACGAGAAGTCGAACGCCTTGCGGATGGTGGCGTTGCCGGCGCTGACCAGAACCGCGATCAGGATCAGCCACATGACCGCGCGCCCGATGACGACGGTCACGCCATCGATGGCACGGCTGATCGCGAGGAATACCCCCATGCACGCGTCCCCTGGCCGGCGGCTTGCCGCTCTTTTGTCTTAGCCTGCGATGGATAAGCCGGCTTGGCAAGCGCCCGTGCGGTCGCAGGGTCGCGCTCCGCTCCGGATCGTCGCGAGCCTTGTCGTGGTCCCCGTCCCCGCCAGCCACCGGCTGACGACAAGGAAACACCGTCGCTGATCGGCGGACAGGTGATGGAGACCGGTCGACCCGCCTTAGGCCGCAGCGCGGACGTAGGGCTTCGACAGGTCCTCGGTCCCCTTGTAGGCGTAGGGATCGTCGCCGGAGACCATGACAATGTCGCGGAAGTCGTCGCCGACATCGACACGCCCGCCCTGGCGCCATGGCAACAGCGACTCGGCGCTCATGTAGTGGTTGACCAGCGCTCGCCGGTAGCCGCCCGAGCGGTTCTTATGCGAGCCGTGCAGCAGGTAGCCGTTGAAGACGACCAACGAACCGCTCGGCGCCTCCAGCGGCTGTGCCGATCCCTCATCCTCAGGGAAGCCATAAGCGCCAGGTGTCGGGTCCCATTCGTCCGACCCGTGGGGCTGCATCGGATAGATCACGCCGCGCCGGTGCGAGCCGGGGATCACCCACAAGCACCCATTGTCGACAGTGGCGTCATCAATCGCCAGCCACGCCCCGGTGAGACTCCGGTCGCGAGTCGGGATGAAGGCTTCGTCCTGGTGCCAGGCCTGCCCCGGCGCGCCCGGCGATTTGATGAACAGCATCGACTGCATGCATTTGACGTTCGGCCCGATCGCCGCACGCAGCGCCTCGACGGTCGCCGGATGCCCGAGCATGTCGCGAAACAAGGCCGACAGCTTGTGTGGAAAGTGGATGGCGAGAAACCGGGTGAGCAGGGCGTCGTCGTCCAGGTCGGCGACATCCGTCGCTGCCGCGGTCGCGCCCTCGCGGCGATGCGACAACGGGAGGTCCGCCCCGTGCTCGCGGCACAGTCGCGCCGCCTCGGCGGTCGTCTTCGCGATCGTCTCCGCGTCGACCGCATCGGGGACGACGGCGAACCCGTCGCGTTGGTAGGTTGCTTTGTCGATCATTGTCGCTTTCCAGTCCCGCCTGTTGTTTCCACCCGGGTTGTATCGCGGCTCATCCTGCATGAGTTACGTAACTCATCTATATCGACGGCACCAAGGACCTCTACATGTTCACCCGCAGCGACGGGATCATCCTCGGTGGCAGTCACCAGGAAGATGTGTGGTCGACCGAGCCGGACCCGCGGATCGCCGAAGCGATCGTCGCGGGCCATGAAAAGATCATCGGCGGGATGCGTTAGGGGGACGATCGCCTTCCTGTTTCTACGGCGGCCGGCCGCGCTGCCATTAAGCTCGGTGGCTGGTGACGCTTACGGCTAATCCGGTTGGGTTCCGATGTAGGTTTGGCGATCGGATTCGCCGGACGACTTGCTGTCTTAGCCCCTAAACCTCGCCATCTTTACGGTGTCGAGGGAAGCCGAACTCCAAATGAGGAGATGGCTTGTTAACAGGTTCCTGCATTCCAATCACAGCACATGTGCATTGAAACCTGCTGGTGTTTATTTGGATTCAATTTGTCTTTCGCCCAGCCGCAACTACATACCGCGTAAGCTCCGTCCGTTCCATTCTGCTTACATATAATTCTGGTGTCATTCCCGGATTCGCAATTATAACTTGCAGGATTGAAATTGCCGACACCTGAAGAAAATTTGCAGGTACCATGAAGGTCGTAGATCTGCTGGGCATGACTTAAAGTAACTTTACGTACACATTCTTTATTTCCCTCGGGGCAGACCTGGAGATAAACATCCTGCCCAGAATATGCGAGGGTCCCGGTCAGAAACACAGCCAAAAAAACACTTAACGCAGCTGAGATGCGTTTGTTCATCTTCCTCACTCCCTCTGAATGATCCGACTACCACGATAGCACCGTGGGCCTGAGTGCATATAATAGAGTTCCGTCCCTCTTGGTCCACCGCCTCTGGGTTGGCCAGCGCGCCGCGGTTCTTGACCGCCGACCAGCAAGGTCTCCGCTGGACGGCGTTGCCGAACCGATCGTTACGCCCTGACATCCAGAAACGAAAAGACGTTGTCGAAGTCGACGTCACGGGCGTCGCCTGAGCCCGGAACCACCCGTTCGATCTCGATCAACTTCGCGAAGCCGTGAACGAGTGACCAGACGGCGACTTCCGTCGTTGAGCTTCCACCGGCACCGTGCCGAAGCTCCGCGCAGGTTTGGGTCAGTACCCTGCGGGCGCTCGCGGCGGCCGCCATTCGCTCTTCATCCGGCGGAAAGTCGCGAGGCGAAACAAAGATCAGATTGAAGAGGGCGCGATGCTCCGTCGCGAATCTCAGATAGCCCCGGCACATGCCGAGAACGCGGCCTCTCGGCGTGTCCTCCGCCTCGATCCCCTCGATCATCAGGCGCTCGAATATCCCGTATCCACGCGTTGCGATGGCCGATTTAAGGCCTGGCAAGCCTTCGAAATGATGGGTCGGCGCGGCATGGGACACCCCGGCGAGCTTGGCGCAGCGCCTCAGGGTCAGCGCCTTGAGACCCTCAGTTTCCAGGATTTGCAGCCCTGCCAGGATCAGCGCCTCGCGCAGGTTTCCGTGGTGCTGTTGGTTCGCCGGTTTTCGAATCATTCGTTCCTTCTTCCATGCGCACTTGACAGTGTAAAGTAAGTCGTGTTTTACAGTGTAAAGTTTACGCCGTCAAATTCACGATGCTCGGCATCGCGGGATGTCGCCAGCCCACGGGGGTTCACTGACATGAAAACGACGCACCGTTCCGCCGATGCGCTGCAATGGCGCACCGAAAATCAGGCCGACGTTGTCGATGCAGACAACGCCGACCAGTACAGCCTTCTCAAGATTCTGGGTATCTGGGCAGCGGTCGCGATACCGATGCCCATTCTCGCCTTTGTCGTCGCGCCGGCGCTCGCGACCGGCTACGGGTTCAACTATGCACTGACCGTCTGGTTGCTCTTGATCGTCGGCATGATCTGGCAGTTCGTCCTGTCGGTCATCATCCTCTACCTCGAATTGCCCGCATTCACCTGGGGCGCGATCCGCGAACGCATCTGGCTGAACAAGCCGACCAATCCCCGTACCGGCCGGCGCAGCTATCTCCTCTTTCTGTGGCTGATCCCGGCGTTCCTGTTCTATGCTGCGATCGAGATGACTCCCATGGAGGAGTGGATCGGGCATCTGATCCTGATCCCGCTACCGTTCCTCGATCGCCTGCCGGTTCTCGAACTGGAGGAGATCATCCAACCCGAGTTCATCGGCGCTTGGTGGCTGATGGGCGTCGCGGTTATCGCCTGCGCCTTCAACTACGTCCTCGGCGAGGAACTGTTGTTCCGGGGCATCCTGCTGCCGAAGATGCGCGGGGTGTTCGGCAAATGGGATTGGGTTGCGAACTCGGTGCTCTTTGCCCTCTACCATCTGCACCGGCCGACGCAGATGCTGGCGTTCATTATCGGCGGTTTCGCCTATTCGCTGCCGTCCCGCTACTTCCGCAGCATCTGGTTCGCCATCATCCTTCACGGGATCGAGGGCATTCCGGTTCTGATCGGTGTGTATCTTGTCGTCTCGGGCAGGGCCTTCTGACCGGCGACGAAGCGTGGGGCGTGCTTGCGGCCGGAGCGGGCAACTACTCAGCCAGTTCCGGCCGGTTGGCGAAGTGGTCCAGCGCTTCGGGGTTGGCCAGCGCGCCGCGGTTCTTGACCGGCCGGTTGTGAACCACCTCTCGAACGGCGAGCTCGACGATCTTGCCGGATTTGGTGCGGGGGATGTCCGCGACCGCGACAACGCGCGCCGGGACATGCCGGGGTGTGGCACCGGCGCGGATCACCCGCTTGATTTTGGCGATCAGGTCGTCGTCGAGAGTGACGCCGTCACGCAGCCGGACGAACAGCACGACGCGGACGTCGCCCTCCCATTCCTGGCCGATGGCGAGCGCTTCCATCACCTCGGGGATCGACTCGACCTGGGCATAGATCTCGGCGGTGCCGATCCTGACACCGCCGGGGTTCAGGGTGGCGTCGGAGCGGCCGTGGATAATCATGCCGCCGTGTTCGGTCCATTCGGCGAAATCGCCGTGGCACCAGACGCCGGGAAACCGCTCGAAATACGCAGCACGGTAGCGCTCGCCGTCGGGATCGTTCCAGAAGCCGATCGGCATCGAGGTGAACGGTACCGTGCAGACCAGTTCGCCCTTGCCGGACGGCAGCGGCTTGCCGGTCTCGTCGAAGACGTCCATCGCCATACCGAGGCCCGGCCCCTGCAGTTCGCCGCGCCACACCGGTTTAGTCGGAATGCCGAGCAGGAAGCAGGAAACGATGTCGGTGCCTCCGGAGATCGAGGCGAGATGGATGTCCGGCTTGATCGACTCGTAGACGAAATCGAAGCTTTCGGGAGCGAGCGGCGATCCGGTCGACAGCATCATGCGGACCCGCGAGAGGTCGTAGTCCTCGATCGGCCGGAGCCCCGACT
Organism: Bauldia sp.; assembly: GCF_965232525.1. Lineage (GTDB taxonomy): Bacteria > Pseudomonadota > Alphaproteobacteria > Rhizobiales > Kaistiaceae > Bauldia. Next base: position 56,782 of record NZ_OZ246980.1, on the reverse strand, counting down.
TCTTCACTGCGTCGATATATTTGGCGGAGGTGCCGAACACGTTCATGCCTTCGTCGACGGCGTAGTCGAACAATACCCGCTCGGACGGGTGGAAGGGCGAGCCGTCATAGAGGAGCAGGGTCGCACCGAGGCCGAGGCCGGAGGTGAGCCAGTTCCACATCATCCAGCCGCAGGTGGTGAAGTAGAAGAGCCGCTCGTCGCGCTCCAGGCTCGATTGCAGATGCAACTCCTTCAGGTGCTGAAGCAAAGTGCCGCCGGCCGAATGGACGATGCATTTGGGCACCCCGGTGGTGCCGGACGAGAACAGGATGTAGAGCGGATGCGCGTACGGCATCCGGCGGTAGGTGACCGGCTTCGCCTCGTAAGGCGCGAGCACGTCGTCGAGGGCGTGGCCGTTGGGGAGTGCCGCGGCGACCTCGGCGGCGCTGCCGAGATAGGGCACGACAATGATCATCGGCTCGTCGGGCAGCCCCTCGGCGATCGCCGTGAGTTTCTCTTGGGTCTCGATGGTCTTGCCGGCGTAGTAGTAGCCATCGCAGGTGATCAGTACCTTCGGCGCAATCTGTCCGAACCGGTCGAGGGCGCCGCGGGCGCCGAAGTCGGGCGACGCCGACGACCACACCGCACCGATCGATGCGGTCGCCAGCATGGCGGCGATGGTTTCCGGCATGTTGGGCATCAGCGCCGCGACCCGGTCGCCGGGTTCGACCCCGAGACCAAGCAACGCCTGCTGCAGCCGCGAGACGAGGGCGTTGAGCTCACGCCAGGAGAGCCGAGTGCGGACCTTGTCCTCGCCGCGGAAGACAATGGCATTGCCGTCGTCGTCTCGGCGGAGCATGTTCTCGGCATAGTTGAGCCGCGCGTCGGGGAAGAATCGGGCACCCGGCATGCGCTCCGGATCGATCAACCGCCGCTCGCCCTTCTCGCCGATAACGCCGCAGAAGTCCCAAACCAGGTCCCAGAACGCGGCTGGGTCGGTGATCGACCAGCCGTGGAGCGAATCATAGTCGGCGAGCCCCCGGCCGGCCCGTTTTTCGGCCTCCGCGGCGAAGCGGGCGATCGGCAGATCGTCGGTCCGGGTCGGTTTCCACAGCGGCTGGTCGGCTGAAGCGATCAAGGCGGCATTCCCCCAGGGCTCGGGATTGTTGTTGTTTTTCCGCCGTTGGGACCGCCGCCAGCGATCCAGGCGGTGTGCACATAGTCCTTGCGGACGGTGAGGTTTCTTCCTATCCGGAGGGCGGTTCAGTCAAGAGGCAGCGGCGGAAAGGAAGCGATGGCGCGCAGACGTGGGCGAAGACGCGGACGGCGACTTCTGATCGGCGTCCTGGTTGCCGTCGTCGTCGTGGGCGGTCTGATCGCCGCGGCGCCGTTCATCATCTCGACGGACCTGGTCAAGCGACAGATCACCGATCAGATCGCCTACTGGACCGGGCGGGACTTCACCTTCCGCGGCGAGCCGAGCATCAGCCTCTATCCGTATCTCACCGTGCGCTTGCGGGAAGCGACCCTCGCCAATCCGGATGGCGACGATGCGGAGCCGTTCATGGACATCGAAACCATGACCGGCAAGATCGAACTCTTGCCACTGCTCACCGGCCGGATCGAGTTCGCCCGGTTTCGCCTGTCCAATCCACGTATCAATCTGCGTACCGACCCACAGGGCCGGGGCAACTGGATTCTCGATCAGGGCGTCATCGGCACCCAGATTTCCAAGGGTGACAAGGAAGGCGCCAGCGACGACATCGCGCCACCTTCGCCGCTCGCTGACATCCGGCTCGGCCGGTTCCTGATCCGCGACGGCATCGTCACTTATACCGACGAGCGGACCGGCCGGCGGGAGGAGCTCACCAAGGTCGATGCCACCTTCGACTGGACGCGGACGTCCCAGGCGGCCCGTGGCGATGGGTCGTTCATCTGGCGTGGCGAGCCGGTTACCTTCGACGGCAATGTGGGGACTCCGCTCGACTGGCTCGCCGGGGGAAGCTCCCCGCTGCGGTTTGCTTTTTCGGCGACGCCGCTGACGCTGGCCTTCGACGGCACCGCCCTCCAGCTCGACGGGACCCAACTCGAGGGCGACATCGAAATGGCAACCCCGTCGGTCCGCCGCGTGGCGGAATGGATGGGGACCGACATCGGTAGCGGGACGATCTTCGCCGCTGGTTCGGTGGATGGCCGGATCAACTGGCTCGGGCCGTCGGTGGCGATTACCGACGCGACCATCGAACTCGATGGCAACGCCGCCGATGGCGCGCTGTCGGCGATGATCGGCGACGGCCGCAGCACCTTGCAAGGGACGCTGGCGTTCGAAACGCTGGATCTGACCTCCTATGCCGAGGCGCTGCAAGCGGCCGCCGAGGTCAACGGCTCGTGGCTGGCGGCGCCGACTGTGATGCCGCTCGATGCGATGGGCGCGGTCGACGTTCGGCTCTCCACCAATGAGCTAACCGTCGGCGACGCTTCGTTCGGGCGCACGGCCGCGACCGTTGTGCTTGACGACGGCGAGCTCTCCGTCTCGGTCGAGGAGATGCAGGTTGACGATGACGGGGTCCTGGAAGCGCGGGTGACGTTGACCCCTCAGGGCAACGGTATCGCCGCGACAGCGCAGGTGGAAATCGCCAATCTGGTGATCGGCGACCTGCTTGAGGACACCGGCGATCTGGTCGAACTCGACGGGATCGCGACGGTGGCGATGCACCTCGAGGGCGCCGGGCGCACCATGCGCGAGATGATCGCATCGCTATCGGGCGACGGTTCGGTGGCGATCGCCGAGGGCACGTTCGGATACGCCGATCTGACGGCACTACCGGCGGCGATCACCGGGGATGCCGATCTGGCCGGATCGACGGCCTTCACCTCGGCGCACGGCACCTTCGTCTTCGGTGACGGCGCGGTCGCGACCGAGGACCTTGAAGCGGAAGCGGCCGCGCTTGATCTGACCGTTACCGGCCGCGCCGATCTGCTGACCCCGACGGTGGAGGCGCGTGGCGTGCTGACGCTAAAACAGAGCGATGACGAGGGGGGACCCCGCGACGTTCCGTTCATGATCGACGGTACCTGGGAGACCCTGCGGCTGCGGCCCGATCTCGGCCCGCCGGTTGATCGCAGCGAGCTGACCGTCGCGCCCGAATCGAACGGCTGAACCGGATCGACTATGTGGCTTCGAGGCGCTGGCGATTTGCCGCCCGCCGCTTGGTGACCAGCGAGGCGGTCAACACGCCGACCGCCACCAGCGCGATCATGATGGTGCTCACCGCGTTGATCTCAGGCGTCACGCCAAGCCGGACCTGGCTGTAGATTCGCATCGGCAGCGTGGTCGCGCCCGGGCCGCTGGTGAACGAGGCGACGACCAGATCGTCGAGCGACAAGGTGAATGCGAGCATCCACCCGGCGATCACCGCGGGGGCGATCAGCGGCAGCGTGATCCTGAAGAACACCCGTACCGGGGGACAGCCGAGATCGAGAGCCGCTTCCTCGAGGCTGCGGTCGAAGGTGACCAGCCGCGACTGGACGACGATGGCGACGAAGCACATCGAGAAGGTGATGTGGGCCAGAACGATGGTCCAGAAGCCGCGGGCGAAATCGATCGCCACGAACAGAAGCAGCAGCGACAGGCCGATGATGACGTCGGGCATCACCAGCGGCGCGTAGATCATGCCGGAGAACAGCATACGCCCGGTGAAGCGTCCGAAGCGAACCAGCGCAATCGCCGCCATGGTGCCGAGAACGGTAGCGATCGTCGCCGAGACCAGTGCCACCCGCAGCGTCACCCACGCCGCATCGAGCAGCCCCTGATTAGTGAGAAGCTCGCCATACCATCTGGTCGAGAAGCCGGCCCACACGGTGACCAGCCGCGACTCGTTGAACGAGTAGATGATGAGCAGCAGGATCGGCAGGTAGAGGAATGCCAGCCCCAGCGCGACCGACACCACGTTGAACCAGGATGCGCGCTGCTGCATGTCAGTCTCCGCGCTCCGCCCGCTTCATCTCGTGGTTCTGAAATAGAACGATCGGCACGACGAGAAGCAGCAACAGGATCACCGCGACGGCCGAGGCGAGCGGCCAGTCGCGGTTGGAGAAGAACTCCGACCACAGGGTCCTGCCAATCATCAGGGTGTCGGAGCCGCCGAGCAGATCGGGAATGACGAACTCGCCGGTGACGGGAATGAACACCAGGAAGCAGCCGGCGACCACGCCGGGCAGCGACAGCGGGAAGGTTATGGTCCAGAAGGCGCGGACCGGCCGGCAGCCGAGATCGGCGGCGGCTTCGAGCAGGGCCGGATCCTGCCGCTCGAGCGACGCGTAAAGCGGCAGCACCATGAACGGCAGGTAGGAATAGACGATGCCGATATAGACGGCGGTGTTGGTGTTGAGGATGGTCAGCGGTTCCGAGATCAGGCCGAGGCCGACGAGTGCCTGGTTGAGCAGGCCTTCCCGCCTGAGGATGCCGATCCAGGCATAGACGCGAATCAGAAACGACGTCCAGAACGGCAGGATGATCAGCATCAGGAGCGGCAACCGCCAGGCGGAAGGGGCGCGCGCCATGCCATAGGCGATCGGGTAGCCGATGAAGAGGACGATGGCGGTCGAGATCACTGCGATCTCGAGGCTCGACACGTAGGCGCGGAAATAAAGGACATCCTCGGTGAGCCAGAGGTAGTTTTCGACGGTGAATTGTCGTGCGGCGTCAATTAGTCCGGACACGCCGCCGGCGAGGTCGAAGACCGGGGTGTAGGGCGGCTGGGCGATGGCCGCGAGCGAGAACGAGATCTTGATGACGATCAGGAACGGAACGAAGAACAGAACGAACAGCCACAGATAGGGGAGGGCCAGAACCAACCAGCGGGTCCAGCTGGTGGCACCAGGCTGTGCCGAGGTCGTGTCTTCGACTTCGGGTATTCCGCTTCGCTCGGTCACCTCGGTCATCGACCGGTCACCGGGTCAGCACGATGCCGCCGTCAGCCGACCAACTCAGCCACACCTTGTCCTCCCAGGTGATCGGCCGTTCGACGAGGCGGGTGCGGTTGGTCACCGTCGACTTGATGGTCGAGCCGGCGGGCAGGCGGACGTGATAGATCGATACGTCGCCGAGATAGCCGATGTCCCAGACCTCGCCGGCAACACAGTTGCGCGTGGCGTCCGCCGGTCGGTCGGGCGAGATTGACACCTTCTCCGGGCGGATGGCGAACCAGGCGGTGTCGCCGATCGAAACGTCGATCGCCTGGGCGACCGCGATCGGTGTGCCAACCGTGTCGGCGGTGAGGTGCACGGTCTCCCCGTCCCGGGCGCTGACCCGGCCTTCGAGGATGTTGATGTCACCGATGAAGTCGGCAACGTAGCGGGAGTTGGGCTGTTCGTAGACCTCGGCCGGGGTTGCTACCTGGACGATACGGCCGTGATCCATGATCGCGACCCGGTCGGCGACGGTCATCGCCTCCTCCTGGTCGTGGGTGACGATCAAGAACGTCATCCCCAGCGTCTGCTGCAGGTCCATCAACTCGAACTGGGTTTCCTCGCGGAGCTTGCGGTCGAGAGCGCCGAGCGGCTCGTCGAGGAGCAGGACCTTGGGCTTGCGGGCCAGCGATCGGGCGAGCGCGACCCGCTGGCGCTGGCCGCCGGAGAGCTGGTCCGGCTTGCGGTTGGCAAACGCCTCCAGCTTGACCAGGCTCAGCATCTCCGCGACCCGCGTCTCAATATCGACCCTCGCCATATTGGCCTGCTTAAGACCAAAGGCGATGTTGCCGGCGACCGTCATGTGCGGGAACAACGCGTACGACTGGAACATCATGTTGGTCGGCCGGCGATAGGGGGCGACGCCAGCCAGGGAGCGTCCCTCGAGCAGCACATTCCCTTCGCTCGGCTGATCGAGGCCGGCGATCATGCGCATCAGCGTGGTCTTGCCGCAGCCCGACGGCCCGAGCAGGGCGAAGAACTCGCGCTCGTAGATGGTGAGCGAGACGCCGTCGATGGCGGTCACCGGGCCGAAGCGCTTGCTGACGTTGCGGAACTCGATGAACGGCGCCGCGTCCCGGGCGATCCGCGGCCCGGATGCGGCTTTAGCCGGCCCGATAGGGACGTCGGCCATCCGGCGAGCGGCTATCGGAGCGCTCCGTTATGTGCCGCTCTTCACGGACGTCCACTCCCGGGTCACGACCCGCTGTACCCGCGGCGGATAGGCGGTGGTCGTGTAGAGCCGGCTGAGGGTTTCCTCATCCGGATAGATCGCCGGGTCGTCGATGACGTCGTCGTTAAGCAGCGGTTGCGAGGCGAGATTGCCGTTGGCGTAGTAGACGTAGTTGGAATTGGCCGCCGCCGATTCCGGCCGCATCATGAAATCGATGAAGGTATGGGCGTTGTCGACGTTGGGGGCATCGGCGGGGATCAGGAAGGAGTCGAACCACATCAGCGCGCCTTCCTTGGGAATGACGTACTCGATGGTCACCCCGGCGCCGGCTTCGGCAGCGCGGTCGCGGGCCTGGAGCACGTCGCCGGAGTAGCCGACGGCAAGGCAAATGTCGCCGTTGGCGAGTGCGTTGATGTACTCGGCCGAGTGGAATTTCTGGATGTAGGGGCGGATCGATTTGAGCAGCTCGCCCGCCTGACGGATGTCGTCGGTACGGCGCGAATCCGGATCGAGGCCCAGGTAGTTGAGCGCCGCCGGCATCAGCTCTTCGGAGGTGTCAAGCAAGTGGACACCACAATCGGCGAACTGCGACACGACGTCCGGATCGAAGATCATGTCCCAGGAATCAACCGGCGCGTCTGGCATGCGCGCTTCGATCATGTCGACATTGTAGCCAACACCGGTCGTCCCCCACATGTAGTTGACCGCATATTGGTTGCCCGGGTCATAGACCTCCAGCCGCTCGGTAATCGCCGGCCAGGCATTGACGACGTTCGGGATCTTGCCCTTGTCGACCGGTTGGAGCGTGCCGGCCTCGATCAGCCGCGACGCGCTGGAGGCGGAAGGGACGATGACGTCGTAGCCGGAGCCGCCGGCAAGCAGCTTGGTCTCGACGATCTCATTGTTGTCGAAGACGTCATAGACGACTCGGATGCCGGTCTCGTCGGTGAAGGCTCTGAGAACATCGCTGTCGATGTAGTCCGACCAGTTGTAGACGTTGACGACATTGCTCTGAGCGGCGGCGGTGCCGAGCGCGGTCAGCAGCGCCAGGCTGGCAACCGAGAACCGCAAATGAACTCCGGGCATGACAGAAACTCCGATGAGACATGTTTGGACGATTTTGAGGTCACGTTAATTTCAATTCTCAACACCCACAACTACGGAGTTGAGAGGACACACTGTCGCGCGCGCGGAGTTGCCCAGCCGGGCCAATACGCGCACAATCGGGCTCCCCTCAACAATCGACCGGTGTCCCGTGTCCGCTGACAATGTTTCTCCCCTGCCGACCGACAAGCCTGCCGCGTCATCGCTCGACGCTGCCCGGGCCTGGCTGAGCGAGCGCCATATCGAGGACATCGAGTGCGTCGTGCCGGACCTCGCCGGCGTCGCCCGCGGCAAGATGATGCCGGTCGGCAAGTTTCTGAGCGCGCCGGTGATGTCGATGCCGGGATCGATCTTCAATCAGACGATCTCCGGCGACTGGCCACGGGACACGGACGAGTTCCAGAACGACCAGGCCGATCGCGACGTGCTGCTTGAGCCGGACTTCGACACCCTGACGGTCGTGCCCTGGGAGGATGACCCGACCGCGCAGGTCATCCACGATGCCCGCCGGGCGCACGGCGCACCGGTCGAGGTGGCGCCGCGGCAGGTGCTCCGCCGCATCCTCGGCATTTACGAAGAAAAGGGCTGGCGGCCGGTGGTCGCGCCGGAGCTGGAATTCTATCTGATCCGGCCGAACACCGATCCGGACGATCCTGTCCGTCCGCCGACCGGTCGCTCCGGTCGGCCTGAATCGGCGCGGCAGTCGTATTCGATCGCGGCGATCAACGAGTTCAACGACCTGTTCGACGATATCTACGACTTCTCCGAGCAGCAGAACCTGGAGATCGACACCCTTATCCACGAGGAGGGGGCGGCGCAGATGGAGATCAACCTGCGCCATGGCGATCCACTGGCGCTTGCCGACCAGGTGTTCCTGTTCAAGCGCACCATCCGCGAGGCGGCGCTGCGGCGGGATATGTACGCTACCTTCATGGCCAAGCCGATGACGCGGGAGCCGGGCTCGGCGATGCACATCCACCAGTCGGTGAACGACGCGGTGACCGGCCGCAACATCTTTACCAACGAGGCGGGCGAACCGACCCAGGCGTTCTTTTCCTTCATCGGCGGCTCGCAGAAATACCTGCCGGCGGCCACCTCGATCTTTGCCCCTTACGTCAATTCCTACCGGCGCCTGCAACGCTACTCGTCGGCCCCGGTCAACACCGCCTGGGGCTACGACAACCGCACAGTCGGCCTGCGGGTCCCGAATTCGTCGCCGGCCGGGCGCCGGGTCGAGAACCGGCTGCCCTCATCGGACGCCAATCCTTATCTGGCGATAGCGGCGTCGCTGGCCTGCGGCTATCTCGGCATGGTCAACGGCACGCCCTGCACCGAGCCGGTGACCGGCGGCGCCAATCTCGACGAGATCGACCTGCCCCGCGGCCTCCTGGAAGCGGTGGCGCTGTTCGAGGACTGCGACGAACTGGTCGAACTGTTCGGCAATGAATTCGTCGACACTTATCGCGCGGTCAAGCAGGCGGAATTCGAGACGTTCATGCGGGTGATCAGCCCATGGGAGCGCGAGTACCTGCTGCTCAACGTATGACCGTCGGCCGCCGCGCTGTTGAGGGGGGGCGGCTGCCGGACGCGCCGTCGCTCTACGCCGCCTCGACCGATCCGGTGCCGGTCTATCCGCAACTCGTCGGGTCGGTGCGCGCCGATGTGGCGATCATTGGCGGCGGATTTACCGGGCTCTCCGCCGCGCTCCATCTCGCCGAGCGCGGTATTGACGCGGTGCTGCTTGAAGCCAACAGCGTCGGCTGGGGCGCTTCCGGCCGCAACGGCGGGCAGCTCCATTCCGGTCAGCGGCGCGATCAGGACTGGCTGGAAAAGCGGTTTGGGCTGGACACTGCCCGGCAGCTCTTGCAGTTGGGCGAGGAGGCCAAGGCAACCACCCTCGACCTGATCACCCGGTATCGCATCGACTGCGACTGGCGGCTCGGCCTGATCGATGCGGTGCACAGCCCACGCCTCGTCGACGACGAGCGCCGCTATGTGGACAAACTCCGATCGGACTACGGCTACGAAGCGGTCACCTGGCTGCACCGCGATGCGCTGGCCGAGACGATCAGCACCGAACACTACCATGGCGGTCGCCGCGACAACGGTGCCGGCCATCTTGATCCGCTGAAGTTCGCCCGCGGCCTGGCCCGAGCGGCGGCCGGCGCCGGTGCCCGCATCCTCGAAGACAGCCAGGTGACGCGCATCGTCCGCGGCCGCAGCTGGACAGTCGAGACGGCGGAAGGTCGGGTCGATTGCGAGACGGTGATCCTCGCGGGTAATGGCTATCTCGAAGGCATCGACAAGGAGGCCGAGGCCCATGTCATGCCAATCGACAACTACATTCTCGCGACGGCACCGATCGGCGCCGGTGCCGCCGGCGGGCCTATTCCCGCCGGCGAGGCGGCCTCGGATACACGGTTCGTGGTTTACTACTTCCGCCCGACCGCAGACGGCCGCCTGATCTTTGGCGGTGGCGAAACCTATGGACGGCGAGATCCCGCGGACATCGCGGCCTTCGTCCGCCGCCATTTCTTGAAGGTGTATCCCGATATGGCCGACACCCGGATCGATCATGCTTGGGGCGGCCGCCTGGCGATCACCACCAATCGGCTCCCCTTCATTCGCCGGCTCAAGCCCGGGCTCTACACCGCCGGCGGCTATTCCGGCCAGGGCGTGGCGCTGGCGCCGTTCGCCGGCAAGGTGATCGCCGACGCGATCGCCGACAATCCGGGTCGGTTCGATGCGTTCGCCGCCATCCCGCAGCGTCGCTTCCCCGGAGGCCGGCTCCTGCGTTATCCGGCGCTGGTCGCGGGCATGACCTGGTACGCTCTGCGCGACCGTCTGTAGCGGCGGAAGCCGCTGTCGATTCTTTCATGAAGAGGATTCCTCTGCCGCGGTTGGTTTGGTGTTTGGGGAGGGGTCAAGTCCACGCCCTCATGCTGAGGTGGCCGCGTAGCGGCCCTCGAAGCATGCACGACAGCGCAGCCATACGCGGTGGCGTCGTTCGTCTTTCGAGGCTCGGGCTAACGCCCTCGCATCCGCGATCGGGTTGGGGACGGGCTCTCAAGATGAGGGCGTTGGCATTTGACCTGAACCACCTGTCTGGGCGCTGAATCTGGTTCGACGCACCCTTCCAACACACCGACCAAACTTCCGCAGAGGGGTCCTTGCGGGGAGGGTCAGGAGGGGGGCGGGAGGAGAATCGCGCCGCATCTGGCCGTGGACGAAGGTCGCCGGCTCAACCCCCTCTGGCTCCGCAAGGGCCCGCTGCGCGACCCAAGCTCCGCCGTCTCCCTTACAAGGGTGGAGAGGGGCATTTGCCCGGCTACGCTCCGCCCGTCCGACCATCGGCGTTCGTTGCGCCGCGCCTGTCCCTGCCTCGCCTCTACGGTTCATACGATTGACTTAATCAATCAAACGTGTGATTGATATTGCGGCGGCATGGGGCGAACGGATGAAGACAATGGTCGATGATAATCGCGGGGCCCCGGTCCCCCAGAATCACGGCGGCGCGAATCCTCAGGGTTCGCCGGCGCCCGGCGTGGCGTCCGGTCAACCGAACAAGCCGGGGCGGCGGGTCGGGTCGCGCCATCACCAGCAAGCGCAGCGTGATCGCGGCGCCGAGACCCGGCAAAGGTTGATCGCCGCCGCCCTCGACGTGTTTGGCCGCTACGGGTTCGAGGGCGCGACCACCCGCCAGATCGCCAAGGCCGCCAACGCCAATCTCGCGGCGATCGTCTACCATTTCGGCAGCAAGGAGGCGCTGCATCTGGCGGTGGCCGAGTATATCGGCCAGCGGATGGGCGAAATGATCGGTCCGACGCTGGCTTCCGCCGCGACCGCGGAGGCGCTCGTCTCGCCGGAGACGGCGCGGGCCGCCCTGTTCCGGATCATGGGCACGTACATCGACATGATTCTCGGGGCGGACGAGGCGGAGCAGTTCGCCCGGTTCATCGTCCGCGAGCAGATGCAGCCGAGCGCCGCCTTCGATGTCATCTTCACCTTCGTCGGCGGCGCCCACGCGCTCGCCTGTCGGCTGGTGGCCCGCATCATCGGCGGCGAGGAGACCGACGACGCGGTGAAGGTCCGGGTCTTCACGCTGGTCGGCCAGATCCTCGTTTTTCGGGTCGCGCAGGCCGTCGTCTTGCGTACGACGGGCTGGGCATCGATCGGCGAAGCGGAGCGCGACATGATCCGCGACATGATCCTTTCCAACGCCGACGCGATCCTTGACAGGGAGATGGAACGATGAAGGCCCTGATCATCGCCGGCGCGGCGGTTGCCCTGGCGGCCTGCAATGGCGACGACGACACGCTGCAAGGCTATGTCGACGGCACCTATGTCTATGTCTCGGCGGAGACGTCAGGCCGGGTGATCGAACGGCCGGTGGTCGCCGGTGGCGTGGTTGCGGTCGATGACATCCTGTTCCGTCTCGACACGGCCGACGAAGCGGAGGCGCTGGCCGGGGCGCAAGCGCGCCTGGCGCAGGGCAAGGCGCAACTCGCCAACCTGCTTTCCGGACAGCGGCCGGAAGAGCTCCAGGTGATCGTCGCCGAACTCGACGAAGCGCGGGCCTCGTTCGATCTCGCCGAGGAGGAGTTTCAGCGGCAACTCCTGCTGCTCGAACGCGGGGTGGTGTCGCAGGCCGCGGTCGACAGCGCCAAGGCGAGCCGCGACGCCAATCTTGCCAAGGTGGAAGCGATGGAACGCCAGCTCGAAGTGGCCCAATTGCCGGCGCGTATGGAAGAAATCGAGGCCGCCGAACTGAACGTCGCAGCGCTGGAAGCCTCGCTCGCCCAGGCGCGGATCGCGCTGGAACGGCGAACGCTACGCGCCCCGGCCGGCGGATTCGTCGAGGAGACATTCTACGAGCCGGGCGAGATGGTGGCGGCCGGCCAGCCGGTGGTGTCGCTGCTTCCCGACGTCAACAAGAAAGTCCGCTTCTTTCTGCCCGAAGCGTTGCTCGCGACGGTCGAAGTCGGCGACACGGTAACCGTTGGCTGCGACAACTGCGCCGACGGACTGACGGCCATCGTCGACTTCATCGCCACCGACGCCGAATACACGCCGCCGGTGATCTACACCCGCGACAACCGGGAGAAGCTGGTCTTTCGGGTCGAAGCCCGACCGCAAAGCGAGGCGGTGACGCTCAAGGTCGGCCAGCCGGTAGACGTGCACCTCGTCGACGATGGAGGCACGTCGTGAACGGCGAGCCGATTATCGCCATCAACGGTCTGACCAAAAAATTCAGCGGCAGGACCGTCGTCGATCACATCGACATGACCGTGAATCGCGGCGAGATCGTCGGTTTCCTAGGGCCCAACGGTTCCGGCAAGACGACCACCATTCGCATGATCTGCGGCCTGCTGCGGCCTGACGACGGCAGCGGTGAATGTCTGGGCTACGACATCCGGACCCAGGCCGATCTGATAAAGCTCGAGGTCGGCTATATGACCCAGCGGTTCTCGCTCTACGAGGACCTGACCATCCGCGAGAATCTCGATTTCGTCGCCCGCCTCTACGATCTGAAGCCGCGCGCCCAGTTTGTCGACGAGACGCTGGAGCAACTCGGCCTCACCGATCGGCAACATCAGCTCGCCGGCACGCTCTCCGGCGGTTGGAAGCAGCGACTGGCGCTGGCAGCCTGCATCATGCACCGGCCACAATTGCTGCTGCTCGACGAGCCGACCGCCGGCGTCGATCCGCAGGCGCGACGCGAGTTCTGGGACGAGATCCACGACCTCACCGCAAAGGGGCTGACCGTGCTGGTTTCGACCCACTACATGGACGAGGCGGAGCGCTGTCACCGGATCGTCTACATCGCCTATGGCAGCGTGGTCGCCCGCGGCACGGTCCCGGAGGTGATCGCCGATTCCGGCCTCCATACCTTCGTCGTCACCGGCGGCGATATCAATGGCATCGCCAAGCGACTGAAGGGGTCACCCGGCGTCGATCAGGTGGCGTCTTTCGGCAACGACCTGCACGTGGTCGGCACCGACGAAGGTCTGCTCAAGCAAAGCGTTGACGAGGCGATCGCCGGTACCGCCGCCAGGGCCGAACCCGACGAGACCAGCCTCGAGGACGTCTTCATCCGCCTGATGAACCAGTCGGCCGACAATTTCGGCGGCGAGGGCATGGGGCCGACCCAATGACCGCCGCCGAGACCTCGGTGCCGGTTGCCGCCAAGGCGAATTCCGCCAAGCTGCGGTTCTTCTCCTGGTCGCGGGTCATGGCGATCATGGTGAAGGAAGTGATCCAGATGCGCCGCGATCGACTCACCTTCGCGATGATCATCGGTGTGCCGATCTTGCAACTGGTTCTGTTCGGCTACGCCATCAACACCGATCCCAAGCACCTGCCGACCGCGGTGATCGTCGGCGACAACGGCTCGGTCGCCCGCGCCATCGTCACCGGCATGCAGCTTTCGGATTACTTCGAGGTCGACCAGGACGCGACGACGGAGGCGCTTGCCCGCCAGAAGCTCGAGCGGGGCGAGGTGACCTTTATCCTGACCGTGCCACCCGGATTCCACCGCCAACTGGTACGCGGCGAGAATCCGCAGCTGCTATTGGAAGCCGACGCTACCGACCCAGCGGCAACATCGGCGGGGGTCGCATCGCTCAGCCAGATCGTCACTACCGCGATCACGCCGCTGACCACCGGCCCGCTGGCCTCGCTCGCGCCAGGTACGCTGCCGATCGATGTCGTCGTGCATCAGCTCTACAACCCGGAAGGTATCACCGCCTACAACATCGTTCCCGGCCTTCTCGGCACCATCCTGACGATGACCACCATCCTGATGACCGCGCTGGCGCTGACGCGCGAGGTCGAGCGCGGCACCATTGAAAATCTGATGGCGATGCCGGCCCGGCCCTACGAGATCATGCTCGGCAAGGTGGTGCCCTATATCGTCTTCGGCTTCGTTCAAGTCGGCGTCATTCTGATCGCCGCGGCGCTGTTGTTCGCCGTGCCGATGCAGGGGCCAATGGCGGTGCTGCTCGGTGTGACGCTGCTGTTCATCGCCGCCAACGTCATCCTCGGCTACACCTTCTCCACCATCGCCCGCAACCAGATGCAAGCGATGCAGATGACGTTCTTCTTCTTCCTGCCGTCGATCCTGCTGTCCGGCTTCATGTTCCCCTTCCGCGGCATGCCGGACTGGGCGCAGGTGATCGGTGAGATCATCCCGCTGACCCATTACCTGCGGGTGGTGCGGGCGGTGATGCTGAAGGGCGTCGGCCTGGCGGAAGTCAGCAGCCAAATCTGGCCGCTGCTGATCTTCACCGCGGTGGTGGCGACCATCGCCTTGGTGCGCTACCGGCGGACCCTGGACTAGGTTGATCCAGCAGCCGTGGCGGATCGCGGTGTTGACGTCGATACGGTGTCTCAGCCGTCATCCAACGTCCGACCGAAACGGAGCCCAGTCTGCGCGTAGCCGATGCCCTGGTAGAAGGCGTGCGCATCCTTGCGGCGAAGGTGTGAGGTGACACTGACCCGAGACACCCCGGCCGTGCGAAACCAGGTTTCGATCGCGGCGGCGAGTTGGCGGCCGACACCTCTACCACGCACGGTTTCACTGACCACCAGGCTGATGATCTGTCCGACCGGCGCATCGTCGTGAAGGCCGGGCACAAGATATCCGGCTACCATGCCGACCACCTGCCCTCCATCGGTCGCAATCAGCGTCTGGTGGTCGGCGCGATCGGTGAGCCGGGCGAGGCGGACCGCCATCTGGTCGGGGCTGGCAGGGTAGCCAAGCGCGGTCATCAGCGCCGCCATGTCGCTGGCGTCGTCGCCCGTCGGGGGCCTTATCGCAATGTCGCCCACGAACTATCCTTCCTCATGAGAATCGCGATCAGGGGGATGCATGGGACAGGACTGGCCCGATCTCGCCGGCCGGCTGGTGCCCGGCGGCCATGTGCTGCCGGTACGAATCTACTTCGAGGATACCGACTTCTCGGGCGTGGTCTATCACGGCAGCTTTATCCGCTTCATGGAGCGCGGCCGCTCGGACTACATCCGGCTGCTCGGCATCGGCCATACGGCGCTGGACGATGGTGAGCACGGCGAACGCCTCGCCTTCGCGGTGCGCCGCATCACCATCGATTTTCTCAAACCGGCGCGGATCGACGACCTGATCGAGATTCACACCGAACCAAGCCAGTTGGCCGGCGCTCGACTGATCCTGCGTCAGACCGCCCGACGTGGCGAGACGGTTCTCGCCGAGGCCGACGTCACCGTCGTTCTGATCACGCCGGAAGGTCGTGCGCGACGGATTCCGGATGGCGTCCGCGAGCGACTGGCACCGACTGGATAACCACGCGTTAACCATGATAGGCGTAACTCGCCTTTGGGGATTCTGGGGGTTCGCGAAAGGCCAGTGGCCCTCGTTTAGACAAATTTGACCGCGACAGGCGTCGCGTTCGGTTGGCTGGCATGAAGCATCGGCCCGAACGGTCAAACTTGCCGGTTGTCGATCGCGGTCCCCGTGTCGTCCTGGCCACTATGGAGTCGCTATGCCGGTTGATGGAGTGACGGAGGCGGTGCTGGTGTCGCCGGCCGACATCTCGTTGATCTCGCTCTTTCTTCAGGCCCACATCGTCGTCAAGGCGGTCATCATCGGTCTGATCCTGGCGTCCGTCTGGACATGGGCGATTATCATCGACAAGGCGCTGCTCTATTCGCGCTCGCGGCGGCAGATGGACCGGTTCGAGAAAGTGTTCTGGTCGGGTCAGTCGCTTGAGGACCTTTACCGCTCGCTGACCGGTCGAACGCCCGTCGGTATGGCGTCGATCTTCGTGGCGGCGATGCGGGAGTGGAAACGCAGTTTCGAGGCGGGCGCCCGTTCGCCGATCGGGCTGCAGAGCCGGATCGATAAAGTCCTCGACGTCACCATTGCCCGTGAAACCCAGCGGCTTGAGCGGCGATTGCTGTTTCTCGCAACGGTTGGTTCCGCTGGGCCGTTCATCGGTCTGTTCGGTACCGTCTGGGGGATCATGACCAGTTTCCAGGCGATCGCGGCCTCCCGAAACACCTCGCTGGCGGTCGTGGCGCCCGGCATCGCAGAAGCGCTGCTCGCCACGGCGCTCGGCCTGGCCGCCGCCATTCCCGCCGTCGTCGCCTACAACAAGCTGTCCGCCGATGCCGGCAAGCTCGGCCAACGCCTCGCTGGCTTCGCCGACGAGTTCGCCGCGATCCTGTCGCGCCAAGCCGACGAAAGAGGGTAACCGGCGATGACATCCTCACTCGATCCACCCGGCGAGTTTCGCGTTCGGCGCCGCCGGCGCGCCGTTAAGCCGATCAACGAGATCAACGTCACGCCGTTCGTCGATGTGATGCTGGTGTTGCTCATCGTCTTCATGGTGACGGCGCCGCTGCTCTCAGCCGGCGTGCCGATCGACCTGCCGGACGCGCCGGCCAGCCCGCTGGCGGTGGAGAAGGAACCGGTTTCTGTGTCGGTCGATCCCGATGGCCGGATCTTCGTCATGGAGGAGGAAGTGACGATGGCCGGGCTCGTGCCGCGGCTGAACGAACTGACGACCGGACCGGAAGAGCGCATTTACGTGCGCGGCGATCGCTCCGCCAATTACGGCATGATCCTCCAGGTAATGGGGACCATCAACGTCGCCGGGTTCACAAGGATCGGTCTGATCTCGGAACCTCAGTCGGTTTCCGAACCCGTACCGGCCGCCGACCTTGAGCCGGCCGCGACGGTCGCGGACCCGCCCGTGGTTCCCGACCTGCCGTCTATTCCTGATCCCTGATCCGCCATGAGCACCGGGTTCACGGTCTCGGTCGTTGGCCATCTGGTCCTGGTCGGCTGGGGACTCATCACCTTCAGCTCGTTCGAGCCGCTGGACGCCAGCGATATCGAAGGCGTGCCATTCGAGTTCATTCCCATCGACGACATCACCCAGATTCCGATCGGGGTCGAGATCGCCGAGGTGGTGGAAGAGCCGGAGGTTCCAGCGCCGCCCGAGGAGGAACCGCCTCTGGAGGAGGAGCCGCCGGCGCCGGAACCCGTCGAGGAACCGCCACTACCGGAGCCACCGGAGCCCGAACCACCGCCGGAGCCGGAACCCGAACCCGAACCGCTTCCCGAGCCGGAGCCAGTTCCCGAGCCGGAGCCAGTTCCCGAGCCCGAGCCGCCGGAGCCTGAACCAGAACCGGTCGAAGAGGAACCGCCGCCGGACACTGAGCCGGAACCCGAGCCACAACCCGAACCGGAGCCCGAGCCAGAGCCTGAACCGGAAGAGCCGCCGCCGGAGGAAACGGCCGAGGCGGTGCCGCCACCGTTGCCGCGTGCTCGGCCTGAGCCGCCCGAGGAGGAGCTGACCGATCAGATCGCCGCCTTGCTCGACACCGACGATCCGCCGTCCGCCGCCGATCCGTCGATTGGCGCGGTAACCGGCTCCCAGTCTCCGGAGATTGGCCAGACCGAGATCGATGCGCTGCGAGCGCGGCTTGCGCGGTGCTGGGCGCTGCCGCCGACTCGACCGGATCCGGCGGAGCTCCGCGTCAAGATCAAGATGTTCCTCGGTCCCGACGGCAATCTCAGCCGGCCGCCGGAGGTTGTCGAGTATCGCCCGAGTGCGATCGGCGAACTCGCCGCCAACGCGGCGCGGCGGGCCGTCGAGCAATGCGCGCCATACAATCTCCCACCGGCGAGCTATGATAGCTGGAAAGAGATCATCATGACGTTCGATCCAAGGGAGATGTTTGGTGGCTGACCGAGGGACCCGGCCGGGGTGGCGGCGAAGCGTCCTGGCCATGGTGGCGGCGGTCGCCGCCCTTGGCGCGATTGCCGCGCCGATCGGCCCGGCCCGCGCCCAGCTCGAACTGGAGATCACCCAGGGCAGCATTCAGCCGGTGGCGATCGCGATTCCCGTGTTCCTGTCGCCGGGATCGGCGGTCGGCAGCGAGATTACCGGCATCATCACCGCCGACCTCCGCCGATCCGGCATCTTCCGGCCGCTCGATCCATCGTCCTTCACCGAGCGGGTGGTGACGGCCGACGCCGTGCCCGGTTTCTCCAACTGGCGGGCGATCAACGCCCAGTTCCTGGTCGTCGGCGCTGTCGCGCAGGAGCCGGACGGCCGGCTGCGCGCCGAATTCCGCCTCTGGGACGTGTTCGGCGGGCAGCAGCTCGCCGGCCAGCAGTTCTTCACCAGTCCCGAGAACTGGCGCCGGGTCGCCCACATCATTGCCGACGCGATCTACCAGCGGCTCACCGGCGAGCCGGGGTACTTCGATACCCGGGTCGTCTATGTCGACGAGACCGGCCCCAAGGACAACCGGACCAAGCGGCTGGCGATCATGGATCAGGATGGTGCCAATGTCCGCTACCTGACTCAGGGGCGTGATCTCGTGCTCACCCCGCGCTTCAGCCCCTCGTCGCAGGAAATCACCTACATGTCTTACGAGGGCGGCGATCCGCGGGTCTACCTCCTCAACATCGACAGCGGTCAGCGGGAACTGGTCGGCAACTTTCCCGGCATGACCTTTGCCCCGCGCTTTTCGCCGGACGGCCAGCGGGTGATCATGAGCCTGCAGCAGGACGGCAACGCCAACATCTACGCCATGGACCTGCGCTCGCGCCGGACCACCCGGCTGACCGATCAGGCAGCAATCGACACCAGCCCGTCCTATGCGCCCGACGGGTCACGGATCGTGTTCGAGTCCGACCGGGGCGGGTCGCAGCAGCTCTACGTCATGGGCGCCGACGGTTCGAACCCGCAACGGATTACCTTTGGCGAGGGGAGTTACTCGACGCCGGTCTGGTCGCCGCGCGGCGACTACATCGCTTTCACCAAGCGGCATGCGGGCCAATTCTCGATCGGTATCATCCGTCCAGACGGCAGCGATGAGCGAATCCTGACCCAGGGCTTTCACAACGAAGGCCCGACATGGGCACCGAATGGCCGGGCGCTGATGTTCTTCCGGGACGTTCCCGGCGCCCAGGGCGGGCCGCAGCTGTGGACGATCGACCTTACCGGATTCAACGAGTTTCGCATCCCGACCGCCGGTTTTGCTTCCGATCCGGCCTGGTCGCCCTTGATCAACTGAACCATCTCGTTGGCGCGGCCCCGGTTTCGGCGTATTTTGCGCGGATTCGAGTGGTCTTCCGGCTCGTGCGGGGAAGGCGACGGGCTGGAGAGAGTTTCTTAACCACGTCGCTGAACGCGGCTTTAACCACGGGGCCGGCAGGGTGGCCGGCATGGTGGACGGGGAGTTAAGCGCATGCCGCACACATTAACCATGGCGCGAGCCGGCCGGCTGGCGGCAATCGCCGTCATGGGGCTGGTGCTCGCCGCATGTTCGTCGAAAGAGAGTCTGACCGGTGCCGATCTGGCGATCACAGGCAGCGCCGCATCTGCCGGATCGACCCAGGAGTTCGTCGTCAGCGTTGGCGACCGGGTGTTTTTCAACACCGACTCCGCCGAATTCACGCCCCAGGCGATCGCCACCCTCAACCGTCAGGTCCAGTGGCTCAGGCAGTATCCGCAATACAGCTTCGTCATCGAAGGCCACGCGGACGAACGCGGCACCCGCGAATACAACATCGCACTCGGTGCCCGTCGTGCGACCGCGGTGCGCGACTACTTCGCCGCCCGCGGCGTCGCGGCCAGCCGGATGCGGGTGATCTCCTACGGCAAGGAACGGCCGGTGGCCGTCTGCAACGACATTTCCTGCTGGTCGCAGAACCGGCGAGCCGTGGTGGTGCTCAACACCGCCGGGGTCTAGTCGTCGCCGACGGTTCGAAGGGGGATCGCTTGAGCGGGTCCTTTTCAGCCCGGTTGTGAGCTACTACCCGTTCAGCTTCGAGGCAGAAATCGTCCGTCATAATGTCGGACGGTACCGCTACACCGTGGTCTTCCTGCCTGACGCGATGGTCGCCGACATGCCCTTCGACAGGCACGCCCGTCCGCGTATCAGCGGGGAAGTGGCCGATGTACCGTTTTCCGGTGCATGGCAGCCGGTTCGAGGCCGCTGGTACCTGATGCTGTCCAAGCCGCTCCTACGCGATGCGGGCATCGTGATCGGCGATACGGTTGAGGTCCGCTTCCGTCTGGAGGATCAAGGCTCTGTTGCGGTGCCTGCGATCCTCGAAGACGCTGTCGCTGGCGATCGCGCCCTGCAGGACATTTGGGCCACAACCACGGCAGGCCAGAAGCGCGGTTTCGCTCATCACATCGGCTCCGCCAAGACCGAGCCGACCCGCCGGAAGAGGCTTGATGAAGTGGTGGAATCGATGAAGACAGGGCGCTCACTGCGCGACGTCTTGCGATCCCGGCGCCTCCGGTGATGCGCTGCGGGGCAACGGGGCCGATTGCGTATTGGCGGTCTGCCAGTCGCCTAACTTTGGCCGAACTCTGCGGCCCAATGCTGATGTAGCCAAATCGCCATGCAGGCCGCCGTCCGAGGGGGCGGTGGCGGAAGGAACAGATGTCGTGACGCTCGTGAAACGAAAAACCCGCCCGCTTGCGGTCATCATCGCCGTTCTGGTCACCGCCGGTATAGCCGCCCCACCGGTCGCCGAGGCCGCCTGGTGGCCCTGGTCGAAGCGTCAGGAACGCGCAGCCGAACGCCGGGCCCAGGAAGATGCGCAGGCCGTAGCCGAGATGAGCATGCCGGAACGGCTCGCGCGGGCGGAGGCCCATATCCGCGATCTGACCGGTCAGGTTGAGGCGCTGACCTTCCAAGTGCGCCAACTCCAGCTTCAGATCGGCGTTGACGGTGCCGTGGTCGGTGCGGTCCCGGAGACAGCGGCGCCGGTGGCGCAGATTCCGACCGAGCCGCCGGGCCGATCGGTGATCGATGCGCCGGAGCGCCAGCCGATTGACCTGACCGCGCCGGCTGATGGGGCGCTGATCGGCACGGCCACGACCGATGTTGCGGCGGTCACGGAAGTAGCCTCGCTTGGCGAGCCACGCGCCGACTACGACCGCGCCTACAACAGCATTTTGACCGGCGACTACGAACGGGCGGAAGCGTGGTTCCGTGGCTTCCTCACCACCTATCCGCAAGACACCCGCGCGGCGGATGCACAGTACTGGCTCGGCGAGAGCCTGTTCGCCCGTGGCCAGTATGGTCCGGCGGCGGATGAATTCCTTGCCGGGTACAAGTCCTACCCGCAGAGCGCCAAGGCTCCGGACACGCTGCTCAAGCTCGGCCTGTCGCTGGCTGGCCTCGGCGAGCGCGAAGCCGCTTGCCAGACCTATGCGGAGGTGCTGCGCAAGTACCCGGAGTCGTCCAATGCCCTGCGCGACCGGGTCGCGGCCGAGCAGGCGGTTGCCAGCTGCTGACCAAACACCGCTGACCGAAGCGGAGCGCGAAACGCTCTTCGCGCCCGTTGCTGACGCACCGCGAATCGCGCTTGCCGTTTCCGGTGGCGCCGACTCGCTCGCCCTTCTCGATACGATCGACCGATGGCGCCGGCGTCCGGACCGGCCGGCGGTGGTTGTATTCACTGTCGATCATCGGCTGCGGCCTGAATCGGCGGCGGAAGCCGCCTCAGTCGCAGACGTCGTCAGGACGCGCGGTTTGCCGGTTCGGGTGCTAGTCTCGACCGATCCACGGCCCGTAGCGAACGTCGAGGCCGTCGCCCGGGAACGCCGCTACCGGCTACTCACCGAAGCCGCTGGCGCCGCCGGCGCTACCCACCTCCTCACCGCGCATCACCGTGACGATCAGGCCGAGACCGTTCTGATGCGGCTGAAAAGCGGTTCCGGCGTGTTCGGGCTCGCGGGGATGCGGCGGATGGTCGACAGCGGAGCCCTAACAGTGTTCCGCCCCTTCCTCGACGTCCCCCGAACACGCCTTGCGGCGACCACCGCGGCGGCCGGCCTCACCCCGATTGACGATCCGATGAACCGCGACCGGCGCTTTCTCCGCGTCCGTATCCGCGAGGCGATGCCGGCGTTGAAGCGGGCGGGACTAGGGGCGGCGGACCTTGCCGAGGCGGCCGAACGGTTCGCAGCGGCGGCGGTAGCGATCGACGGCGCCGTCGACGCCTTGATCGCCGAGGCGGTCAC
Source organism: Bauldia sp. (assembly GCF_965232525.1). Taxonomy (GTDB): domain Bacteria; phylum Pseudomonadota; class Alphaproteobacteria; order Rhizobiales; family Kaistiaceae; genus Bauldia. The sequence goes on along the minus strand of NZ_OZ246980.1, from coordinate 34,519 downwards.
TGTCGATCGATACGCCACCGCCCGCGTTTTGCAGGACGCCTACGCCGACGCGCCGGAAGCCGTTCGTCTGCGGTTGCTTGCACGGATGCTGATGGCGGTCGGCGGTGCCGACTATCCGCCGCGCTATCGCCGGCTTCAGGCTCTGGACGCCAGTCTGGTCGACGGTCCGCGACGGCGCACGCTTGGCGGCGTGGTGATCGATCCGCATCGCGGCGCCTTGCGGTTCTATCGGGAATTCGGGCGTCAGGGCCTACCGCACGTTCCGGCGCGGTCAGTGTCCACCGCACTCTGGGATCGTCGGTTTCGGGTCGCGGTCGCGGCGGATATGCCGCCGGACGTATCAATCGGGCCAGTCGGCTTGCAGGCGTCATCACGGGAACGTGTTCGCCGGCCCGAAGGCCTCCCTGCCGCGATGGTGTCGGTTCAGCCGGGTATCTGGCAGCGCGACCGGTTAATTGGAGCGCCGACCCTTTCCGATCGCGGTCGCACACCTGAAGACTGGTCGGTGGTCGCTACCGAGGTGGTCAGTGACCGGATCGCCAAGCCGCCGCTGTTTCCGGTCTTCGACCGATGAGCCTCTCGTTGCCGCAAAGGCTGTCGTAATTCCGGCACGTTAGCCGGGCAATCTTCAGTTGGAATTCCCTTGGCCGGGACCTATCTTACGGAACGAACACAGGGATTGCGCGGCTTTCCGCCGTAAAGGGCAAGCATGAACGCGAATTTTCGCAGTTTTGCGTTGTGGGTGATCATCGGGCTCGTCCTGATCGCCCTCTTCAATCTGTTTCAGACCTCCAGTCAGCGGGTCGGTGGGTCGGAGATCAGCTACTCCGAATTTCTGCAAAAAGTGAACGACGGCGACGTCAGCACCGTCACGATTTCCGGGCAGGACATCACCGGGACCTACAACACCGGCGGTTCGTTCCAGACCTTCGCCCCGAACGATTCGGAGCTGGTCCAGCGGCTTGAGGACCGTGGCGTTGAGATTACCGCGCAGCCACCGGCCGAGGCCGGCAGTTCGCTGTTCGGGATCCTGCTCTCCTGGGCGCCGATGTTCATCATCCTGGCGGTATGGATTTTCTTCATGCGCCAGATGCAGGGAACCGGCGGCAAGGCGCTCGGTTTCGGCAAGTCGAAGGCCAAGCTGCTCAACGAGGCGCATGGCCGGGTGACGTTCGAGGATGTCGCCGGCGTCGACGAAGCCAAGGAGGACTTGCAGGAGATCGTCGAGTTCTTGCGCGATCCGCAGAAGTTCCAGCGACTCGGCGGTCGTATCCCACGCGGCGTGCTGCTGGTCGGCCCGCCCGGCACCGGTAAGACGCTGCTCGCTCGTGCTATCGCCGGCGAGGCGAACGTTCCGTTCTTCACAATCTCCGGCTCGGACTTCGTCGAGATGTTCGTCGGTGTTGGTGCCAGCCGTGTCCGCGACATGTTCGAGCAGGCGAAGAAGAACGCGCCATGCATCATCTTCATCGACGAGATCGATGCGGTCGGCCGTCACCGTGGCGCCGGCCTCGGTGGCGGCAACGACGAGCGCGAGCAGACCCTGAACCAGTTGCTGGTCGAGATGGACGGTTTCGAGGCGAACGAGGGGATCATCCTGATCGCCGCCACCAACCGGCCCGACGTGCTCGACCCGGCGCTGTTGCGTCCTGGCCGTTTCGACCGCCAGATCGTGGTGCCCAATCCGGATGTCGTCGGCCGCGAAAAGATTCTCAAAGTTCACGTTCGCAAGGTGCCGCTGGCGCCGGATGTCGAGCTCAAGACTGTTGCCCGCGGCACGCCCGGTTTCTCCGGCGCCGATCTGATGAACCTGGTCAACGAGGCGGCGTTGCTCGCCGCCCGGCGCGGCAAGCGTCTGGTCACCATGGCAGAGTTCGAGGATGCCAAGGACAAGGTGATGATGGGCGCCGAGCGGCGCACCCTTGTCATGACCGAGGACGAGAAGCGCCTCACGGCCTATCACGAAGCGGGCCACGCTCTGGTCGCGCTAAAGGTGCCGGCGACCGATCCGGTCCACAAGGCGACGATCATCCCGCGCGGCCGGGCGCTCGGCATGGTGATGCAACTGCCCGAACGCGACAAGCTGTCGATGAGCCTTGAACAGATGACCTCGCGCCTCGCGATCATGATGGGCGGCCGGGTCGCCGAGGAGATCGTTTTCGGCCGCGACAAGGTCACGTCCGGCGCCGCGTCCGACATCGAAGGTGCGACGCGGCTCGCCCGGATGATGGTGACTCGCTGGGGTTTGTCGGAAGAACTCGGCACAGTTGCCTATGGCGAGAACCAGGAGGAAGTCTTCCTCGGTCATTCGGTATCGCGGCAACAGTCGATCTCCGAGGAGACTGCCCAGAAGATCGACGCTGAAATCCGGCGCCTGGTCGAGAGCGGTCTGGCTGAGGCGCAACGCATCCTGACCGATCACCGCGACGATCTTGAAGCCCTTGCCCAGGGCCTGCTCGAGTTCGAGACGCTGTCTGGTGAGGAGATCAAGGACCTGCTTGCCGGCAAGCGCCCGGTGCGTGATACCGACGACGATCAACCGGCCTCGCGTGGGTCTGCCGTGCCGGTCACCAAGCCGAAGGACACCGGCGGCGAGCCGGACGCTGGTCTGGAGCCCCAGCCGCAGGCCTAGTCTGCTTGCGGCAATGGCTTCTCGACTTCGCCTCCCTCGATTGAAGGGCTCGGGATCGCGTTCCGTCTGATTTGACGATGAACAGCGCGATGTTCGACGATAGACAAACTTGCGCTATAGTAGCACAGGAAGGTTGCACTCGCGCGTGTCGGGCATTAATGACGCGCCATTGAGGCGGAGGATTTCGACGTCAGCGTCCCGCTAGGGGCCGAGATACGGGTTGGGGATGGCGAGCCAGGCAGCTCCGGGTCAGAAAACTGACCCGGAGGCACAGAACCTTATTCCGACGGCGCAGATCGCCGCAGCGCGACATATAGCGGCGAGCCATCGGAGTCCGCTCACAGTGCCGGTCATTGGCGACCGCGAGCACCTCAGCAGGTCCGTTTACCAAAAGATTGCAAATCAGCTCGGTCTCAAATGGGCTCGTCCCTCCGCGATCGATCACGACACCGAACTCGTTCTAGTATGGAATCCGTGGATATACGGTGCCGGAGCCAAGCTGCGGAAGAAGATCGAGCGTTTGTCGCGCCGGCATAAAAATACTCACTTCATCAATGCGACTCACTTCAATGACGATAAGCGTGTTGTTCAAAAAGAATTCGAGAAGTGCTTCGGCTACGACTTAAGCGTCGATCCAATCCGTCATGAAGGACCCCTGGTCGAGAAATCTCGAAAGAATGGGACCCATAACGGCAGGGTCAAAGAAGGGCCGTTGGTCGCTATCAATCCGAAATTCGTTTATCAGCGCGTTGTCGACAATTCCATCGCGGATGCGCTGGTCGAGGATCTGCGCGTCCCCATCATCAACTATGAACCGCTTTTCAGCTACCTGAAGTATCGGCCGCTTTCGACACGCTTCAAGAACAGGAACACCTACGCCCAGCTCGCCGGCCTCCGCGATGTCTTTTCAGAGGCCGAGCTTCAGACCATTGCACGCTACACGAAAGAAATAGGTCTGGAGATCGGCGAACTCGACATTCTCCGCGACTGCCAGTCGCAGCGGATTTACGTCGTGGACGCCAACAACACGCCTCATGGACCGCCGAACGGTATCCATGAGCGTGACGGGAACATTGCCGTGTCTTGGTTGTCGAGTGCGTTCGCCAATGCCTACCTGTCAGGGGCGCAAAGACGCCCGGGGCGCTCCAAGTGGCCCTGGACTCTGTTCAGGTAAGCGATCCGTCGGCTAGGCGTTGGTCGCCTTAGTCATCGCGTGTCGCCCAAACATTTGGCGGTGGCGGCTTGGTGATTGTCGGCGCTTGACATCAACCTAGCAGGGGCCTAATGCCGGCGGCGGGACACCCCTCCCCAACGAGGGGCGCCTATCTGAAAGGGTAGATACAAGATGACAGACACCGCCGTTTCCGGCATCGCTGCGCCTGCGCAGCGGCCGGCCAATCCCAACTTCTCTTCCGGACCCTGCGCCAAGCGACCTGGCTGGTCGTTGGAAGCCTTGAGCGATGCCGCGCTGGGCCGCTCCCACCGCTCCAAGATCGGCAAGGCCAAGCTCAAGCAGGCGATCGACCTCACCCGCGAGGTTCTCGAAGTTCCGGACGACTATCGCATCGGCATCGTCCCGGCCTCCGACACCGGCGCGGTCGAGATGGCCTTGTGGTCGTTGCTCGGCGCCCGGCCCGTCGATGTGCTCGCCTGGGAGAGTTTTGGCCTCGGCTGGGTGACCGACGTGGTCAAGCAACTGAAGCTCGATGATGTCCGCGTGCTCAAGGCCGACTACGGCGGGATCGCCGATCTTTCGGCTGTCGATTCCGACCACGACGTGGTGTTCACCTGGAACGGCACGACTTCGGGCGTGCGCGTCCCCAACGGCGACTGGATTGCCGCGGATCGTGGAGGTTTGACGATCTGCGATGCGACATCGGCCGCCTTTGCGATGCCGCTCCCCTTCGACAAGCTCGATGTCGTGACCTTCTCCTGGCAGAAGGCGCTTGGCGGCGAGGCAGCGCACGGCATGCTGATCCTCAGCCCGCGGGCAGTCGAACGCCTGGAGGCGTTCACGCCCCCACGGCCTCTGCCCAAGATTTTCCGGATGACCAAGGGCGGCAAGCTCAACGACGGCATCTTCGTCGGCATGACCATCAACACCCCGTCGATGCTGTGCGTCGAGGATTATCTCGACGCACTGCGCTGGGCCCAGTCGGCCGGCGGCCTGAGCGGCCTAATCGGCCGGGTCGAGGGCAACTTCGCCGCGGTTGCCGATTGGGCAGCACGGACGCCATGGGTCGATTTCTTCGCCGAAGATCCGGCGACCCGCTCGACCACCTCGGTCTGTCTCAAGGTCGTTGATCCTGCGATCACCGGCCTCGATGCGGCTGGCCACGAAGCCTTCGTCCGCGGCATGGTCGCCCGGCTTGATGCCGAGGGTATCGCGCACGACATCGCCTTCCACCGCGATGCGCCGCCGCACCTGCGCATCTGGGCCGGCGCGACCATTGAGACATCCGACCTTGCCATCCTGACCGAATGGCTCGACTGGGCCTTCGCCCTGGAGAAGACGGCGCTGAAACAGGCGGCCTAGGTCTAGCGAACACGATCGGCCGACCTTGCTGGTCGGCCGATCCGAACACGCTCTTCAAACCGTTCGACTGGAGGACGAAACCATGTCCCCTCGCGTACTCGTTTCCGACAAGCTCTCCCCGACCGCCGTCCAGGTGTTCAAGGATCGCGGCGTCGAGGTCGACTACCAGCCTGATCTCGGCAAGGACAAGGATGCGCTGCTCGCCGCCATCAACGGCTACGATGGACTGGCGATCCGCTCGGCAACCAAGGTCACCGAAAAAATTCTCGGCGTCGCTGAAAACCTAAAGGTCGTTGGCCGCGCCGGCATTGGTGTCGACAACGTCGATGTCCATGGTGCGACGGCCCGGGGCGTCATCGTCATGAACACCCCGTTCGGCAATTCGATCACCACCGCCGAACACGCGGTCGCGATGATGTTCGCCGTTGCCCGGCAAATCCCGGCGGCCGACATCTCCACTCAGGCCGGCAAGTGGGAAAAGAACCGCTTCATGGGCGTCGAGATCACCGGCAAGACGCTGGGTATCATCGGTTGCGGCAATATCGGCTCGATCGTCGCGGAGCGGGCGCTGGGGCTCAAAATGCGGGTCGTCGCCTTCGATCCGTTCCTGTCGGATGAACGGGCCGTCCAACTCGGCGTCGAGAAGGTCAGCCTCGACGACCTGCTCAAGCGCGCCGATTTCATCACTCTGCACACGCCGCTCACCGACAAGACCAAGGGCATCATCAATGCCGCCGCGATCGCCAAGATGAAGGACGGTGTCCGCGTCATCAATTGCGCCCGCGGTGGCCTGGTGGTCGAGGAAGATCTGGCCGAGGCGATCAAGAGCGGCAAGGTCGCCGGCGCCGGTATCGACGTGTTCGCTGTCGAGCCGGCAGAGGCGAGCCCGCTGTTCGGTCTGCCCAATGTGGTGTGTACGCCTCATCTCGGTGCGGCGACCACCGAGGCGCAAGAGAACGTCGCTGTTCAGGTCGCCGAGCAGATGGCCGACTACCTGCTCGATGGCGCGGTCACCAATGCCCTGAACATGCCGTCGATTACGGCGGAGGAAGCGGCTCGGATGACGCCGTTCGTCCGTCTCGCCGAGGGGCTCGGCTCGTTCGCCGGGCAGCTCACCGAAACCACTATCCGCGGCATTACCATCGAGTATGCCGGCGATGTCGCCGACATGAACACCAACGCGCTGACGTCCGCGCTGCTGTGCGGCCTGCTGCGGCCGATTCTCACCGAAGTGAACATGGTGAACGCGCCGATCGTCGCTGAAAACCGCGGTATGCAAGTTGACGAGGTGCGCCAGTCGCAGCGCGGTATCTTCGAGACCTACATCCGCCTGACCGTCCGCACCGAGCGGCAGGAGCGATCGGTCGCCGGAACGGTGTTTTCCGATGGCAAGCCGCGCCTCATCCAGATCAAGAGCATCGGGCTCGAGGCGTCGTTCGCCCCCCACATGCTCTACATCACCAATCGCGACAAGCCGGGCTTCATCGGCCGTCTCGGCACGCTGCTCGGTGGCGAGGATGTCAATATCGCCACTTTCAATCTAGGGCGTGCGGCGGCCGGCGAGGAAGCGATCGCGCTGGTGGAAGTCGACGAGCCGGTCAGCGATGCGGTTCTCGCCGCGGTTCGCGAACTCGAAGGCGTGGTTCAGGCGAAGCGCCTCAGTTTCTGAGCTGTTTCTGCTGAACGCTTTCCGCTCGTTCGACCGGCTGTCGGCTGCGCTGTGCGATGAAGATGCCGAGCAAGATCAGGGCGTAGCCGACGCCGTGATACCAGGCCGGCTGTTCGCCGAGAAACAGGATCGCCAGAATCGAACCGAACACCGGGATCAGGTGAAAGAACTGGCCGGCACGGTTGGGCCCGATCAGCTCGACCCCGCGATTGAAGAACAGGTAGGCGACCACCGAAGGGAAGACGATCACATACGCCATCACCAGAAACGCAGCCGGGGTCGGGTTGATACGCCACCCGGCGGCGTATTCGACAATCGTCATCGGCACGATCATCACGGCGCCGGCGGCGATCGTCACGGTCAGGAACGACAGGAAGTGGATGGCGGGCCGCTTGCGCAGCAGGACAGTGTAGAGCGCGTAGATCGACGTGGCGACCATGATCCAGATGTCGCCGTGGTTCAGTCGCAGCGACAACAGCATCTCCGGATGGCCGCGGCTGAGGATTGCCACGACGCCGGCCAAGGAAACCAGGATGCCGATCAGTTGTGCCCGGGTTAGCCGGTCGCGAAACAGGATCAGTGACCACAGTCCGACGACTAGCGGACCGCCGGACTGGATCAGCAACGCGCTGATCGCCTCAGTATGATTGAGGCCGTAATAGGCCATCGTGTTGTAGATGGTGATGCCGGTGAAGCTCAGCACCAAGAGGATCGGAAGGTTGCGCCGGATGACCGGCCAGTCGCGGCGGACGTAATGCCAGCCGAAGGGCAGGATCAGGAGGGCCGCGCCGGTCCAGCGGATTTGCGACAGGGCTGCGGGCGGTACGGTGCCGGCGATGAACCGGCCGAGCACGATGTTGATTGACCAAAGCAGAGAGGTCAGCGTCAGGAGCAGGATCGGTCGATCGATGAAGGTGCGCTCGCTGGTTGAGGGTGGGGCCAAGCGCTTTTCGTCTCCGCAATGGGGAATCGGTGCGTAGCTGGCCTGCCGGGCGCTGTAAACCCCGTCGAAGAACCTGCATATGGTCTATGCTCCGGGTTCGCCGAATCATCGAAAAGATCGGTAAGCGCCGCTTTGATCGGAGTGGGCGTCACGGGAAGTGGGGGAAGGGACCTCATGGCCAATGTTGTGGTCATCGGCGCCCAGTGGGGTGACGAGGGCAAGGGTAAGATCGTCGACTGGCTGTCCGAACGCGTCGATATCGTCGTTCGGTTCCAGGGCGGACACAACGCCGGCCACACGCTGGTGATCGACGGCGTCGAGTACAAGCTCTCGATGCTGCCGTCCGGCGTCGTGCGGGGCGGCAAGATGTCGGTGATCGGTAATGGCGTGGTCGTCGATCCGCAGGCGTTGCTCGACGAGATCGGCCGTCTCGCCGGCCAGGGCGTCTCGGTCACGCCGGAGAATCTGCTTCTAGCGGAAAACGCCACGCTTATTCTGCCGCTTCACCGCGAACTCGATCTCGCCCGGGAGACGTCGAACGCCGGGATACGGATCGGGACGACCGGTCGCGGCATCGGTCCGGCCTATGAAGACAAGGTAGGTCGTCGCGCGATCCGGGTCATGGACCTCGGCTATGGTGAAAGCCTGCGGGTCAGGGTGGAACACCTGCTTTCCCATCACAATCCGCTGCGTCGCGGTCTTGGCAAGTCGGAGATCGACGCGGAAACCCTCGTTCACGACCTACTGGAGATAGCGCCACGAATTTTGCCGTTCACCGGCTCGAGCTGGCAGCTCCTGTCGGAGGCGCGGCGCGACGGGCGGCGAATTTTGTTCGAGGGCGCACAGGGGATTATGCTCGACGTTGATCAAGGGACTTATCCCTTCGTCACGTCGTGCAATACCGGTGCCGCCCAGGCGGCGACCGGTTCGGGCGTCGGCCCCGGCTCCATCGACTATGTCCTTGGTATCGTAAAGGCCTACACCACCCGGGTGGGCGAAGGGCCGTTTCCGACCGAGGATCAGGGCGAAGTCGGGCAGACGCTCGGCCGGCGCGGCAACGAATTCGGGACGGTTACTGGCCGGCAACGCCGCTGCGGCTGGTTCGACGCCATGCTGGTCCGCCAAACGGTCGCAACCTCAGGAGTCAGCGGGATTGCCTTGACTAAACTCGATGTGCTCGATGGTCTTGAAACGATTAGGATTGCCGTGGGATACCGTCTCGACGGAGTCGAGATCGACCACTTTCCGGCGGCGGGTGAGGCGCAGGCAAGGGTCGAGCCGATCTACGAAACGATGGAAGGCTGGCAGGAGACGACCCGCGGTGTACGGAGACTGGACGACCTACCGGCGGCCGCGGCCGCGTACATTCGACGCATTGAAACGTTGATTGGTGCGCCTGTGGCCTTACTTTCGACAAGCCCTGAGCGTGAGGATACGATTCTGGTTCACGATCCATTCCGAGGTTAGGGTTAGGGTGACAGGAAAGACCCCGGCAGGGCGAGAGGCATGGCCGAATACTATACGGTTCTGAAAAGGGCGGTCGCGGGGGCGGACCCAAGCGTGCCGGACGCGCGTCGGGCCGTTTACGACAAGGCGCGGAACGCACTCATCGGACAGCTCAAGGCGGTCGATCCACCACTGACGACGGCCGAGATCTCACGCCAGCGCCTGGAGCTGGAGGAGGCCATTCGCCGGGTGGAGCGGGAAACGATGGCCGGCATCGGGGCAGCGCCTCCGCAGCACGCCGCGCCGGCCGGAGCCGCTACACCGCCACCGGAGCCTCCACCGCCGCCTGCGCCGAATCCGGCGACCCCGCCTCCGGCGTCCCCGCAGGACATCTTCCGCCGCGCGATCCGCGATGCCGGAATCCAGGGTGCGCCGGCAACCGGTGAACGTCCGCCGGCGCACAATGAGCCGCCGCGCTACACCACCACCGCGCCCGATCTACGCCCGCAGGAAGAACAAATGATGCCGCCGCGCGGGCCAGGGCGCCGCCCGCCCGCAGATCCGGGTTACGCGGCGCCGTCGCATCAGGCGTACGAGGCCGAACCGCGGCTCGCGCCGGAGTACGACCAGGACTGGGAGCGCGGTGCGCCACAAGGTCAAGGTCATCCGCCGCCAGGTCCCCAGGTCGATGGGCGGGATCGTCTGGCGTTCACCCAACAACCTCGGGGCCGTGGGTACGCCGAAGTCGATGATGACGATCTGGTCGACCGCAGGCCGAAACGATCGCGCTTACCGGGCATCCTGCTCACGGTTCTGATCGTCGCCTTGCTGGGGGGTGCCGGCGCGTTGGCGTGGTCTCAGCAGGACGTGATCATGGACCTGATCGCGTCATTCGAATCGGACGAGCCGCCGACCCTTGAGGCGCCGCCGGTCGAGCCGGCCGCCGCATCCACCAAGAACACCGACCGTCTTCTTGAAGGCGAGGTTCCGGAGGCGCCGCCGCTGGCGCCCGCGCCGGATCGCGATGTCCGCGTCGTCGGAGAAGACGCCGATCCGACGCCCGAACTGGCGACGGCGGCTGTGGCAGACCCGCCGCCGCTGCCGGCAGCGACCGATGGTAGCGGCATCTCTGGCGTTCAGAGGGCGCTGCTTCTGGAGGAGCCAGTCAACGGCGCCGAACCAATCGGCATCGACGCCGATGTCACCTGGCGTTTCGTCGAAACCGGCCCGAATGGGCCGGAGGTCGAGGCTCGTCTCGAAGTGCCGGAGCGCAACATGATTGTGCGTTTCGCGCTCCATCGCAACGCTGACGATACGCTGCCGGCAAGCCACCTGATCCAGGTGACCGTCGATACACCCGCCGACTTCCCCGGCGGTGCAGTCAATGAGATTCCGAGCGTCGTGCTCAAGCCGACCGAGGACGATCGTGGCCAGCAGCTGGTGGGGGCAGCGGTCAAGGTCGCGGACGGGTTCTTCTGGGTCGCGCTGTCGGCCAATCAGAACGATATCGCCTCTAACCTGGCACTCCTGCGCTCACGCAACTGGATCGATCTGCCCTTTGTCTACGGCAACGGGCAGCGGGCGATTCTTTCCTTCGAGAAAGGCGGCGAGGGTGCCCAGGTGTTTGAGCAGGCGCTGGCAGCCTGGGGAACCGGCTAACCTTTCCACGCATAGCTGACCGGCGCCGAAAAGCCTTGCGCCGGGGCTGATCCCCTGCAATCCTTGTGTTGTTCCGAGGGGTGCTCGTTCGCGAGCTGAGATGACCTGACGGTCGAACCCTTCGAACCTGATCCGGGTCATGCCGGCGAAGGAACGGGACGTCTCAGCCGCCCTCTCGTAGTGCATGACCGGATCGCTTGTGTTCAGGCGGTGGACGGTCGATGGCGTTCGGCTCACGGTTGACGATGATGGCTTCGGTCGCGGAGAGACGGCGGTGATCGCTGTCCGCGCCCTGTTCGTCGCGCTCGGCCTGATTGTCGTGTGGCAGGTGGTCATCTTCGTCTTCGCGCCGCCGTCGTTCATGTTGCCGCCGCCGGCCGAGGTGCTCGCAGCGTTGCGCGAACGGCCGGACCTGTGGCGCGTCCACGCGGTCACCACCGCGACCGAGACCGTGATCGGTCTCGTCACCGGGACGGTGCTCGGGATGACGCTGGCGTTACTGATGAGCTTCGTGCCGACCACGCGGCGCATGCTCCTGTCGCTGATGGTGGTGAGCCAGGCGCTGCCGGTGTTCGCCATCGCGCCGCTCCTGGTGCTGTGGTTCGGCTACGGTCTCGGCTCCAAGATCGTGATGGCGACCATCGCGATCTTCTTCCCTGTCGCCTCGGCCTTCAACGATGCGCTGACCCGCACTGACGGCCAGCTCATCGATCTCGCCCGTCTTTACGGCGCGAGTCGCGTCCAGCAGGTCATGGTTCTGCGCATCCCGGCCGCGTTGCCCGGCCTGATCACCGGAATCCGCCTCGCTGCGGTCTACGCCCCGATCGGGGCGCTGATCGGCGAGTGGGTCGGGGCGTCTTCCGGCCTCGGCTACATCATGCTTCAGGCCAATGCCCGGTCCCAGACCGACGTCATGTTTGCGGCGCTGTTCCTGCTTGCCGCCATGTCGGTGCTGCTCCGCGCCATCATCGATCTTTCCACCCGCAACCTGACCCCCTGGGTCCCCGAAACCGCATGAACGGAGTTGTCATGATCGCTCGTATTGCTGCTTTCTTCAGTGCCCTGATGCTCGTCGCCGCACCCGCGGCGGCCGCAGACAAACTGACCATCCTTCTCGATTGGTTCGTCAATCCCAACCATGCGCCGCTGGTGATCGCGCAGGAGGAAGGTATCTTCGATCGCCACGGATTGGAGGTGGAACTGGTCGCGCCGGCGGACCCCGCGATGCCGCCGCGGCTGGTGGCCGCCGGCCAGGCCGACATCGCCATCACCTATCAACCCGACTTTCTGATGCAGCTCAGCGAAGGGCTGCCACTCGTGCGGTTCGGGACGCTGGTCGAAACCCCACTCAATGCGCTGATCGTGTTGGAGGACGGGCCGATCAAGGATCTCGCCGACCTAAAGGACAAGCGGGTCGGCTACTCGGTGGCGACGATCCAGACCGCGTATCTCGGCGAGATGCTGAAATCGGTCGGGCTCAGCGCCGACGACGTGACCCTGGTCAACGTCAACTTCAATCTGGTCAGCGCACTGCGGGCCGGTGAGATCGATGCCGCGATCGACGGATATCGCAATTTCGAGCTGACCCATCTTCGTCTCGAGGGTCACCCCGGCGTTGCCTTTTATCCGGAGGAGCACGGTGTTCCGATCTACGACGAGTTGATCTATGTGGCGCATCAAGATCGCCGCGACGATCCCCTGCTGGCACGATTCCTCGCGGCCGTCGAGGAGGCGACGGTGTACCTCACCAACCACCCGGACGAGGCCAAGGCGACCTTCATCGCCTCAAATCCGGACCTCGATGATGAACTGAACCGGGTCGCGTTCGACCTGACCCACGCACGGTTCTCGCGGCGCCCGGCGGCAATGGATGTCGGCCGCTACGAGCGCTTCGCCGACTTCCTGCGGTCCTACGATCTGATCGAGACGATCCCGCCGGTCGAGGACTATTCGGTGGTGGTGCGCTGAACGACGGTCAGGCGCCGAGCGCGCCGCCGCCGTCGACGACGATGTCCTGCATGGTGAGGTAGGTCGATCGGTCGGAGAGTAGAAAGGCGATGACGTCGGCGATCTCCTCGGACCGCGCCAAGCGGCCGAGGGGGACGCCAACCCGGAAGGCTTCGAGGCTCCCCTCGATGACGACCTCCGGCGTGTCCATGGTGTCGATCAGCCGCTTGACCATACCGGTGTCGGTGACGCCCGGCGACACGCAGTTGACCCGGATGTTGTGCGGCGCGAGTTCGAGCGCGAGCACTCGCATCATCTGGGCGACCGCCGCCTTGGAGCCGCAATAGGCGCCCTGTCGGACGCGCGGTGTGCGCGCCGCGGTTGACGCGACGGCGACGATAGAGCCGCGTTCACGCGGCATCATCCGCGCCGCGACCGCCTTGGTCACCAGGAATGCGCCGCGGACATTCGCGGAGAAAACCGCGTCAAAATCGTCCTCGGCCATCTCGACGATGGTGCCGAAACGCTGAATGCCCACCACATGAGCGAGGCCATCGATCGGCCCGAGGCTGTCCTCGATCTCCGCGACCCCGGCGTTGACGGCGGCACTGTCGGTGACGTCGAGGGCGAAGGCGCGGGTATCATCGCCGAGTTCCTCGGCAATTCTGGCGACGCCGTCGCCATCGATATCGGCGAGTGCCAGCCGCATCCCGGCACTGTGGAGCTTTCGCGCGACGCCCTCGCCGATCCCGGTGCCTGCTCCGGTAACCAGGGCGACGCGGCCCCGCAATCCGGCAAACTCGTCTGTCATGATGCTCCCCCACACTGCCAAAACGACCGCTACCCATAGCGGTCGGAGAGGGACGGGTGAAGAGCGGTGTTGGCCGAAAGAACAGCGGACGGCGCGGTCGATGGAACCGCGCCGCTGTCACTGGGTTGGGGCTGACGGACCGGCTGACGGCCGGTCAGGCCGCTTCGGTCGCGCTGAGGAAGCTCCAGTCGAACGCCTTAGCCCAGTCGGCAAAGCGCACCCAAGGCACCTCGGGGAAATCACGTCGAAGCGCGTCCGTGTCGACGCTGTAACCGACCTTGTCGAACCATTCGAACATGATCGCCATGTCCTCGCTCTGCTGGCGCATCATGTCGAGCGGAACTTGGAAGAAGCCGAGGCTGCGACCGCTGGCCTCGCCGACGATCCGCGCCAAGTCCTGGCCAGTGACCGAATCGCTGGCAATGTCGTAGCGCTTGCCGAAGACGGCTTCGCGGTGTTCGAACAGGATGGCGTTGAAGCTGCCGATATCGCTGACCGCGATCTGCGCCAGAAGGCGGTCGCCCGGCAGAGCGAGGGCGACGTTGCCCTGGCGCAGCGAGTCGGCCATCCATGGGGCGGTGACGTTGTCCATGAACCAGACCGGGGCGCTGATCGTGTAGTTGAGCCCGCTCGCGGCCAGATGTTTCTCGACCGCGAGTTTGCTGTCGAAATGCGGGATTCCGGTATTCCGGTCGGCCGAGCCGACCGACGAATAGACGACGTGACCGACGCCGGCGGTTTTCGCGGCGTCGACGGCGGCGACGCCATGGTCGATTTCGGCTTGGATGCCCTGCTCAAACGGCGTGCCGACCAGGAACGCGCTGTCCGTGCCTTCTGCTGCCGGCACCAGGGTGGTCGGGTCGTTGAAGTCACCGGTCCTGAGCTCGGCGCCTAGTGCGGCGAGCGCCTGGGCGGCGTCGCTGTCCACGTTGCGGGTGAGGGCGCGGACCGTGTGGCCGCGGTCGATCAGGGCGCGGGCGACGGCGCCACCTTGCTGGCCGGTGGCGCCGGTGATGAGGACGGTACGTTTGTCGGACATGGGTGAGACTCCCCTGCGTTGTGTCGGTGATGGGGACATAGGCGGCTGGCGATTGAACCGCTAGGCGTTATAATTGGCAAATACTGTACCAGATATGGAAACAAAAGATGCCGGACGCCGTCGACCTCAATGACATTCCCGTGTTCCTCAAAGTCGCGGAAACCGGTAGTTTTACCGCCGCCGCCGGTGTTTTGGGACTTCCCAAGACCACGGTCAGCCGTCGGGTGGCGAAGCTGGAGTCAGCGATTGGCGTCCGTCTTATTCAACGGACCACCCGCTCGCTGAGCCTGACCGACGTCGGCCGGACCTACTACCGCGACTGCCGTGAGGCGCTGGACGTGGTCGCCGATGCCAGCCGGCGGAGCGCTGACACCCAGCAGGAACCGTCAGGCACCGTGCGCGTCTCTGGCCCGGCCGACACTGGTTTCCTTGCGGAGATCGTGGCCGATTTCATGACCGCCAATCCAAAGGTGCGAGTCGAACTGGTGCTCACCGACGACCATCTGAACCTGGTCGAGGAGGGGGTCGATGTCGGCATTCGCGCCGGCAATCTGTCCGATTCCAGCTTGGTGGCGCGCAAGCTGGCGCCGTCACGGCGGGTGTTTGTCGCGGCCCCGGCTTATCTTGTCAGAGCCGGCGAGCCTACGAGCCCCGCCGACCTGATCGATCACGATTGCGTCGTGTTCGGACGCACCCTGGAAGGCGCGACCTGGCCGGTCCAGGGCCCAGACGGTCCCGAGACGGTGCCGATCCATGGGCGGATCGCCGTCAACACCATGCAGTCGGCGGTGCAGGCGGCGATCCATGGTCTTGGTGTGGCCCTGATTCCCTCGCCGCTCGCAGCAGAGGCGGTGCGGACCGGCCGGCTGCGTCGGGTGTTGCGCGCGTTTGAGCCGCCTCATGGCGGCCTCTACGCGGTCTACCCGAGCAACCGCCACATGCCGGTGGCGGTCAAGGCGTTTGTCGACTTCGTCGCCGAGCGGATGGCCTGGCTCCGCTCGCCGGAGGCACCGGGCAAGCATGATCCACTCCTCGCCGACATCGCGGCGGGGATCTGAGGCGATCCGCGCTGATGCTTAGCCGTCGACTGTCGCCGGTTCTGCGTGGGGGCGCTCCATTTCCTTGGCGCCCTTCTTCACCGCCTTCTGGACCTTCTCGAAGGCGCGGACCTCGATCTGCCGCACCCGCTCGCGGGACACACCGAACTCGCCGGAGAGTTCCTCCAGCGTGATCGGGTCCTCCGACAGGCGCCGCGCCTCGAAGATGCGCCGCTCCCGGTCGTTGAGAACGCCCATGGCGTCCTTCAGGAGCTGCCGCCGATTGTCGAGTTCCTCGCGCTCAGCGTAAAGCTCCTCCTGGTCCGGCGATTTGTCCTCGAGCCAGTCCTGCCATTGACCGCCACCATCCTCGTCGCTGCGCAACGGCGCGTTGAGCGATGCGTCGCCACCGAGACGGCGGTTCATCGAGATCACGTCGTCCTCGGGCACGCCGAGTTTTTCGGAAATCTCCTTGACCTGCTCCGGCTTGAGGTCGCCCTCATCGAGGGCGCTGATCTGGCCCTTGACCTTGCGCAGATTAAAGAACAGCCGCTTCTGGTTGGCGGTGGTGCCCATCTTGACCAGGCTCCAGGAGCGCAGGATGTACTCCTGGATCGATGCCTTGATCCACCACATCGCATATGTGGCCAAGCGGAAGCCTTTGTCCGGGTCGAACCGCTTGACCGCCTGCATTAGGCCGACATTGCCTTCGGAGATGACCTCTCCGATCGGCAGGCCGTAACCACGGTAGCCCATGGCGATCTTGGCAACCAGACGTAGGTGGCTGGTGACGAGTTGATGAGCCGCGTCGCGATCCCCATGTTCAGCATAGCGCTTCGCCAGCATGAACTCCTGGTCCGGCGCAAGCATGGGGAACTTACGGATTTCGTTGAGATAATGGCTGAGCCCGGCCTCGCCAGACGCGATGACCGGAAGAGAACTACGGGCCATGGTGGAAAACGCCCCTTTCTGCCCCCGAGGTGTTCGGCGGGCCTAACGCCGTGCCTCCGATAGGCCACGGCAACCAACCTATATAGGGACGATTAGGGCTGAAACACGCTTTCTTTGCGACCCGAAAGATTACGTTTTGTTCACAATGCATTGAGTGCGTCGATCAGCCGCCGCATGTCGTCCGGCGGCGGGCTTTCAAAGCGTATCGGCTGGCCGGTAACAGGATGGGCGAAGCCCAGAAGGCTGGCGTGCAGGGCCTGACGCGGGAACGCCGAAACGATGCTTTGGGCCGGTTCCGGCAGCGTCCGGGCCTTCGACGCAAACCCGCTCCCATAGACCGGATCACCGATCACCGGATGACCGGTCGAGGCGAGATGGACGCGGATCTGGTGGGTCCGCCCCGTCTCCAGCCGACACGCGATCAGCGACGCCGCCGGCGCCCCGCCGGATTTGGGAAACGCATCGAGCAGGCGGGTGTGGGTGATCGCCCGGCGTCCGCCGGAGCGTTTGACCTCCATCTTCTCCCGGTTGTGGGTCGCCCGGCCGATCGGCACGTCGATGGTTGCCTGCCGCCGGTCCGGAACGCCCCAAACAAGCGCTTGATAGGTTCGCTCCAGCGGACCTGTGCGGCCGTGGTCGGCGAACTGTTCCGCCAAGCCGGCATGCGCCCGGTCGGTCTTGGCGACCACCATCAGGCCGCTGGTGTCCTTGTCGAGCCGATGGACGATGCCTGGTCTCTGGACCCCGCCGATCCCCGACAGACTGTCGCCGCAGTGATGAATAAGCGCGTTGACCAGCGTGCCGCTGGCATGGCCGGCGGCAGGATGAACCACCAGTCCGGCCGGTTTGTCGATGACGATCAGGTCGCCGTCCTCGTAGATCACGTCGAGGGGGATCGGTTCGCCGGCTGGCTCGGCCGGCTCCGGTGGCGGCACCGTCACCATCACCCGTTCGTCGGCATGCACGGTCCGTTTCGGCTCGGTTACGACGGTGTCATCGACCGAGACCGCGCCGCCGACGATCAGCGCCTTGGCGCGGCTGCGCGACAGCGGCGCGATGGCGCCGGCGACGAAGACGTCAAGGCGGCGCCCTGCTTCGGCGGCGTCCACAATCGCCTCGAGAGGTTCGTCTATATCGCTGATCACGGTTCTCCAGCTCATGCGCGTCGGTTCGCCGGCACCTCGACGCTTGGCGTCTCTCGGTCCGCGATTATGGACCGCCGACGCGTTTGGCGGCTACCGAGTTCCGCCGTTCGCGCTTGACTTCGGACGTCCGGATCGCCACCGAGGGGCCTGATTTGCATCCCAGGCGCGGAGATCATGGCCGATACCATCGACGAAGACGACGACAAGCCGCTCGATCCGGCAGCCGCGCGGGTTCAGCAACGGCTGCGCCGTTTGATGCTTATTTCGAGCCTGACTCTCGGGATCGGCATCTTCGCAGTCTTTGGCGCCATCGTCTTCCGGCTGATGACCTCCGAGGCACCGGCCCCGGCGCCTCTGGCCGAGGATGCGGCGACACCGACCATCGCACTCTCTGTCCTTGGGCTGTCGCCCGACGCCCGCCTGATTTCCTCGGCGCTCGACGGCGATCGCCTGGCACTCAGCTACACGGACGACGACGGCATCACAGTCGTCATCTTCGACACGCGGTCGATGGCGGTGATCGGCCGGCTGCGGGTCGACGACGAGTAGTATTCTGCCCGTCGACGGAATCCGATATGTCTTGAGCGAGAGGCGGCGACGGGTCGTCCAGAGGCTTGCCGGTGGCGGACAATCGAACCGAGAAACGTGAGGCCGGACGGTTCACCGTCGACCGGGCGATCGGCGCGATAGTCGTTGGCGTCCTGGTGTTCGCGACCTTCGCGACGTTGCGGCCTTTCTTCCCGGCGATCCTGTGGGCGGTGGTGCTGGCGGTGACCGCGGCGCCGCTGCATGGCCGCATTCTCGATCGGATGCCCGCCTGGCCGCGGCTCGCGGCGGTGCTCACTACCCTCTTCCTCGCCCTCATTCTGGTTGTTCCGGCGATCGGGCTGACCCGCGGCGTCATCGCCTACACACCTGAGATCATCGCCTGGGTGGAGTCGATGTCGGCGCAGGATGCGGCACGCGCGCCTGAGAGCATCGGCAACATCCCATGGATCGGCGATTTCCTCAGCAGCAACTGGGAGATGATCGCGACCGAGGGTCGATCCTACATCGCCCACTTCAGTGCCGATATCGAAAGTTGGCTGGCCTGGGCGTTGCAGCAGGTCGAAAACGTCGGCCTGTTCATGTTCGAGATCGCGCTCGGCGTGATCCTGGCCGGCGTGTTCCTGGCCAAACGCGCGCGGTTGTCGGCCTTCGCCCAGACCTTCTTCGGGCGGGTCGGTGGCGACTTCGCGCTGAGGCTGGTGGATCGGACCGTCGTCACCACCCGCTCGACCGTGCGCGGCGTTGTCGGCGGTGCGGTGGCCGAGGCGATCGTCGCCGCCTTTGCCTACTTCATCGCCGGCGTGCCCGCTTGGCTGCTGCTCGGCGCGCTGACCTTCTTCGCCGCCCTGATTCAGATCGGCACGCCACTGGTGTGGATACCAGTGGCGATCTGGCTGCTCATCCAGAACGAGCTCGGATGGGCGATTTTCATCGTCGCCTGGGGGATGATCGTCGTCTATGGGGTGGAAAATGTCTCTCGGCCCTTTCTTGCCGGGCGGGCCGCCGAGCTTCCTGGCCTGCTCATCTTCATCGGCGTGCTCGGTGGATTGGTCGCGTGGGGGCTGATCGGCGTCTTCCTGGGGCCGGTCATTCTCGCCGTGGCATACGAACTGGTGCAGGCGTGGTTCGATCCCTCGACCGGCGACGATCCGGACCGGCGAGACGGGGCGGCGGACACCTCGACCTGAACGCTGCCGGTCGCTTGACCGGCTGGCGTCCGCCTTGAAGTGGCTCCGGGCGATGGCTATAGAAGGAGATCGCTTGCGCTCCCTTCGTCTAGCGGTCTAGGACGCTGCCCTCTCACGGCAGAAACAGGGGTTCGAGTCCCCTAGGGAGCGCCATTCCCCTCCTATAAAGCGGATTGGTACCGACGAAGTTCGCGCCGGCAATGAGTCTACGTAGGCGTGTGAGCCCGGCACCAACCTTCGGGGTTGTCTGCGCCTTGCACGACGCGGCATGCGCTGTTGTTCCAATGCAGACACGTTGAACACTTCCGGACATGCGGCTCGGATTTGTAGTCGACGGCTGTTTTGTCAACATACGTGCCAGATTGCGCGGTGGCCGGCGCTGCTACCGCAACAGTCGCCAGAGCGGCGGCGCCCGCGGAGGTTAACACCGTCCGGCGCGATGTTTGGGCCTTGTCGGAGGTCATGTCTGGCATCTCCCTCTGCTTAGGACCGTGATCCATAAGGGGCTGATGGTCCGTGTTCGAACGGCATCGGACACCGCTCGCCTCCTACTTTAGAGTTTTTCTAAGAATAATTCAATTCTGATTGGACTCCTGTGAACGCTGGACCTTAGTGAAGACTACAAGGGGACATTGGCGGTCGGTTGAACCCCACGCATGCCGGTCGCCTAGGAGGGTGGGATGAAGCGGTCGCCTCGGCCGGCCGGTGACAGGTCTGAAAGGCTCTCTAGAATGGCCTCGCGAAGCGGTTCCTCGCCTGCGTCGAGGCACTGGTCGCGGCTCGCCGGACCTGTCGAGATTCAGGTGATCGCCACGAGGTGACGACGCACAGGCTTTACTCCGCCGGCTCGGGGCTCGGCGTTGTCTTCGCGCCCCGTCGGCTGTGGCCTTCGATGGTCGTCATGAAGATACTCATTAGCGGCGGCACGATCAGCAGCGTCAGAATGGCGGAGGCCGATAGGCCACCGACGACCACCGATCCGAGGCCGCGATAGAGTTCCGAGCCGGCGCCCGGCACCACCACCAGCGGCAGCATGCCGAAGATGCTGGTGAGCGTCGACATGAAGATCGGCCGGATGCGGTTGCGGGTCGCTTCGCGGATCGCCTCGCCCGGTTCCATGCCCTCGGTGCGCAGATTGTAGAGGCTTTGGTGGACGAGCAGGATCGCGTTGTTGACGACGATGCCGATCAGGATGACGAAGCCGAGCAACGTCAGCATATCAAGCTTCTGATCGATATTGGCGAGGTTGAGCGCGGCGAGGCCGCCGACCCCGCCAGCCGCGGCGACCGGTACGGCGACCAGAATGATCAAAGGATACCAGAAACTCTCGAACAGGATCGCCATCACCAGATAGACGATGATGATCGCCATCACCAGATCGAGCACCATCTCGTTCCAGGTCTGCTCGAGCTGGTCGGCGGTCCCCGACACCCGCATCGAGACACCCGGCGGCAAGCCCTGATCCTGAAGCGGCTGAATCACCTGATCGCGGATGATCCGGATGGCGGTCTCCAGCGCCATTTCGTTCGGCGGCGACATGGTCAGCGTCACCGTGCGCGTTCGATCCCGATGTCTGATCTCGGTGGGGCCGGAGGTCACGTCCACGGTTGCCAGTGCATCGACGGGGACAATCGTCCCGGAGTCCGTGACGACCGGGATTCCCGCGATGCCTTGCGTCGTCTCGATGCCGCCGACCGGACCGCGCATGGTGAGGTCGATCCGCTCGCCATCGACGGTGATCTCCGCGACGCGGATGCCATCGTTGAAGAGGTCGACGGTGGATGCCAGTTCAGCCGCGGTGACGCCGTTGTCGGACAGGCGCACCGGGTCGGGTGTCACCCGCACCTCCGGCGCGCCGAGCGTCAGCCCCGGTTGCGGCCGCGCCTGGGCGCCGGGTATTGCCTGGTTGAGGCTTATGAACGCTTGCAGCGCGACGCCGAGGATCACTTCGAGGTCGCCGCCGGAGACGTCGAGGTCGATCGACCGAGATCCGCCGATGCCTTGTCCGAACAACGAGGCCTGGAAGAAGAATCCGCGCGTGCCGGGTTGCTGGCCGACTGCGGCGAAAAAGGCCGGCAGAATCTCGCCGGCGCGTTGTTCGTCGTCCGCCGAACCGCCAACGAAGTTGAAGCCGGTTGTCGTGGTGACGAAGAAGAAATTGTTGATACCCGGCATGCCTTGCATGAACGGCGGCAGGGTCGATTGGTCGGCGACGCGCTCGCCATTGTCGTCGACCCAGAGCGGACGGACGGCGCCCTCGATACCGAGGGCGATCTCGGTGCTCGCATCGAGATTGTAGCCGGAGGGCGGCAGCAGGAAGCCGACGACGAAGTTGCGGTTGCCGCTAGGCAGATACTCAAGGTCCGGCAGCAGCGCCCAGGTAAAGGCGACGGCGCCAGCGGTTACCGCCGCGACCACCAGAAGCGCTAATGCCCGGCTACGGACGACAACGGTGGTGAAGCCCTGGATGAGCCGCGAGAAGGCGTGGGCGCACCAGTCGATCACCGGTAGCTTGAGTTGCCGCGACGGGTCGCCGACGCCTTCGCGCGCCAGCAAGCGCGATGCCAGTGCCGGAATCACCGTTACCGCGACCAGTAGCGACAGTAGCACCGAGACCGAGATGGCGACGCCGATGTCGCGGAAAAGCTGGCCGACTTCCAGTTCCATCACCAGAATCGGGATGAACACCATCACGGTGGTCAGCGCCGAGACCAGCACGGCTCCCCAGACCTGTTGGGTGCCCTGATAGGCAGCCTCCCGCGCGGACATGCCCGACTGGCGGAGGCGGAAGATATTCTCGAGCACAACGATCGCCGCGTCGACCACCATGCCGACCGCGAAGGCGATACCGGCGAGCGAAACCACGTTGATCGAGCGGCCGAGCATCGCCATGGCGACGAACGAGCCGACCACCGACACGGGGATCGCCAGCGAGACCACCAGAGTCGCGCGACCAGAGCGGAGGAAGAGGAGCAACATCAGCGCCGCGAGCGCGCCGCCGACCACGATGTTCTGTTGAACCAGCGCGATCGACGAGTTGATGTAGTCGGTCTCGTCGTAGATCTGCTTGAAGATAAGCTCGTCGGGGATCAGGCCGGATTCGAGTTCCGCGATCACCTCGCGGACGCCGTCCATCACTTCAATGACGTTGGCGCCGGTTTCGCGTTGAAGATTGACCACCAGCGCCGGCTGACCGAGATAGCGGATGGTCGCCTCCGGCTGCTTGAAGGCGAAGCTGACGTCAGCGATATCACCGACAGTGACCCGGCTTACCGTTCCGGTCGCTTCCGCTTGATCGCTGCGGATCAGGACTGCACCGACCTCGTCAAGGGTCGAGAAGTCGCCGTCGGTGCGCACGATGTACCGGCGCTTGCCTTCGTCGACATCTCCGGCGGACAGCGAAATATTGGCCGCGCGCAGAGCGCCCAGCACCTGGCTGACTGTCAGCCCATATTGGGCGAGACGGTCGGGGTCGACCACGACCTGCATTTCGCGCTCGGTGCCACCGAAGAAGCCTGAGCCAGCAACGCCGCGGACTCGCTCCAGCCGATCGACAATCACGTCCTCGACGAAGTCGCCATAAGTGTGGATCGGCCTGTCTATCCCCTCGGCCCGGGTCAATACGAACCAGGCGATAGCGTTGCCGCCCTCGTCCTCGGACATGGCCAGCGTGGGCTCGTCGGCCTCTTCCGGATAGCCCGACACCCGGTCGAGCCGGTTGGCAACCAGCAGCAGCGACCGATCCATGTCGGTCGCGATGTTGAAGGTGAGGGTGATCTCGCCCTGGCCGTTGCGCGAGGAGGAGATGATCTCCTCCAGACCCTCCAATCCGGTCAGCGCATCTTCCTGGCGATTGATGATCTCGCGTTCGATCTCGGCCGGCGCGGCACCGGGCCAATTGGTTTCGATGGTGATGATCGGCCGGTTGACGTCCGGCACCAGCTGAATCGGGATCGTCTGGAGCGAGACCCAGCCGAACATCACGATCATCATCACCGCGGCAACCACGGCGATCGGTCGGTCGATGGCGGCTCGGATCAGGTTCATCGGGCGCGTCCTTCGCGGTGACCCTAACCGTCGGTCGAGGCCGGGGTCGAACCGCCGGCCGCGTCCGCTGACGGCGCACCGCCGATGATCTGAACCGCCTGGCCGGGCCGCAGTTCCTCATTGCCGCGGACAACGATGAGCTCGCCCGGTCCAAGGCCCTGGGTGACCTCGAAGCGGTTGCCGGTGGAGCGACCAATCGCCACCGGACGCGGCTGGACGACATCGTCGGCGACGACGAACACGATCCGTCCGGCCGGGCTGTTGACGATGGCGTCCTTGCTAATGGTCACCACGTCTTCCGATTGACCGAGCGGCACGTCGACGGTCACCGAGGCGCCGATCGCCGGCGGGTTGGCGTCGTCAAACTCCGGCGTCAGCCGGATGACGCGGGTACGGGAAAGGGAATCCTCCACCGGCAGGATGGCGCGCAGTGTGGCTTCGGTAGACGAACCGTTGAACGTCACCGCTAGTGGGCGTCCAACCACCAGACCGGCCATGCGATCGGCGGGAACGGCCGCATCGATCTCCAGAGACTCGTCATTGAGCAGGGTCAGGATGTCGTCGCCGACGCGGACGTATTCGCCTAGTTCCACATGGCGTTCGACCACCACCCCTGGGAATGGCGCTTTGATCCGCGCACCGTCGAGGTCGAGACGGGCCAGTGCCAGCGCCGTCTCGGCGCGGTTGAGGCCGGCGCGCGCCTGCCCGACCTGGCCTTCGGCCTCAGCCAGTTGGTGGCCGAGCTGATCGAATCGCGCCTGGGTGAACGCTGCCGAATCCTGCAGCGTTTCGAGCCGCTCATAATCCTGCCGAATCGACGCCGCGGCGGCCTCCGCCGATCTGACCCGGGACCTGGCCTCCTCGAGTTCGGCTTCGGCCAGCGCCGTCGCGGCTTCCAGCCGGCCGAGCGCCAGAGTCACGACCACCTCGTCCGTCTCGACATGATCGCCTACTTCAGCGGCGACGGCAGCGACGCCGCCGGCCACGTCCGACGCAATCACGGAAGCCTGCAAGGTGATGACGCGGCCGATGACCGGCAGCGTCTGGGTCATCGGCTCGACTGTGACCGCCTCGACCACGACCGGTGCGGGCGGGGCGCCGCCCTGGGCGCTCGCCGGCGAAACGGCCGGGATGACCGAGAAAGCGAGACCCGCAGCCAGCACGGTGACATGCATTCGATGGGCGTTCATGATGTCCGATCCAGTCAACACACACGTCACCATGGCCGCAGGAAGTCCCGCTTGCCTTGGTTGCCTCGCTCTTGGGAGGCGCCTTCGCCAACCAGCGCCGACACACGTTTAGCACGCTTGGCGCGATGGTTCCATCTCGGCAATGGGTCGCAGGGGTGTCAACCCGGATCGGCCAGGTGGCCCGCAAGAACCTCGCGGACCGGCTTGGTCCGCAGGGCGATGACGTTGGCGACCAGCGTAGCCCCCAGCCCGTCGATGGACGCGATTCGCTCGGGAAAAACCTCGTGCAGTGACAGGATAGCGTCGACGAAGGCGGCGGGGTCCTTGCCAGTCTCCGCCCAAAGGCTCCGCGCCGTTTCGAGGATTGGATCGGCGATCGCCGGATCGCGGTCGGCGCCGGAGAGCGCGATCAGGTGGGCGATCCAGCCGGCAACGGCGAGGGTCAGCCCATCCGCGGCCAACCCGGCGCGGCGCGCGTCGTAAAGCGGCTCCAACAGCCGCTGGCGGACCTTGCGCGAGCCATCGGTGGAGATCTGGGCGGTACCATGGCGGAGCGCAGGGTTCTCCAGCCGCTTGACGGTTTCGGCGATGTAAGCGGGGAGATCGATTCCGGCGACTTTCGGCAGGTTCGGGGCGACCTCGCGCTCGACGGTCCGCCGCGCGAACCGGCTGAACAACGGATCGGCGAATACGTCCGCCATGAACGCGTATCCCGCCATGTGTCCAAGGTGGCAGGTGCCGGTCTGCATGCCGTTGACCACCCGCATCTTGATCGTCTCGTAGTCGGCGACATTGTCGACGATCATCGCGCCGACGGCGTCCCAGGCGGGGAGTCGCGCTCGGTCGTCCTTCTCGATCGCCCACATTCGGAACGGCTCGCCGACCGCCAGCGCGAAATCGGCAACGCCGGTGGCTCCCCGGAACGCGGCGATGTCCTCGGGGCGGGTTGCCGGGGCGATGCGGTCGACCATCGTGTTCAAGAACACCACCTGGTCCTCGATTGGCGCCACCAATTCCGGCCGGCTGAGTCCGGCGAGTTCGAGGACACAGGTTTTCAGCGTTGTACCGTTACCGGGAACGTTGTCGCAGCTCATGAACACCGGCTGCGACACAGACGCGGCGAACCGCCGGCGGATGACCTCGAGCGCGAAACCCGGCACCGACCGCGGGTGCCGCGGGTTGGCGACGTCATGGACGATGTCGGGGTGATCCGGGTTCAGGTGTCCCGTCGCCGGGATGTGGCAGTAGCCCTTCTCGGTGACCGTCATCGAGATCACCCGGATCGTGGCGCGGCTGGCGAGGTCCAGCGCCCGCGCCAACCCGAGGTGATGGGGATCGTAGCCCGCGTCGAGGACGGTGAATCCGCCGAGCAGCGCGCCGACGATCCGGGAGTCCTCGGCCGACTTGGCGCGGAGCTGGCGGCAGTAGAGCCCGTCCTGGGGCTCGAGAATGACCCCGAGGTCTGGCGGCCGGAGATTGACGCCGATCACGCCCCACGGCCCGAAGTCGGCATGCAGCGCATCTTCGGTGAAGTCCATCAGGTGGGCGCGGTGAAAGGCGCCCGATCCGAGATGCAGGGTGCCCGGCGTCAAGCGGGTACGATCGTAGGTCGGCTTCGCGATCGACGCCGGCAGTGTCGACAGCGTCGCCGCATTCAGGCGACGGGTGTTGTCGACTATCAGGGTGCCCCCGGCTGGCTCTTTCATGGAGGCGCCCCGATCACCCGCTGTTCCAGATCGATCACGGTGCCGGTCTGCAGGCCCGAGGCATCGCTGAGCAGGTAGACCGCGAGGTTGGCGACCTCCTGCGCCTCCAGGAGCCGCCCGAGCGGCATCCGGGCTTCGGCTGCCGCGATCCAGCCATCGCCCTTGCCGAGGGTGATGCCCTGCATGACCTTCTCGCCTGGCGTCGCCGCCCAGCCCATGGCGATGGCGTTCACCCGGATCCGGTCGGCGAGGTGGGCATTTGCCGCGTTCTTGGTCAACGTCGACAAGGCGGCTTTGGAGGCCGCGTACATCGCCAGGTCAGGGGCACCGCAATGGGTGTTGATCGACGAGATGTTGACGATCGAGCCCGGCGTCTCACGTTCCCGCAAGTGGCGGATCAACTGCTGCATCAGCAGGAACGGAGCCCGGGCATTGACGTCGAACAATTCGTCCCAGTTCGCCATCGTTCCGTCGACGAAGGAGCCTCTGGTCGTCGCCCCGGCGGCGTTCACGAGACCGTCGACCGGACCCATCTGATCGAGTGCCGCCGCGAACAGCGCCGACGGTGCGTCGCGGTCGGCGAGATCGGCCGGCGCAAAGAAGACCTCAGCGCCGCGGCCCGATAGGTCGGCCGCCGCCGTCTGGCCCTTGTTGGCGTCGCGGCCGGTGATCAGCACCGCTCTTGCGCCGCAGCCGATCGCGGTTTCGGCGATCGCCTTGCCGACGCCCTGCGTCCCACCGGTTACCAGCAGGCTCCTGTCATTCAAGGAGAGGTCGATCATGCGCCACGCACCTTCATTTGCCTCCCGTCAGGGTAAGGGCAGGATTGCGACGGTCAATAGATTTCTATAGGAACAAAAATGGAAATATGAGTTCAACGGGTGTCGCCTCACGAATAACGTGAGGAGCATGCGCCGGCACCGGCGGCCAATGCGGAGCCATGACAAGCAGCAAAAAGACCCGGGACAAGACGGCGCCAGTCGAGAGCTACGGCGATCTGGTCGACCGGCTGAAGGGGCGCCAGGACTCACTCTCCAAGCGGCTGCAGCAGGTCGCCCAGTTCTTCATGAACAATCCCGAGGACGTCGCCCTCTACAACATCGTCGAACTCGCGGGCCAGGCCGGCGTCCCGCCGTCGGCGATCACCCGGTTTTCAAAGGAGATGGGGTTTGCCGGTTTCAACGATCTGCAGCACGTCTTTCGCCAGCGGCTGGTCGGTCCGCGGGTCGCGTATGCGGATCGCTTCAAGTCGGTCACTGGCGCGTCGAAGACCGGCGCGGCGGCCGAGCGTGCCAGCCCACCGGCGATCTTCGATGTCGTGGTTCAGGCCGGCATGGATTCGCTGGTGCGGCTCAGCGAGGATATCGATCGGCGGGCGCTGACCCAGTTCGTCAAGGCGCTCGACGCGGCGGCGGCGGTCCATATCGTCGCCGCGCGCGGCGCGTATGGGGTGGGCGGCTACTGCTATTACGGCCTGTCGCGCATCGGGAAATCGACCCACCTGATCGACAATGTCGGATCGATGCGTGAGGAACAATTGGGAGCGGTCGGCTCAGGCGACGTCGTCCTGGCGATCACCTTCGACGATTATACGCCAGAGACCATCGAAATCGCGACGCACGCTGCCAAGCGCGGGCTGACGGTCTTAGTCATCACCGATAACGAACTCAGTCCGATCGCCAAGGTTGGCAAGCGAACGCTTTACGTCAAGGAAGCCCACCTCGGTCATTTCCGCTCGCAAGTGCCGGCGATGGTGTTGTGCCAGTCGGTGATCATGAGCCTGGCCCAGACCAGATCACCGTCGTGAGCGGGCGAGCCGGCGGCAGGAGAGGGAGACGCGCTTTCGGTGCGGCATACATCAACGTCATGCGCGGACTTGATCCGCGCATCCACGCGAACACCGTCGATGAACATCAGGCGTGACCGTTGCCAGGACGTGGATGGCCGGGACAAGCCCGGCCATGACGACGGTGTTGGCCAGTGTAACGCTACGGCGCACGATCGCCCTCATTTCGAGGCTCGACGCTTGCGCAACCTCGCACCTTCCGGTGAAGCCACCCCGAAACAAAATTTCCATAATTGACAGTATGAAAATCCGCCGCCATAGTTTTATGGCCGAGGTCGGCGTTGGTGCGACGGTCGCCTGGGAATTCCGGCGGGGTGTCGCGGCCGCGGCAAGACGGTCTATAAGACCGCCACGATAGGGAGAAACCAATGCAACTGGGATTTCTCACCGCACCCTTTCCGGACACGTCGCTGACCGACGTGGCCGATTGGGCGGTCGCTAGCGGCTTCGAGGTCCTGGAAATCGCTTGCTGGCCGAAATCGAAGGGGCCGACCCGCCGCTACGCCGGCACCACCCATATCGATGTCGCGGCCATCGATCAGGCCGAAGCGCGCGATATCGGTGCCCGGATCAACGACAATGGTCTGGCGATCTCGGGCCTCGGCTATTACCCGAATCCGCTTCATCCCGATCCCGAGCACCGCGAGATGTTGATCGCCCATCTGAAGCAGGTGATCGTCGCGGCCGGCTGGATGGGGCTTCCGGTGGTCAACACGTTCTGCGGCGGCGATGGCGCCAAGAACGTTGACGAGAACTGGGACGAGGCCCTGAAGGTGTGGCCCGACATTGTTGCCCATGCGCGCGACAACGGCGTCAAGATCACCTTCGAAAACTGCCCGATGATTTTCAGTTACGACGAGTGGCCTGGGGGACACAACATCGCCTGGTCGCCTTACATCTGGCGGCGCATTCTCGCCGAGTGGGGCGACACGGTCGGGCTCAACTACGACCCCAGCCATCTCGTCTGGCTGATGATTGACCAGGCGCGGTTCATCCGCGAGTTTGGGCCGCACATTCTGCACATGCAGGCGAAAGACGTGATGATCGACCATGACGGTCTCTACGAACGGGGAACGCTGTCATCCGGCATCGGGTGGCAGGTCCCGCGTCTGCCCGGCCTCGGCGATGTCGATTGGAGCGTGATCTTTTCCGGTCTCTACCGCGCCGGCTACGACGGACCGATCATCATCGAGCACGAGGATCGCGACTTCGAAGGCACGGACGAGCTAGTCAAGCGGGGCTTTCTGCTTGCCCGTGACGTGCTTCGACCCTACATCAAGTGATCACGTTAGGTTATTGAAATCATGAATGAAACAGGGAGAAATATGATGAAACAGCTTGTAGCGGGTCTGCTGCTCGGCGCGGTCGCCTTTGGCAGCTCGGGCGCGGTGCTGGCCGCCGACTACACCATCGGCGTCTCCAACACGGTGCAGGGCAATGGATGGCGGGAGGAGATGATCTGCGCGATCAAGGCGCAGGCGCTGGCCTCCGGTAAGGTGGCGGCCCTCAACATCGCCCACCGCAACACCGATGCGGCTGGGCAGCTCGAAGACATCCGCAATCTGATCGACGCCGGCGTCGACGCAATCGTCGTCAACCCGGCCGATCCCGAAGGCATCAACTCGGCGATCAAGGATGCCACCGACAAGGGCATCGTCGTCGTCGCGGTCGATCAGGCGGTGACCGAGCCGTCGGCGTTCGTGTTGTCAAACAACCAGGAAGAATACGCCTATCTCGGCGCCAAGTGGCTGTTCGAGCAGATCGGCGGTGAAGGCAGTGTCGTCTACATGCGTGGCGCGGCCGGCGCTCCGGCCGACGATGACCGCGACCAGGGCTTCAAGCGTGCCCTTGCCGAGTTCCCGAACGTCGAAGTTGCCCATGAGGTCTTCACCGGCTGGCAGCAGGATCAGGGCAAGCAGCAGATCCTCGACTACATCGCCACTGGCATTCCGTTCGACGGGGTTTGGACGTCGGGCATCGATAACGTCATCGTCGACGCCTTCGTCGAGTCGGACGTGCCGCTGGTGCCGATTGTCGGCGCCGACAACGCTGGCTTCGTTGGTCAGTTGAATTCGGTCGACGGTCTGGTCGGTGCTGCGGTGACCAATCCCGGTTCGGTTGGGGGTGCCGGCATCACCCTGGCGGTCCGTCTGCTCGACGGTGACGACGGCATCGATCGCACGGTGTTGGTCGATCCGGAGCTATGGGAAAACGTGACGGACGAGGGCAAGGCCCAATTGGCGGCCGCGGCCGACCCGTCTCTCGATCCCGAGTGGCCGGTCAGCATCATGATCCCGGACTGGACCACCTACAGCAAGGACGACATCATCGCCTGCAAGGGCCCGGGCGAGTAGGCCGGAACCATCTCCATGGCGGCGGTATCCGGTTGGACCGGATGCCGCCGCTTGGCTTTCGTGTAATGAACGACTCGACAGTTCGTCCAGCATGGCGGTAGAGCTCGCTCTCGAAGCGACCGGTGTCGCCAAGCACTTCGGCGCGGTCGCGGCGCTGCGCGACGCGTCGATGCAGGTCGCTCCGGGAGAGATCCTGGCGCTGATGGGCGCCAACGGGGCGGGAAAGTCTACCCTCGTCAAGATTCTGACCGGCGTGTTCCGGCCCGACGCCGGTCGCATCCGGATCAAGGGGCGCGAGCACCGGGTTCATTCGCCCGCCGAGGCGCGGGAGACGGGGCTGGTGCCGGTCTACCAGGAACCCTCGCTGATCCCCGATCTCGATGTCGCCGCCAATCTGCGTCTCAGCCGGACCCCGACCGACGCCTTCTTGCGATGGGTCGACGAACTCGGGATTCCCGATCTCGACATGGACGAGCCGGTCCGGCGCCTGCCGCTGGCGACCCTGCGTATCCTCGATCTTGCCCGGGCGCTGGCCAGTGAGCCCGACGTCCTGCTGCTCGACGAAATGACCGCGGCGTTGCCGACCGACCTCGTCGACAAGGTGATGAAGGTCATCCGCCAGCAGCGCGACCTCGACCGATCGGTGATCTACATCTCGCACCGGTTTCAGGAAATCTCGGCGTTGTGCGATCGCGCCGTCGTGCTCCGCGACGGCGAGACCGTCGGCACCCTCGACATCGCGCCGGGTGTCGAGGAACAGGTGGTCGAACTGATGCTGGGCGCCCCGGTCGAAACCGGCGCCAGGGCCGGACCGAAGGTCGTGCCATCGTCCAAAGTCGAGGCCATTGAAACGCCCCGCCTCAGTGTCCGCGATCTGGCCGCCGGTACCAAGCTCTCCGACGTCTCGTTCGATATGAGCACCGGCGAGGTGCTCGGCGTTGTCGCGCTCGAAGGGCAGGGGCAGGAGGAACTCTTCGAGGTTCTCGCCGGTTTCCGGCGTCCGAGTAGCGGCACGGTCGCCATCGATGGCAAGACGGTCCGGTTTCGGCACCCGGCTGACGCGATTGCCGCTGGCCACGTCTATGTGCCGGGCAACCGCGCCGACGCTTTGCTGATGCAGCGTTCGGTGCGGGAAAACATCGCGCTGCCGTTCTACACCCGCCCCGCGCTGTGGGGGAACATCAACATGGGCCGGGAGAAGCGGAAGGTCGACGCGGCCATCGACCGGCTGCAGATCGACACCCGCGCTCAGGGCGAGGTGCAGCGCCTCTCCGGCGGAAACCAGCAGAAGGTGACCATCGCCCGCTGGATCGCGACCGGAGTCCACACGCTGCTCTGCTTCGACCCGACTCGCGGCATCGATATCCGCACCAAGCGCGAGATCTATCCGCTGTTGCGTGAACTCGCTGACCAGGGATCGTCGGTGCTGCTCTACACGTCGGAACTGGAGGAAGTGCAGCTCGCCTGCGATCGCGCGGTGGTGATCTTCAACGGCCGGGTCGTCGACATTATCGCCGCCGCGGACGCCGACGAGCCGACCCTAATGCGCGCCGCCTACGGTTTGACCGGCGCGCCGGGCGGATCAGTCGGCGACGCCGCGCCTGCCCGACCGAGACCCTAGACCGACCGTGCTCCGCGCGCTCCGAAACCATTACTGGCTAGTCGGCCTTCTCGCGATGCTGGCCTTGTTGTTCGTGTTGGCGCGGATCATCCAGCCCGATTACGGCGCGTCCGGGCTGGAGTCGCTCGCCCGCGCCTCGCTACCCTTCGCCTTCGCCGCCGCGGCTCAGACGGTGGTGGTAATCGCCGGCGGCATCGACCTGTCAATCGCCTCGATGATGGCGGTCACCAGTGTCACCGCCGCGGTGCTGATGGACGGCGCCAGTGAAGGCTTCGCGATCGTCGCCGTCATCCTCGTCCTGCTCCTCGGCGTTGGCCTTGGAGCCATCAACGGGCTGCTGATCGTTATCACCCGGGTGCCGGATATCGTCGTCACCCTGGCAATGCTGTTCGTGTGGGAAGGCGTGGCCCTGTTGATTCTCAACACCCCCGGCGGTGGTGCCGCCGCATGGCTGCGCGACCTGCTGGTCGGTCCGCTCACGCTGCCTGGTGTGCCGGCGTCGGTGACGATGTGGATACCGAAAGCGTTCGTGCTTCTGGTCGTCTGCCTGGCGGTGGTCTGGATCCCGTTCCTGCGCTCTCGCTTCGGCCTGTCGGTCTACGCGATCGGCTCCAGCGACCATGCCGCCTTCCGCACCGGCGTCGCGGTCAATCGGGTCAAGATCGGCGCCTATGCGATGGCTGGGCTGTTCGCAGCAATGGGCGGGCTGGTGCTGACCATGAGTACCGGCATCGGCGCACCGATCCCGGGCCCGTACCTGCTCGCCAGCGTGGCCGCGGTTGTGCTCGGCGGCGTCGTCCTCGGCGGCGGTCGCGGCGGATTGGTCGGGCCCATCGTCGCGGTGTTCATTCTGCGCCTGGTGCGCACGGTGCTGACGTTTCTGGCGGTCGACCCCAACGTCACCACCATCATCGAGGGGACCATCATGGTTGTTGTTGTGATGATCGGCGGGCTGCTTGCCGTCAGGGGGCGCAGGGCATGACCGCGATTCCGACACACGACGTGAGCCTCGCCACCCGGTTCCGCCGGTTCCTCAAGGATCATCCGCTGGTGCCGCTGATCGTGCTGCTGATCGCGCTGGTTGCGGTTCTGGAAATCATCCGGCCGGGGATCGTCAACGAGCGCTGGGTCGGTAACACGATCAAGTTCGCGATCCCGCTGGCGATGCTCGCTGCCTGCCAGACCCTGACCATGCTCACCGGCGGCATCGACCTGTCGGTCGGTATTTCGGCGACCATCAGCGCTTTCGTCGTCGCCACACAGGTCGCTTTGGTCGGAACGACCGGCGCCATCCTGATCGCCCTGATCCCGCCGATGCTGATCGGTCTCGCTAACGGCGTCGGCGTCGGGCTGTTCCGGGTCCATCCGCTGATCATGACGCTTGGAACTGGGCTGATCGGCACCGGCTGCCTGCAGGTCTATCAGCGCACGGTGATCGCCACGGGGTCGACGGTTCCCGACATCCTCGCCTGGCTTGGTACCGGTCGCACGTTCGGCGCGCCGAATTCGCTAATCGTCTTCGTGCCGCTCGCCGCGTTACTGATCTACGGTCTGCGCCGCACCGGTTTTGGTCGGTTGCTCTACGCCATTGGCGAGAACGAGGACGCCGCCAAGCTCGCCGGCGTGCGGTCGTGGCAAGTGATCCTGGCACTCTATGTCCTGTCGGGGCTACTCGCCGGCGTCGCCGGGCTGATCTATGTCGGGCTGATCAAGGCGCCGTCCCTGTCGTTGGCGGTGCCGCTGCTGCTGCCATCGGTTGCCGCCGCGGTGATCGGCGGTACCTCGATCTTCGGCGGCCGCGGTACCTATTCGGGGACGATCGTCGGCGCGCTCATCCTGACCGTACTGACCACCATGCTGACCGTGCTGCAGATGCCGGAGGCGGCGCGCCGCATCATGTTCGGCCTGATCATCCTGGCCGTGACCGCCGTCTACGTGCGGATCACCGACGATTCTTGAGGGGTCGTTTCTGGCAAGTGCGGTTGCGTTCATGAAATGCATGCCGTGACCGGCGCGGCCTCAGTCACGACCGGCCATTCTGGACATCACCCCGGCACGGAGGCTACTTGAACCGCTCTCTTGCCGCAGACCTTCGCGAATTGGATGGCCGCCACATCCATCATGGATCCAGATCCGCCTGACGCCTGCGTCCATGACGAGGATGATCCCAGCGCGCGGGACAGCGGTTCGCTCCCACGACTCCA